>NZ_WUUD01000035.1:398271-409957 GCF_009831705.1 Pseudomonas sp. PICF6 | reverse complement strand
GCCGTCAGTCCGCCTGTACCGTGACTTGACGCTGTTCACCCAGGCCCTCGATCCCCAGGCGCATGGTCTGGCCCGGCCGTAGGAACACCGGGTGGGGCTTGATGCCCAAGCCTACACCGGGGGGTGTGCCGGTCGAGATGACGTCGCCGGGTTGCAGGCTCATGCAGCGGCTCAGGTAGGCAATCAGTTGCGGCACGCTGAAGATCAGCGTCCGGGTATTGCCGTTCTGATAGCGGTGCCCGTCGACCTCCAGCCACAGATCCAGCGTATGCGGGTCGGCGATTTCGTCCCGGGTCACCAGCCAGGGTCCAAGAGGGCCAAAGGTGTCGAAGCCTTTGCCCTTGTCCCAGGTGCCGCCGCGCTCCAGTTGCCACTCACGCTCTGACACGTCGTTGATGACGCAATAACCGGCGACATGCTCCAGGGCGTTGGCTTCGTCGATGTAACGACCGCCTTTACCGATGACCACGCCAAGTTCGACTTCCCAGTCGGTCTTGAGTGAGCCACGCGGGATCTGGATGTCGTCGTTCGGTCCGCAGATGGCGCTGGTCCACTTGTTGAAGATGATCGGCTCTTTCGGCACCTCCATGTTCGACTCGGCCGCATGGTCGGCATAGTTCAGGCCGATGCAGATGAATTTGCCGACCTGCCCGACACAGGCACCGATCCGAGGCTGGCCGGCAACCAGGGGCAGGCTGTACGGATCGAGGGCTGCGAGTGTTGCCAGGCTGTCCGGGCCCAGGGCCTGTCCGGCGATGTCCGGCACATGGCCCGACAAGTCGCGGATCTGCTCATCGGCATCCAGCAGGCCGGGTTTCTCCGAACCTTTCTCGCCGTAACGCAACAGTTTCATGGAGTTCTCCTGTTCAGATTCAAAGTGAAAACCGGGTTCAGATACTCATGCCGCCATCGATAACATGCACGCCACCGGTGGTGAAGCTCGACGCATCGCTGCCCAGGTACACGGCCAACTGCGCGATTTCTTCGGTACTGCCGATACGGCCCATGGGCTGACGTTCGAGGAACTGCCGGTAAACCTGTGTCTCATCCACACCTTGTTGCGCAGCCTGGGTCGCGATGCGCTGTCGGAGCGACGGCGAGTCCACGGTACCAGGGCATATGGCGTTACAACGGATGCCCTGAGTGACGAAGTCGATAGCCACAGCCTTCGTCAAGCCCACTACCGCCGCCTTGCTGGCCGCATAGGCAAAACGGTTGGGCACGCCTTTGATGCTGGAGGCCACCGACGACATGTTGATGATCGAACCGCCGCCCCGCGCCTGCATGCCTGGCAGAAATGCGCGGATCATCCGGTACATGGCCGTGACGTTGAGGTCCAGCGAACGCGCCCAGGCGGCTTCGTCGCACTCCAGGATGTTGCCGCTGTGAACGTAACCGGCGCAATTGAAGAGCACGTCCAGCCCACCGATACGCTCGCAGGCAGCGCTGATGGCAACGGTCGACGTGACGTCCAGGTTGATGGCAGTAATCCCTTCAATGCCAGTGAGGGCATGGATATCGATGTCACTGGCGAACACCTCGGCGCCGGCTCGGGCGAAAGCAATGGCGCTGGCCAAACCAATGCCCTGCCCCGCTGCCGTCACCAACACCCGCTTATTTTGCAGATTCATGCAGTCTCCAGTTGCACTGCCGTGTCGGCGTGCTTGGGAGTCCTGCCGAGCATCGAGGCAGGGATGGCCAGGATCAGTCCGCCGCTGACCAAAAGACACAGGGCGAGTACATAGGTGCCGTTGTTGATGTTGCCCGTGAGGGTTTCCGCCACGGCGGTGATCATCGAACCGGTGAACCCCGACAGGTTACCGATGGCGTTGATCATGCCGATGCCGGCCGCGGCGGCGACGCCCGACAGCACGGTCCCCGGCAAGGTCCAGAAAATCGGCATCAAGCTGAGGATTCCCGAGGCGGAGACACTGAGGAAAAGCACGGACAACACCAGGTTGTCAGCGAAGAAGGCACTGAGGATCAAGCCGACGCCGCCAATGAACGCCGGGATCGCCGCGTGCAGGCGCCGCTCACCGGTGCGGTTGGAGTGCCGGGCATTGAGCAGCATCGCCACAACTGCCACCGAGTACGGGATGGCGGTCAGCAAACCGATGTGCAAACTGTTCGTGATACCGGTGCTCTTGATGATCGAGGGCATCCAGAACGCCAGGCCGTAGAAGCCGGTATTGAAGGTCAGCAGAATCAGCACCAGCAACCACACCCGAGGGTTGAAAAACACTTCGCTCAGCCGTGTGGCCTTGCCCTGGTTGTCGGTTTGCAGATTGGCCTTGAGCATGGCTTTTTCCGCGACGCTAAGCCATTTGGCTTTATCGATGTTGTCGGCCAGACAGACGATCACCACAAACGCCATGATGATCGAAGGGATGCCTTCAATGAGCAGCATCCATTGCCAGCCGGACAGGCCTTGCACCCCTTGCATGCTGTTCATCAGCCAACCGGAGAGAATGCCACCCAAGGTCAGACTGACCGGCAGTGCCAGCAGGAAGCCGGACATCACCCGGCTCTGCCGGTGGGTCGGAAACCAGTAATTGAGGTAGAGAATCACGCCAGGGAAAAAGCCCGCTTCGCAGATGCCCAACAGGAAACGCAGCACGTAGAACATCGTGCTCGATTCGAGGTGGAAGAAGGCCGCCAGCGGCACGGTGTAGGCCACGGCCATGGAGATCACCGCCCAACTGAGCATGATCCGGGCGATCCAGAACCGTGCGCCAAAGCGATGCAGCAACAGGTTGCTGGGCACTTCGAAGAGAAAATAGCCCCAGAAGAACATACTGGCGCCCAAGGCATACACGGTGTTGCTGAATTGCAGCTCGTTGAGCATATCGAGCTTGGCAAAACCGATGTTCACCCGGTCGAGGTAGGCGGCCATGTAACACAAGAGCAGGACCGGCAGGATGCGCCAGATAACCTTGCGGTAGGTCCGGTCCTCAAAATCGAGTTCACTGGCTTGCGACTGCGCGGGTAAATGCTCGGATACGGTTTGCATGAGGTCACCCCTGGGCATGTGGGCATGCCTGATTGTTTTTATTGAGTGGGTCACTCTACTGTCGGGAATTGATTCTTTCCCAATGGCATTTTTGGATTAACTGATAACGAGTCGTTATCAAGATAACCATCGGCCGGTGCCGAACTTGTGCCGAGGAGATTTATCTGTGGGAGCAAGGCTTGCCCGCGATGAAGACGACGCGGTCAGCGAGTACGAGGCGCCGGCATCGCGGGCAAGCCTTGCTCCCGCAGATTCACCGACTTTCTTGAGTGGACGATGTGGCAGCCAGACGCGCGTTTTCCTTGAGAATGTCAGCGAACTCCAGCGCCGCCCCCACCAGTTGCTCACCCTTGCGCGTGAGGATGCCGTAATCCTGCGGCACCAGGTGCAAGGGCGTATCGAGGGTTATCAACTGGCCGCTTTCCAGCAGCGGGTTGACCATGGCATTGGGCAGCATGCCGATCATGGGTCCGCGTTGTAGAACCTGGAGGAAAGTCTGCATAGAGATGGTGTCGATGGTATTGCGCGGCATCCCCACCCCGGCCTCGGCAAAGGCCAGTTCCATGCGTGCACGAATCGGTGTGCCTACCGGGTAGAGAATCCAGGGCAGGTCCACCAGTTGCTGCAAGGAAGTGGGCCCCGCGTTTGCCAGCGGATGTCGGCTGTTGACCACGATGCAGAACGGCTCCGGGGCCAACGCCTGGAAGTCATAGCGTTGCTGCTGGCTTTGATCGGTAAAGCGTGCCACCGCAAGATCAAGGTTTTTTTCTTCGAGCATCTCCATCAAATGGTTACTGGTCTGCTCAACGACTTCAATCGATAGCAGCGGCCACCTTTGCTTGATCTGCAGGATCGCCTCGGGCAAGGCCACCGCCGTGGCGGCGAAAATCCCGCCGACCTTGAGATAACCGTGACCGCCCTCGCGCAGGCTGCTGATTTGCTCAACGAACGAACGTGCATCATTCAAGGCGATTTGCGCATAACGCAACACATGCTCCCCCAGCGCCGTGGGCGGCATGCTTCGGGGCAGCCGTTCGAACAATGCAAAGCCCAGCAGGCTTTCTATTTCCTTGAGCATCTTGCTGATGGCCGGCTGACTCAGGTTCATCTGCTGGGCAGCCAAATGCATATTGCGTGTGCGCCCCAAGGTATCGATCAACATCAGGTGGCGAAATTTGAGCCAGCCGCAGAAGCTGGAAAAGGACAGGTCTGACATGGGCGTTCCTCGGATCAGCAATAACCTGACGTTATCAAATACTGAATATATCTCATTGGAGTTTATCGACCACCCACCCTAGCGTGAAGGCTTTACGAATCAGGAAACCTTTCCATGTCGCTACTGCTTACTCCCGAAAATACCCTGCCGGTCGATGGCGTGGCCGGAACCCTGATTGGTCGCGCCTGGGTGCCGGGCCGGATTGCCGGACCTTCGCCCATTGTGCTGCGCAGCGACGGGGTGTTTGATCTGTCGGAGCGTTTTGCGACCTTGAGTGACTTGCTGGAAACAGAATCACCACTGGCTGCGGTGCGGCAGACACCCGGTACCTTCATCACCACTGTCCAGGCCCTGCTGGCCAACACCGGCCTCGACGCCGACCCGTCCAAACCGTCGTTGTTGCCACCCCTGGATTTGCAAGTCATCAAGGCCGCCGGCGTGACCTTCGCCGCCAGCATGATCGAGCGAGTGATCGAGGAACAGGCCGGCGGCGACTCAACGAAAGCCCTAGCCATACGCGCCACCGTGCAAAGCGTGATCGGCGACAACTTGCGTTCGATCGTGCCAGGCTCGGAGCAGGCCATGCGCCTGAAGGCCTTGCTCATCGAACAGGGCATGTGGTCGCAGTATCTGGAAGTCGGCATCGGCCCGGATGCGGAAATCTTCACCAAGGCACCGGTTCTCGCCGCCGTCGGCAGCGGCAGCCGCATCGGCATTCATCCCGGCTCCCAATGGAACAATCCGGAGCCGGAAGTGGTGCTGGCGGTGAACAGCCGTGGCCAGATCCACGGCGCCACTTTGGGCAACGATGTCAATCTGCGGGACTTCGAAGGCCGTAGCGCGCTGCTGCTGAGCAAGGCCAAGGACAACAATGCCTCCTGCGCCATCGGGCCGTTCATTCGCCTGTTCGACGAGCACTTCAGCCTGGATGATGTGCGGGCCTGCGTGGTCGATCTGCAGGTACAAGGCGAAGACGGTTACCGGATGCATGGATCTAGCTCCATGAGCCAGATCAGCCGCGACCCGCAGGACCTGGCGGGCCAGACGCTCAACGCCAATCACCAATACCCGGACGGTTTTCTGCTGTTTCTCGGTACCCTGTTCGCCCCCACAGAAGACCGTGATCATGCCGGTGGCGGGTTTACCCACAAACTGGGTGACCGGGTCAGTATCAGCAGCCCATTGCTTGGCAGCCTGCATAACCAGGTGACCCACAGCTCTGACGCCGCACCCTGGACCTTTGGCGTCAGCGCTCTGCTGCGCAATCTCGCCTCCCGGGGGTTGCTCGCCCGCTGACGCAGAACCGTTTGCCGATTCGCCTAATTACAAGAGAGAAATGAATCATGACCGACACGCCAAAACGCCGACTGCGCAGCGAGCAGTGGTTCAATGATCCTGCCCACGCCGACATGACCGCCCTGTATGTCGAACGCTACATGAACTACGGGATGACCCGCCAAGAGCTGCAATCGGGACGCCCGATCATCGGCATCGCCCAGACCGGCAGCGACCTGACGCCCTGCAACCGTCATCACCTGGAGCTGGCGCAACGGGTCAAAGCCGGTATTCGTGATGCCGGCGGCATTCCCATGGAGTTCCCGGTGCATCCGATCGCCGAGCAGTCGCGCCGCCCCACTGCGGCGCTGGACCGGAACCTGGCCTACCTGGGGCTGGTGGAGATCCTCCATGGTTATCCATTGGACGGCGTGGTGCTCACCACAGGTTGCGACAAGACCACCCCGGCCTGCCTGATGGCCGCGGCAACAACCGACCTGCCGGCGATTGTCCTGTCCGGCGGGCCGATGCTCGACGGTCACCACAAAGGCGAGTTGATCGGCTCCGGCACCGTGCTCTGGCATGCGCGCAATCTGATGGCCGCCGGCGAGATCGACTACGAAGGCTTCATGGAAATGACCACTGCGGCATCGCCGTCGGTGGGGCACTGCAACACCATGGGCACTGCCTTGTCGATGAACGCCTTGGCCGAAGCCCTGGGTATGTCGCTGCCCGGTTGTGCGAGCATTCCAGCGCCCTACCGCGAACGTGGGCAAATGGCTTATGCCACCGGCAAGCGTATCTGCGAACTGGTGCTGCAAGACGTCCGCCCTTCGCAGATCATGACCCGCGAGGCCTTCGAGAACGCTATTGCCGTCGCCTCGGCACTGGGCGCTTCGAGCAACTGTCCGCCACACCTGATCGCCATCGCGCGGCACATGGGCGTCGAACTGAGCCTGGATGACTGGCAACGGATCGGCGAGGACGTGCCGCTGCTGGTCAATTGCATGCCGGCGGGCAAGTACCTGGGTGAAGGTTTCCACCGGGCCGGCGGCGTCCCAGCGGTCATGCATGAACTGCAAAAAGCCGGGCGGCTGCACGAAGACTGCGCCACGGTCAGCGGCAAGACCATCGGCGAAATCGTGCGCAGCAGCCTGACCAGCAACACCGACGTAATCTACCCCTTCGACACCCCGCTCAAGCACCGTGCCGGATTCATCGTGCTCAGCGGCAATTTCTTCGACAGCGCGATCATGAAAATGTCGGTGGTGGGCGAAGCGTTCCGCAAGACCTACCTGTCCGAACCCGGTGCCGAGGATAGCTTCGAAGCCCGCGCCATCGTGTTCGAAGGACCGGAGGACTACCACGCCCGGATCGACGACCCGGCGTTGGACATCGACGAACGCTGCATCCTGGTCATCCGCGGTGTTGGCACCGTGGGTTACCCCGGCAGTGCCGAAGTGGTGAACATGGCCCCGCCGGCCGCGCTGATCAAACAAGGCATCGACTCCCTGCCCTGCCTCGGTGATGGGCGCCAGAGCGGCACATCGGCGAGCCCGTCGATCCTCAACATGTCCCCTGAGGCAGCGGTGGGAGGTGGCCTGGCCTTGCTGAAAACCAACGACCGCCTGAAAGTGGATCTGAACACACGAACCGTGAACCTGCTGATCGACGAAGCCGAGATGACCCGGCGCCGACTCGAATGGACACCGAATATCCCGCCTTCGCAAACGCCCTGGCAGGAGCTGTATCGGCAGTTGGTGGGTCAGCTATCCACGGGGGGCTGCCTTGAGCCTGCCACGTTGCATCTCAGAGTAATTGCCCGCAGTGGTGAGCCGCGCCACTCTCACTGACGAGGGCAAGCCTGTTCATTGCCCCACTACCGCGCCGCCAGGATGTGAGCAGCTGGCTATCCGACGTTAAGCGTCGGCTAGCCTGGCCATCGGCCAGAAGCCCTACCGCGACCAAACGCTTACAAAATGACAACCGGCACCTCATCAAGTCAGAGCTCCTTCCAAAACGCCCATAACCTACTAAGGTTTTAATCGCCTGCTGAATCGGCGCGATTGCCTTCAGATGACCACAGTGCGACTTCCAGGGAAGGAGAAACCGTATGAATGCCAGATCGGACCCGGGCGGTGACGGCATCGTCCTTACACTGGGGGCCACCGAAAGCGTCGACAGTGTGGCCTACGCCTACGGGCATGCGCGCGAGACACTCTGGGATCACCCGCGCAATGCCGATCTGCGCCGTCAACACCCGGACGGGACGGCGCTCGCGGCGGGTGATTCGTTGTTCGTCCCGCCGCGTGTGAAAGCGACCTTCGAACAGAACGCCACCGGGCAAAGACACACCTTCCGCGTACTGAACACCCCTGCCATGCTCAGGTTTCGCCCTTATGCCCTCGCCGGACAGGGCCTGGCCCGGCACTTTCAGGTATTGCGCGGTGACACGCTGCTGGGCAGTGGCGAAGCCGAAGCCAACGGCGATATCGTCTGGCCTCTGGAGCCCACCGCCGACGACATCACCGTGCGCGTAACCTTTGACGGCTTCTCCCGCGATTATCATCTGAGGCTGCGCGCGCTCGACCCGATCAGTACCCTCAAAGGCGTGCAGCAGCGTCTGCGTGGCCTTGGCTACTTCAACGGCGACTGCGATGGTCAGATGGATGACGCGACCCGTGTGGCCATCGGTGCGTTCAAGATGCAGGCCGGATTGCCCGACGACAATGACTTACTCAGCGATGCCGTACGCACCGCGCTCCACGGCTACCACGGCGAGGCCCCCGTATGATCAGGGTTCGCAAAACGCCTACGGCCCCTCCCGCGCTACAGCGCTCGCACGATGCCATGAAAAACAACGTCCTGCAGGCTGTCCAGGCTGGCGCTTCGGTGGTCCTCTGCACCAAAGGCACCAACACCGCCAAAACAAAAAGTGTTCCCAAAGGCTCGGTGAAGGTCGTCATCGATGACGACCAATACAAACCGCCCCACGCCAAAGCGCTGCTCAAGGTCGACCAATATGGCAAGTGCGCCTTTTGCGAGGCGCGCTTCATGGACACCGCAGGCGGGGATGTTGAACATTTCCGGCCGAAAAAACGCCACGACGGTTTCGTTCCAGTGAACGACAAGGCAATGGATAACCTCGGTTATTTTCAGTACGTGTACGACTGGAGCAACCACTTGTGGTCATGCAAGGAGTGCAACGAGACCTACAAGAAGAACTACTTTGACGTGATACCGGACAATCTGGCGCAACCGCCGCCGAGACTGGAAGACTTCAACACCGAGGATGAGTTCTGGGACGCCATTGGCGAATGGGGCCGGTTCAGGCCACCGCGCCACGACGCGTGGGACGACCCGCACAACGCCGAGAAACCGGTGTTGATCAATCCTGTCACCGAGAATCCCCGCGAGCACATCAACTTCAATTGCGCGACAGGACTGGCCATCCCCGCCCCTCTGAATGACCTCAACCAACAAATGCAGCCCACCAGCGACAGGGGTGGCAAGAATATCCTTGTGCTCGGTCTGAACCGCAAGGAGCTTGTGTTCGCCCGCATGCGGCATCTGACAATGTTGCGAGGGGTTTTTCTGGAGATGACCCACAGCCTCGACCTGACGATCGAATTCCTGAAATGGCAACGTGGAGAAGAGTGGTTCAAGACCTTGCAGGAACCGACATTGCGCCACCTGGTGAAATACCCCGACGCTTATCAGGTATCGGACAATCCAACGCGCTGCGCTATCGAGTTTTTGTTCTATTCGACAACGCCTCAGGCACCGTTCTCTGGATTGGCAATGGACGCCTTTGCCTGCTGGAGCCTGGAACTGGCCCGGCACGTGATGCAGTTGCGCGAGCACATCACTCAGCTGCAGGCCGCACAAAGCGGGATAGCCCCGGCCACCCGCAGCGTCCACGAACTCCCCCGGCTCAGTCTGCATGCGACCATCCTCGCTACCTACAAGGCGGACATGAAGGCGCTGCAAGCATTGCGCGACACCCTTGAGGTGTATGCTCCGCTGTGGAATGCCGGCTTTGAGCAAACGCACATCGAATACGTCTGCCGGGATCGCCTGGAAAAAGTCATGGCTGAGCACGCCCAATTTTTCCTGTGGCAAAAGAACTATACCCGTTACGACCCGGCTTTCGTCGCCGGCTATCTGACCCACGAACGCAACTTCCTGGATGTCTACAACGCCCTGGAAACCTATGAGTGCGACAAGAGTACATGGAGCAATGCGATAGACGCGATGAGGCGAAACCTCAATAGATACGGGCCGGATCTCGCAGAAGACCTCACGCCCCATTGCAATCAGGTCGTCGCCCGACTCAAGGTGGTGACGCAAGCGTTCGACCAGGATCGAAACCTGACTCAGACAGCGCCCTGGTGCAACGAAGTGGTCAAGATAGGACAGGATGCTGAACAGCTTACCGCTGAGCTCGACCGCCGTTGCCAAGCCTGTGGGAACGAAGATGCCAGCAACAGCACCACTGAAATGCGCACCACGCTGACGAAAATCGCCAACGCCGTCGCCAAGCTGAAAGCGGGCGACATTCCCCGAGAAGTGATGCCACTTGAATTGCCAACTGCTCCTAAACCCTGGATCACGCCAAAGGCCACCGGGCTGCGCAAGCGCGCCGGCATGCCCCAAGACCTGGACGCCGCGTGGAAGCACATTCGCCTGCGATCCAATTCATGAGCCGCGGCATCGCTCGACGGCACGCTGATCGAGTTTGGGAAACGTCACCTGACAGTTGCCGGGATCAACCCCTTCCGCTCTCGCCCGGCCGAGTTCGTCAAGCACACCGCTGCGCTGGGTCCCATTGGGCAGCACAATGACGTAGGGCTCCCCGCTGACGGGCTGCCCCTGCATATCCAGTAACTCGATCTCCACGAAGGTCAGCGCAACCGGCTCAAGTGGATTGACGGACTCGGACGAGGCTTTTACCCGCGCACGCTTGTGAGCCGCGGCGGACACCGGTGCAACAACCGCTTCCACAGCGCCCGAGGCCGGTAGGCGAACGGGCATCGGTCGTTGATGTGGAGACACGTAAGCACACAACTCGCCACTCGACAGCTTGCCCGCGACCTGACGGCGAACCTCGTCATCGTCCAGCAGATGGACCAGAATCCCCTGGGCGGATAATAGCGCGCGCAGACGGGCTACTTCACCGCTCCCGGCAAAATGTCGGCGAATAAAGCGCTCTGCCTGCCACGGTTCACGCACATCGATCCTGGTCGCCGGGCTTCCCTCTCGCAGCGCGGACTGGCCATCAGCAAGGTTGGATCGAGTACCCAGCTCGATACGATCAGCCCCGTCAAAAAAACAAATCCGCATAGGCTGCCAGTCCCGGACAGGAGGATGAAGAGGCAGTGTAGATGATCCAGCACCGGTGATTTGTGCCTATTCGGCAAGCTTGGTTGCAAGGTCGCAGGCCATCCATGGCAAGGCGCCCAGAGATTCAGTTGAACGGACTGCGTGGGGACTCAGAGCTTGTGACTGCCCAATGCCAGGTATCGCTGCGGTGACGCCTTACGAAGTCGGGCCGCCAAAAACACACCCGCCAACAGGGCCACGGGAATAATCGCGCAGAGACCGTATGACAAGGCCTTGCTGGCGCCCGTCAACACATCGAAGTGCATGACCGCGATGACCAGCACCGACAATAGGGCAAGACAAGAAAAACCGGGGAAGATCCGCCCACGCCAAACGCCCAGCTTGAGCTCAGGGTGGCGTCGGAAGAAGACCAATACCGCTGCCGAAGTGATCGCCATCAGTAAAATCACGCAAAGCGTCGCCAGGCTGGAAAACCAGGCAAAAAGTTGCAGAATCGGATCGGCATCCATGGCGGCGAAAATCAGCACGACCACGGCAGAGATCAGGCTCTGCAATGCCGACCCCATATGGGGGCTTTGGTGGACGCGATGGGTAGTCCCCAACTGACGCGGCAACAGGCCGTCACGCCCGATGGCGTAGAAGTAACGCGCCGCTGCATTATGAAAAGCCAGCAGGCCGGCGTAGATACTGACCATGAACAGCACCCGGATAATCTGAGTCAGATACGGGCCGACGAAATGGTCGGACATGCCATAAATGAACGTCGTCGGGTCTTGCAAGGCCTGCAGCGTGGGCACAATCTTGTCCGCCCCTACGCCCACCACCATCGACCAGACCGACAG
>NZ_WUUD01000035.1:398064-398250 GCF_009831705.1 Pseudomonas sp. PICF6 | reverse complement strand
ACACATGGCTGCGATCAAACGAGTCCAGATTGATGCCGCTGTCACCACCGGTTTTCAGAATGGCGAAATCCAGGGTCAGGATCGCCAGGTACTCGGCAATGACCACCACCGACAGCACCCGCGCCGACAGGTCGATTTTGCGATAACCCAGAATCGCGATGCTGGCCATCGCCATCAATGAGTAGG
>NZ_WUUD01000035.1:397899-398054 GCF_009831705.1 Pseudomonas sp. PICF6 | reverse complement strand
CGCGTAGAAACCACCAATCATCAATACCGAGCAGTAGGTGGCAATCGGAATGGTACGCTGCGGGTTCTTGGCCTCTTCGCCATAAATAGTCGTGGCCTCGAAGCCGATGAACGCTGCGAAGCAGAACAGCAAACCGATGGACGGCGTGCCGCTGA
>NZ_WUUD01000035.1:354854-397889 GCF_009831705.1 Pseudomonas sp. PICF6 | reverse complement strand
ACCACCAGGGCAACTCCAGGCCGAAGACGCTGGCCATGGTGCCGCTGACCACGCCGCCGAACATGCCGTACAGACCGACCTGGAGAATGTTGTAGGCAAACATCGCCAGCACCCCGGCCGCTCCTCCGGCCATGCCCCCCAGACCTCGGGAGGTGAACGCATAGAAACCACCGGCGTTGGTGAGATGTCGGGACATGGTGGTGTAGCCCACTGAAAACGCCAGTAACACCAACAGAGCCAGAAGCAACAAGGCCGGTGTCCCGGCACCATTGCCTAGCATGATGCCTATGGGGAAGCCCCCGGCGATGACACTCAACGGGCTCGCCGCCGAAACCACGAAGAAAATGATGAAGCCGACACCCAGGGCGCCACGCTTGAGCTCCGTGGAGCTATTGACCGGGGTAAATACACTCATGTTATTGACCTTCTTGTATGAGGCAGCCGCTGTGAGATCGGTGAGGTCAACCGCTACCGTCACCCAATAGCTTGTCGCGTTATCGCACGCTGGGTTCGATCCTATGCCCGCCCATAAGCACCCCACTATCCCAAATCGGTAACTCGCAGAACTCGCCTCAAAAAAGCCATCCACCCGGCCTTTATCACCTCATTGCAAAGCGATACGTGTCGTCAGCTGCGCCGCCGCGCCCATCACCAGATCACACAGGTAGCTGCGCTGAAACGCGTGGAACCGCTCACTGCGCCCAACCAGGGTCATGCTCCCGAGGATTCGTCGCTTTTCGTCGAAGATCGGCGCCGCGACGCCACTGCGTCCCGGGTACAGCTCACTTTCGCTGATGCAATAACCTTGTTTGCGAATGGCAAGCAAGCTCTTGGTAAACGGCTTCCATTCCAGCCCCAGATGCAGCAATTGGTCCTGGTTCGCGTGGGCATCATAGAGGCGTCGTATCTGGCGTGGCAGCAGATAAGCCAATACGACCCGGGAGGTCGCGCTGTGGAAAAGGTCGATCGGTCGTCCCTTGCCACCTCCGACCGGACCAGCATCGGAGCCACGCTGGATCAGCACGTTGATCACCGAGTCGCCATGCCACTCGCTGACCAACGCATCCAGGCCGGTGTCGGCGACCAGTTTGTCCACCAGGTCCCGACTGCACGCCAGCAGCGGATCGTAGTTCGCCATCTGATGCTCCAGCGTGATGATTCGCGGGCCCAGCGCGTAACCGCGCGGCAAGCGCTTCAACAAGCCGGCATCGCCCAGTTCACGCAGATAGCGGTAGGCAGTGGCGGGCGTGTAGCCAAGCTCCCGGCAAATGATCTCCACATCGATGAGCGGCTGCTCCGGGCGAAAGAGGTCGAAGACCTGAAGCAGGCGGCGAAGACTATTCATGTTTTCTTAAGATCCTGATGAAGTGACAGCTACCCCGCCGGGTACAGCGGGGTTTTGGTTCAGGCGCGCGCGCAGACAGGGATGGCAGCACGGGCGGTTTGGGAGGGCAACTCTGCGAACAACGCCTGGTACTCCTCGGCAAAATGGCTGAGGTGGTAGAAGCCCCATTGGGCGGCGGCATCGCCGATCGAGAGATGGGAGGCCGGGGTAGACATCAAGGCGCGGCGCACTCCGTTGAGCCGAACCGAACGCAAATAGTTCAGCGGTGTGGTCTCGGCCACCGAGCGGAAGCTGTTCTGCACGGTGCGCCGACTCACCTGGAGGCGTTGGCACAACTCGATCACGCTGGGCACATTGAGCATCTCGACAGTCGTCAGACGGTGGCATTTCTCGACAATAAAGCTGCGCGTGGAGCTGGGGCTGCGCTGCTGTTTGTCGCAGGCCGGGTCGGTGAGCAGCTGCAGCAACTCACCGAGCATTGCCTGCTCCAGCCCCTGCTCGCCCGCGCTGTCGAGCGCTTCGTCGCCTATGGCCAGAGAGAGCACCGCCAGCAATCGACGCCGGGCCTGGGCGAAGCGCTGCGCGGACACCCGGATCACCGGCTGGCGCAGCAACCGGCTGATTTCCCTGGCCGACGCTGTTTGCTCCAGCGCCTGCTCGAACCATTCGCGTTCGAATGTGATGGATAACAGTTCCATGCCCATCGGCATATGGAACATGAACTCCTCGCCGCCGTGCAGAAAGAACAGGCTACTGTCGTCCACCTCGCGACCTTGCATCCGCGTCGAACCCGGCACGTTGATCGGCACGGCAAAGCACATCTTGCCGCGCGGAGCCACGCCGTGCTGCACCACACGCTGGTTGATCTGCTCGCTGAACACGTGGCAACGCGCGGTGCTCAGCTGCATCAAAGAACTTTCGGCAAGGCCGGCGGTTAACTGGCTGTAGTCCTGGTTCCACTCCTGAATGGTGGCCGCATGGACATGGATATCGCGAAATTGGCTGATCTGGTGGTTTTTCATGATGCGCGAAAACCTCGGCCGATATTATTGTTTTTTGCTCGCATTTCTTTGCGATATTCGCACATAGATAAAATAGCGCATAGCTAATTCTCGTATCTGCCACTCGTCGAAACCGGCGGGTGGGGTCGGCTCGTCTATTTGCCGATTCGGGATAACGGCCAGGGACACTCCATGAGAATGATCGGCACACTGAAAACGCCATCCAGAGAGTTCGTCATGAGTGAATCCAAACTAGAATCCTTACACTTCGCGGATGCCCCGCGGATTATTTCCAGCACACTGCCCGGCCCCCTGACCCGCGAGGCCCTGGCGTTATCGGCGCGTACCGAGTCGATGGCGCGTGGCGGCGGCCGTATGCCCATCGCCATGGACCGCGCGTTCGGCGCGACTTTCAAGGACCCGGATGGCAACACCTATATCGATCTGTCCGCAGGCGTGGGCGTCAGCAGCGTAGGCCGCTGCCACCCCAAGGTGGTACAAGCGATCCGCGAACAGTCCGAGGTGCTGATGCATGCCCTGGAAATCAACAGCACCCGGCGCACCGAACTGGCCGCCAAGCTCTCGGAAATCGCTCCCGACGGCCTGCGCGGCGACTGCATCACCTTCTTCACGCAAAGCGGCAGCGATGCGCTGGAGGCCGCGATCAAGTTCGCCAAGCGCATCACCGGGCGCCACCAGATCCTTGCCTTCCACGGCGGCTACCACGGCGTGTGGAACGCCTCCGGCGCCCTGACTACTGGCACGGCCTACCGCAAGGGCTACGGTCCGATGATGGGCGGCGTGATTCACGCGCCCTACCCCTATGCCTACCGCTTTCCCTTCGACACCACGCACCAAAGCGCCGAGCAGATCGCCGGCGACTACGTGGACTATCTGCTGAACAGCCCCTACACCGCCGCCGATGACGTGGCGGCCGTGATCGTGGAACCGGTACAGGGCGAAGGCGGCTACGTGCCGCCCTCGCCAGAGTTCCTGCAACTGTTGCGCAAGGCCTGCGATCGCGCCGGCGCGCTGCTGATCGTGGATGAAGTACAGTCCGGCGCCGGGCGTACCGGCAAGATGTGGGCAGTCGAACATTCCGGCGTGAAACCCGACATGCTGACCTTCGGCAAAGGCATCGGCAGCGACCTGCCAATGGCAGGGCTGATCATGCGCTCGGACCTCGCGGCCTTGATTCCCGACGGCTCGATGCCCAATACCTTCGCCGCCAACTCATTGTCCGCGGCCGTGGCGCTGACCAATATCAGCATCCTGCAGGACCCGGAGCTTGGTCTGCTCGAGCGCGCCCACATCCTGGGACTGGAGGCGCAGGAACGTATCCGTGGCTTCAACAGCCCGTTCGTTGGCGAAGTCCGCGGCCGCGGCCTGATGATCGGTATCGAACTCGTCGAAGACCCCATCACCAAGACACCGCTGGAAGGCGCCAAGATCGGTCAGCTCATGGGCTACCTGATGAACCACGGTGTGCTGATGATCCCGTGCGGACGCTACAGCAACGTGATGCGCGTGATGCCCTCGCTGACGATCCCGCGCTCGCTGTTCTTCAAGGCCCTGGACATCTTCGGCGACGCCCTGGCCTCCCTCAAGGCATGAGGTGTGTCACCTCCGACCATTCCCCATCACGCATGGACACCTACATGACTCAGTACCTGAAACACTTCATCCAGGGCGCGCCCTTCGAAGCCAGCGACGGAGGTCGCATTCCTCTTATCAACCCCGTGACCGAACAGGTCAACGGTAGCTGCGCAAGCGGTACCGCCGAGGATGTGGACCGCGCTGTGGCAGCGGCGCACGCCCAACTTGAGGGGGGCGCCTGGAGCCGCCTGGACGGCGCCCAGCGCGGTCGCCTGTTGTCGAAACTGGCTGACCTGGTGGAGCGCGACAGCGAATTGCTGGCCGATATGGACGCCAACGCCATCGGTCGCTCACCGCTCGAACCACGCCGGATGGACCTGCCCAACGCAATCGCCAACCTGCGCGCCGCCGCCGGCTGGGCCAACCAGCTTGAAGGGCGCACCATTCCCACCGGCGGCTACTTCGGCAGCAAAACCCTCTCGTACACCGTACGTGAGCCGGTAGGTGTGGTCGGTGCCATCGTGCCGTGGAACTCACCGCTGATGATCACCGTGTGGAAGCTCGCCGCCTTGCTGGCGGCAGGCTGCACCGTGGTCATCAAACCCTCGGAAGAAACCCCACAATCGGCCCTGCACCTGGCAGCGCTGGCTCAAGAAGCGGGCTTTCCTGACGGCGTGATCAACGTGGTCACCGGCTACGGTGCGCAGGTGGGTCGCGCCTTGTGCGAACACCCGCACGTCGCCAAGATCAGTTTCACCGGCAGCCCCGAGGCCGGACGCGAGATCCAGCGCACCGCCGGGGTGTTGTTCAAGCGCGTGGCGCTGGAACTGGGCGGCAAAAGCCCACAGATTGTGTTCGACGATGCGCCCTTCGATGACGCGCTGTTTGGCTGCTCACTTGGCCTGTTCGTCAACCAGGGGCAGATCTGTGCCGCCGGCTCGCGCATCCTGGTACACCGCAGCCTGGCCGAGCGCTTCGCCGCGGCGCTTGCCGAGGCCGCGCGCGCGGTCAAGGTAGGCGACCCTCGCGAGCCTGGCGTACAGATGGGGCCGGTAGCCAAGAAAGCGCAGTTCGATCGCGTCAACCGTTACATCCAGATGGGTATCGACCAAGGCGCCTCTTTGTTGGCCGGCGGTGTATCCACCCCGGAGCAAGGCTGGTTCGTGCGACCGACGATCTTCGCCAACGCCCGCAATGACATGACGATTGCCCAGGACGAAATTTTCGGCCCCGTCGGCACGGTCATCACGTTCGACAGCGAAGAAGAGGCTGTGGCACTGGCCAACGATAGCGCCTACGGCTTGGCGGCCACGGTCTGGACGACCGATCTGGTACGTGCGCACCGCGTGGCCGCTGCGGTAAAGGCCGGCGCCATCGGCGTCAACTGCTGGAGCCCGCTGGACGCCAACCTGCCATGGGGCGGCGTCAAGGCCAGCGGCATTGGTCGTGAAGGTGGGCTTGCCGGTGCGCTGGCCTACACCGAGGAGAAAGTCATCACCGTGCTACTGCCCACCTGAGAAAACTCACTGCACCTGCCCTCTCAGGGCCTTGGGTCCCGAGGGGGTATGAATCGTGCATTTTCGATGCCTTGATGATCAATGAAGAGACTGCGATGAACACCTTAAAACAAGCGACAATTGATCGGTATCCGACCTCCCTGCGCATGCTGCACTGGGTGCGTGCCATCGTCATAGCGGGCCTGCTCTGGGCCGGCTGGTATATGACCGGGCTCGATGATGAAGTGGCGAGCAAGTATGAGCTCTATTACCCATGGCACAAATCCTTCGGGGTGCTGGCATTCCTGTTGGTATTGGTCCAGATCGCCCTGCGTTGGCGCACCCCCACGCTTCCGCAACCACCGCAAACACTGGCCGGGCATGAGCGATTCTTGTCGCGCTTTGTGCAACGTTCCATGTACGTACTGATTGTGGCCGTACCGCTGATGGGCTATTCGATGTCGAGCAGTTACACCATGAGCGACGGCGTGTTCTTTTTTGGCGTGAACCTCCCGGAGCTGCTGGCGAAGAATGACGATTTGTTCGTCGTGTTCCAATGGCTGCACAAAGTGCTGGCTTATACCCTGCTGGCGCTGATCGTGTTGCACGTCGCAGGTGCACTCAAGCATCGGTTCTTCGATAGCGACCCTCGCAACGACGTCCTGCGCCGCATGCTGTGACTGAATCACGACTCGGTGAATGCAGGGATGCGCCACCGCTGGTGACGCCCCCTGGTCTAACTATTCTTACGTCGCAAACAGCAGCTCAGAATGCGACCCAAACAATGAATTGGAAGTAGGTGTTGAGCGATGCGCTACCACTCTGGTTGCCTCCGTTGCCGAGCCACTTGTCAGGCTTGTAGAAACCAACGAGCGGCGAGAGCGTGATGTTATCCGTCACCATCCAATCCAGAAACAGATTGACCTCGCGCGCACTGTAATCCTGATCTTGCCGATCAGAGAGCTGATGGTAGTCGAAGTACATTGCGTTAAGGGTCAACTTATCAGTCGGGTTGACTGAGAGCAGCACGTCGCTGATACGCATGTTCGAGGTGACTGAGCCGGCGTAGTTCACACCGATCTCACCCTGGTAACGTTTGCGGTAGCCGCCCTGAAACAGGAAGTCCCACCCTTCGGAGTAACGCGCGTAGCGATAGCTCACCGTCGGTTGCCATTTGACATCGGCGAAGGTGTAGCCCGCATCAAAGAACATCGCCCGCTGCGAGCCCGAACGCTTTTCCTGGCGCGCCACCTCGAACGCGAAGTCGGCATTCTCGATGCCAGCATTGCCCTGGCCACGGATGCTGTAGATATCCATGCCCTTGCGCTCACCCCGATCGGCAAAAACGTATCGCTCTTCGACATCCAGGCCACGCACGTACGTCGAACCGATCGAGCCAATGGGCGTCGTGTAGTCGATGGTGGCGGCCGCCACTTCGGTCTTCGACTGCCCGGGATTATCCGATTTCAACCATATCAGGCTACCGTGAAGGCCCTGCGTACCACCCACCTTGAGGACAGCAGTGTTCCCGAACGCCAATCGCGGGCCCAGGTAAAAGGCTCCGCCGCGATTGAACCGGCCATCTGCTACGCCCTCGATAGGGTTGAAGGCATTTCCGGGGGCGAACCCATCATCGGTGATCAGAAAGCCGTCCACCGTAACGACCTGTCGGCCAAAGGAGAAATCAACGCCGTCCATGCCCAGCGCCGGAATCAGATCACCCGACTTCCAGCCCAGGTAGGCGTCTTCCACGGCTGTTTCCCTTTCATTCCCGGCGGTGAGTGATCCTGCGTCCCCATCACCCCATGATCCCGTACTGATCAGACTGAACCCGCCGTAGATCGAACCTGCACCGATCTTATCCGTCGTGCCGTTTACACCATACTTGGCGAAGCCTTCCTGCCATCGCATCCTGCCGGGCTCTGCTTCGGGGTCGCCGATGTAGTTCTTTTCGCTGCCGAACCAGCCAAATCCCGCCCATAGCTCGGCGTTCAGCACGGTGGCACCGTCATTTTCATTGTAGAGCTCGTAGCCATGAGCCTGGGGCTCAAACGCACAGAGTGCGACCAGCGAAAGCAATGGGGCGTAAGGGGGGGTGCGCATGACGTCTCTCCTGTTTTTATATTTATGAGGCGAGGCGCGAGTGTTCCGCCTGGGTTGCGCAAGCGGTAACCCAAATCAGCACTTGCAGGGGCTCGATGCCCGTTTCTTCGTGCGCGTTATCCCTTCTCCGCAATAAACATTTCCACGACGGGCAGCAGTTGCCGTTTTGGGCTACGGCCCCTGCTCCCACCCCCCTATGCTGGGCCCATAAGAACGTATAAAAACCGAGGCACTCGCCATGACACCTTTGTCGTCCCCGCTATTACGCAAGGGGCTTGGTCTGCTGACCATTGCCGCCTGCATCGCCCTACCCTCCGTGGTCTCTGCCCACCATTCGTTCGCGATTTTCGACCAGACCAAAACGATCACGCTCAAGGGCGTGGTCGGACGCTTCGTCTGGAGCAACCCCCACGTCTCGATTTATTTCGATTCGCCAGGCCCCCCGCCTCAGCAATTCAAGATCGAGACCGGCAGTGTCAACGCCTTAAGCCGCACCGGCTGGAAGTCCGACTTGATCAAGGCCGGCGATGCCGCCGAGATCACCTTCAAGCCGCTGAAAAACGGTGATCCGGGCGGGCTGCTCGTGGAGATCAAGATCGGTGACGTGGTGCTGTCCGGTGGAGGCTGAGAAACCGCATTCCTACGCCATGAGACCTGAATGAACAGACCAACGGGATGGAGACGCTTTCAATGAAACCGACACGAACCTTGAACCTGACAAGCTTCTTCCTGGGCGTGCTACTCATGACTGTCACCGGGGTGAGCAGCGCCGCCGCCTCTAAAACCCAGGACGCCAAACACGGCGCGGGCGCACGCCCCGACATCAGCGGCACGTGGGAGCGGACTCCGGACGACTGGTTCGGAGAGGACCCGGACAATCCGGTGCACCCCGGTGGCCCGATGGACCTGAAGGAGCCCTATGCCAGCGAATACGTCGCGTTGAAAAAGCGCCAGGCCGCCGCGAATGAGGCCGGCACGCCACTGGCCACCACCAGCTCCATGTGCCTGCCCGAAGGCATGCCGGTATTGATGGCGGCGCTCTTCCCCATCCAACTCATTCATGACGATAAGCAAGTGGTGGTGCTCGGCGAATATCTCCAGCAAGTGCGCCGCATCATCCTCAACGAAGCCATGCCTGCGCTGGATACGCTGGACCCCAGCTACCAGGGCTACTCGCGCGGCCGCTGGGAGGGCGACACGCTGGTGGTGCAAACACAAGGCGTGCGCACAGATGTGGCCTTCTACGACGTTCCGCACAGCAAGGAAATGAAAATCACCGAGCGCATCAGACTGAAGGCGCCGGATCGCCTGGAGAACAAGGTAGTGATCGAGGACCCGCAGGTACTCAACAGCCCTTACCGTTTCACGTTCGACTACAAGCGCTCCGACTACCGCATTCACGAATATGTCTGCGAGAACAACCAGATCGTGATCGACAGCGAGGGCAAGACGAGCCTCAAACGCGACTGAACCGATGCCCTCATCGATAACCACTTGGAGGTGACCTAATGGAACGACTGATCACAATCAGCATCCTGCGGCCGTCGATGCAAAGCGCCTTTCTGTCACTCGTGTTGATCTCCAGCGCGTCCGCCGAGGTGCCCCGGATGCCCACGGCCATTGCGGTGCCGCCGTCCGGCCAACTGCCTCTGTCATCGGCAGAGCGCGCGGGCACCGAACACAGCGACCTCGACCGCTACGGTTACGTCGAGGAGGAGTTCTACCTGCAAGGCATTGCCCCGGCAATCACTGCCGCGGGCAAGCCTTTGCTCGAGGCGCCTTATACCACCCGTATCCTGATTCGCAAGCCGACGGACCCGGCACGCTTCAACGGCACCGTCGTGATCGAGCCGTTCAGTTGGTTCGGCGAGCGTGCTGCCGGCTGGATCCTGACCCGCGATTACTTGCTGCGACGCGGCTACGCGTATGTCGGATACACGCTGAATATCAACCAACCGCCAGTCGATCCCAAGTTCCTTTCAGACACCCCGGCCGCCGAGGCCGAACAGATCGCCCAGTACGGGCGGATCGTGAACTTCGAGTTCATGCGCCGCTTCGACTACGCCCGCTATGCGCCGCTGGGCGCCTACTACGATCCGCAACGTTTCATCCGCGGTGACGCGCCGGACCCGTTCGCGCCGCAATCCCAGGGCATCGGTGCGCAGCTGGCGCTATTACTCAAGAGCAATGGGCCACAAGGCCCGTTGGCAGGTCTGGACGTGCAACGCGTGTATGTCGACAGCTGGGCCGTCACCGCCCAAGTCTGGATGGACTACCTCGACCAGGGCCGGCACCAGCAATGGCGAATGCCCGACGCAAGCGCGCTGATCGATGGCTACATGACCGGTCGCATGGCCTACGGCGAAGTGGGCGGCGACGTCATTCGAGTGCCGCGCCAGATGCCCGACGGCGTGCCGTTCGTGACCGTATACAGCCAGTCGGAACTGATGCACGACGTGATCGAAGGCATCGACCTGCCGCCGGACACCGACAGCCCGCAGTTGCGTTATTACGAAGTGACCGGCATGCCGCATTTGCGCCTGGCCGACCTCGGCACCGAGCACACCGAGCACCTCGCTGCCGACATCGGCAAAGGCGATGACCCACAGTGCCGGACGCTGTACGACGAGCCGGTGGAAATGGTGGTGTCGGCGTTACTCGATGGCATGGACAAATGGGTACGCGAGGGCAAGCCGATGCCAAAGGCACCCAGGGTCGTGCGCGACGGCAAGGTGGCAGCGCGCGACCCTGCTACCGGCAATCTGCAAGGGGGCGTACGCCCGCCGTGGGTCCAGGTGCCGAGTGCGACCTACCTCACCGATCAAGAGACCGGCTGCGGCCTGATCTACGACACGAAGGTGGCTTATTCGCAGGATACGCTGCGCCGGCGCTATGGAAGTTTCAGCCACTACCAAAAGGCATTCGAAGACGCCAAGGGCGTGTCGATCAAGCAAGGGTATCTGCTGCCGGAAGATGCGGCAGGCCTGCACACGATCGCAACACCTGAAGATTTCTAACCCTCTGACCCCGCGGGAGAGCAACAAATGTCCTCCATACCTATCATTGCCTGGCTCTATGCGACACCGGTGAGCACCGCCATCAGGGACTTGCTCTGGGTGGTGCCCACTGTGCAGAGCATTCATATCATTGCCATCGCGGTGATCTTCGGCTCCGCCGTCATTTCCGACCTGCGCCTGGCCGGCGTACTCGCCACGGACGAGCCTTTGCGCGGCGTGGTTCAACGCTACTACCCGTGGATGCGCAATGCGCTTGTCGTCCTGCTTGCCACGGGGTTGATCATGGCCATCGGCGAACCGGACCGCGTTCTCCTCAACAACACGTTCTGGCTGAAGATGGCCCTGGTCATCGGCGCGTTCACCCTGGCCTGGCGGCTGCGGCGACCCTTTCTGCGCCCTGCCGTCCCCGCACACAGTGACGACGACAAGCCGCCGGTCAAGGCGCTGGTCTGGCTGTCGATCGCCTTGTGGTGCGTCGTGATCATCTGCGGTCGCTGGATCGCCTACTCGATTTAAACGTTTTCAACCCAGTTCTCAGGTATCCGTCATGGACATTCAATCAATACTGCAAGCCATCGAGGCCAGTTCGCTCGCCACCTTTGTCCGTGAATCGGACACGGCTTTTCCGGCCCTGGAATCGGTGCATGTGATCGGCATCGCCCTGGTGTTCGGGAGTATCGCAGTGGTGGACTTGCGCCTGCTCGGCATTGCCTCCCACCGCAGCAGCGCGCGAAGGCTGATCCGGGAGCTGCTGCCGTACACCTGGGCTGCCTTCGTGGCGTGCGTGATCACCGGTTCGCTCATGTTTGCCGCCAATGCCATCACCTATGCGCAGAACTCCGTGTTCCTGTGGAAGATGGGCGTGTTGATGCTGGCGGGCCTGAACATGGTGATATTCCATCTGGGCGCCTTTCGCCGCATCGACGAATGGGACGCCGTGCTGCCACCCCCCGGCCAGGCGCGTATCGCCGGGTTCAGTTCGATGGCGTTGTGGATCGGCGTGATCTGCCTTGGCCGCTGGATTGCGTTTATCTGATGGCCCGGCTATCGCCACGCAGGCACCACCCCAACGGCACACCCGGCGATGCCGCCAGCAGTGCATTCACGCTTGTGCACCCGCGCTCCGGCCGATGGGAAACCGCGGGCATGCTGCTTGCTGCACTGATCATCATCGCCAGCGTGGCCGGTTATATGTTGTTGCGGCCACAGAAAGTCGGCCCACCCACCGCGCTGAGCTGGCAGGTGCGTTCCTTCGATGGCCTGAGTTCGGTCGATCAGGCCATCCATAGTGCGCTGTTGCCTGCCGGTGAAGAAATCATCTGGAACAACAACGACACCGGCGGCTGGATCACCCTGGATCGTGCCCAAGAGCTTGTGCTGCCGCCCTTCTATCGGGACGCATTCTGGAAGGCCAATGGTCAGGTGCACTGGCAACTGATCCTGCCCGGTACCCACCTGTCCCATAGGCAGTCTGCCGACAAACACACCGACAACGACGCCCATGCCGACGCCGCCGCGGTTCCCGCGCCTCTCCCCTCCAGCGAGGTGTCGCAAGCCACTCAGGGCCAGGGCGCCACGGTCTATTACGGCTCCGGCGGCAGTGTGCCGGGCCAGAGCGCCTACCTGCTCGTCATCGGTCATGCCCATGCCGGGGTGATGTGGGCCAACCAGGCGACGATCTGGATCCATCCCAATCCGAACGCGCCCTACCCCTCCATCGTCAAGGCCGAGTCGCTGGTCGGCGACGGCTGGCGACAAGTCATTCCTTACGACGGCACCAGTGAAATCGAACGCGTAAAAGGAACCCAGCCATGAATGCCTTTATAAAACACCGCACACTGTTGCGCCGTTGCCTGGCGTTGCTGCTGCTGATCCCCGCCATCGCCTGCGCCAGCCCGGAACACCCCGCCGGCAAGCGGCTCAAAGTCGGCGTCACATTGCATCCCTACTACAGCTTCGTGGCCAACATTGTTGGTGATCGGGCGGACGTCGTTGCGCTGATCCCGGCGCAGGCCAATCCGCATAATTACCAGCCGCAACCCGACGACATTACCCGCGCGATGAACATCGATGTGCTGGTAGTCAACGGCATTGGCCACGATGAATGGGCCTTCGAGATCATCAAGGCCGCCGGCCGTCGCGAGACGCTGCCGATCATTCAGGCCAATGCCTCGGTGGCACTCATTCCCATCGGCGGCGACCAGGGCGGCGTCAAGGTGGTGAACCCACATACCTTCGTCTCCACCACGGCGGCGATACAACAGGTGTTCGAGATCGCCCGCCGCCTGGGCGAGCGCGATCCGGACAACGCGGCGGCCTATAGGCAGAACGCCCTGGCGTATGCCGGACGGATCCGCGCCCTGCGCGCGCGCTTCATGAGTCGCTTTGCCGCGCTGGATCTTTCGCCGTTTCGTTGCGCGACGTTGCACGGCGGTTACGACTACATGATGCAAGAGTTCGGCCTGTTTGTGAGCGCCGTGATTGAGCCGCGTCACGGTGTGGCGCCGACTGCGCGCCAGTTGGCCACCACGATCGACACCATCAGGAAGGCCAATGTAAGGGTGCTTTTCGCCGAAAAGAACTTTTCCATGGATCTGGCCAAACCGATTGAAGCAGCCACCGGAGTAAAAGTCTTCACCCTGTCCCACATCACCGGCAGCACCTACAGCGCGGACGAATTCGAGGTAGCCATAGGCGAAAACCTTGAAACGTTGGCCGAAGCCGTCGAGTTCACGCAACGATGAAGAAGGATCAAGCGATGCGCGGACCTGCCGTGATGTTCGATAACGTCTCGCTGCAACTGGGCGGTACACAGGTGCTCGATGCGGTGAGCTTTCGGGTGGAAGCCGGTGCGCTGCACTGCCTGGTCGGCCCGAACGGAGGGGGCAAGACCTCACTTGTGCGCGCGCTGCTGGGCCAGATGCCGCATTCCGGGGTTATCCGCTTCGAGGGTGTCGCCAAGCCGGTGGGCTACGTGCCGCAACTGCTGGATTTCGACCGCAACGTGCCGATGACGGTCAACGATGTGATGGCACTGCTCACTCAGCGCCGGCCGGCTTTCCTGGGCTCAAGTCGCTCCGCGAGGGCGGCGCAGGCCGAGGCCCTGGCGCGTACCGGTGTGGCCGGAATAGGCACAAAACCATTTGGCAGCCTGTCCGGTGGGCAGCGCCAGCGCGTGCTGCTGGCCCAGGCGATCAGCCCCGCGCCGTGGCTGCTGGTCCTCGATGAACCCACCGCCGGTATCGACGAGGCCGGTGTGCGCCTGGTGGAAGCATTGGTGGCCGAGTTGCACGACTGCGGCGTCACCGTCCTGTGGATCAACCACGATCTCGAACAGGTCAGGCGTATCGCCCAGTCCGTGACCGTTATCAATCAAAGGGTGCTGTTTCATGGCCCGGCCGATCAGATCGACTGCCGACTGGAGGATATTCGATGAGTGCCTTGTACGACTTCATCCGCGATCACCTCCAGACGCTTGCCGCGCGCCAGATGCTGCCGCAACCGTTCGAATACGAGTTCGTGATCAATGCGCTGATGTGCGCCGTTCTGATCGGACCCTTGTTGGGTGTGCTGGGCTCAATGGTGATGATCAAACGCATGGCTTTCTTCAGCCAGTCCGTTGGCAATGCTGCGATGACTGGCGTTGCCATTGGCGTGCTGATTGGCGAGTCCTATACCTCTCCTTACCTGTCGATGTTCGGCTTCTGCCTGCTGTTTGCGCTGACGCTGAAATACACCCAGCACCGCACGACGCTGGCCAACGACACACTGATCGGGGTGTTCCTGTCCATTTCGCTGGCAGTCGGCGCCTCGTTGCTGCTGTTCGTGTCGGCGAAGATCAACACCCACGTGATGGAAAGCGTGCTGTTCGGCTCCATCTTGGCCGTGGACCACACCGACATGAATGTGCTGCTCGGCGTAACGGTCATTTGCGCCCTCATCGGGCTGCCCCTGTACAACGGCATGTTGCTGTCCAGCCTCAATCCGAGCCTGGCACATGCGCGCGGCGTGCCGGTGCGCAGCGTCGAGTACCTGTTTGTGGTGTTGGTCACTCTGGTGACGGTGGCCTGCCTGAAAATCATCGGTGCGGTATTGGTCGAGGCCCTTCTGCTGATACCCGCCGCGGCGGCCCGCAACGTCACCCGCTCACTTGCGGCACTGGTCACGCTGGCCATCCTGATTGCGACGTTTTCCTGCGTGGTCGGCATCCTGGCGCCTATGCAATTCCACATCCCGGTGCCGACCGGCGGTGCGATCGTGCTGGTCGCCGCTCTGGTGTTTGTCTTGACCACCATCATCCGTGCGACCTCGTCGCGATTCAGAGGGACCAGCGTATGAAATGGCTTTGCCTGTCACGTGGATCCTGGCTGGCGGTGTTGGCCCTGCTGCTGGGCACCCAGTTCCCGGTCTTTGCCGATACCGGCCGCCAGCGGGTGCTCGTTGCGCTGCCGGCGGTGTACGCACTTACGTCGGCGCTCAGCGAAGACACGCTCATCCAGGTCATGCGGCTACCGCCGGACAGCCCCGTACCCATGGAGAGCCTGGCCAATGCGCTGTCGCGTCTCGATCCGGCCGTGTTCCAGCAAGCCGACGCCGTGGTGACCCTGAGTCATCTCTGGCGTGCGGACCCATTGTATGCAACGGCCCGGCGCCACAACCTGCGCATCATCGAGATCGATGCCTCGCGTTCATGGGACACGATCAAGCCCGGCGTGGCCGTGATGCGCGTGCCACCGAACGACGTGCCCTGGGCCGTCGCGAGCAACATCGACAGCGGCCCGTCGCCCTACGCCTGGCTCGGTCCCGTCAACGGCATGCGCATGTCGGCGCTGATCGCTGCCGACCTGACACGCCTGTCCCCCGCCGATGCGCCTCGAATCGAGAGCAACCTCGCCGCACTTGAAAGCCGCCTGCGCCGGCTCAAGGCCGACTACGGCGCGCGGATGGTAGCGCTGCCGGATGTGCGCGTGCTGTCGCTGGCGAACGAGTTCACCTACCTGTTTGGCGAGTTCGGCATCTTTGTCGACGGCTGGTTCGTGCGCCAGGACCTTGACTGGAGCGACGCCGATCGCACCGCACTGACCCGATACCTGCGCGAGCGTGACATCCGCGTAGTGGTCCACAAGTGGATACCGGATGAAAAGATCGCCAGGGCCATCCAGGACGGCGGCGCACGGTTGCTGCTACTGGACACCGGCAACCCGGGAGAACTCACCGACGCAGCCGGCGACTACATCGCATTTCTGCGCTCGAACCTGGAGGCGTTGCTGGCGGCCTTCTCCCCGGCTGGCAACGACACTACAAGCGGCGATGATCAATCGCCATCCCATGATCAACCTCGTGCGCTGAGACCAAAGATCCTATGAGCCACATAACTTCAACCATTCGAATATCGATGGCAGGCACCCTCTTGCTCTGCCAGACAGCGTTGGCCCATGGGCCCGTGCTCGACTGCTACATCGAGCGCGATGACCAGGTGAAGTGCGAGGCCGGGTTCACCGATGGCAGCTCGGCCGCCGGCAGAAAAATCCATATCCAAAACCCAAGCGACAAGGTGTTGCTCGAAGGCGAGGTCGGCAAGGACAACACCTACACCTTCCAGGCCCCCACCGGAAACTATTCCGTGGTGTTCCTCGGTGGAGCCGGCCATGACGTAACGATCCAGTCCTCCGACATATCAAGGTGAAAATGACCATGACGTTCAAACGAAAACTGCTCCAAGCCATTGCCGCGACTACATTCAGTGGCTTGACCGGCGCTGCACAGGCGCACTTCCAGATGCTCTACCTCGAGGAAACAGCGCTGCAGCGTGCGGAAAAACTGGAGTTCGCGCTAGTGTTCACTCATCCCTTCTCCGGCGGCCCCACCATGGCCATGGATGAACCCCGGGCCTTTAACCACACCAGCGCGCACGGCGGGGAAAAAATCAATCTGCTCGAATACTTACGTCCAGTCGAGTGGCAGAGTCGCGATAACCGGTCGACGGCCTATCGAGCATCGATCCCACGTGAGCTGGTGCGCTCACTGGGTGACCATATCTTCGTACTCGAGCCCGAGCCTTATCTGGAAACCGAAGAAGGTGTCTACATCCAGCAATTCACCAAGCTGATCGTGAACGTGGGTGGAGTACCCGGTCACTGGGCAGAACCACAAGGGTTGCCGGTTGAGATCCAGCCCCTGAACAAACCTTATGCCAACTGGACCGGCGGAGTATTCCGCGCCTTGGTGCTGGCCGACGGCAAGCCCGTCCCGTTCGCCGAGATCGAAATCGAATACCTCAACCATTCCGTTGATGTCGAGAAAAACGCCTTCGGCGAGCAGGACTACATAACGGCTCCTCAGGCTTCCTTCAAAGCCCTTAGCACCTACTCGGATTCCCAAGGCATCGTGACCATTGGCCTGCCCCGTGCCGGGTGGTGGGGTATCGCAGCACTCGACATCGGGACAACGAAAACCCACAAAGGCAAAGCCCTGTCGCAAGACGCAGTGCTGTGGGTGCAGGCCAGAGACATGAAATGACACAAACCCAACCGTTGCGCGTAAAGCCTTGGAGTCGATCATCCTTGTTTCCAGGTCGAACGCGCCTTGGTTATGCCAATCCCGAAACCGTTGATCACCGTTGACGCCTCCCCGCTATTCGCAACGCTTCAAGTTCTTCGCTCCCGTAGCCGAATTCTGCGAGAATTTCGGCGAATAACGCGCTCTGCCTGTCACGGCTCACGCACGTCAATGCAGCTTATTCCCCCTCGTAGTTGACCATCCAGGCAATCCCGAAACGGTCTTCGAACATCGCAAAACGTTCCGCCCAAAAGGTCTTCGCCAGGGGCATCTGCACGGTGCCACCTGCACTCAAGCCATTGAACAGCCGTTCGGCCTCTTCCACGCTGTCGACGTTGAGGGAAACCGACACGCCTTGCGGTTGGCGATACGGCTGGCCTGGCGGGCAGTCGGAAGCCATCAGGCTGAAATTGCCCACGGTCAGGCAGGTGTGCATGATCAGGTCGGCGTCCTTGGGCATGCCGACGTCCTCCGGCGCCTCGGCAAAGGACATGGAAAACAGCTCGCCACCAAGTACGTCCTTGTACAACGCAAAGGCTTCCTTGCAGCGGCCGTTGAAGGTCAGGTAAGGGATGATTTTCATGCTCGCAACTCCTGTAGTCGGCTCACGATTGATTGGACAACTGCGCCCGCAGACGCTCTTCCTGCTCGCGCAACTCGGGGGTAAAGCTCTCGCCAAAATCCTCGGCTTCGAAGATCTGGCGGATCTCGATTTCACTGTCACTGATCATCGGGTTCGGGCAGCGTTTGACCCAGTCGATGGCTTCCTGCAGCGACTGGACCTGGAAGATCCAGAAGCCGGCAATCAATTCCCTGGTTTGCGCAAAAGGCCCCTCGACGACGGTCCGGTTCTTGCCGGAAAACTGCACGCGCACACCCTTGGCACTGGGATGTAGCCCCTCCCCGGCGAGCATCACCCCGGCCTTGAGCAATTCTTCATTGTAGGCGCCCATGGCGGCGAGCAATTCTTCGCTGGGCATCTGTCCGGCTTCCGATTCCGGACTGGCTTTGACGATCACCATAAATCGCATGCGCTTATCTCCTGAGAGTGGATGGATTAAGCCGCCCTTGTGGTGGCTCTGCGGACTAATCGAATGGCAAGGGTCGAAATCGACAGCCTGACGCAATTATTTTTTTGGCAGACCGTTGCGGCTTCAGCCATGGATCACTCGGAGCAACGGCGCAGCCTTTCACACCATCCGAATGAACACTGCAAACCGCAGAAACGCTTAAACAGCCGTCATGCCCGACGATAGATGCTGGGCGTGACCCCCACTTCGCGGCGAAACACCTGGGAAAAATGGCTGGGGCTCGAATAGCCGACCTCCAACCCGACATCGATGATGCTTCGGTCCGTCTCCAGCAGCAGATGCCGGGCGCGGCTCATGCGCAAGCGAATGAAGTACTGCGAGGGTGAAAGCCCGGTGGCGCGTTTGAACATGCGGCTGAAGTGGTACTCGCTCAGTTGCGCAACCCGAGCAAGGTTCGCGAGGCTGAAATCGGCGCCAAGCCCCTCGGTCATTGCCTCGATAACGCGGCGCAGTTTGTAGGCCTGCAACGCGTTGTTGCGCCGGGCACTGCGGTTTGGGTCAAGGTAGCGCCGCACCAAATGCACGGCCAGCGCCTGAGCCAGGCTGTGGGCAAACAAGGGGCTGGGCTGACGCTCGTCGATGAGTTCCTGGCGCAGTTGCTCCAACAGGAAACTGATTCGTTCATCCCGGTCACCGGAAACATCGAGGAAGCTGACCGGGTCGGCGTGTTCGCCCAGTACCTCGCGCGCGGCTTGATCAATCAATGGCAGGCCGAGATACAGGTGCATCACCTCAAAAGCGTCGCAGCCTTGGGTCTGCCAGCGCATCTCGTAGGGTTCGCCAGTGTTGGTGAGAAAGAAGTCGCCGGTCTTGACGTCGGACGCTACCCATTCCCCACCCAGAACGCGCTCCTCGACCCGAGCCGCGCCCGCCAGCACCCACACCAGCAGAGGCTCGACCACCGCAGGCACCAGGATGGGCTCGACGATGCTGTGATGGCTGAACCGCAACATCACCACGTCCTGCATCTGCGGGCGCGGCGGTAACGTCTGCGGCGTTCCCGGCAAATAGTGCAGCATCGATTCGCCCGTAATGCGTTGAGCATCGCTGGCGAGGTTTTGCGGATCGGGTTGGTGCACAGGATGCTCCATCGACAAAGCCCTCTGACGAGGGCTGGTGCCAACAGGATAACGCGGCGGCGGCCATGAGCAAGGTTGCGCGACAGACCGTGTGCGCCGGAGCCTCGCATGCTGGAGCAAAACCCCAACAGTCCAGGCAAGCCTGCGAAAGCCCGAACATGCACATTGAGAGACAGTGAAGCCGTCGATAACGACAGCGCCTCACGGGCGCGGAGCCGGCGAATGTCTCCTCGGCTCGCAACGCAGGAGAGCATCATGACTGATATCACCTACAGCATCCCCCACGAAGTCGCAGGCAAAGTCGCGCTGGTCACCGGCGCGGCCAGTGGCATCGGCAAAGCCATCGCACTGTTGCTGCACGCTCGTGGCGCCAAGGTCGTTGCTGAAGACCTGAACCCCGCCGTCGAAGAGCTCGCCCGTCCCGGGCTGGTGCCGCTGGTGGCGGACATCTGCGAAGACGGAGCCGCCGAGCGCGCGGTCGGCCTGGCCGTCGAGCAGTTCGGCCGGCTGGATATCCTGGTCAACAACGCCGGGATCATCATCAACAAGCTTGTCATCGACATGACCCGTGAAGACTGGGAGCGCATTCAGGCAGTCAACGCCACCGCGGCCTTCATGCATTGCCGCGAGGCGGTGAAAGCGATGATTCCCAACAGATCCGGGGCAATCGTCAACATCGCCTCTTACGCATCCTACTTCGCCTTTGCGACGATCGCGGCCTACACCGCGTCCAAGGGCGCGCTGGCCCAGTTGACCCGCACGCTGGCGCTCGAAGTGATCGAGCATGGCATCCGCGTCAATGCCATCGGCGTCGGCGATGTGGTGACCAACATCCTTAATGACGTGGTCGACGACGGCCCGGGCTTTCTGGCCAAGCACGGCGAAGCGGCACCCATCGGCCGCGCTGCGCAGCCGGAGGAAATTGCCGAAATCGTCGCCTTCCTCGCCTCGGACCGCGCGAGTTTCATGGTCGGCTCGGTGGTTATGGCCGATGGCGGCATGACCGTCACCGCGGGCTAATGCGGCGTTGTCGCTGCACACCCCGGGCAAGGATGCCCTCGGCCGGCGTCTGTTGACTTTGGTCTGGATCGATAAGCCGGTTCGGTGTCGGTTACGCCATACAGGATCAAGCAAACCCGCGACATTTTTGACATAACGGCCAAGCGGATCCACTCCCTACTCTGGACTCACGAAACGGATGACACCGGACGGCCCGGACAGGGCCATCCGAACTCGCTGTTCAAATGTGAGGGCAGAACATGAAAAGCATCAGCCGATTGTTGATCGGTACCACTTTGAGCGCCGTTGTCGTCTCGGCTGATCTAACCGCAGAAGGAGAATGGAACATGCAACGTATTCAACCTACTACCGCCAGTCACCCCTACACCGGCATGTGGATCACCGCTGATGGGAATATTCGCCATGAGCTGTTGCCAAATGGGCGCTACGACGAGGCTCGCGGAAATCGCGAAAGCGCTTATCAGGGGCGTTACGAGGTGGAAGGCGATTACATCCGCTACTGGGACGACACGGGCTTCACTGCAGATGGAACGTTTCGGGACGGCGTCCTCTACCACGCCGGGATGGTCCTCTATCGCAAGTGACAGAGACGCTCGGCTCCTTTTGACCGGGCGTTTCTCGTCTCGCCAGCATGAAGGATGCATAAAACCACCTTGAGCGGAGACTGGTCGTCCGTTTCATCGCCAGCGTTGCGCCACCGGCTAAGAACGGAACGCATCAACCTTGAGCCCATACCGACTCATCTTGTTGTACAACCCACCACGCGACACATTCAGCCGTTGAGCCGCCAGGCGGATGTTTCCGCGCGTGTCTGTGAGGGCGGCAATGATTGCATTCATTTCATGGGTGCCAAGGTCCGGCGCCGTCCGAGGTTCAGGGACGCTCGCCCACGTCGATAGTCGCCCTCGCTGCCTTATCTCCAGCGCAAGATCGCTCGGCTGGATCAGTTCGCTCATCGCCAGGTTGGTCGCCCGCTCAATGACGTTTTCCAGCTCGCGAACATTGCCCGGCCAATCGTAGGCGCCAAGCATATCCAGTGCCACGGGAGAAAGGTCCTGCGTCGATTTGCGGAGCGACCGGGCACAACGCGCGAGAAAATGCCGCGCCAGCAACGGCACGTCTTCGCGGCGCATTCGCAGTGGCGGCACGGTCAGGTTCAGGACGTTGAGCCGGTAGTAAAGGTCCTCACGAAAGGCGCCCTCGGCCACCGCCTGACTCAGGTTGCGGTGAGTGGCGGCAATGATGCGAACGTTGACCCGCAGCGATTTTTTTGCCCCCACCCGTGTCACCTCGCCTTCCTGCAGGACGCGCAGCAAGCTGACCTGCGCATCAAAGGACATGTCACCGATTTCGTCGAGGAAGATCGTCCCGCCATCGGCCAATTCGAACTTGCCTGCCGAGCCACCGCGAGCCGATCCGGTGAAAGCGCCTTCGACATGACCGAACAGTTCGCTCTGCACCAGGTCACGGGGAATGGCGCCGCAATTGACCGCCACGAAAGGACCGCCACAACGGTCGCTGGCATTATGGATCGCCTGGGCGAACAGCTCCTTGCCTGTGCCGCTCTCGCCGAGGATCAGCGTGGTCGAATCACTGCGACTGGCAATCCGTGCCAGGTGCACTGCATCCTGAATCGCCCGTGAATGGCCGAGGATGGTTTCGAAGGTGTAGCTGGCCTGGGTGCCCATGATCCGCCGGGTGATTTCCCGAATGCGTCGGTTTTCGCGCAACGAAACAATCCGCCCGCCTTGTTCCAGCGGGCAGACCGACACCAGGCAGGCCAGATGGCTGTGGTCGTGCAGTTCAAAGGTGCAATCCAGGTCCCGTACGCCCTCCCCGCTGGCAAGCAGGACGGCATCGGTCAGCTCACTTTGTCCCAGGCTCTTGAACGGACTGCCGAGCAGGTCATGACCCACGCGGAACAACTGCCGGGCGTAATGGTTGAGCGCCTTGATGCAGCCCTGCTCATCCAATACCACCAAGCCCTCGTTGAGCACTTCAAGCACGGTTTGTTGCTCTTCCAGCAAGGCCTGCAGCGCCATCTGCCTCGAGACCGCCTCGGCTGCGGCCTGGACGGTGCCCAGCGTATGGAAATGAAACCAGCCTGGCTCCGCCGTCAAGGTCAACATACCCAAGGTTCGGCCCTGGGCATCCCGGATAGGCGCGGCGGCGCAATGCATGCGGCGCTGGCGCAGGCCAAGCCCAAAGTTCTCCTCGGCTAGCACATAGACCAAACGGTCTTCGACGATCGCCAGCCCGGTGCAATTGGTGCCCTGTACCGACTCCAGCAGGCGACTGCCTATGGGGGTGAGGTCCAGGCCACAAAAGTACAAAGTCGTGCCTTGGGTATCGGTCAGATTGATATGGCCCTTGGGGTTGTAGGCGAGCAAACCGCGCATGACCTGCGCCGCCGCGGCGATCAGCACCCGGTTGGCTGCCAGTGTCGCGGCGAGGTCGTCGGGCGCGACAAAACGGTACTCACCGTCTTCTGGATCAAGGCCGGCATGGACGCTGCGCAACCAGGACTCCCAAATCATCCGCCTGATTCCGGCAGGGCGATCGATTACCCCCTGCAAGCACGCTCGCCAGGCCTCATCCAGCGCAGTGCCGGGCCCTTCGTTCAACGACGCTGGGCCAAGCGCGGTGAGGTAATCGCGGTCTTCGGCGCTCAAGGCGGCAGGTTGCTGATTCATTATTCGGCCATATGTTCATATTTTCGACATGTCAGTATAGACATGTAATCAAAATAAACATGAATACAAACGACAATGAATAAAATCTGTTTAATATCAATGAGTTGATTATTGGCACAGCGCTTGCTCCCTGCTTATCCAGACGAGGACATTCTTAGCGCCGAGTCGTAAAAACAATAAAGGGAGTCATGTTCATGAGTACATCCAGGATCATCCGCCTTGGCCTTATCGGCGCCGGCCGCATGGGCAGTTTTCACGGCCTCACCGCCGCCCGTCACATCCCCGGCGCGTGCCTCGCTGCCATCGCCGACCCTACTCCCGGCCAAGCCGCGCGCCTGGCGGCAGAACTGGACGTGCAGAAGGTCTATGCCGATCCACAGCAACTGCTTGATGACCCGGACATCGACGCCGTGTTGATTGCCGCCCCGGCGCGCAGCCATGCCGAACTGGTGATCAGTGCGGCCCGGGCCGGCAAAAGTGTGTTCTGTGAAAAACCGATGGCGATCACCCTGGACGAAGCCGATCGCGCCATCGCTGCCGCTGCCGATGCACGGGTGACACTCCAGGTCGGCTTCAACCGGCGCTTTGCCAGAAGTTTCCGCACCGCTCATCTGGACGTGGTTGCCGGCCGGATCGGTACGCCACAACTGCTGCGCTCGCTGACCCGCGACCCGGCGCTGAACAACCCCGCCGCGTCACCGCAATGGGTGATCTTCCTCGAAACTTTGATCCATGACTTCGATACCCTGCGCTACCTGAATCCGGGCGCCGAGGCGGTTGAAGTTTTTGTGATGGCCGATGCCCTGATCGCACCGGCCTACAAAGACAAAGGATTTCTCGACACCGCGGTGGTCACGATCCGTTTCGACAATGGCGCCATCGCCACGGCCGAGGCGAATTTCCAGGCGGTCTATGGCTACGACGTCCGGGGCGAAGTGTTCGGCAGCGCTGGCATGCTGACCATGGGCAACGTCAACGACTCCGACCTGCTGCGCTACCTGGCCAATGGGGTTCAGGCCGACACCCAGCGCATGGACACTGACTTGCTGCGTGATGCCTATGTGGCTGAGCTCAACCACTTTGTCAGTTGCGTACGCAGTGGCGAAAAACCTCTGGCCAGCGGTGAAGACGCCCGGGCGGCACTGGCCATTGCTCGCGCTTGTATCGAGTCCTTCCAACTGGGCAAACCGGTGCGCGTACAAGGAGCTCATTCATGAGTTTCATACCGTTCAAACTGGCGATCAGCGCCGAGATGGTCTTTCTCGACCTGCCCTTTACCGAGCGGGTCAAACGCATCCATGCGCTGGGCTTCAGCGTCGAGATATGGAACTGGACGACCAAAGACCTCCAGGCTCTCGTCGCGACTGGCGCGGATTTCACCTCCATGACCGGCTACATCTCGGGCAACCTGACCGATCCCGAGGGTATCCAGCAATTGCTCGACAGCGCCCAGGAATCTCTAGCCGTCGCAGCCCAATTGGGTTGCCCGAGCCTGAACCTGCACGGCACCGGCCTGGGTGATCAAGGATTGCCAGTCAAACCCGTTGCCCAGACCACCGGCCGCATGTGGTTGAGCGCCTGCAAGACACTGGAAAAAATAGCCCGCCTGGGCGAAGACGCGGGCCGGGTATTCCTGCTGGAAAACCTCAACACTGAAGTCGACCACCCGGGCACGCCTTTCGCCCGCGCTGACGATACCCTGGCACTGATCGAGGCCGTGGGCAGCCCGCACCTGAAGATGAACCTGGACCTCTATCACGCACAGATCGGTGAAGGAAACCTGATCGAACTGATCCAGCGCGCCGGCAACGCCATCGGCGAAATCCAGGTCGCCGACGTTCCTGGCCGCATGGAGCCCGGCACCGGCGAAATCCACTATCGCGCCATTGCCAGGGCGTTGTTCGGCATGGGATACAGCGGTGTCGTCGGCCTCGAAGGCTGGGCCAGCGGTGACAGCGAAGTCGCGCTTGAGCGTTTCAGACAGGCCTTCACGCTTGATGGATGAGGCCGGCACTGGATTCATTTAAAGCCCGCGGCAAATTTCTTGGTGACGTTCAACTCATAACAACAAAAGGAAAACCATCATGCGTCGTTGCACACTGCTTTTCGCCACCCTGCTATTGCTCTTGAGCCAATGGGCCGTCGCCGACTATCGCATCGGCGTCAGCATCGCCAGGGTCGACGACAACTTCATGACCTACGTGCGTAACGGCCTGGACGAGGCCGCGAAAAAGGAAAACGTGCAGATTCAATTCGAGGACGCCCAAGGCGATGTGGTGCGCCAACTCAACCAGGTCCAGGGTTTTATCAATCAGAAAGTGGATGCGGTCATTGTCCTGCCGGTGGACACCTCCGCCACGGCCAACATCACCCGCGCCGCGGTCGAAGCGAAGACACCATTGGTCTACGTCAACCGTCACCCCGACGAGCGTACCTTGCCCAAAGGCGTCGTCACCGTGGCGTCCAATGACATTGAGGCCGGACAGTTGCAAATGCGCTATCTGGCCGAAAAGCTCGGCGGCAAGGGCAGCCTCGCGATCATCATGGGCGACCTGGCGCAAAACGCTACCCACGACCGCACCGAAGGCGTCAAACAGGTGCTCAAGGATTATCCCGGGATCAAGGTTGTCGAGCAGCAAAGTGCCGAGTGGCAGCGCAGCAAAGGGATGGACCTGACCAGCAACTGGTTGCTGGCGGGTAGCCGTTTCGATGCCATCGTCGCCAACAATGACGAGATGGCCATCGGTGCGGCCATGGCACTGCAACAGGCCGGCAAAGCCAAGGGCGAGATCGCGATTGTCGGCATCGACGGCTTGCCTGACGGCCTGGCGGCAATCAAGCGCGGGATGCTGGTCGCCTCGGTATTCCAGGACCCCAAGGCCCAAGCGACCAGCGCGGTGCAAGCAGCACTCAAGATGATCAAGGGAGAGCCGGTGGAAACGGACGTCTGGGTACCCTTTCAGTTGATCAAGCCTGAGCAATTGGCGGTGTTTGAACAACATTACAAGTAGCGAAAAGCTCAACACTTCGCCGCGATCCCGGCAAGGGATCAGCGGCGATTCACAACCCCAAACCCTATTGAGCAACACAGCGCGTCATATAAAACCCGCCGAGTCACTGCCCCACCCTGGCCCAGAATTCTTCGGCAGATGGACTGAGTGGCGCTACTGGACGGGTCAGATGAATTTCCAGCGGTATATCCCAGCTTTCGTCGAGCGCTCTGACCAGGCGCCCATCCAGTATTTCTTGCTCGGTGAGGCTCCTGGGCAACCAGGCCACGCCTTTGCTTTCCAGGGCCATGGACATTAGCACCGCTGCAAGGTGGCTGCTAAAAAGTGGTTTGAGGTGAAGGTAATCTTCTTTGCCACGCAGTCTGTGCGCGACGATACGCCCCAAACCGGATTCATGGGTGTAAGCGAGGTACGGCAATGCCGCAGGCGAGGTGCCGAAGTTAGCGCAGGCACTCGCAAGAGGAACGAGAACATCTTCACCCACCTTCTTGCCGATGAACTGATCAGGGGCCAGTAGCGGTGGAACATCGGGATGGCGGTGGCAGAGCAGAAACTGAACCTGGCCATGTATCAGCATTTGCTCACAGGCAGCCATGCTGTCTGAGTGCAGTTGCACAGCCTCAATGGGGGCACCGTTCTCTGAGCTTCGCAGCCACTTGGGAAAAAATGTAAACGACAGGGAGTGAGTTGCCGCGAATTGAAGCGACTTGGCGGCCATTCCAGCAACCTCTTGAGCCTCGTTGCGCATTCTGTACAAGCGCCTGGCAGCCTCTTGGGCACTTGGCAAAATTTGCCTGCCGGCTTCAGTAAGCGTCGCTCCTTGAGGCGTTCGAACGAACAACTGCACCCCCATCCAACTCTCTAACGAGCGCACTCTGCGGCTGAATGCCGGCTGGGTAACGTGCCGCGCTTCAGCCGCCCGAACAAAGCTGCCGTACTCCGCAAGCGCTGAAAAATCTTCAAGCCAGACGAGTTCCAAGGGCCATGCCTCCTGTGCATAGGGTGCGGCATTAATAGCATTGGGCGGGTGCCATCGCAAAGCCTAACGTGGGCCTACAAACAACAAGAGGACCCCGTCATGCGCATCGTAGACATTCGTGAAAAAACTGTTTCCATTGCCTCCCCAATCGCTAACGCCTACATCGATTTTTCGAAAATGACCTGCTCGGTTGTCGCGGTCATCACTGATGTAATTCGTGATGGGAAGCCTGTCATTGGCTACGGGTTCAACTCCAATGGTCGCTATGGCCAGGGCGCACTGATGCGTGATCGTTTCCTGGCGCGTATCACGCAAGCGGATCCAGACACGCTCGTCGACCATGAAAACAACAACCTGGATCCGTTCGCCATCTGGAAGACCTTGATGACCAACGAAAAGCCAGGCGGCCATGGCGAGCGCTCTGTCGCCGTTGGCACCATCGACATGGCGGTATGGGATGCCGTCGCCAAGATTGAAGGCAAACCGCTGTATCGCCTGCTGGCCGACCGTTACCGTAACGGCGTGGCCGATGACAAGGTCTGGGTCTATGCAGCGGGCGGCTACTACTACCCTGGCAAAGACCAGACCAAGCTCAAGGCAGAAATGCAGAGCTATCTGGATCGTGGCTACGACGTCGTCAAGATGAAGATTGGTGCGGTACCGCTGGACGAAGATATCCGTCGCATCGAAGCGGTACTTGAAGTGGTTGGCGACGGCCGTCGGTTGGCGGTCGACGCCAATGGTCGTTTCGATCTTCAGACCGGTATTGCGTACGCTGAAGCCATCAAGAAGTACAACCTCTTCTGGTACGAAGAGGTTGGCGATCCGCTGGACTACGCACTCCAGGCCGAGCTTGCCAATCACTATGAACTGCCCATGGCTACCGGTGAAAACCTGTTCTCTCACCAGGATGCCCGTAACCTGCTGCGCCACGGTGGCATGCGCCCCGATCGCGACTACCTCCAGTTCGACTGTGCTCTGTCCTACGGGCTCGTGGAGTACATGCGCACCCTGAAGGTGATGGAAGAAATGGGTTGGTCTTCCCGCCGCGTAGTGCCCCATGGCGGTCACCAGATGTCCCTGAACATCGCAGCGGGTCTGCACCTGGGCGGCAACGAATCTTACCCGGATGTGTTCCAGCCGTTCGGCGGCTTCGCTGACGGCATCCGCGTGGAAAACGGCTATGTCGGTCTGCCGGATATTCCAGGTGTTGGCTTCGAGGCCAAGTCCGCTTTGTACGCAGTGATGCGTGAGTTGGGCGAAGGCTGATCAACCTCGATCTGCGGTCTCTTTGAAAGAGGCCGCAGCCCCCGGCGTCACCCACTGACGCCGAGCCACATGCCCATCACAACAATAAAATGAGGTGCTTCCGTGGAAATCTCCAAGTCCCGCTGGTATGGCCAGCTGTATGTGCAAGTGCTGATCGGCATCGTGATCGGTGCAGCAATCGGTTACTTCGTGCCTGATATCGGAGCCAAGCTGCAACCCTTTGCCGATGGCTTCATCAAACTGATCAAAATGCTGTTGGCGCCCATTATTTTCGGTACGGTCGTTGTGGGTATCGCAAAGATGGGCAATATCAAAGAAGTCGGCCGGATTGGCGTGAAAGCGCTGATCTACTTCGAGATTCTTTCAACCATCGCCCTGGTCGTCGGCCTCATTGTGGTCAACATCGTGAAGCCTGGCGTCGGTATGAACATCAACGCCAGCGCGCTTGATGGAGGTGCCATTAGCAAATACAGCCAAGCTGCCAGTGAGCAAGGCGGCACCATTGATTTCTTTCTCAATATCATCCCGCAAACCTTCATCGGCGCATTCTCCAATGGCGTCATGCTTCAGGTCATCCTGCTTTCGGTATTGATGGGTGTCGCCCTGGTTCAAATGGGTGAAACCAGCAAGCCACTGATCAACACCCTTGACCTGTTCCTGCAAGGCCTGTTCAAGATCGTTGCAATGGTCATGCGCTTGGCGCCGATTGGCGCGGGTGCCGGCATGGCTTTCACGATCGGCAAATACGGGATTGGCACCTTGCTGTCACTCGGCCAGTTGCTGGTCGCGCTCTACATCACGACCTTGTTTTTCATCGTGGTCGTGCTGGGTACGGTTGCTCGATGGTCGGGCATGCCGCTTCTGCAATTTCTTCGTTATTTCAAAGATGAAATCCTCATCACCCTTGGCACCTGCTCAACCGAAGCCGTGCTGCCACGAATGATGGTGAAACTTGAAAAGCTTGGCTGCAAAAAATCGGTAGTGGGCATGGTGTTGCCTACGGGGTACACCTTCAATGCGGACGGCACCTGTATCTATCTCACCATGGCCGCCATCTTCATCGCACAGGCGACCAATACGCCACTGACCTTTGTGGATCAGATGATTCTGCTAGGCGTGTTCCTGCTGACTTCAAAAGGCTCGGCTGGGGTGGCGGGTGCGGGGTTTGTGACACTGGCTGCAACGCTCACAACCATTCACTCCATTCCTCTGGTCGGCCTCGTTTTGCTCCTGGGCATTGACCGGTTCCTCAACGAAGCGCGAGCCGTGACCAACCTGATCGGTAACGGTATCGGCACCATCGCCATTGCCAAGTGGGACAACTCGTTCGATGTCGAGGCCTGCGAGCGTGAGATCGCCGCAATGAAACACCAAAAGGCGACAAGAAAGGCATTGCTGGCGCAAAAATAATCCGTAAGGCGCTCCGGTCATTCCGTTTAAACCACGGCATGACCGGTAGTGGTTTGCGTTTGGACGAAAGCTACACGTTATTCTTCAGGCTTTCAGGGCTACCTGCGCATAGACCATCCATCACCAAGTCCATCAATCTGGCGAGACGTGGGCGCCATTCGCTCTGGGAATCTATTTGCCATATTCCAGCAGTGGCTAGAAAAAAGTCGTCGTGGGTAACCCCGCTACGAATCGTTCCGGCCTTTTCATTAGCCCTCAAAAGCAACTCGGCGGCTGCCTGGACCGGCGCGTATCCCGACTTCCCAGGAAATTCGTAAGTAGAGGCTGCTTGCCGTATCGCGGTCGCAAGTCCCGCCTTGGTCATTGCATATTCAACGAGGCAGTCCATCCACTCTCGGAGGGCCTCCTTAGGGGGTTTTGTGGCGAGCAGCTGTTCGGCCAACGAGGCCACTTGCTGCATTTCGAATTGGTAGACCTCGAATACCAGCGCCTCTCTGTTGGCGAAATGGCGATAGAACGTGCCCTGTCCCACTCCAGCCTTCTTCGCAATCGCACTCAGCGGGACCGCAGGATCGAGCGTCAGCTCTGCCACAGCGACCTTCAGAATTCGTTCTCGATTTTTCTTGGCGTCAGAACGCATCGCCACTTCGTCATTCCTGGGCAAAGTTATTTCCTTCGCTGCATTGCAAAGCGGACAGTTGTCCGGTAATTTTCAACACAAGTGGACAGTTGTCCGCTTTTGTTCTCTTACTGGAGTTTACTATGAACAGCACGGGCAACACGATTCTGGTTACCGGCAGCACCTCAGGCATAGGCCTTGGTCTGGCGCTAAGGCTTCACCAGGCGGGAAACAACGTAATCATCGCGGGACGGCGCAAGGCTCTGCTCGACAAGATCGTGTCGGAACATCCAGGCATTGAATCGGTAGTGCTGGACGTCTGCGATCCACAATCCATCCAGCGCACCAGCGAAGCGCTTGCGATCAGTCACCCAAACCTGAACGTGCTCATAAACAACGCGGGCATCATGCACTGGGAGGATCTGACTGATTCCCAATACCTGAGCACAGCCGAAGATATCGTGACAACGAACTTGCTTGGCACGATTCGCATGGTGTACGCCTTGACTCCCCAACTGATCAAGCAGCCCAGTGCAACGATCATCAATGTCAGCTCGGCTTTGGCATTCGTCCCGCTGCCTGCGACACCGACCTACAGCGCAACCAAAGCGGCAGTTCATTCATTCACTCAAAGTCTTCGAGTGCAGCTGGAGAACTCATCAGTCGAGGTCATCGAGCTTGCGCCACCGGGAGTGCGTACCACTTTGCTTGGACAGGAAAATGACGAACACGCCATGCCCTTGGACGAGTTCCTGAATGAAATCTTCGCACTGCTCGAGATCGCTCCGACCCCACAAGAACTGGTCGTCGAGCGCGCCAAGCCACTACGGTTTGCTGAAGCGAGCGGTTCACATGCTGAGGTACTCGAAATGCTTGCGGGATACAAACCACCGGCAGAATGATCTCAACCGTGCGGATGACACCTGAAGTATTGCTGGATCTTCGCCACACGCTTACTTCGTTCGCACCCCCAGGCAACGGTAATTGAATATTGTTTGTATGCGAGGAGGTTATTGACATGAAAATCGGAATTATCGGCGCGGGCAACATTGGGGCTACTCTTGCCCGTAAGCTCGCTGCATGCGGCCATGAAGTGAAACTGGCCAACTCGAAGAGCCCTCAGAGTATTCAGGACCTCGCCAACGAAATCGGTGTACGGGCGGTGACCAAGGAAGACGCTGTGTCGGATGTGGATGCGGTTATCCTCTCGATCCCCTTCGCGAAGTACCCCGATCTGCGCCAAACGTTAAGTCATGTTCCCGAGAAGGTCGTCGTCATTGACACGTCCAATTACTATCCGGGACGAGACGGGGCGATCAAGGAGGTAGACGACGGCAAGCCCGAGAGCATCTGGGTAAGCGAGCAGATTGGTCGCCCGGTCGTCAAGGCATGGAACGCCGTTCTCGCAGCGACTCTTGCCGACAAAGGCCAACCAGCCGGGTCTTCAACACGCATCGCCTTACCCGTGGCTGGGGATGACCCCTATGCCGAGGCAATCGCGCAGGATCTTGTCGAGGATACCGGGTTCACCGCGCTTGCCGCTGGCAGCCTTGAAAGTTCATGGCATCAGCAACCAGGCACGCCTGCATACTGCACCGAACTAACCCTGCCGGAGCTAAAATCGGCCTTGTGTGCGGCTGATAAAATCAGGGCGCCTCAAAACCGGGACGCACTTCTGGCCAGATTCATGGCTCCCGGTGGTCAGTTTACACATGAGCAAATTGTTGCCACAAATCGTGCAATGACAGCCTGACTATCGAACTGCTGAATCGCGCGGCCACCGCCAGATTAGGCGGTAGCCGTCGCTCAATCTCAACGCCGGCAAAGCACAATCCGTTACGGCGGGCGCGCATCGGCGGATCAAATGATTATTGCGCGGAGCCTTCGCTGAGCGTGCTTGCTGCCTGAAACAGGATCTGCCCCACAAAATCGATCTCCTGCTCAGTGATGATCAGCGGCGGCAAGAAGCGCACCGTCGCCCCATGGCGCCCACCAAGCTCGACGATCAAGCCGTGCTTCAGGCAAGCCTGCTGGAAGGCCTTGGCCCGGGCTGTGTCCACCGGCGGATGGCCCTGTACATCAAGGGTGCCCTGCGGGTCGACGATTTCCATCCCGAGCATCAGGCCGCGACCCCGCACATCGCCGATCCAGGCGAACTCGTTTTGCAGCGCCTGCAGTTGTTTTTGCAGGTAAGCGCCGACCTTTTCAGCGTGCTGGACCAGACCTTCATCGCGGATGAAACGCAAGGTCGCGGTACCGGCCGCCATCGCCAACTGATTGCCGCGGAATGTGCCGGCGTGGGCACCCGGCTGCCAGACGTCCAGCGACTCGTGGTAGACCATGACCGACAGCGGCAACCCGCCACCGATGGCTTTGGAGAGGGTGATGACATCCGGCGTGATCCCCGATTGCTCGAAGCCAAACATCCGGCCACTGCGGGCAATGCCGCACTGGATCTCGTCGACGATCAGCGGGATGCCGTGGGCCTGGGTCAATCGGCGCAGTTCCTGCAGCCAGCGGTCCGGCGCGGCAATGACCCCACCCTCCCCTTGAATCGGCTCCAGGATCAGCGCCGCCGGTGCGGTCACCCCGCTTTCCGGGTCGTTGAGCAAGTGCTCCAGGTAACGCACGTTCAACGTGACTGCCTGATCGCCGGCCACCCCGAACGGGCAACGATAGTCGTGCGGGAACGGCAGGCGCTGCACACCTGGCATCAATGCGCCGAGGGCATTTTTCGGTGACAGGTTGCCGCTGATGGCCAGCGTACCCAGGGTCATCCCGTGATAGGCCCCTTCGAACGCCAGGACTGAATGCCGCCCCGTGGCGGTGCGGGTCAGCTTGAGCGCGGCCTCGACCGCATCGGCCCCACTCGGGCCGCAGAACTGGATGCGTGCATGGCGAGCGAACTCGCTAGGCAGGCAAGCGAAAATCTCTTGGACGAATGCGTCCTTCACGGGGGTCATGAGGTCCAGGGTGTGCATCGGCACACCGGCTGCCATGACCTGAGTGATGGCTTCGATAATCACCGGATGGTTGTGGCCCAGCGCCAGGGTGCCGGCACCGGCCAGGCAATCGACAAACACTTGCCCCCGGCTGTCCTGCACATAAATGCCATGGGCCCTCTCAAGCACCAGCGGAATGCGTCGCGGGTAACTGCGGGCGTTGGATTCCTGCTGTTGCTGACGTTCCAGCAGTGGGGTCGGATCGAGGCAGTAAGGACTCGACAGACCGGTGTGCAACAGGCGCAGCTGTTGCGCGCCACCCGCTGTGACATTCGAAAAAGCACTCATGATTTCCTCCATGGAGGCTGGGTTTGGAAGGGAACGAACAGCCTGAAAACAAACATCCGATACGTTGCAGGACAGGCGCGAGGAGATTGCCTCCCCGCGCCTTTGGGTTTACATGTCGTCGCTTACATATCGTAACGAAGGCTCATGCCCACCGTGCGCGGTGCGCCGACGTCGATGATGTCGTCGTTACGATTGTTGGTGACGTATTCCTTGTCGAAGGCGTTTTTGACGTAAGCGGACACAGCGACGTTCTTGGTGACTTTGTACTCGGTGTTGAAGTTCACCAGCACATAGGCGTCGCTCTTACGCTCACCAGTGACTTTGCCGTTTGAATCGAACTCATACTCCGAAGGCGCGGTGCCCTGATAGACAACGTCCGTGCCGAATATCAGACGGTCGTCGAAGCGATAGACACCCCCCACAGAGGCCTTGTATTTAGGCGAGAAGAGGAACGACTCACCGCTCCTGTCCTGACCGCTGTCAGAGACGAAGTCCTTGTATTTGCTATCGGTCACGGCCGCGCCGACGTTCAGGGTCAGTTGCTCGGTGATGTCTTTTTCGACGAAGACTTCCAGGCCCTTGATGTCACTGCGACCGGCGTTGTAGATATCAATGACCGCGCTACCGTTCTGCCGAACGCTGACCTGCTGGTCTTTCCAGTCGGTGTAGTACAGGTTGGCGCGGGTGCGCAGGGTCTTGTCGAAGAACGAACCACGATAAGACAGCTCGTAGTTGGTGGTGTATTCCGGGTCGTAGGCCTGGTGACCACTACCGGAGCGCAGGTTGACGCCGCCACCGCGATAGCCCTTCTGCACCATGAAACCGAGGTACTGGTCCGTTGCCAGTTCATAGTCGATGCCGAGTTTCGGCAGCACGGCATCAAATGACTTCTTGATTTTCTCGGGAACGAAGCGGCCGTCCTCTTCGATATCGGTATCGTTCGTCTCATGGTCGTAACGCAGACCGGTGATCAACGTCCAGCGCGGTGCGAACGTCCAGTTGACTTCACCGAACACCGCCTTGTTTTCAATCTTGGTATCACCTTTGACCGTACGAACCAGCACGTCATCGAAAAACAACCGGTCGTGGAAAGCGTTGGTGTTGTGGCCATAGTACGCACCCACAAAACTCTTCACTGTGTCTGAGGCGTAATTCAGGCGCAGCTCCTGACTGAACAGGTTACCGTCTTGCTTACGCAGCACGACCTCGTCAGCCAACGCCGTCTGGTCAAAGTCCAGACGGTTGCTGTAGTCGGTGCTGGTATTGGCGGTCATGCTCGTCAGCGACCAGGCATCGTTCAGACGATAATCCACCTTGGCGCTGAGGGTGTCCTGCTTGAGGTTGTCGAAGGCCTTGGTGTTGGACGAGATATCGTAATAGCTCGGCTTGCCGTTGACGCGCATGGTCGAACGGTCGCCCTGGCGGTGTTCGCTATGGGCGTAGGTCAGCAAGACATCGGTGTCGTCATTGGGCAGGATCAGCAATTTGCCGCGGGTGTTGCTGGTGCGACGCGGGTTGGCGTCGTCATTGAGCGCGGTGTTGCGGATATAGCCGTCACCTTCGCCATAGTCCACGGCGATACGCCCGGCGATCTTGTCGTCGACGATGGAGCCACCACCGGCCACCGCCGCCCCGCGCTCACCGTAATTGCCCACATTGGTTTGCGCCGAAAAGCTCGGTTCGAAGGTTGGGTTCTTGGTCCGGATCACGACCGCGCCGGCCAGGGAATTACGGCCCTGGGTGGTGGATTGCGGGCCAAGGAACACTTCGACCTGCTCGGCATCCCAGAGCGGGACCGGGCTGAGGGTCAGCGCACGGTTGGGCTGCACGGCGCCGTCGACATACACCGATACCGCACCATTGAGGGCCGCCGGGCCCTGATCGTCAAAACCGGACACCGGAACACCACGGATACCCCAGTTCTCATTGCCGGCCTGGCTATAGACGCCAGGTGTGCGAGCAAACACATCCACCAGGTCCTTGTCGCCGTGCTCACGCAGATTCTTGTCGGTGACGACCACGACGCTGGACTGGGTCTGCTCAAGCGTGCGGTCGATTTTTTCACCTGTCACGGTGATCGGAGCAATCTCCATCGTGCCGGCTTCTTCGGCCGCCCATGCAGCGTTGCTCAGGCCTATGGCCGACCCTACAGCCAACGCAATTGTGTTCTTTTTGAAATTCACGCCCCGCTCCCCTGCGACAGATATTTTTAGGTTTTTTGAGCTGGCCGAAGGCTGTGTGGCGCCAGCGGAGCGGAGTCTAATCCAAAAAAAAAATTAAATAAATAGTATTGATAATCCATCTCATTTGTACCTAGTATGACGTCTTGTATTGATTTGAATACATTACAGACGAGTCCTACACAACCGACCGCTGCCCTGCTTTCAAGGTCTTGTGACTGGTCGAAGAAGACAAAAGAGGATGTACAAGGATGACCTCAATCGAACACCTGAACGGGCGTTCCGAGCTTTTTTCCATGGCGCCCACGGATGCAAGCGCCCAGTCGCTACCCCTGCTGGTGCAGGGGGCATCGGGACAGTCGATCCACGATCTGGACGCCTCGATTCGCGACAGCCTGGCTCATGCCCTGACCACGGTTGGCGGCGTGTTGTTTCGCGGTTTCACGGTCGCCACGCCCATCGATTTCAAGCGCTTCGCCGCCAGCTTCGGTACACCGCTGGCCAGTTACGAATTCGGCTCCACGCCACGCAGCAAGGTCTTCGCCGGGGTCTATAGCTCCACGGAATACCCGGCCCATCAATTCATACCCTTGCACAACGAGCAGGCCTACACCCGCCCTTGGCCTTCGCGCATCTGGTTTCACTGCATCAAGGCCAGTGAAACCGGCGGCGAGACCCCGATTGCCGACAGCCGCCTGATCTACCAGCGCATGCCCGCCGAGATCCGCGAGCTGTTCGCCAGCCGCGAGTTGCTCTATGTACGCAACTACAGCGGCGCCCTGGACCTGCCTTGGGAAAAAGTCTTCAACACCCAGGACCGTGCCCAGGTCGAACGCTACTGCCGGGACAATGACATCGAGTGGGAATGGAAAGCCGATGGCGACCTGCGCACCCGCCAGCGTTGCGCCGCCGTGCAGCAGCATCCCGATACCGGTGAATGGGTCTGGTTCAACCAGGCGCACCTGTTCCATGTCTCGGCCATCGAACCGAGCGTACGCGCCAGCCTGCTGGCAGCGGTGGGTGAAGAGAACCTGCCGCGCCATGTCTATTTCGGCGACGGCTCGGCCATTGCCGACGACATGCTCCACACCGTGCGCGAGGTTTATCGCGAGACTGCCATCAGCTTCCCCTGGCAACCGGGCGATATCCTGATGCTCGACAACCGACTGGTGGCACACGGTCGCAATCCTTTCACCGGTGACCGCAAAGTCATCGTGGCCATGGCGTGAATTGCACATGTTTTCATTCAAACATTGGATCGAGGTGCTGGAAGCCAACGCCCAGCACTTCCCTCAGCGTGCTGCCCTGCATTTCTTGCCGGACGGTGTAAACATCGGCGAAACCCTGACCTTTGCCCAACTGCACGAGCAGTCCCAGTCCCTGGCGGCCGCGCTGCAAGCGCGTTCTGCGCCGGGTGATCGCGTGCTGTTGATGCTGCCCAGCAGCCTCGACTACGCCCGCGCCTTCTGTGCCTGCCTATATGCGGGCCTGATTGCCGTGCCGTTGTTTCCGCCACCGTCGCGCAAACCGCGCCACCTCGACCGCGTCCGCAACGTGGTAGTGGATGCCGAGCCGGCGCTGATTCTGGCACCGGCGGATCATTGCGAAAGCCTGCAGGAACTGGTGGAGGGCCGCGTCGAGGTGCTGACCGTCCAGCACCTGGGCACACCACCGGCCAGCCAGTGGCAACGCCCGGCTATCGACGGTTCGACCGTAGCCTTCCTGCAATACACCTCAGGCTCGACCGGCTCGCCAAAAGGCGTCGAGGTGCGTCAGCGCAACCTGATCGCCAACGTCGAACTGATGCGCCAGGCGTACGATTTCGACGAGCACGGCGCCATTGTCAACTGGCTACCGCTGTATCACGACATGGGCCTGATCGGCGGCATGCTGGCTCCGCTCTACAGCGGCATGCCGTGCTACCTGATGGCTTCCCAGACCTTCGTCAATGCGCCGTCGACCTGGCTGCAGGCATTGAGTCGCTACCGGGCCACCGCCAGCTTCGCCCCCAACTTCGCCTATGCCCTGTGCAACCGCGTGGTCAGCGACAACCTGATCGCACAGCTGGACCTGAGCAACTGGAAACACGCCATCAACGGCGCAGAGCCGATCCATCCCGGCACCCTGGAAGCCTTCGCCCAGCGTTTTGCCGCCTGCGGCCTGAACCCGTTGGCCATCAGCCCCGGTTATGGCCAGGCCGAAGCAACGCTGTGCGTCAGCGCCACGCCGGCCGATGCGCTGCCGGTGGTGCTGCGCCTGGACAAAGCCGTGCTGGAGAGCGGTCGCGTGGCCCTGGCGGCTGCCGATGCCGCCGCGGTGGAGTTCGTCGCCTGCGGTTATCCGCAAGCCTTGCACAGCATCGCCATCGTCGACCCGCACACCTTCGAGCGCTGCGCCGCCGATCACATCGGCGAAGTCTGGCTCAAGGGTCCGAGCAACGCCGAATCCTACTGGAAGAATCCCGAGGCCACTCGTGAAGCCTTTGAGGCACGGATAGTCGGCTCATCGGAACATTACCTGCGCTCCGGCGACCTGGGCTTCATGCACGAAGGCCAGGTGGTGATCTGCGGGCGGCTCAAGGACCTGTTGATTCTCAATGGGCGCAACCTTTACCCCCACGACATCGAATTCGCCATTACCGACGCCGAGCCGGGCATCCGTACCGGACGCATCGCCGCCTTCGCGCAAATGGACCCGGCACTGGGCCGCGAGAAACTGGTGATTGTCGCCGAGCCGCAACGCAAGTTCGTCGACCCGGCGCATCATCCGGCGCTGTTCGCGTCGATGCAAAACGCTGTGCGCGAAGCCGCCGACTGTGGCATCGACCAGATTGTGCTGGTGCAAGCCGGCACCATCCCGATGACCACCAGCGGCAAGATCGCCCGCCAAGGTGCGCGCAAACAACTGGCCGCCGGCACGTTGAGCATCATCGCCCAGAGCGGTGGAACGCTGGCCTCGAACGACGAGCCCCTTGACCTTGCCCAGCTCAAAAGCCTGGCGACCGAAACGTCGCAACAGGCCCAAGCCGCCTGCCGCCAATGGCTGGAACAGACGCTGCACGCGGTCAACCCGTATTTTTCCGCCGACTTCGACCTCAGCCTGATCGGCCAGGGCCTGGATTCCATCGGCGTGGCCGACTTTGCCGCGCGCCTGCACAGGGACCTGGGCTGGAACCTCGATACCCAAAGCCTGTTCGGGGAAACCACCCTGGGGCAATGGGCGCTGGCCCTGCACGCTTTCCTCAATGATCCAACGCCAACGGCCGATGCTCCCACCGAGCAGACCAACCCCAGTCAGGGGCATCAGTCGTTCGCCCAGCGTCGCTTGTGGTTCCTGCGCCAACTGAACCCGGACGACACCCGCCACAACCTGGTACTGCACCTGCGCCTGCAAGGTCCGCTGGACATCGAGACGCTGGCCCTGCGCCTGAACACGCTGGTCGAGCGTCACGGCGTGTTGCGCACGGTGTACCGCGACAGCGTCGATGGTCCGCAACAACAGGTGTTGCCGGCCACGGCTGTGGCGCTGGTCCATCATGATGTGCGTGAGCAGAACCAAGCGCAGCAACAGCAGACGTTGGACGAACGCCTGGCCCAAGAACACGCCACCCCGGTCGATCTGCAAGCCGGCCCAGTGCTGCGAGCGCAGTTGCTCAGCCGCCATGACCAACAGCATGACCTACTGTTGACGCTGCACCACATCGCCTTCGACGGACGCTCGGCGCAAATATTGTTGGCAGAACTGGCGGGTTCGGCGGACGCCGCGCTGCCGGGGCAATACCTGGCTTTCGCCCAATGGGAAGCCCTGCACTGGAGCGAACAGCGAATCGCCACCGAGCAAGGCTTCTGGCGCGAACACCTGGCCGGCATGCCGCAAACGTTGGAACTGGGTGGCAGCGGCCAGGCCCCGGGCGAATACAGCCTGGACTTCAACGTGCCGCAGACCGACTGTGAGCGCTTGGCAGCGCTGGCCCGTGAACAAGGCATGACGTTGTTCATGTTGTTGCTGGCCAGCTACCAACTGGCCCTCAAGCAACTGGGCGGCCAGCCGCAGTTCCTGTTGGGCACCGACGTCAGCGGCCGACCGCTGGCAGAGCACAACGACGTCATCGGTTTCTTCGTCAACCAGTTGACCCTGCGTTGTGACTTGCGCGGCGCAGCGACCCTGGCCGGTTTCCTTGAGCAGGTTCGCGATGAGTCGCGCCTGGCCTATGCCCATCAAGGCCTGCCTTTCGATCTGGTGGTCTCGGCACTCGCGCCGCAGCGCCGCCCCGGTCACTCGCCGCTGTTCCAGGTCAAGCTCAACTATCAACCGTCACGGGTGACCCCGACCGCCATCGCTGGCGCGCAGTTGTCCGCGCTGGACGTGGCCCAGGCACCGGGGGATTTCCACCTGGTGCTCGACCTGGTGCACGGCGACGAAGGCCTCGCCGCGACCCTCAAGTATCGCGGCGAATACTTCGACCGGGACCGTGCCTTGCGCCTGCAACACCTATGGACGCGCCTGCTGGAGCAGATGCACAGCCTGCTGGACGAGCCGTTGCCGGCACTGGCCGAGCGCATCGACAGCTGGGATCAGGCCTTTACCCGGGAGCGACAGCAGTCCCAGGCGCTGGCCGGTCGCAGCCAGATGATGCAAGCCAAACGTCGCTCCTTGTCCCTTTAACCGAGTCGGATGCCGTTATGTCTATCGTGCCCCCATCGCCACGCGCCCTTGGCGCCGTGCGTCGCAAAGCCATGAACGTCTCGGAACAACAGTTGGTCACCGAGCGCCTGCTCAGTCCGGACCACGCGCTGCCCCTGGTGATCGAACCGGCGGTCAGCGGCGTTGACCTGATCGCCTGGGCCGCCCGGGAACGCGAGTCGCTGGAAAAGAAACTGCTGCAGTACGGCGCCCTGCTGTTTCGCGGCTTCAACGTCGCGTCTGTCGAGCAGTTCGACCAGGTGATCGCCGCCCTCTCCCCCGGAGCGCTGGAATACATGTTCCGCGCGTCCCCCCGGACACGGGTCGGCGGCAACATCTACACCTCGACCGACTACCCGGCCGACCAGATGATTTTCCCCCACAACGAACACTCCTACTCGCCGCGCTTCCCGCTGCGGTTGTTCTTCTACTGCCAACTGCCGTCCGAGACCGGCGGTGAAACACCGATCGGCTCGACCCGCGCCGTAAAGGCCAGGATCAGCCCGCAGATCGAAGCGCGGTTCCGGGAAAAAGGCGTGCTGTACGTTCGCAACTACGGCGACGGTTTCGGCCTGCCGTGGCAGAGCGTGTTCCAGTCCGAAGACCGCCGCGAAGTGGAAGCCTACTGCGCCAGCGTCGGCATCGAAGTGGAATGGAAAGACAACAATCGCCTGCGCACCCGCCAACGCGGGCCGGCCGTGGTGCGCCACCCGCGCACCGGCGAAGAGGTCTGGTTCAACCACGCCACGTTCTTCCACATCAGCACCCTGCCCGAGCGAATCCGCGATTCGCTGCAAAGCAACTTCAACGACCTCGACCTGCCCACCAACACCTTTTACGGCGATGGCGAACCGATCGAGCCGCAGGTCCTGGAATCGCTACGCGCGGCCTACCTCGACTCGCTGGTGCGCTTCAGTTGGCAGCAGGGGGACGTGTTGTTCATCGACAACATGCTCGCCGTGCACGGTCGCGAACCCTTTACCGGCAAGCGCGCCATCATGACCGGCATGGCTGAAGCCCTGCTGTCGAGCGACGTTGCCGTCTGACATTCAACGGGTCCACCCGCCGTTCGCAGGCGGCTTGCCTGACACGAGTCCAGCAAGCCCCGACGTCTGTGCGGTGATCCAGGCTCAAGCCCTTTTCCAGTCGAGATGAACATGAGCGGACTTCAAGGTTTTCGTATTTCCCCGCAACAGGCATCGGTTTACCCCCACACCCACGGCGCAGCGCAGCACCCGTTCAGCTGTCATTTGCAATGGTCGCTGTCACAACCGCTGGACGTCGATGCACTGAACAACCGCCTGCAGGCACTGGTGGCCGGCAGCGAAATCCTGCGCACACGCCTGATGCCCGTGCCAGGCCTGCGCCACCCGGTGCAGGTGATTGACGAAGCCGGCTCACTGGCGGTGAACCTCCAGGACCTGCGCCAGCACAGCCGCGCCGATCAGGACGCCGCGCTCGCTCAGCTCGCCACCCAGCCCCGTGACTGGACAACCCCGCTGTGGGTGACCCTGGTGCGCCTGTCCGATGAGCAAGGCGTGCTGGACCTCGCGGCGGCCAGCAGCCACTTCGACCTCGCCAGCCTGAAATGGCTGGCCGCTGCATTGCTGCAAGACACTGCCACGGACCTGTCCGAAACCCTGCAGTACGCCGATTACGCCGAATGGCGCTGGAGCCTGGTGGAAGACGCACCGGATCATCCGGGCGTGAGCTTCTGGAAACCTGCGGTCGACACCGAACAGGCCACCTTGCAGCTGCCGCTGGAATCGCCCCTCGATGGTGGATTTGCGCCGACCCGACTGGAGCTGACGCTGCCGGCCGACCTCGCCCGTCACCCGGCCCTGACCCCGGAACTGCTGCTGGCGGCATGGGCAGCGGTCCTGGGACGACTGGCCGGCCAGCAACAGGTGCCACTCACTCTGATCCATGAAAGTCGCGGCGCGGAACTGGAGAACACCCTGGGCCTGTTCGAACAGTGCCTGCCCGTGAGCATCGAACTGGATGCCCAGGCGACTCTGCTGGAGCAAAGCACGCAAGTGGCCGCCACCCTGGAACGGCTGATTGGCTGGCAAGACTATTACACCGGCGACCACCACGCCGGATACGCTTTTGCCTGGCGCTCCGGCGATGCCCGGGAGCGCCACGCCAGTGCGGTCATGAACCCGTTGAAGGCTTGCCTGAACGTCCGCCAGTTGCCCGACAGCCTGCACGCGCAGGTGGTCTACGACCGCCATGTCCTCAGCGCCGACGCTGCCGGCTGCCTCGCCGAACAATGGCTGCAACTGCTGCACGGCGCCCTGGCCGAACCGCAACGGGGCTGGGCTCAATTGCCCCTGGGTGGCGCGCTGCAATCGCAGTTGATCGGTGCCGGCGCGAGCGCACCCTCCATCGAACCGGTGACGCTGGTGGAATTGATTGCCCGTCAGGTTCGCCAACAACCGAACGCCATCGCCCTCAGCGACAAGAACGGCGACCTGAGCTACAGCCGCCTCGACGCCTGCGCCACGCAACTGGCCCATCAACTGGTCGCCGCCGGCATCGGTCCAGGGGTGCCCGTCGGCATCCTGTTCGCCCGCAGCAACGCGGCCATTGTCG
>NZ_WUUD01000035.1:350351-354844 GCF_009831705.1 Pseudomonas sp. PICF6 | reverse complement strand
ATGCTCGCCGACAGCGCCATCGCCCACATCGTGGTCAGCGCCGAACTGGCCGACAGCGTGCCGGCCAACCTGCAACGCTTCGTGCTGGGAGAGCTGACAACACAGGACCTCGGCGACTGTCCGGCACTGCCCTTGCCGGACGCCAACGACCTCGCCTACCTGATCTACACCTCCGGCTCTACCGGTACGCCGAAAGCCGTGGAAATCAGCCACGGCGCCTTGAGTTTCTCGACCCAAGTGCGCAGGGCGGCCTATGAGACTCCGGTGCGCGCCTACCTGTTGTTGTCGTCGTTTGCCTTCGACAGTTCGGTCGCCGGGATTTTCTGGACCCTGGCCCAAGGCGGACGCCTGGTATTGCCCGCCCCAGGCGAAGAGTTGGAGATGGCCCGCCTGGCGCAGTTGATTGCCCAGCACCAGGTCAGCCACGGACTGTCGCTGCCGTCGCTGTACCAAGCCCTGCTCGATCAATTGCAGCGCAGCGGGGGAACCGACAGCCTCGCCTGCTGGATCGTCGCGGGTGAGGCTTGCCCGCCGTCGCTGATCGCGCAACACAGCAAGACCCTGCCACACGCACATCTGGTGAACGAATACGGCCCCACTGAGGCCACCGTCTGGGCCACCTATGAGGTGCTGGACCCACGCAGGAACGTCAGCATCGGCCGTCCGATCGCCGGCATGGACCTGCGCCTGCTGAATGAATTCGACACGGCTTGCGGCATTGGCGAACCGGGTGAAATCGTCCTCGCCGGCCCCACCCTGGCCCGCGGCTATCGCCACAAACCCGAAGAAACCGCCAAGGCCTTCGTCACCCTGACCGACGGCACTCGCGCCTACCGCACCGGCGACCTGGCGTGCTGGCTAGCCGACGGGCGCCTGGCATTCCTAGGGCGCAAGGACCATCAGGTCAAGGTGCGCGGCTACCGCATCGAGCTGGGCGAAATCGAACGCCAATTGTGCAGCCACAGCGATGTGCGCGAAGCCGCGGTGATCGTCCAGGAACATGCCGCCGGCAAGCGCCTGCTCGCCTATGTCCTGGCCGCCCACGGCTACGCACCGGACTCGGAGGCGATCAAGCGTTTCCTCGGCGAGCGTCTGCCGTCGTACATGGTGCCGGCCCTGGTGCTGACCCTGACGAGCTTTCCGCGCACGCCCAACGGCAAGCTCGACACCCGCCAGTTGCCCGACCCGGAGCAGCTCGACGAAAGCGCCCACGTGGCGCCGCGCAACGCCATGGAAACCACCCTGCAAGCCATCGTCGCCAAGGTCTTGAAACTCTCGACAGTGAGCGTCACCGACAACTTCTTCGCCATCGGCGGCGACTCGATCCTGAGCCTGCAAGTGGTGGCCCAGGCCCATGAGCAAGGCATCGCGCTGTCGGCCAAGCAAGTGTTCGAACGCCAGACCGTCGCAGCCATGGCCGAGGTCGCGCAACCGCTGGATCCGAGCGCCGCCGAGCCGCAAGCCGACAGCACCGAATTCAGCGCCTCGGGCCTGTCCGATGACGAAATGCAAGCGCTGATGGCCGAACTGGACGAGGCCGACCTGTGAGCGGTTCTTCTCGTCACCACGCCATCACCGTCGCCCCTATTTACGCAGGATCCTTTCAATGACCAGCGAAAAAACCACCGGTAACCCGATCGAAGACATTTACCCGCTGTCGCCGCTGCAACAAGGGATGCTGTTCCACTCCCTGCTGCACGAAGACTCCGGTGTGTACCTGATGCAGGATCGCTACCGCATCGGCGGGGCCATCGATGAAGGCGCGTTCCTCGAATCGTGGCGCCAGGTGGTGGCGCTGCACCCTTCCCTGCGCGCCAGTTTCCAGTGGAAAAGCCAGAAGCAACCGGTGCAGGTGATCCATCGTCAGGTCAAGGTACCGCTGGACACCCTCGATTTGCGCGGGCTCGCCCCCCATGAGCAGGAAGCGCGGATCCGCACCCTGCTGGAAGACGAGCAGAAAGTCGGCTTCAACCTGTCCAAGCCACCGCTGATTCGCTTCCGGCTGGTGCGCCTGGCTGACGAGTCCTACGAATTCATTCGCAGCTTCCACCACATCCTGATGGACGCCTGGTGCATTTCCCTGGTGACCGTGGACTTCCTCAAAGTCTACGAAGCACTGTGCAATGACCGCACGCCAGAGCTGAAAAGCCCTCGGCCGTTTCGCGATTACATCCAGTGGCTGCAACGCCAGGATGCGGGCAAGGCCGAGGAGTTCTGGCGCGGCCAGTTGCAAGGTCTAAACGCGCCCACGCCACTGACCGTGGACAACGGCGTGACCCGCGACCGCTACACCGATGCGGTGCTGGTGGACGATCAACTGATTCACCTGAACGAGCAGGAAACCCAGGCACTGGCGGCGTTCTGCCGCAATCGGCGGATCACCCCGAACACGTTTTTCCAGGGTGTCTGGTCACTGCTGCTGTCGCGCTACAGCGGACAACAGGACGTGGTCTTCGGCGTCACCGTGGCCGGGCGTCCGGCCGACCTGACCGGCGTCGCGCAAATGATCGGCCTGTTCATCAACACCCTGCCACTGCGGGTGTCGGTGGACCCGAATGCCACGCTCGGCAATTGGCTGGGCGACCTGCAAAAGCTCAACGTCGACATGCGTGACTTCGAGCACACGCCGTTGACCGACATCCAGGGCTGGAGCGATTTCCCCCGGGGCGAGACCCTGTTCGACAGCATCCTGGTATTCGAAAACGCGCCCATCGACGAACAGATCCTCGAAGGCGGCTTCCAGTTCAGCCTCGAAGGCATGGACCACAGCGTGCACACCCACTACGGCTTGACCGTGGTGATCCTGCCGGGCGAACAGCTGGGCATCCGCGTGTCGTATGACCGCGAACGTTTCGAGGCCGCCACCGTGCAGCGCCTGCTGGGCCACATCGCCAGCCTGGTGCGCAGCATGCTCGCCGCCCCCGACGCGCCGTTGGCCAGCTTCGAACTGCTGGCCGCCGAGGAGCGCCAACAGTTGCTGGGCGAGTGGGCACTCAACCGCCACGATTTCCCGCTGGATCAAAGCTACGCCGAGCTGTTTGCCGCCCAGGTCGCCCAGCGCGGTGATCAGGTCGCCGCGATCTGCGCCGGTGAGTCACTGACCTACGCCGAGCTGGACCTGCGTTCCACGCGCCTGGCTCATGCCCTGCGCGAGGCCGGCGCCGGCGCAGATCAACTGGTCGCGCTGGTGGCCCCTCGTGGCCTGGCGCTGTTGACCATGATGCTGGCCGTGTTCAAGGCGGGCGCAGCGATGCTGCCCCTTGAGGTCAATCACCCGCCCGAGCGCCTGCGGGAAATCCTCGGGCTGTCCCGCGCGCCTCTGCTGGTGGCGAGCGAAGCCTGCAGCGGCCTGCTCGATCAACTGCTCAGCGACCTCGACCGGGCGCCCGAGGCGCTGTTCGCCGAGGCCTGCTGGGCGTCGGGCAACGACGCGCCTCTGCCGGTGCTCGCCGGTCCGGACAGCCTGGCCTACGTGCTGTTCACCTCCGGTTCGACCGGCACTCCGAAGGGTGTGATGATCGAACAGCGCGGCATGCTCAACAACATCTTCGGCAAAGTACCGGCCCTGGGCCTCAGCGCCGCCGACCGGATACCCCAGACCGCCTCGGTGGCGTTCGACATTTCGGTGTGGCAGTTCCTCGCCGCGCCGGTGCTCGGTGCCACCGTGCACATTCTCCCGGATGAGGTCGCCCACGACCCGCAACGCCTGCTGCAAGTGCTCGCCAGCGAGCGCCTGAACGTGCTGGAAATCGTCCCGAGCCTGATGCGCACCCTGCTCGCGCTGTGCCCGTGCGATTTGCAACTGCCGGACCTACGCTGGGTATTGCCCACCGGTGAAGCCCTGCCGCCGACCGTGGCCCGCGACTGGTTCGCCCGGTTCCCCGACATTGCCTTGATGAACGCCTACGGGCCGGCCGAATGCGCCGACGACGTGGCCTTCCAGCCGATTTTCGAAGCACCGGGGGCCGAAGTCAGCCACATGCCCATCGGCCAGCCGACCGCCAACAACCGCCTGTATGTGCTGGACGAAGCCCTGCGTCCGGTGCCGGTTGGCGTGGCCGGGGAAATTTGTGTCGGGGGCGTCGGCGTCGGCCGCGGCTATCTGCACGACCCGCAACGCACCGCTGACGCCTTTATCGACCATCCTCAACTCGAAGGTCGCCTGTACCGCACCGGTGACCTGGGGCGCTGGCGTGCAGACGGGGTGATCGAATACCTCGGCCGCCGCGACCAGCAGGTCAAACTGCGCGGGCACCGGATCGAGCTGACGGAAATCGAACACCGTCTCGCGCAGCACCCGAACGTGCGGGAAGCCGTGGTTCTGCTGCGGGAAAACACCGCCGGCGAAGCCTGGCTGGTGGCGTACTGGGCGGCCCATGACGAGTCCTTGGGCAGCGACGACCTGAGCGAGCACCTGCGCGCGCAACTGCCGCCGTACATGGTGCCGGCGGCCTTCGTCTGCCTGGACAAGCTGCCCCTGAACAACAACGGCA
>NZ_WUUD01000035.1:347762-350341 GCF_009831705.1 Pseudomonas sp. PICF6 | reverse complement strand
AGCATCGCCCCGCGCAACGCGCTGGAAACCAGCGTGGCGTCTGTCTGGGCCGAGGTCCTGGGGCGCGACACAGTGGGCGTGGAAGACAACTTCTTCACCCTCGGCGGGCATTCGCTGCTAGCGACCCAGATCGTTGCCCGCCTGCGCACCCAATTCAAGCTCGACCTGCCGTTGCGGGTGTTGTTCGAACAGCCGACCGTGGCCTTGCTGGCCGAAGCCATCGGCGCCCGCCAGGCCGAGGCCGCCGCACCGCAGAGCAGCGCGCTCAACATGCCCCAGGCCCGGCCACGCCCGACGCTGCTGCCGCTGTCGTTCTCGCAACAGCGCCTGTGGTTCATCGAACAACTGACGCCGGGCACCACCCTGTTCAACATCCCGTTCGCCCTGCACCTCAAGGGTGAACTCAACGTCCAGGCGCTGCACGCCAGCCTGAACGATCTGCTGGTGCGCCACGAAATCCTGCGTACCGGCATCCACAATAACAACGGCGTGCCCTGCCAGCGCATCAGCCCAGCGCTGGACATCTCGCTGCCCTTCGAAGACTTGTCGAGCCTGACCGCTACCGCGCGCGCCGGCGCGCAGTTCAATGCCTTGCAAGACACCTTCGAGCAACCGTTCGACCTGACCTGCCCTCCGTTGTTGCGGGCGCGCTTGCTGCGCCTGGCGCCGGACGAGCATGTGCTCGGCATCGCCCTGCATCACCTGGTCTCGGACGCCTGGTCGGCCACCATCGCCCTGCGCGAGCTGGCCCTGGGTTATGAAGCCCGTTGCAAGGGCGCCGCCGCCGAACTGCCGGCCCTGCCACTGCAATACGCTGACTTCGCCCTCTGGCAGCGCGAACATCTGCAAGGCGCCGAACTCAAGCGCCAACTCGATTACTGGACCACCACCCTGGACCGTCGCGACAGCGACGCCAGCCCGCTGCTGGCCTTGCCCACCGATCATCCACGGCCATCGGCGCAAAGCTACCGCGCCGGGATCGTGCAGCGTGAACTCAGCGCCGATCTCAGCGACCGGGTACACGCCTTTGCCAGTCGCCTCGGCACCACGCCGTTCACCGTCCTGCTCGCAGGTTTCGCCGTGTTGATGCACCGTTTGAGCGGCGATGCCACGGTGCTGGTCGGCACCCCTGTCACCCACCGGGAACAACCGGGCACCGAAGGGCTGCTGGGCATTCTGTTGAACAACCTGGCGATTCGCGCGGACTTCGAGCCGCAAGCCGACTTCACCGCCCTGGTCAAACAAGTGGCCGAGCGTCTGCGCAACGGCTTGCTGCATCAGGACCTGCCGTTCGAACAATTGGTCGACAGCCTGCAACTGCCACGCAGCCTCAGCCATGCACCGCTGTACCAGGTGATGGTCGCCCAGCAACTGGCCATGGAGTCGCGGTTGCGCTTCCCCGGGTTGGAATTCGAAGCCCTGGACACGCCGCTGCGCCACTCCGAATGCGATCTGGACCTGCACGTGCTGTGCCCGGCCAATGCGCCGATTCGGCTGGAGCTGTTGTTCGCGCAGGATTTGTTCTTCGCCGACAGCGGCCGCCAAATGTTGACGCGCCTGGAGCAATTACTTGAGGGGATGATCGCAACACCGCAACGGCCAATCGCCGAATGGCCTCTGCTGAGTTCTGCGGAACGTCAGCACATACTGATTGACTGGAACGCCACCGAACGTCACTACAGCGGCCCGACCGACCTGCACACCGCGCTCAGCCAACAAGCCGCCCTGAGCCCCAACGCCCCGGCATTGGTGTTCGAAGGCCAGCGCCTGAGCTATGCCGAACTGGATCAACGGGCGCAAACCGTTGCCCGGGCCCTGCGTGCGGCCGGCGTGGGCAGCGACAGCATCGTGCCGCTGTGCATGGAGCGTTCGGTGGAAATGGTTGTGGCCTTGCTCGGCATCGTCCATGCCGGCGCCGCGTGGTTGCCGCTGGACCCGGAATTGCCGGCTGCACGCCTGGCGTTCCTGATCGAAGACGCCGATGCCAAGGTCACCTTGACCCAGGCGCAGTGGCTGGCGCGCCTGCCCGCCGGGCATCAGGCCTGGACCCTCGACGCCCTGCCCCAGGCCCCAGCGTTCGAGCCGATCAGCGTCGAAGCTCATGACCTGGCCTACGTGCTCTACACCTCCGGTTCCACCGGCCAACCCAAAGGCGTGATGAACGAACACGGCGCCTTGATGAACCGCCTGCACTGGATGCAGGACGCCTTCCCGATTGGCCCGAACGACCGTGTCCTGCAAAAGACCCCGTACAGCTTCGACGTCTCGGTGTGGGAGTTCTTCTGGCCGCTGATCACCGGCGCGACCCTGGTGGTCGCCCGCCCGGACGGGCATCGCGACCCGGCCTATCTCAGCCAGTTGATCCAGCAGGAACGGGTCACCACCCTGCACTTCGTCCCGTCGATGCTTCGGGCGTTTGTCGAAGAACCGAGCCTGATCAACTGCCACAGCCTGCGCCAGGTGTTCGCCAGCGGTGAAGCCCTGCCGGTGGATCTGGTGCGGCGCTTCATGGGTCAGCACCCGGCCGCCCTGGTCAACCTGTACGGCCCGACCGAAGCAGCCATCGACGTCTCGGTCTG
>NZ_WUUD01000035.1:347619-347752 GCF_009831705.1 Pseudomonas sp. PICF6 | reverse complement strand
CGCCGCCGGTGTAGGCACTGACAGCATCGTGCCGCTGTGCATGGAGCGTTCAGTGGAGATGGTCGTGGCCTTGCTCGGTATCGTCCATGCCGGCGCCGCGTGGTTGCCGCTGGACCCGGAATTGCCGGCTGCA
>NZ_WUUD01000035.1:347372-347535 GCF_009831705.1 Pseudomonas sp. PICF6 | reverse complement strand
GTCGGTGTGGGAGTTCTTCTGGCCGCTGATCACCGGCGCGACCCTGGTGGTGGCGCGTCCGGACGGGCATCGCGACCCGGCCTATCTCAGCCAGTTGATCCAGCAGGAGCGGGTCACCACCCTGCACTTCGTCCCGTCGATGCTTCGGGCGTTTGTCGAAGAA
>NZ_WUUD01000035.1:345091-347362 GCF_009831705.1 Pseudomonas sp. PICF6 | reverse complement strand
TGCGGAGACACCGATGAGGCGACCCTGCGTGCCGAGTTGAGCGACAGCCTGCCCGCGCACATGCAGCCCAGCCTGTTCGTGCAGCTCGACAGCCTGCCGCTCAACAGCAACGGCAAGCTCGACCGCAAGACATTGGCCGCCACGCCGCTGCCTCAGAGCCAAAGCGACCAGCCGCGCACAGCACCGCGCAACGCCACTGAAAGCGTACTCTGCGAACTGTTCGGCGAAGTGCTGGGTTGTTCGCCAGTCGGCATCGAAGATCACTTCTTCCAACTCGGCGGCCACTCCTTGCTGGCCACCCGCCTGGTCAGTCGGGTCCGTGAGCGCCTTGGGGTTTCCCTGCCCTTGCCGCTGGTGTTCGCCCAACCAACGGTGGCGGCCTTGGCCGAGCATCTGCGCGCGGCCATGCCCGGTGAGTCGATCAGCGCACAACCGCGCCCGGCGCAATTGCCCCTGGGTCTGGCCCAGCGCCGATTCTGGATGCTCAGTCGCCTGGTGCCGGAATCCCGCGAGTACCACATGCCGTTTGCCCTGACCTTGCGCGGTGAGCTGCAGGTCCAGGTCTTGCGCGAGGCCTTTGAGCAGCTCAGCCAGCGCCATCTGGTGCTGCGCAGCCGGATTGTCGAAGTCGACGGCGAGCCGCAATTGCTGATCGACGACCACGGACCGGAGCTCGCGGTCACTGAGGTCGCGACCCAGGACTGGGCCTCGGCCTGCGCCAACGCCCAGGACGAACTGATGACAGCGTTCGACCTGGCCGCCGCCGCACCTTGGCGCGCGCATCTGCTGCAACGCCAGGGCAGCGACGAAAACCTGCTGCTGGTGTGCCTGCACCACAGTGCCACCGACGGTTGGGCCATGCAGTTGCTCATCGACGAACTGACCCAGGCCTACGCCGCCGGCCTCAACGGGCAGTCGCCGGCCTGGACGCCGCTGGAGATCGACTACGTCGATTTCGCCCTGTGGCAACAGCACCCGGACACCCAGACCCGACGCAGTGACAGCCTGGACTATTGGAAAAACCACCTGGGCCAGGAAGACTACCAACTCGACCTGCCCATCGACCATCCGCGTGGCGCCGAAGCAGATCGTCGCGCCCGGCAACTGACCCTCCGTCTCGGCACCCAGCGCGCCGAAGCCATCCGTCAGTTCGCCCGTCAGCGCGGCACCACCACCTATGTGGTGCTCGCCACGGCCTTGAGCGCGCTGCTGGCGCGTTACAGCGGTCAACGGGAGATTCGCTTCGGCACCCCGGCGGACCAGCGTGATCAACCGCAAGCCCAGACACTGCTGGCCTGTCTGGTCAACACCCTGGTGATCCGCAGCGACGTCGACCAACGGGCTCCGGCCGAGCAATTGCTCACCAGCCTTGAGGCCGACCTGCGCGCAGCCCAGGCCCATGCCGACCTGCCCTTCGCCACCCTGGTCGGTGCTGTCGCGCAAAACCGCGACCTGAACCGTACACCGCTGTTCCAGGTGCTGTTCTCCCTGAACTATGGCCGGGTGGACAGCAGCCAATGGCCGGGGCTGAACGTCGAAGAGCAGATGCTGCCGTTGATCGACGCCAAGTTCGAACAGAGCTGGGAAGTCCAGGACGATGGCAGCGACATGACGCTGGCGCTGGAATACCAATCGGCCTTGTTCGACGAAACGACGATGCAACGCTGGAGCGCGCAGTGGTGTGCGCTGCTTGATGCCTTGGTGGCAACCCCTGGGCGCACGCTGGTCGAACTGTTCCCGCAACAGCAGGATCAGCAGCAACTGGATCGCTGGAACGCCACCGAACGTCACTACAGCGGCCCGACCAACCTGCACACCGCGCTCAGCCAACAGGCAGCCCTGAGCCCCAACGCCCCGGCATTGGTGTTCGAAGGTCAGCGCCTGAGCTATGCCGAGCTGGATCGACGGGCGCAAACCGTTGCCCGGGCCCTGCGCGCCGCCGGTGTAGGCACCGACAGCATCGTGCCGCTGTGCATGGAGCGTTCGGTGGAAATGGTTGTGGCCTTGCTCGGCATCGTCCATGCCGGCGCCGCATGGTTGCCGCTGGACCCGGAGTTGCCGGCTGCACGCCTGGCGTTCTTGATCGAAGACGCCGATGCCAAGGTCACCTTGACCCAGGCGCAGTGGCTGTCGCGCCTGCCAACCGGACATCAAGCCTGGACGCTGGATGCGTTGCCAAACGCTGAAGTTGGAGAGCCGATCAGCGTCGAGGCCAACGACCTGGCCTACGTGCTCTACACCTCCGGTTCCACCGGCCAACCCAAAGGCGTG
>NZ_WUUD01000035.1:344591-345081 GCF_009831705.1 Pseudomonas sp. PICF6 | reverse complement strand
GTCAACTGCCACAGCCTGCGCCAGGTGTTTGCCAGCGGCGAAGCACTGCCGGTGGATCTGGTGCGGCGTTTCATGGGCCAGCACCCGGCCGCCCTGATCAACCTGTACGGCCCGACCGAAGCAGCCATCGACGTCTCGGTCTGGCGTTGCTCGGCCAACGACGTGATCGTGCCGATCGGCAAGCCCATCGCCAACCTGCATTTGTACATCCTCGACGAGGCCATGCAACCGTTGCCGATTGGCAGCATCGGCGAGCTGTACATCGGTGGCGTCGGCGTGGCCCGGGGTTATCTGAAACGCCCGGACCTGACCGAGGAACGCTTCCTCGCCAGCCCATTCATCAAGGGTGACCGCCTGTACCGCACCGGCGACCGTTGCCGCTTCCTGGCCGATGGCAACATCGAGTACCTGGGGCGTCTCGACCATCAGGTGAAGTTGCGCGGCCAGCGCATTGAACTGGGGGAAATCGACGCCGCACTGCTCGCGCAGG
>NZ_WUUD01000035.1:344066-344581 GCF_009831705.1 Pseudomonas sp. PICF6 | reverse complement strand
CTGCGCGGCCAGCGCATCGAGCTGGGGGAAATCGACTCAGCGCTGCTGAACCTACCGGCCATCACCGGCGCCTGCACCCTGGTCATCGACAACCGCTTGGTAGCGTTCTACAGCAGTAGCACCGCGCAGTCGGATCTCGACACCCAGCTCGCGGCCGAACTGCCGGCGTACATGGTGCCGGCAGTGTGGGTGCAAATCCCGGCCCTGCCCCTGAGCACCAACGGCAAGATCGACCGCAAGGCCCTGGCTGCCCTGCCCCTGCCAAGCACCCAGAAAGACTACGCGGCACCGCGCAACGAGCTGGAACGCCTGCTCTGCCAGTTGTTCGGCGAACTGCTCGGCGACACCTTGACCGGCGGCCGTGAAGTCGGCACCTCGGACAGTTTCTTTGCCCTGGGTGGTGACTCGATCCTCGGCCTGAAACTGATCTCGCGCCTGCGTGAACAGGGCTATTCGCTCACGCCACGGGACCTGTTCCGCTCGCCGACCCCGGCGGCGCTGGCCCACGTGACCAC
>NZ_WUUD01000035.1:342315-344056 GCF_009831705.1 Pseudomonas sp. PICF6 | reverse complement strand
GCATTGGCGGCTACGGCACTGCCAAACATCGACGACAACCAACCTCATGTGGCACCGCGTAACGCCACCGAAACGGTACTGAGTCGGCTGTTCTGCGAAGTGTTGGAATGCCCGGATGTCAGCGTCCACGATAACTTCTTCAACCTGGGCGGTCACTCGCTGTTGGCCGCGATGCTGTTTACCCGCTTGCGTCAGCGGTTCACTCGGGTGCCCCCACTGCGTAGTCTTTTTGAGAACCCGACACTGTCTGCCTTCGCGAGCCTGCTCGGCGATCCCTTGGATACTCCAGCCTCCACCTGGACTGGAGTGCCAAGGCCCGCCCGCCTGCCGCTGTCGTTCGAACAGCAACGCTTGTGGTTCCTCGAACAATTGAGCGCCGGCGGTGGTGAATACAACGTGGTCAGCGCCGTGCAACTGGACGGCGAACTCAATGTCCAGGCCCTGCAAACGGCCCTGGACAGCGTGGTCCAGCGCCACGAGATTCTGCGCAGCCGCATCGTGCGCGATACCGACGGCGAGTTGGCGTTGATCGTCGAACCGCAAGTCGCTATCACCTTGCAAGTCACGCCACTGCAGGCCGCCAGCGACGAGCAGTGGCAACAACTGACCGACGCGGCGATCCACGCGCAAACTGGCCGCCGTTTCGACCTCGCCGCCGAAGTGCCCGTGCGTACCACACTGCTGCAACGCAGCGGCGGCGCCCAGTCGCTGCTGTTGCTCAGCCTGCACCACTGCGCCACCGATGACGCCTCCAGCCAGAACCTGCTGGATGAGCTGCGACAGTTCTACACCGCCCAGTGCCAGGGCACTCCGGCGGCACTCCCGGCGCTGGCGCTGCAATACCCTGATTATGCCCTCTGGCAGCGCGAGCCCGGTCAACAGACCATGTTCAGCAGCCAACTGGAATACTGGCGCAACCAACTGGAGGACGGCGACTACCTGCTGGACCTGCCGACCGAACAGGGCCGTCCGAACCAGCTCGCCCCAGCGGCCGGCGCAGTGCAACTGCAATTGCCGTCTGCCCTGGTGGCACGCCTGCGGCAGTTCGCCCAGCAACGCGGCGCCACGCTGTACATGCTCATGCTCGGTGCGGCGCAGTTGCTCTTGGGGCGCTACGCCAACCAGCGCGACGTACGGGTCGGCAGCCCGGTGGCCCAGCGTCCATTCGCCGAGCTGCAACCGCTGATCGGCTGCTTCGTCAACACCGTGGTCATGCGCGCCGATCTGGATCCGACGCTGGATTTCGAAGGTTTGCTGGGCCAGGTGCGCAACCGTGTGCTGGATGCACAGCAGCATCAGGACGTGCCGTTCGACCAGGTCGTGGAGCACCTGAAACCTTCGCGCAGCCTCGGCCAGACGCCGCTGTTCCAAGTGCTGTTCGCCATGCAGAACGCCGATTCGTCGAGCCAGCCATGGCCGCAGTTGCAGGTCAGCGAACGGGCGGTGACCGCCCAGGCCACCAAGTACGACCTGAACTGGGAAGTGCACGACGGCGAGGTGCTGTCGGTGTTGCTGGAGTACCGCGCCGCGCTGTTCAGCGAAACCACGGCCCGGCGTTGGCTGGAACAGTGGCAACAACTGCTGGAAGCCATGCTCGAAGCACCGCAGACCCGTCTCGGGGACTGGTCACCGTTGCCGGCGGCAGAACGTCAGCGTCAACTGGTCGAATGGAACGCCACCGAGCGCAACTACAGCGGCCCGACCGACCTGCACACCGCGCTCAGCCAACAAGCCGCCCTGA
>NZ_WUUD01000035.1:325166-342305 GCF_009831705.1 Pseudomonas sp. PICF6 | reverse complement strand
GACACTGTTGACCCAGGCCGAGCAAGGCGACGTGAGCGGGCCAATGCCGCTGATGCCGTTGCACCAGTGGTTCTTCGACCAGCAGCAGGTCCAGGCCGCCCACTGGAACCAAGCGGTGCTGGCCGACAGCGACCGTCGCCTGGAACCGGCCATCGTGCAAGCCACGCTGGACCGGCTGGTGGCCCACCACGACGCCCTGCGCTTGCGTTTCAGCAACATCGACGGGCAATGGCAGGCGCACATCGCGCCGGTGGCCCCGGCCCAACTGACCCGCTGCGAACACCCGGAACAACTGCTGCACGTCGCGCAGAGCCTGGACCTGCAACACGGCCCGTTGTTTGCCGCAGCCCTATTGGAGGGCACGCCGCAGCGCCTGTACCTGGTGGCCCATCACCTGGTGGTCGATGCGGTGTCCTGGACGCCGCTGCTGGAAGACTTCCAACAGCTGTACCCCGCCCTGGAACGTGGCGAAAGCCCGGCGTTGCCGGCAAAAACCACCTCGTATCGTCAATGGGCCGAGCACCTGCAAGCCCATGCCGCGAAGGCTGCTACCGAGCATCGCTACTGGAGTGCCCAGGTCGGCACGAACCGGCCGCCCATGGCCACGGTCGCCGAGCGCCAGACACTGGCGGCCCGCTGGGATGCCAGTCGCACGCAGCAATGGCTGACCGAGTCCCACGCGGCGTACCGCACGCAACCGGAAGAACTGCTGATCGCCGCCCTCGCCGCGACCCTGGCCGAAGTCGAACAGCGCAGCGATATCGTGGTGGACCTTGAGCGCCACGGACGTGACGCACCGTTTGCCGGGCTGGACGTCGGCCGCACCGTCGGCTGGTTCACCACGCTGTACCCACTGCGGGTGAACGCCCGCGGTGCCGCGGGCGAGCAGGTGCGCAACGCCAAGCAAGCCTTGCGTGACGTACCCGGCCAAGGCCTTGGCTACGGCTTGCTGCGCCAGCGCGGCGAGTTGCCGGCCAGCCACGGTGATGTGCTGTTCAACTACCTGGGGCATGAGCAAACGCCAGAGGGCTGGTTGCGCGCCAGCAGCCTGACCCCGCCGCCGGAGGTGGCCCCGGTGAACCGAGTGACCCATGCCCGTGAAGTAGTGGCCTGGCTGGAGGACGGCGTGTTGCGTGTCGAATGGCACAGCGTCACGCCGAACGCCGACAGCCGTTTGCCCGCTCGTCTGCTGGAACACTTGCAGGCGCTGGTCGAGCACTGCCTCGACCCGCAGGCCGGTTCGCTGATGCCAGCGGATTTCCCGCTGGCCAAGGCGCTGAACCAGAAGTCCCTGGACAAGCTGCTGGGCAAACTCAAGACCAAACCCAATTCCCAAAGCTAGCGAGCGACGCCGCGCCCGCGCAGGTCTCGGACCGGCGCGGCGCCCTGATCGACTCACTTGAGTTTTCAAGACTTTGAAATGGACCAAACAAGCATGAACAACATCGAAGACATCTACTCCCTTTCGCCGACCCAGCACGGCCTGTTGTTCCACAGTGTCTACGAACCGGATTCGCGGGTGTATTACCAGCAGTTGAGCCTGGACATGAACGGCCCGCTGCAATTGAGCGCTTTTCGTGGTGCCTGGCAGGCGCTGATGCAGCGTCACGCGGTGCTGCGCAGTGCTTTTCTCTGGGAGGAACTGGACGATGCCTATCAGGTGGTGCAACAGGACGTTGAGTTGCCCTTGACTGAACTGGACTGGCAGGACCGCGCCGAGCCCCAGGCCGCGCTGGAACAGTTGGCACTGGAACAACGGGCACAACCCCTGGAGCTGAATGACTCGCCGCTGATGCGCGTGTGCCTGGTGCGCCTGGCCCCCGAGCGCTGGCATCTGATCTGGACCTTCCATCACATCCTCATGGACGGCTGGAGCGTCGGCATCGCCGTGCAGGAGTGGCTGGCGCTGTACTACGAACAAGCCCATGGCCGCCCCGCCCACTTGGCGCCGACCCGCCCTTATCGAGACTACATCGCCTGGCTGGCGGAACAGGACATGGCCGCCACCGAAAGCTTCTGGCGCGAACAGTTGCAGGACGTCAGCGAGCCGACCCCACTGCCCAGCTTCGCCGTACGCCAGCCAGCGCCTGCGGGGGCACCGTTCGCCGAACGGGAAAGCCTGCTGGCCGCCAGCGAAACCGAGCAATTGGCGCACTTCGCCCGTCAGCATGACCTGACCATCAACACGCTGATCCAGGGCGCCTGGGCACTGCTGCTGGGTCAACACGCCGGGCGTGACGACGTGGTCTATGGCGTCACCGTCGCCGGGCGTCCGGAGAACCTGGCGGCGGTAGACAGCACCGTCGGGCTGTTCATCAATACCTTGCCGCTGCGCGTGCAATGGGCCGACGAGCCGACCCTGGTGGACTGGCTGCAACACTTGCAGCAAGCCAACAGCGATCTGCGCCACCACGCCTACCTGCCCCTGGGCAAACTCAAGTCGATGACGCGCATCGCCGCTGAACAGGCGCTGTTCGACTCAATCCTGGTGTTCGAGAACTTCCCGGTCACCGACGCACTTAACCAGGACACCGGTGGCTTGAGTTTCAGTGCCCCGAGCAGCGACCAGCAGGTCGATGGCATCACCCACACCCAAGGCCGCAACCACTTCCCGTTGTCGCTGATCGTGGTGCCGGACAAACAACTGCACTACCTGATCAGCTACGACCGCAGTCGTTTCAGCGATGCCGAAGTCGCGGTGTTGTCGGCCCAATTGCGCGCGATCCTGTTGGCGATGACGGCGCACGCGCAGTGCCGGGTCAGCGAGCTTGAATGGCTGAGCCCTGAAGAACGCCAACAATTGCTCGTGCAGGGTCGCGGCGTGCAACTGCCGGTAGCCGCTACGTGCCTGCACCAGCGCTTCGAACAACAGGTGGCCGCCCACCCGCAACAGCTGGCGGTGCGCGACCGCCAGAGCGCCCTGACTTACCGTGAACTGGATCAGCAGGCCAACCGCCTCAGCCAGTACTTGCGTGCCCAGGGCATCGGCCACGACAGCGTGGTGGCACTGGCCCTGGAACGCAGCGCCGAGTTCGTGATCGCCCTGCTCGCCACCCTCAAGGCCGGAGCCGCCTATCTGCCGCTGGACCTCAAGCAGCCTGCCGGGCGCCTGGCCGACGTGCTGGTGGACAGCCGCGCCGCACTGCTGATCGGTGCCGCCGCTTCACCCCTGCTCAAAGACCTGGCCGAGCACACGCCGACGCTGTGGTTGGCGGAACAGACCGACGCCATCGCGTCCCAGCCAGACACGCCACCGGTCGTGGTCCACAGCCCGACCGATGCTGCCTACGTGATCTACACCTCGGGCTCCACCGGCACCCCCAAGGGCGTGGTGGTCGAGCACCAGTCCATCGTCGATTACCTGACGGCGGTGCACGCAGTGCTCAACCCGCCATCGGCGGCTCGCTACGGCTTGCTGTCCAGCATCGCCGCCGACCTGGGCCACACCCAACTGTTCGGCGCCCTGTGCAGCGGCGCCAGCTTGTTGCTGGTGGATGAAGACAGCGGTTTCAGCCCCCTGGCACTGGCCGAATTCTTCGACCAACACCCGGTGGATGTGCTGAAGATCACCCCAAGTCATCTGGCCGGCCTGTTGCAGGCGTTGCCCGATGCCCGCCTGCTGCCCCGCGCCCTGCTGGTCTTCGGCGGCGACGCCCTCAGCCCGGCGCTGCTGGAACAGGTCAACCGCCTGGCGCCAGGGCTCAGGGTGTTCAACCACTATGGGCCGAGCGAAGCGACAGTCGGGGCGATTGCCACCGAGTTGCCGGCGGGCCTGCGCAGCATCGCCCTCGGCCGGCCACTGCCGAACCGTCAACTGCAAGTGGTCGATGCCAACGGCCGCCTGGTGCCCACCGGGGTATCCGGCGAACTGCTGATCAACGGCGCCCTGGCCCGGGGTTACCTGCACCGCCCGGACCTGACCGCCGAACGCTTCCATCTCGACGCCGATCAGCAACGCTGGTATCGCACTGGCGACCGCGTGCGCTGGCAAGTGGACGGCCAACTGGCGTTCCTCGGTCGGGTCGACAGTCAGGTCAAGATCCGCGGCAACCGCCTGGAGCTGGGCGAAGTCGAAGCGCAGCTCAAGCGCCTGTCGCCGCTGATCGAACAGGCGCTGGTCCGTGCCGTGGAACTGGACGGCAGTTTGCGCCTGGTGGCCTACCTGGTCGCCAGCCAGTCGCTGTCCGCCACGAAACTGCGTAACGACCTGGGTGCGCGGGTGCCGGACTACATGGTGCCGGCGCACTTCATCACCCTCGACGAACTGCCCCTGACCCGCAACGGCAAGGTCGATGTCCAGCGCTTGCCGCTCCCGCAAAAACCCACGGACGACAACGCCACCCATGTCGCGCCGCGCAATGAAGTCGAAGCGCAGCTGGCCGCCATCTGGCAGGAAGTCCTGAAGCTGGAACGTGTCGGCGTGCACGACAACTTCTTCGCCCTGGGCGGCGATTCGATCATCAACTTGCAGATCATCGCCCGCGCCAACCAGCAAGGGCTGAAACTCACGCCCCGCCAGCTCTTCGAGAACCGCACCATCGCCGATATCGCCCGGGTGCTGGGCGCCGATGCCAGCCATGGCGTGGCACACGAGATTGCCGATGGCTATGGCCTGCCGCTGGCCGCCGGGCAACTGGCGCGCCTGCAACAAGGGCCGTTGCACGCCACCTGGCGTTGCGTGGCGCTGAGCCAGGCGCTCGATAGCGAGCTGCTGAACCAGGCCATCTGCGCCTTGCAGCAACACCACCAGGCCTTGCGCCTGGCGCTGAAGGCCCTGCCGGAGGGCCAGTGGCAGCAACGGGTACTGGTCGCGGCCAAGGCCCCGGTCATCGCCACCGAGAAACTGGAGACCTGCACGCCGGGGCAACTGCAAGCCCTGGCCCAGGCCGGTGTCGACGCGCTGGCACTGGACGCCGGCCAAACCCTGCATGCCCGCCTGCTGGAAGTGGACGGCAAACACGCCCTGCTGCTGGCCGCTCATCCGCTGTGTCTGGACGAGGCATCCTGGTCGCTGCTGCTGACCGACCTCAACCTGGCCTTGGCGCAACTGCGCTATCAGCGGCCGGTGCGCCTGTCCTACACCGGTGGCGATTTCACCCAGTGGACGCGGCACCAGCAGGCCCATGCACAGGGCGATGCCCTGGACGACGCCTGGGAACACTGGCTGCAATACGCCGGCACGGAAACGCTGCAACTGCCGGACAGCCAGCAGCCGGCCAGCGTGGTCGAGCAGACCCTGCCGGCCGCCACCTCAGGTGAGCTCAAGCGTTTGGGCGAAGTGCTGCAACTGGACTGGAACAGCCTGTTGGCTGCTGCCGTAGTCGAACAGTGCCGTGAACTGTGCGGCAATGGCCTGGTTGCGCTGAGCGTGCACGATGCCCGTCCAAGCGCCGAGCGCCTGCCGGTAAATACGCCGATTGCCGTGGCCGACCTCGACCCGGCACGCATCATGGGACCATTGGCCCTGGCGGTGCCGTACTTCCTCCAGCCCGAAGGCGACAGCCTGCTGCAACGCTTGCAGGCCCTGACCGCGCAAATGCGCGCCTACCCGCAGCACGGCGTCGACTATGGCGCCCTGCGCTACCTGTCGGACAACACCTACCTGCAAGAACCGCTGCGTGATCTGCCGGCGGCATCGGTGGCCATTCGCTGGCTCGGCAACCTCGACAGCCATCGCGAAGAGCGTGGCATCCTGGCCCAGGTCGAAGCCGCAAGCCCCGCGACAGCTTCGACTTGCCCGCTGACCCTGGACGCCTGGTGGCAGGACGATTGCCTGCACCTGCGCAACCACGGCGCCCTCGCCGCCGACTGGGCACCGCGCCTGGCACAACGCTTGAACGAACTCGCCGGATTGGCCAGCGCAGCCGACCTGCGCCCCGCCAGCCAGGCATTTGCGCTGTGCCACAAGCAAGCGAAAACCCTGGCATCCGAACCGCTGGACTGGGCGAACATCGAAGACGTCTACCCGCTGTCGTCCATGCAACAGGGCATGCTGTTGCACACCCTGCTGCAACCCCACAGCGGCATCTACCTGATGCAGCAACGCTACAGCTGGGACGGGGTACTGCAGCGCCCGGCGATGGAAGCGGCCTGGCAGTTGTTCCTTGAGCGCCACCCCATGATGCGCACTGCCTTCTGGTGGCAGGACGATCATGAGCCGCTGCAATGCGTATACCGCCAAACTCATCGGGCGTTCGACTGGCAGGACCTGCGCCACCTCGATGAAGAACAGCAGCGCCTGGCGATGGACCAGGCCCTCGAAGCACAGCGCCTGCAAGGTTTCGACATGGCCTGTGCGCCGCTGACCCACCTGCGGGTGTTCCAACTCGATGAGCGACGCTTCGCCGTGGTGCGCAGTTTCCACCACATCCTGACCGACGCCTGGTGCTTCGGCCTGCTGATGGAAGACCTGCTGGCGATCTATCAGGCCATCGTGCGCCAGGAGCCGGTGGCCCGTCCACGCCTGCGCTCCTTCCGCGGCTACATGAGCTGGCTGGAACGCCATGACATGGCCGCCGCCCATGCGTTCTGGCAGGCCGAAATGGCCGGTTTCAGCGAACCGACACCGCTGCATGTGGACAGCCCCGTGGCGCGTCCGGAGCAGGCACCGGAACAGGTTGGCGATTTCGACCAGACCCTGAGCATCGCCCAGACCCAGCGGCTGCAGCAGCTGTGCCAGCAATACCAACTGACCCCCAACACCTGGATCCAGGGCGCCTGGGCGCTGTTGCTGTCGCGCTACAGCGGCAACCGCGATGTGCTGTTCGGCGTGACCGTCGCCGGCCGCCCGACTGACCTTGCCGGCGTAGAAGAAATGGTCGGGCTGTTCATCAACAGCTTGCCTCTGCGCATCGATGTCGATCCCGAGGTGCCAGTGGCCGACTGGTTGCAGGCGCTGCTGTCCCACAACGCGCAATTGCGCGAACACGAAAGCGCTTCGCTGGTGGACATCCAGCGTTGCAGCCAAGTGCCGCGCGGCCAGCAGTTGTTCGACAGCCTGGTGGTGTTCGAGAACGCGCCGCTGGATATCAGCAGCGTGAAACTGGATGCCTTCAGCATCGACATCTATGAAGACCGGGTGCACACCAACTTCCCAATGACGGTGGTGCTGTACCCCGGCGACCGCCTGGGCATTCGCCTGTCCTACGACAGCATGCGTTTCAGCACTGACACCGTGCAGCGCATGCTCGGCCATCTGGTGCAGCTGCTTTCGGGCATGCTGGAGACGCCGCAAGCGCCACTGGGCAGCCTGCACATGCTGCCCGAGGCGGAACGCCGGCAGTTGCAGATCGACTGCAACCGCAGCGACGTCGACTTCCCGCTGGAGCGCGGCTATGCGGCGCTGTTCGCCGAACAAGTGCGCAACCGTGCGCAACACCTCGCCGCCGTATGCCAGGGGCAATCGCTGACCTACGCCGAACTGGACCGCCGCGCCAACAGCATCGCCCATGCGCTGCAAGCGGCCGGTGCCGGCCCGGAAACCCTGGTGGCGCTGTTCGCTGAGCGGGGCCTGGCCTTGCTGACGATGATGATCGCCACGCTCAAGGTCGGCGCGGCGTTCCAGGCCCTGGACATCCAACAGCCCCACGCACGCCTGGCGGAGCTGCTGGACCTGGGCGAAGCACCGCTGTTGCTGGTCTGCGAGCACGCAAGCTCAACGCTGGACAACGTCCTGCCGCAGATGCGCCAGCAACCCACCTGCCTGATCGCCCAGGCGCTCTGGCAAGGCCGCGAACAGCCGCCGGTCACCTATGCGCACAACCCGGATCAACTGGCCTACGTGATCTTCACCTCGGGTTCCACTGGCACGCCAAAAGGCGTGATGGTTGAACAACGCGGGATGCTCAACAACATGTTCGGCAAGGTCCCGAGCCTGGGCCTGGGTGAGCACGACCGGATTGCCCAGACGGCTTCGGCGGCGTTCGATATCAGCGTGTGGCAGTTCCTCGCCGCGCCGCTGTTCGGCGCCACCGTGCACATCCTTCCCGATGCCCAGGCCCATGACCCTGTGGCTCTGCTCGATGCGGTTCAAGAGCAGCAATTGACACTGCTGGAAACCGTGCCGGCGCTGATTCGCGGCATGCTCCAGGAAAGCCAGACGCACCACACCTTGGCGAGCCTGCGCTGGCTCCTGCCCACCGGTGAGGCATTGCCGCCGGCCCTGGCGCGGGACTGGTTCGCCCGCTTCCCGGCGATCCCGTTGATGAACGCCTACGGTCCCGCCGAATGCTCGGACGACGTTGCCTTCTACCCCATCACCGAAGCGCCCGCCGACGACTGCCTGCACATGCCCATCGGCAAGCCGACCGCCAATAACCAGGTGTTCGTTCTCGACTCGGCGCTGCGCCTGGTCCCTGTCGGTGTACCCGGCGAATTGTGCATCGGTGGTGTCGGCGTCGGTCGCGGCTACCTGCGCGACCCGCAACGCACCCGCGAAGCCTTTGTTCCGCACCCGTTCCAAGCCGATGCGCGGCTGTATCGCAGCGGTGATATCGGCCGGATGCGCGCCGATGGCGTGATCGAATACCTCGGGCGGCGCGACCAGCAAGTGAAGATTCGTGGCCACCGCATCGAACTGGGCGAGATCGAAAACCGCCTGATGCAACACCCAGCGGTGGACAGCGCGGCGGTGCTGGCACTGCCCGACGCGCGCGGGGCGTTACAACTGGTGGCCTGGTATGTGCTCGACGACACGGCCAACCTGGGCGGCGAGTCCGCGCAACAGGTCTTGAGCGCTTACCTGGGCCAGCAGCTGGCAAGCTACATGGTTCCAGCCCGTTGGCTGGCCCTTGCGCAATTGCCGCTGAACGCCAATGGCAAGATCGACCGTCGCGCCCTCGCCGCCCTGGGTGTGCCCCAGGACGAAACGGCGCAGGCGCAATGCTTGGCACCGCGCACGCCGACCGAGCAGGTCCTGGCCGAGCTGTGGCAGGAAATTCTCGGCCTGGACACCGTCGGTGTGCACGACGACTTCTTCGCCATCGGCGGTCACTCGTTGCTGGCCACCCAGGTGTTGTCGAGGATTCGCCGACGGTTGAACGTGAACCTGCCGCTGCGCACGCTGTTCGAGCGTGGCACCCTGGACCAATTGGCCGAAGCGGTCGATCAGCAACGCGACGCCCAGACCGAGGCCGACGGCAACAGCGAGATTGCCCTGGCGCCACGCAACCAGCCATTGCCGCTGTCCTACAGCCAGCAACGGTTGTGGTTCCTGGATCGCTTCGAAGGCCCCAGCGCCGCCTACAACATGACCACCGCCATCAGGCTGCGTGGTGCGCTGGACGTCGCAGCGCTGCAAGCGGCGTTGCAGGCCGTGTTCGAACGCCATGAGTCCTTGCGCACGGCGTTCCATCTCCACGGCGACCAGCCTTGCCAGGTCATCAGCCCGGCACCGCGGGTTGACCTGACGCCGACCGAGCTGAGTCACCTCGACCACGAGGAACAAGCGCAAACCCTGCAACGCTTGATTGATGAACAGGCGGCACGCCCGTTCGATCTGCAACAGGCGCCGATGTTGCGCGCCAGTCTGCTGCGCCTGGGCGCCGACGATCATGTGCTGCAATTGGTGCTGCATCATATCGCGACCGATGCGTGGTCCATGGGCATCCTCATGCAGGAGCTGATCGTCGGGTACCAGGCTCGTACCAGCGGTTCGACACCGGTGCTGCCGGTGTTGCCGATCCAGTTCGCCGACTATGCCTCCTGGCAACGCAGCGAAGCCCAACAGCGCCTGCTGGCACGGGCCATCGACTACTGGCGCCGTCAGCTCGACGGCGCGCCAACGCTGATCCCGCTGCCGCTTGACCAGCCACGCCCGGCGCGTCCCGACTATCAGGGTGCGGCCCTGGAGCAACGCTTCACACCGGCCCAGGCCCAACTGCTCAAAGCCTATGCGCAAGAGCAACGGGCGACGCTGTTCATGGTCCTGCTCAATGCCTTCAACAGCCTGTTGCAACGAGCCACCGGGACCAACGACTTTATCGTCGGCACCGACCTGGCCAACCGCGAACATCCGGCCCTGGAACATCTCATCGGGTTCTTCGTCAACGTGCTGCCGATCCGTGCCCGCCTGAGCGAGGGCGAAAGCTTTGACGCCCGTCTGCAACGCTTGCGCGAGGATTGCCTGTCGGCGTTCCAGCACCAGCAGGTGCCGTTCGACAAACTGGTCGAGGAACTGCAACCGCCGCGTACACCAGGGGTCAATCCCCTGGTCCAGGTGCTGTTCGTCATGCAAAACACCCCCAGCGGCAATGCCAGCCTGCCGGAGCTTGAGGTGGAGCATCTGGCATCACGCCAGGAAAGCAGCAAGTTCGACCTCGCCGTGTTTGTCGAAGAGGACGAAGATCAAGGCCTGAATGTGCGCTGGGTGTATCGCACCAGCGTGTTGCACGAGCCGACCATCCAGCGCCTCGAACAAGGCTTCGAGAGCCTGTTGGAGCAGATCGTCTCGGCCCCGGGACAAGCGCTGGACAATTGGTCGTGGCGCCTTGAGGGTGGCAACGCCAGCGCAACGTCCCTGGCGGATCCGTCGCTCGACGAGGCCTCGGCCCGCAGCGCCCGCAAGCAGTCCAAATTGAGCAAGCTCAAGCAGACCCGTGCAACCGCTGTGAGCCAGGTGGCCCATGAGCAGGTCCGTACCCGCACCCTCAGCGCCGGGCAAGCCTTGCCGTTGGTGATCGAGCCGTTGCTCGGCGACTTGGATCCGGTGCACTGGGCGCTGCAAGCGCGGGAATGGATCAATGCACAGCTGCTGACCCACGGTGGCCTGCTGTTCCGGGGTTTCAACCTGCCGGATGCCAGCGCTTTCGAACAGTTCGCCCAGGCCATCGAACCCGACCTCTACGGGACCTACGGTGACCTGCCGAAAAACAAGTCCGGCAAGAACATCTACCACTCCACGCCGTACCCGGAACAGCACATGATTCTCTTCCACAACGAGAGCTCCCATCTGCCGCAGTGGCCACGCAAGCAGTGGTTCTATTGCGAAACGCCGGCGCCGCGTGGCGGTTGCACGCCCATCGTCGATTGCCGGCAGGTGCTGGCGCGCTTGCCCGAGGACATCGTCGCTCGCTTCAAGGCCCTGGGGCTGCTGTACGTGCGGCACTTCACCGACAAGCTGGATGTGCGCTGGCAGGACTTCTTCAAGACCGAACAGCGTGAGGAAGTCGAGCGCCAATGCCTGGCGTCGGGCATGCGCTGGGAATGGCTGGGAACCGACAACCTGCGGATCGCCCAGCACTGCCCGGCCATCGTCGAGCATCCCGAGACCTTGGAACTGTCGTTCTTCAACCAGGTGCAACTGCACCACACCGCCTGCCTGGAGCCGGAAGTGCGCAGCAACCTGATCAGCCTGTTCGGCCCCGGACATTTGCCACGTAACGTGTACTACGGCGATGGCAGCGTGATTGAAGACGCAGTGATGCAAGTGATCGGCGAGGCTTATGAAGACTGCGCGGTACGTTTCAGTTGGCAAAAGGGTGACATGGTGATGCTGGACAATATGTTGGTGGCCCACGCTCGGGATCCCTTCGAGGGTGAGCGCAAGATCTGTGTCGCCATGGGCCAGATGATGCGTCGCGAACAATTGACCGGTTGCCTGCCCGAAGCACAGCCGCCGCTGGCTGCGGAGGTGCAGGCATGAGCGCCTTTGAAACTCGCGAAGAAGCCTTCGCCCTCTCGCCCCAACAACGCAGCCAGTGGTTGGCGGGATTGCCAGCGGCGCGCCTGGAACTGGAAATAAAAGGCCCGTTGGCCCTGGAGCGTCTTCACCAACGACTCGCCGCCCTGAGCGTGTGTCACGAGGCCCTGCGCCTGCGAGTACGGCCAGAGCCAGGCTTGCTGATGCCCTTGCAAGTGGTTGAATCCACGGTCACGACCACGGACGCCATCAGCGTCGAGGTGCAAGCGCTCGACGGCGATCGGCAGCGGGTCATGCTGCAACTGCCGGCGCTGAGCGCGGATCGCGGGACCTTGCTGCGCCTGGCGCAGGCATTGGCTTCGACGGATGCGCCGACCGTCGATGACGAGGCCATGACCTATACCCAGTACAGCGCCTGGCTCTACGAATTGCAGGCCGATGAAGACGCCGAGCCTGGCCGGCGTTTCTGGGCCAGCCAAGCCTTGGACGAAGCGGCCGCCAGCGAGTTGCTCTACCGTGAGGTTCGCAGCGACCGCTCCGACGGTCCGGTGACCACTCGCTTGAGCGCCAACCCACAGTTGAGCATGGCCCTGGAAAGCTTTTGCCAGCGTCACGACGCATCGCCCGAACAAGTGCTGATGACGGCCTGGGGCGTGCTGTTGCAGCGCCTGAGCAGCGGCGACAGCCCGGCACTGACCTTGAACTGGGTCCACGATTGCCGCGACGACTATGAAGAACTCGCCGATTGCTGGGGATTGTTCGCCAAGCCCTTGCCCCTGCGCTGGCAAGCGGCGGCGGACAGCCAGTTTGCCCAGGCGCTGGCGAACCTGCAGGTGCTCTGCGAGCAAGCCACCGAATGGCAGGAATATTGCGGCGTCAGCGCTGCACTGCCGGCCGACACTTTGCAGTACGGCTTCCAGTGGGGTGGGCAGTTGCCTGATCGACTCGACACCTTGGGCAGCATGGCGTCGACGCTCACGGTGCTGGACGCACAGGCCATCCCCGCCGGTATGGAGCTGCTGTTGGTGGCCGAAACGACCGCTGGCGGCTATCGCCTGAACCTCTGCCACCTGCCGGGCCGCTACAGCGAACAGGCCGCTCTGGTGCTGCTGGAGCAATTCCAATCGCTGCTGCTCGATGCCCTGGCCAACCCAGGCAAGCCCCTGGCCGAACTGTCCGTGCAGGCGCCGAGTTTTACCGCAACGCTGACCGCCCTGCATGCGCCATCCGACGCTGCGGCACTGCCGTTTACCAGCGTGCCGGCGAGTTTCGATGAATGTGCCGCGCAGTTTCCCGAATATTTGGCCCTGCGCGACCCCAATGGGCAGTTGAGCTATGCCCAACTGCAGGCCCGCAGTAACCAACTGGCGCATTTCCTGCGCGCCCAGGGCGTGGGTCGCGAAGATCGCGTGGCGCTGTACCTGGATCGCTCGGCACAGATGGTCCTGGCCATGCTCGCCGTGCTCAAGAGCGGCGCGGCGTTCGTTCCCCTGGATGTGTATCAACCAGCGCAACGCTCGCTGGCGATCCTGCAACAAGCCCAGCCGACCTTCATACTCAGCGGCTCGGCCGGCAGCGCCCCTGCGTTGCCGGGCATCGGCAGCCTCGACCTGCGCGAGGAAGCGGCCTGGCAGCAAGCGCCAACGATTGCAACCAACGTCGAGATCCAAGGACAGGACGCGGCCTACGTGCTGTTCACTTCCGGCAGCACCGGTACGCCCAAAGGCGTCATCGTCGAGCACCGACAGCTGGCCAGTTATGTCGCCAGCGTATCCCGGCGCTTGCAACTGGCCGCAGGCGAACGCAGTGCAGTGGTCACCTCGCTGGCGGCCGACCTGGGCTACACGTTGCTGTTCCCGGCCCTGCTCAGCGGCGGCGAATTGCACCTGCTGGACAAGGAAACGGCCATGGACGCCCAGGCCTGGGCAGCCTGGCAGGCGCAGTACCCGATCGATCACCTGAAGATCGTGCCGTCGTTGCTCGACGCCTGGTTGATTCATGCCCAAAGCGCTGCCGTGTTGCCGCGCAAGCAATTGGTTCTCGGTGGCGAAAGCTGCTCGCGGCGCCTGCTGCAAAGCATTCGCAGCCTTGCTCCGGCGCTAACGGTCTTCAACCATTACGGCCCGACCGAAACCACCGTTGGGGTGGTGATGCACAAAGCCGATCCGAGCGTAGATTATCGTCGCCTGCCCCTCAGCGACCGCCTCGACGGCATGCGCCTGTACCTGCTCGGCGAGCAGCAAGCGTTGGCCGCCCCAGGGCAAAGCGCCGAGCTGTATATCGCCGGCCCGCAACTGGCCCGCGGGTATCTGGACACGCAACAAAGCGCCGGACGTTTTATCGAGCTGGCACATCGGCCGGGCGAACGCCTCTATCGCACCGGCGACATGGCCCGCTATCGCCATGACGGCAGCCTGGAGATCACCGGGCGGGCCGACCGTCAGGTGAAAATCCGTGGGTTCCGCGTGGAACTCGACGAGATCCAGGCGCAGTTGACCAGCCTTCCCGGTGTGGCCCAGGCCGCGGTGGAATGCATCCCTCGCGGCGAGCTCGGCCAGCAACTGTTCGCCTTCATGACCCTGGCGCCCGGGCATTCGACCACAGTCGCCAGGCTGCATGGCCAGGCCCAGGATTGCTTGCCGGACTACATGCTGCCCACCCTGCGGATCGTCGAAGCCTTGCCCCTGATGGGCAACGGCAAACTCGACCGCAAGACCCTGCAGCAATGGGCTGACAAAGTCCTCGACACGGTCGGCAGTGCCTTGCCACGCACGCCGCTGGAAGCCTTGCTCGCCGAGGTCTGGGCACAGGTGCTGGGCCTGGAGCGAGTGGGCATCGACGATGATTTCTTCGAGCTGGGCGGCCATTCCCTGGCGGCGGTGACGCTTGCCAGTCGCCTGCAGACCGCGCTGTCGGCACCGGTGACGGTCAATGCGGTGTTCAACGCCCCGAGCGTCTCGGCATTTGCAGCATTGGTGCAGGCCGAACTCAAACTCTCGCCACTGGTGCGGTTGTCGGCGCCAAACGCTGTCGAAGCCGCCAACCTGTTCTGCTTCCACCCCTCCACCGGCCACGTGCAGGATTACCGCACGCTGCTGGCGCCGCTGTCGGCCTGGCAGCTGTGGGGCTTGCAGGCGGCGTACCTGAGCGATGACAGCACAACGCTGGGCGGCGATATCGAGAGCCTCGCCGCGCTCTATGTCGAGCACCTGCGCCAACAGCAACCCCAGGGGCCGTACCACCTGCTGGGCTTCTCCCTCGGTGGTCTGCTGGCGATTGCTGCGGCCGCGCGCCTGGAAAGCCAGGGCCAAGCAGTGGCGTTTCTCGGTATCATCGACTCGCAGTACCAGCATCAAGCGCCAGAAGACAGTGTCGAGGCGCTGCTGGAGTCAGCCTCCCAAGCGCTGACACCGGACAGCCAGAGCGTGATGCGCCGGTTGCCGCCACCGATCATGGCCGCATTGCTGGAGCAACTGGACGCCCTGCCCCCAGCGGCACGCCTGCCGGAGCTGGTGCAGTGGGCACGCCAGCAAGGCCTGCGACTCGATGGCGACAGTTGGGAGCATTTGCAAACGCGGCTGCGCTACCAGCAGCACACGCAGCATCTGCTGGCGACCTTCAAGCCTGCCCGGCTAAGCTGCCCGGTGCATGTCTGGTGGGCCAGCGACACCCTGGCCCAGGCCGACTTCGCCGACCCGCATTGGGAAGACCTGAGCAGCGGGCCGTTGACCCGCGAGGTCATCACGGCGCAACACCTGACCATCCTTGAGCAACGCGCCTTGCACGAACAATTGGCGGCGCGTCTCACGGCCATTGCTACACACGGAGCGGTTTGAAATGGATCTGTTGTTACTCATGGCTAAACGCTCCTGGCGCGCACTGCTGGTGGCGACCCTGACGGGGTTGATCTGCGGCCTCGCGGCTGCCGGCCTGATCGCCAACATCAACCACAGCCTGGAGGTGTTCGACAAGCTGCGCCCGGTGGATGGCCTGCTCTTCGCTGGCCTGGTGGTGTTGGTCGCGGTGTCGCGGATCATCTCCGACATCAGCCTGTTGCGACTGGGCCAGGCTGCGGTCAACGACATGCGCCTGCACCTGAGCGCCAAGCTGATCGACACGCCTTACGCGCAATTGCAGCGCCTGGGCAAGCATCGCCTGCTGGCGATGCTCACCGACGATACGCAGACCATCAGCCAGGCGGTGGAGTTGGTGCCGATCCTGCTGGTCAATGTCGGGATCATCGCCGCGTGCCTCGGCTACCTGGGTTGGCTCAGCATGCCATTGCTCGGCCTGACGCTGCTGCTGATCGTCCTGGGCAGCCTGAGCTTTCACTGGCCGCAACGTCGGGCGCTGACCTCGATCTCCCGTGCTCGCGAGCTCAAGGACCAGTTGTTCAATCAGTACCGCCTGCTCACCGATGGCAGCAAGGAACTGCAACTCAACCATCCGCGCCGGCAGCACTTCTTCACCCGCCTGCTGATACCGGTGAGCCAGCAATACCGCCGCGATTTCGTGCGGGGCATGAGCATCTACGCCTTGGTCCTGAACTGGGGCAATGCGGTGTTCTACATGCTGATCGGTGTGGTGCTGTTCGCCGCGCCGCATTTCATCGACCTGAGCGCGAGCCTGGTCACCGGCTATATCCTGGCGATCCTCTACATGATCACGCCGTTGTCGGAGCTGATGCACGCCTTGCCGACCCTCGGTCGGGCCAGCGTGGCCCTGAACAAGATCCGCGCCCTGGAAGGCGAGATGCAAACCGCCGACGAAACCGTCGAGACGATCTCGCCGACCCAGGTTCGCAGCCTGGTGTGCCGCCAGGTCACCCACACTTACTACCGCGAGCGCGAGGACGGTCATTTCACCCTGGGCCCCATCGACCTCACCCTCAATGCCGGCGAAGTGGTGTTCATCACCGGCGGCAACGGCAGCGGCAAGACCACCCTGGCGCTGTTGCTGACAGGGCTGTACCGGCCGGAAAGCGGCGACGTCATGCTCGACGAACAAGTGTCCTCGAGCAATGACAATCACCATTACCGACAGCACTTCTCAGCGATCTTCACCGACTTCTGCCTGTTCGAAAACCTGTTCGATGGCGACGATCCGCACCTGGTGAAACAGGCACAGGACTACCTGGTGCACCTGCAGCTGGACCACAAGGTGCAAATCGAGGACGGCAAACTGACGACGCTGGCGTTGTCCACCGGGCAACGCAAGCGCCTGGCGCTGCTCAGTGCGTATCTGGATGATCGCCCCTGCTACCTGTTCGACGAATGGGCGGCCGACCAGGACCCGGTGTTCAAGCACTTTTTCTACACCCGGATCCTGCCGGACCTGCGCGAACGCGGCAAACTACTGATCGTCATCTCCCACGACGATGCCTACTTCGGCCTGGCCGACCGGCTGATCCGCATCGAACATGGCAAGCTCAGTGAAGTCGCTCCCCAGGCTGACACCGCGCCCCTGGCGCAAATGCTGTCTTGAGGAAACCATAGACCTGT
>NZ_WUUD01000035.1:310055-325156 GCF_009831705.1 Pseudomonas sp. PICF6 | reverse complement strand
AGATGTAATGCAAATAGCTCACCTGCTCCGCCAGCGGCAGACGGTGCAGCTTGGGGCAGGATTCGCAGAGCACCGGCGGTTGGCCTTCGACCGGCTCGTGCAGTTGGTAATGCAGGCAACAATGCCGGCGCAATGGCAAGCACGGGCAAATCTGCGGCGCCGGTGATTCGACCATGCGTTGCAGGCCTCGCAGCTTCAAGCGTCCGTTGTTCACCGTGACCTGTTCCAGCCACTGGTGCGCCTCGGCAAAACCGTCTTTGGACAGGTCAGGGTCCATCCTGGCAAAGGCACCGTCCCAGATAGCAACGAAGTTGCCCCACAATATTTTCGGGGCTAGGCCACCGGCGGTGGCCAATGTGCTGAACAGCGGCGCCAGGTGCTCGTGGATCAACCGCGACCAGTACACCGCACGGCCGTCCGCGTCCAAGGCTGACAGTCCGGCGGCCAGGCCCAGCGCCGCAGGTTGGCCGTCGTCGTGCAACAGCAATGCGTCCTCGCCCCAGAACTCGATCGCGCAGCGACGCGTCAGCACACAGGCCAGGGTGGCCGGCAGGACGATACTCATGTAGTTCATCGACCACTGCGAAACCACGGCGGCGCGGTTCACCCCTGGGTAACGCAAGGCAAACCGGGCCAGCAAGGGTTGCAGTACGCCAGGGTCGGCAAGCTGGCTCAACGCGATGGCAGGCTGATCACCAGGTTCCTGCCGAATGACCCGCTGTATCGGCGGCCAGGCCTGGTTAAGCCATTCTGGAAATTCGATAACGGGGCTCCCGTGGCTTTCCCTAATTAATGCAAACGATTAGCATTGGCTGATCCTATCCTCCCTCCCCTGCAAACTCAACGTCGTTAGCGACCAGGCTCACCAAGACCACATGCACACACTCCGCAATTTCTGGCGTCTCGCGCGGCCTTTCTGGGCATCCGAGGAAAAGTACCCGGCCCTGTTGCTGCTGTTGGCCACCGTGCTGATGACCCTGTGCCTGGTCGGGGTCAACATCCTCACCAACTTCTGGAACCTGCATTTCTATAATGCCTTGCAGGCCCTGGACTACCACGGTTTCCTGATCGGCAGCCTGCAGTTCATCCTGCTGCAGATCGGCACGGCCGCCTTCACCGTGGGCGCGTTCCACTTCCAGCAGAAGCTGACCATCCGCTGGCGGCGCTGGGCGACCCGCAACATGCTTGATCAATGGCTGGACAGCCAGCGCTACCAGAAGCTGAAGCTGACAGAAACCGAGGTCGACAACCCCGATCAGCGGATCGCCGAAGACATCGACCTGTTCATCGTCAAGTCGCTCAAATTGAGCCTGGGCCTGTTGACTTCGGTGGTGTCGCTGTTTTCCTTCCTGCATATCCTCTGGCAGGCCTCAAGCCTGGTCAGCGTGCCGTTCAACGACCAGTCCATCATCATTCCGGGACTGCTGGTGTGGATCGCCCTGGTGTATGCGCTCCTGGGCACCGGCCTGGCCTTCTGGCTGGGACGCGCGCTGCCCAGCCTGAATTTCATGCAGCAGCGACGTGAAGCGGATTTTCGTTTCTCGCTCATCCGCCTGCGGGAGAACGCTGACTCGGTAGCGCAATACCGCGGCGAAGTCGTAGAGAACGAACGCTTCAACCACCGCCTGGAGGCGGCGCTGGAGAACTTCTGGGCGCTGGTGAAAAAACAGAAGCTGATCATGGGCTACTCGACCTTCTACTTGCGCAGCGCAACGGTCATCCCGATGTTCATCATGGCGCCACAGTTCTTTGCCGGCGCCTTTCCCCTCGGCCGCCTGACACAGATAAGCGCGGCCTTCGGCGAAGTGCACGCCGCCATCGCCTACCTGGTGAGCGTGTTCCCGGAGCTGTCGGAATGGAAGTCGGTGATTGACCGCTTGATCGGCTTCCAGGAGCGCCTGGATAACGTTGAGGTCAAGTCCCAGGTCAGGCTCGAACAACAGGCCCACGGTCTCGATATCAAGGACCTGGACATCTGGCTGCCGAACGGCCGGCCGTTGTTCAAAGACTTCAATCTGTCGCTCAAGCCCGGTGACAGCCTGATGATCCGCGCGCCGTCCGGCTACGGCAAATCAACGCTGATCCGCACGATTACCGGGCTTTGGCATCACGCTCGCGGCTCAAGCTGTTACGACCGTGAGCGTGCCCTGACGCTTGCGCAGAAACCCTACCTGCCGTTGGGCAGTCTGCGTGAAGCTCTGTGGTACCCCAACCCACCCCGTCGCGAAGAAGATGCCGCGCTGCGCCAGGCCATGGAGCAAGTTGGCCTGCAGCACCTGAGCGATCTGTTGGAGCAAGAGCGGGACTGGGCGCAGACCCTCAGCGTCGGCGAACAGCAACGCTGTGCGTTCGTCAGGGCCTTGCTGGCCCGCCCGACGGTGCTGTTCCTCGACGAGAGCAGTTCGGCACTGGATTCAACCAACGAGGCGCGCTGCTATCAACTACTCAAAGAGACGCTGCCAGAAACGATCCTGATCAGCGTCGGCCACAATGCTTCGCTTGAGCGCTTCCATTGGCAGGTCCTGGAGCTGCAAAGCGAAGCACGATGGGTGCATCGGAAGGTGAAGCAACCGGTGTGAGTTCGCCGTCTCTATTTAGCATCCCAACGACGAAACAGGACGCTGGCGTTAACGCCGCCGAACCCGAATCCATTTGAGAGCGCATGGGTGATCGACATCTTCCGGGCATTCAGGGCGACCAGATCGAGCCCTTCTGCGGCTTCATCGGGATGAAGCAGGTTCAGCGTCGGCGGTACGACCTGATCACGCAGCGCGAGCACGGTGAAGATCGCTTCAATGCCCCCCGCCGCCCCCAGAAGGTGCCCGGTGGCGGACTTGGTCGAGGTGATAGCCACGCCAGAGTCAGCCCCGAACACCGAGCGAATCGCTGCCAACTCCCCGTTATCGCCCACCTGTGTGGAGGTCGCGTGGGCATTGATATGCTGCACGTCCGCAGGGCTGACCCCCGCCTGGCGCAGAGCCTGCTGCATGGCGCGCCGTGCGCCGCTGCCGTCTTCCGGGCCTGCGGTCAGGTGATAGGCATCGGCGCTGGTGCCATAGCCGACCAGTTCGGCCAGGGGCTTGGCACCACGGGCCAGGGCATGCTCCAGCGACTCGATCACCAGCAGCCCGGCCCCTTCGGCCATGACGAAACCGTCACGGTCGCGATCAAAGGGACGCGAGGCCTCCTGAGGGTGCTCGGCAAAGCCCGTGGACAGTGCGCGGGCGGCGGCAAAACAGCCCAGGGTCACACGGTCTATCGCCGCTTCAGTACCGCCACATATGGCGATATCCGCCTCACCGCTTCTGATGAGCCTGGCCGCATCTCCAATGGCTTGCACCCCGGCGGCACAAGCCGTTACAGGCGCACCGAGAGGCCCCTTGAGCGCATGCCGGATGGAAACGTGCCCGGCCGCCATGTTGGCGAGAAAGGCCGGCGCGGTGAATGGCGACAAGCGGCGCGGGCCACGCGCATCGGTGGTGCGTACAGCGTCGGCAATTGCGCCAAAGCCACCGACGCCCGATGAAATAATCGTCGCGGTGCGTTCCTGATCTGAGGCTTGTGTCGGATGCCAGCCTGCCTGCGCCAGGGCTTCATCGGCGGCGACCAGGGCGAACTCGATGAAACGGTCCATCTTCTTGCGATCCTTGACCGAGATGAAGCGCTCGGGGTCATACCCCGCAACGGCATCCTCTTGCAGAGACGGCACCTGGCCGCCCACCGCAACGCCGGTACCCTCGGTGATATCGCCAGACAGGTTACGAATACCGGAACGTCCCGCCAGCAACCTCAGCCAGACTTCTTCCACTGCACAACCCAGGGGGCTGACAATGCCCATGCCTGTGACGACGATTCGCTTTTGACCTTCGGCAGTCATCATAAAAACCTCTTCATTTCTCAGTCGACATCCACTGACAACAGCATGCGTCTGCTGACTTACGCCAGCCTCGCTGTTTCAGTTTGGACCTGTTTGTCAGGATGGATCTTGAACCAGATGGAATACATCGCCGGCAGAAACACCAGCGTCATGATGGTGCCGACGAAGGTCCCTCCGATCAGCGTGTAGGCCAGCGTCCCCCAGAAGACAGAATGCGTCAGGGGGATGAATGCCAGGATGGCCGCCAGCGCCGTCAGCAACACCGGCCGGGCCCGTTGTACGGTGGCCTCGATCACCGCGTGGAACGGGTCCAGCCCTTCTTGCGCGTTGTGGTGGATTTGCCCAATCAAAATCAGCGTATTGCGCATCAAAATGCCCGAGAGCGCGATCAGCCCGACCAGGGCGTTGATACCAAACGGCTGCTGGAAGATCAGCAAGGTCGGCACCACGCCAATCAATCCCAGCGGCGCGGTGAAGAACACCATGACCATCGCCGAGATCGAGCGTACCTGGAGGATGATGATCAGCAGCGTCAGGGCAACCATGATCGGCAGCAGCGGCACGATCGCCTGACCGGCCTTGCCCGACTCCTCGATGGCCCCCGCCTGCTCGATCCGGTACCCGTCAGGAAGGGTGTCCATGATCGGCTGCAGTTGTTTGATGATTGCGCTCGAAACGTCCGGTGGCTGCAAATTTTCGGCAATGTCGCCGCGCACGGTAATGGTCGGCGTGCGATCACGCCGCCGCAGGATCGGGTCCTCCATGCGCACATCCACCTCGCCGACCTGGGACAGCGGAATACGCTGTCCCGTCGTGCCCACCAGGGTAAAACCTTCGATCTTGGCGGGATCGAGTCGAATATCGCCCGCAGCGCGACCAACCACTTGCACCGAACGGATGTCCTCGCGAACCGCCGTAATCGGCACCCCCGTGAGCAGGAACTGCAACTGCTGGGCGACGGCATTCGAGGTCAGGCCCACCGCCTGCAAACGATCTTGATCCAGGCTGAAATGCAGCGTCGGCGTCAGTGGCCCCCAGTCGGTATTGACGGTCCGCATCATCGGGCTCGCTTGCATGACGTCCTGTACCCGACCGGCGATCTCGCGCAACGTTGACGGATCGGGGCCCATCACCCGGTAAGCCACGGGGAATGGCGAATACGGACCAAACACCAGTTGAGTCACCCGCACCCGCGCCTGCGGGGCAAGCCCTTCGGCGACCGCTTCGCGAAGACGGAACTTGAGGGTTTCACGGGCCTCCTGGCTGCTCGTCAGCACCACAATCTTGGCGAAGGACGGGTCAGGGAGTTCCGGCGCCATCGCCAGGTAGAAGCGTGGCGCACCTTGACCGATATAGGCGGTGACGATTTTCGCCTCATCCTGCTTTTGCAACCAGGCCTCGACCTTGGCCGTGGCGGCGCTGGTCTGCTCGATGGAAGTTCCATAGGGCATCTGCACCTCGACCAATACCTCGGGACGGTCGGAGGTCGGGAAGAATTGCTTCTTGACCAGGCTCATGCCGAGAATCGCCACGACAAATGTCGCGACCACGGTGCCGGCCACCCACCATTTGCGCGCGATGACGCGGGTCAGGAGCTGGCGAAAGCGATTGTAATGACGCGTGTTGTAGATAGCCGCGTGACCGCCCTCGACCGGCTTGATATCCGGCAATAGCTTCACCCCAAGATAAGGGGTAAAAGCCACCGCGACGACCCAGGAGGCGATCAGGGCGATGCCGACGATCCAGAACATGTTGCTGGTGTATTCGCCGGCGGTCGATTGCGCAAAGCCGTTGGGCATGAAGCCAATCGCCGTCACCAGCGTACCGGACAGCATCGGCGCGGCGGTGTGGCTCCAGGCATACGCGGACGCTTTGATCCGGTCGTAGCCCTCCTCCATTTTTACCACCATCATTTCGATCGCGATGATCGCGTCGTCCACCAACAGCCCAAGCGCCAGGATCAGCGAACCCAGGGTAATCCGGTCGAAGTTCTTTCCGGTGGCCGCCATCACCACAAACACTATCGCCAGCGTCAACGGTACGGCGGCTGCGACCACAACGCCAACACGCCAGCCCATGCTGAGAAAGCAAACGAGCATGACAACCAGCAGCGCGACAAAAAACTTGACCATGAACTCACCGACGGCCGAGTCGATGTTCACGGCTTGATCGGTGACCTTGGTCAGCGTCATGCCCAGTGGCATGCCTTCATTGATCTTGGTCGTCTCGGCGTCCAGTGCCTTGCCCAGGTCCAGGCCGTTCCAGCCCTCGCGCATTATGATCCCCAGCAGCAGCGCCTCTTCGCCGTTATTGCGAACCAGGAAAGTGGCCGGATCTTCATATCCGCGCTCGACTGTCGCGACGTCCGAGAGTTTCAGCGTGCGCCCCTGGATCGCAAGCGGTGTGTCGCGAATTTTCGCCAATTTATCGAAGGCACCGTCCACCCGCAGGACGACTTGCGGCCCTTTGGTTTCGATCGAGCCAGCAGGCGTGAGCAGATTCTGGCTGTTCAGCGCGGCGAAGATATCCTGGGGCGAGACGCCCAAGGTCGCCAGTCGATCATGGGAGAACGACACAAAGATTCGCTCGGGCTGCTCACCGATGATGTTGACCTTCTTCACGCCCGCCACATGCAACAGGCGCTGGCGCAACGCTTCGGCATCTCGCACCAGCAGGCGCTGCGGTTCGCCTTTGGCCTTTAGGGCGAACAGCGCGAAGGTAACGTCCGAATACTCGTCATTGACCATCGGCCCAATGACGCCCGCCGGCAGCCGAGTGGCCTCATCGTCGAGTTTCTTGCGCGCCTGATAGAACTCCTCCTGCACTTGCGAGGGTGGCGTGCGATCGACCAGCGAGACCATGGTGAAAGCCAGACCTGGACGGGTGTAGGTTTCCGTGCGGTCGTACCATTTCAGTTCTTGCAGGCGCTTTTCCAGCGGCTCGGCGACTTGGTCCTGCATCTCCTGGGCAGTCGCGCCCGGCCATGCAGTGATGACGGTCAACTGCTTGACCGTAAACGGCGGGTCCTCGGCACGCCCCAACTGGAAGAACGCCAAGGTACCCGCGACGGCAATCAGAAAGATCAGGAACACGGTAATGGAGCGCTCGCGAACGGCGAGTGCCGATAAATTGAGACTCATTGACGGCCCCCGGCAACCTTCACGTCACCCTGTGGGCTCAGTCGCACTTCCTCGCCATCGCGCAGTAGATGCGCGCCCAGCGCGACAATGCGTTCGCCAACCTTGAGCTCACCTGCAACTCGGGCAGCGTCGTCACTCAAGCCCAGGACCTGAACAGGCCGCCAGCTGACTTTCGCCGGTTCGCCGGCAATGACCCACACACCGGTTCCCTTGCCCGGGTCATAGAGGGCAGCGATCGGAACTTGCAGGACCGGCCCTTGCGCGGCGTCTTCGGCGATCCGAAGGGTGACGGTCGAACCCAGCGGCGCATTGGCCAGCCCGCCCGCCAATACATACCGCGCCTCAAAGGTGCGTGTCACAGGGTCAGCCGAATCCGACAGCAGCCTCAGCTTGGCAGTGACAGCAGCCGAGGTGTTGCCGTAAAGCGTCGCCTGAGCGGTGGACCCTGCGGCCGGACGCAAGGTTTCTGGCAATTGCACGATGGCTTCGCGCTGACCGGCCCGTGCCAGTCGAACCACCGGCTGCCCAGGGCTGACCACCTGCCCGGGTTCGGCGAGCGTCTCCATGACAACGCCATCGGCGTCTGCCAGCAGTACGGCATAGCCCGACGCATTCCGGGCCACGTCAGCCTGAGCTTGCGCGGCGCTGAGTTGTGCCTTCGCGGTATCGGCTGCGGCTTTGATCTGATCGTAGCCCGATGCGGAAATGGCGCCTGCGGCCACCAGCTCACGATAACGAGCCTCGTCATCTGCGGTCTGTTTGGCACGGGCTTTGGCGGCAGTGACCGCTTCTTGCTGCGCTCGTGCTTGCAAGCCTAAGTCGATGGGATCCAGACGCATGAGCGGCTGACCACGCTTGACGGTCTGCCCGGTATCGACCAGACGCTCAAGCACTTTGCCCGACACTCGGAAACCCAAGTCACTCTGGACGCGAGCCGCCACGACTCCGGTGAATGAACGCCAGAGGCCGGACGAATCCTGAACTTCAGAGACCCTCACCAAAGGAGCGAGCGTGCGCGGATCTTGGACGGTGGAAGAGTCGCCACACGCCGTCAGGACGAGAGGCAACAAGCAAGCGGCAAGGGTGACAGGTCGAAGCCGGCGCATAGATTCCCTACTTGAAGAATAGAAACAGGTGTCACATTCTCTGGCGTGTGACCATTACTGTCAATGGTCACAACTATTGCGACCAGAGACTAAATTACAATTTCTCAACACTTATTGCGACCATAGCCCCCAGCGAGAGCACCCACCCATGAGGAGTTCATTGACAGAAAGTGACCAATATATAATATGGTCACACATCAATCTCCACTTCAGGAATCTCCATGTCGCCACTCCACCCCGCTGCTCTGATACTGAGTGCCAGCTTGATGGCAGGCTGCGCCGTTGGTCCGGACTATCACCGTCCGGACACTGCGCTATCGGACCGTTTCCTCGGTCAGCCCTCTGTCGAACAGCGGCCCGCGACGATGCCGGCCAGTCTCGTAGCTTGGTGGGAAGGCTTTGATGACCCAGCGCTGACCGAATTCGTCGCCAAGGCACTTGAGCAGAACCTGGACCTGGCGCAGGCCTCGGCGCGCGTCGCGCAGGCGCGGGCCGGCCTGGGTGCGGCCGATGCTGCTTTGCTGCCCTCGGGCAATATCAGCGGCCAGGCCGCGCGCGCCTATCAGTCAGTCGAAACCCCACTCGGCCAGGTGCTGAATTCAACGCCTGGCTATGATCGGTATGGAAGCGCTTACGAACTCAACCTCGGGGCCAGCTGGGAGGTCGATTTGTTTGGCAGCCTGCGCCGGTCACGCGAGGCCGCCCTGGCCGAATACCAGGCGTCCGCAGCGGGCGCCACGGCCACCCGCCTGGCCGTCGCTGCGCAGACCGCCGACATCTACATCACTGTCCGCGGATTGCAGACCCGTTTGGGCATTGCGAACCAACAGGTCAAAACGCAACAGGAACTGCTGGAGAAGGTCCAACTGCTCTACAGCAAGGGCCTCGCCGCCAGCTATCAGGTTCGCCAGACCGAGGGCGCCTTGGCACAGGTCCAAGCGACAGTGCCGGTCCTGCAAATTGGCCTGGATGCTGCGATGAACGCACTGGACATCATGCTCGGCACGCCGCCCGGCACGCATCGCACACAACTGGCCAATGCGCGAAGCATTCCTCTGGCACCCCAGATAACCGCCATGGGAACGCCTGCCGATCTGCTGCGCCGCCGGCCCGATCTCATCGTGGCCGAGCGCCGTCTAGCGGCCTCCAATGCACGCATCGCAGAGGCCGTTGCTGAGTACTATCCAAAATTCTCCCTCAGCGCGCTGCTCGGTAGCGCCACCGCCGTATCCGCCGGCAACCTTTTTACCGGCGGCGCCAGCCAGTCGGCGGGTGTATTGGGACTGCGCTGGAGGCTCTTCGACTTTGGCCGTATCAACGCACAGATCGATCAAGCCAAGGGGCAGGAAGCCGAGGCCCTGGCCGCTTATCGCCAGTCCGCGCTGCGCGCCAGCGAGGATGTCGAGAACGCGTTCTCCTCGTTGGTCAATCGCGAAGCCCAGGCAACCACCCTCACCGCAGCAGAGACAGCTCTGACTCAGGCTCGTCAATCCTCGTTCATTGCCTATGAGAAAGGCACCGCCAGCCTCATCGACGTCCTGCAAGCCGACGAAACACTGCTGCGAGCTTCCGATGCCCGAGCGCAAGCGCGAACCGAATCGGCACGAGCGGCGGTCGCCGCGTTCAGGGCACTGGGTGGTGGCTGGCAGCCTGCTCACGCCGAGCCTGTGGCAAGTCGATGACGTAACCAGGTGACGTGGCACCACCTGCGCGCCCTCCTCCTTCAGCTAAAACCAGCAGAGAACAGCAATATGAAAACGAACGATAACTCTTGGGTGCTCATCACGGGCGCGTCGAGCGGATTTGGCGAGGAGTTTGCCCGGCAGTACGCAGCACAAGGGAAATCGCTGGTCCTGGTAGCACGCCGATTGGATAAACTTCAGGCGCTGTCGGCGCAGTTGCGCGAACGCTTCGGCGTTGAGGTGCTCGTCGAGCAAGTCGACCTGTCCTCGATTCCGGCGATCATCGAACTGTATCAGCGACTGAGCGAGCGCGGTGTCGTGATCGATGTGCTCATCAACAATGCCGGTCATGGCTTGCAAGGGCCCTTTCTGGATCAATCCGTAGAACAATCCCTGGCCATGATCGATTTGGACATCGCCAGCCTGACAGCCCTGACGCGCCTCTTCGCGACTGACATGCGGGCCCGAAAACGCGGACATATCCTGATGGTTGCCAGCCTGCTGGCCTTCCAGGGCGTGAAGAATTTCGCCGTTTACTCTGCCGCAAAGGCCTATGTGCTTCGCTTCTCTGACGCGCTTCATCGTGAACTCAAAACCGACGGCGTCGTCGTGACCGCACTTTGCCCCGGGATGTCGGACACCGGATTTGCACAAAGCGCCAGGCAAAAGCTCACACCGGCCCTGAAAATGGTGATGATGCAGCCCCAGCCCGTTGTCGCTGCGGGAATCCGTGCGCTGCAAGCCGGACGCATGAGTGTCGTGCCAGGCTTTGGCAACAAAGCGATTACGGTCTTGACCTGGGCCACGCCTCGCCGGTTTCACCAAGGCATCATGGCGCACGTCATGGGCGTCTGAGTGGGCGATGTGGAGGCCTTCCCGAAGGGAAAGGAATGCCTACAAAAAGGCCGGAAGCAACCTGTGCTCCCGGCCTTTTCGCTATCGTAAAGCGGCAATCAATCAGAAGCGATAGCTGACAGAAGCACCGAGGCCGCTGGCACTGTTCTTATACGTGGAGCTGTAGGCGCCCCGGGTCGCTGAGGTGTGATTGACCTGCACGCTCTCTTCCCACAGATAAGAATAGGCAACGTCGATCGTGACATCGTCCACCGGCGTCCAGCCTGCACCGAAGCTGATCACCGTCCGGTCGCCCGTAGGAATACGTGGCCCGCGGTCGGTGTTGTTGGCGGGCGACTGGTCGACCGACAAGCCTGCGCGAAGCACCCACTGGTTGTTCAACCGGTACGCCGTACCGATGGCGTGGGCCCACGTGTCATGCCAGTTCTGCTCTTCGGCAACGGTGCCCAGCGAGCCACTGAGCAAAGGAGGCAAACCCGAGTTCTGGATGACCAGTTCCTTGAAGCGACTCCAGCGTGTCCAGGTGGTCCCTGCATAAAGCGTCCAGTCATCGTTGAGCTGATGAGTCACCGAGAAGTCCACCGACTCCGGTGTATCCACATCCAGCGAAGCGTCATAGCTCTGGCCGCTGACGCCCAGCAAGCTGAAGACTCCACCAGTAACCTTAGTCTTGGCGTCCAAGTGATAACTGACTTTGGAGTGGTACGTCAGACCTAAGCGGGTTCGGTCAGTAGCCTGCACCAGGATCCCCGCGTTGAAACCCAGGGCCGTGTCGTCGCCGGTGCTTTTGAGTTTTCCATCATTGCGCCCAGGGCTGAGAGGGTTGGGCACCATCCCGGACAACTCACCGCTGATACGGTTGATGGTAGGACCGAACCCGATCGACACTTTGTCGTTAAAGGCATAGCTTACAGTGGGCTGGAACGTAAGGGTCGTGACCTCGCTTTTGTTGGCGTAATAACGCCCGGCGAAACCGCTGCCATAGTCGGTAATCAGGCCGAAAGGAACATAAAAACCAACACCGAACGCCCAGTGCTCATCAATGGGTTTGACGTAGTAACCCATCGGCACCGTGGTCGCTGGCACCATATCGCCGTCCTGCTGGCCACCGAAGGTGCTGCGAGTCTGGCTGATGTCGGACTTGGCGAAAAGCGTCGCCGCCCCCAGACTGACCTGCTCCCTCTTCAAGCGAGACATGCCCGCCGGATTGCCAAAAACGGTGCTCGCATCTTCAGCAGAAGACGAGCGACCGGCAAACCCGGATCCCATCCCACTGATGCTTTGCTCATTGAGCGCGAAACCGCTCGCCAGCACATGAGAAGTGGCGAGCGCAACAGCGAGACCTAGCGGGGTCTTGAGCCATATTTTTTTCATTATTAGAACTCTTACAGCAGTAGCTGAGGTGAATGAAGCGGGTGGTTGTGTTATGTGAAAATTGCCACGGTCTGACGCGCCCAAAGCACTCGTCGACCGCTTTCGTCCCAGATTTCCATATCTTGCAATGAGTAACCTTCCAGAGCCTGCTGGCTGAAAGAACTGATGAGAAACCATTCACCAGCAACGGCCGGCTGCGGTAGATCAATCATCCAGGACGCAGAGCTGATGGCGGCGGGCTCGGTGAAGCAGGTCATGGCGGCCGGCGGCAAACTGTCAGCGAGCGCAACCAAGGCGACGGCCGGGTCCACCCCCTGTGCATCCAGGTGGCGCACCCACATCAACAGTTCGGGATTTTCTGCGCCAGATACTGGCAATGAACCGCCCGCCGCGCGCATCTCGAAGTTATGGGCGCAAGCCGGTGCGACGTTGCTATCCAGAACCAGCGTGGGGTATTTGGATGGCCCCTCTACAAGCGGTCTTCCCCAGGAGCTGTGGGTGATTTTGCTTTCGCGCGGCTGAGCGAATAACAGCGTGGTGCGCAGTGCCAGGTCATCGCCCGACATACAGTCGACCGCTACCGAGGTGACTGACCGCCCTTGACGCAACACGCTGGTTTCGAATGTCTGGGCCTGTGTGACAGGACCAATGAACGACACCTGGGCTGACCTGAACGGCGGGAAATCTGTCGGACACTCACGCAAAACCGCTTGCAGCGACAGCGCCGCAGACAGGCCCCCAAAGACAGTGCGCCCCTGTAGCCAGTTGGGTGGTGCAATAAAAGGTGAGTCTGGATCGAATTGCTGCAGCATCTGGGCAAAGCTGGTCATATCAACGCTCCCCTGAACTGACCGGTCGTGATCCCCACCAAGCAGCACGCAGGCGTTGCCCTCTCCCAATCGAAACGGGTGGATGGAATCGGTGAAGACCTAAGCTGAAGGCGGCGCTGGATCATGGCGATCTCTTGAGAACAGATGCGCCATACTTATTCATGTGACCATTTGTGTCAACAGTCACAATTCAGACAAATAGATGCCTTCACTCAGAAGGTAAAATCGCAGGGACCACGCGGGAATAGGTTGCAACGGCAATGCAACCCTCAGCCGAAGCTCAGGGCATGAGGCTACGCAGGATGAGATTGGAGGTGAGCGTCGGGGCATCCTCGATGCGATCGAGGTTGTACTGCAATAGCAAAGGATTGACGAAAGGCTGGAGCGCCAGATGTATCGCGTCTACCGTCTCGTCCAGTGGCGTCCTGCGCTCGAACTCACCGAGCTCTCGCCCCTCTCGTACGATCTGCAGAACAAAGTCTTTGATCCGGGCATTATAAACCTGCGAGCTTGGCCAACGCTCCGAGGCCGAGAACGCGGCGATGTCGTAAAGCTTGCGGTCGTTGAAGAACAGGTCCGCGCCCGTGACCATCAGTGTTTTGACCATGCGTCTAAAGCGCTCCGTAGGTGAGAGGCCTTCCACGTTGATGGCCTGCTCCACGGCGGCAACGATTTGCGCCAGACAATTTTTGCAAATGGCTTCGCCGATTGCCTGCTTGGAATCAAAGAACTTGTAGATGTAAGCCTTGGAAAACCCGATGGCCTTGGCCAGGTCGGACACCGTGGTCTTGCCGTAACCGTATTGACTGAAATGCTCATTGGCCGCCGCGACAATCTGGTCTCGGATGTCATGGTCGACTGGGCCACGGACGCTGGGGGATATTGGCTGGTTCATGCGGTCAGCTTACTCACCTCAAAGGCGGTTGACAACTTGTGACCACATTGTAATTAAGTCACATATCTGGCGATTTGGCTGGATAGCCGTTTGCATGTCAGGAGCTGCCATCGGCGCAACTGCCCTGCTGTACTGGGTCTATCTGGGACTCGCTTCCAAATGATTTCCTGACATCTGGTGCTCATCACTGCGTCTGCGGACCATCGAGCGGAACATCAAGGATGAAGGTTGCGCCCTGTCCAGCCCCGTCGCTGTGCACGGTCAAGCTGCCCCCCATTTCCTGCGCGGCCAGCGCGCAGCTGTGCAGGCCGAAACCGTGACCGTCTTTGCGAGTAGTGAAGCCATGGGAAAAGAGCCGCGCCAGATGCTCTGGTGCAATCCCATTGCCGTTGTCGGTCACGGTGATACGCAATGCTGGCCCGTCAGCCAGCAAGGCGCTGAACGTGATGCACGGGCTGCGATCGATCACGCCGTTCATTGCTTGTTTGGCATTGCGGATCAGGTTCACCAGAATCAGCAGCATCCGGTGCCGGTCCAGCGGCAGCAAGGGCAAGTCGGCAATGTCCTTGACCACCGTCACCTCCTGGCGCGCCAGTGATCCAGCACTCATGCGCAAGGCATCATCGATCAACTCCGGGACCGGTACTGTCTCGACGATACTGACAGCAACGGCATAGGACTGCTGGGCAGCGACAATGGTTTTGATGTGGTCAATGCCCTTGGTGAGTTGTCCGAGCTCTTCGATGATGCCCTGTTGCTCTATCGCCACCACCTCCGCCAGCTTGAGCAGGTAGCCGGGCAACATCTTTCCTTTGTGGTCTGTGGTGAGAAAATCGCTCAAGTCATGGACGTGTTCGTTCATCATCTGAGCCACCTTGCCCAGCCCCTGGGCTTTGGAGGTGCGCATCAGGCTGCTGACCAGTTCTGCCGATACGTTCACGCTGTTGAGGACGTTGCCGACGTTGTGCAGCACAGTCGTAGCGATTTCGGCCATGCCCGCCTGACGGGATTTTGCATGCAGTTCGGTTTGCACGTGACTCATGCGGAGCGCCGCGCGCACGCGAGCCATGAGCTCCAGCGGCGAGAAGGGTTTGGCGATATAGTCATCGGCGCCACTCTCCAGCCCGGAGACGCAGGCCTCGCTACCGCCACGGGCGGTCACCAGGATCACCGGTAAATGGGCAAAGCCGGCGCTGGCTTTGATTCTGGCTGTCAGGCCAAATCCATCGAGTTTCGGCATCATTACATCCGAAACGACCACATCGATGGGTCGACGCTGCAGGAGTGCCCAGGCCTGCTCGCCATCAACTGCGGTGGCGACGATGTAATCGTTTTGCAAAAG
>NZ_WUUD01000035.1:280921-310045 GCF_009831705.1 Pseudomonas sp. PICF6 | reverse complement strand
CCTTGCGTCACGACTTGGTCGTTGCGACTGCCTTGGTGGCCGTCGTCGAAACGCAAGTGGCGCTGCTCAATAGTGCTTGTTGTGCTCGATGACGATCGCTCCTGCATATTGCTGGCTTCGCTCGGCACGGTGTTTTGCTCGGCCCCCAGCGGAAGTCGAACAAAGAAGCACGAACCCCGTCCAGGCTCGCTGTTCACGCCCACTTCGCCCCCCATCAGTTCGGCCACATCCTTGACCAGGGCCAGACCGATGCCTGTGCCGCTGTAGTGGCGCGTGGCGGAATTGTCGATCTGGGAAAAACGCTGGAACAGCAACGGCAGTTTGTCAGGCGCAATGCCGATCCCCGAGTCTTGCACCGCGAGTTCAAAACGCTCGCCATCAATCAGCGTCACTGCCAGGTGCACGGTGCCGCCAGCGGGCGTGAACTTGATGGCATTGCTCACCAGGTTGAGAAGAATCTTCTCGAAGTGTCGGGGATCCAGGAACACCGTGCCGAGCGCAGGATCGATGCTACTGGTCAGGGTGCAGCCTTTGCCCTCGGCCACCATGGCGGCATCCTCGGCCAGCACAGCAACCATCTTGTTCAAGTCAATTGGCGCCGGACACACCTCAAACTTGCCCGCTTCGGCTTTGGAGAAATCGAGAATGTCATTCACCCGGTTCATCAAGCGCAGTGCGTTGCGTTGGGCGCGGTCGATTTGCACATGCCAGTCCGCCGGCGGGATGGTCGCCGCCGAGAGCTGCTCCAGAGGGGCGAGAATGAGGGTCAGGGGGGTGCGCAGTTCGTGGCTGACCGTGGCGACGAAATCGCTCTTTGCCTGGTTGGCCGTCTCGGCCTGGTTGCGCGCCTGAATGAGCTCGACGGCCTGCGCCTCCAGCACCTCGGTCTGTTGATGCAGCGTGTCGGTCCGTTCGGCGACCATTCTCTCCAAGGAGGCCTGCACTTGCTGTCGTTCGGCCTCAGCCTCAGCCTCCAGCACCCGGATGCGCAGGGCATTCTCCTGGAACACCCGTACGGCGCGGGTCATGATTCCAATCTCGTCGCCGCGTGCGGCGCTGGCGATCTCGGCGTTCAGGTCGCCGGCCGCAAGCCTGCGCATGACCGAGGCCAGGGCCACGATGGGCTGTGCGATAAATCGCGACGTGCTCCAGGCGATGGCGCCGGCTAGCAGGATGGCGACGGTACCTGCAATTATCGTCGCAAGCATGCCGCGATCATTGTGGACCAAGGCGTCGGAGCGCGCCTCTCCAGCGAAGCGCGCAACCAACTGGCCGGCGCTGCGAGCCTCGTCGCGAACCTGATCGCGTGCATCGCTCAAAGCGTTGCTTGCCTGATGGAACCTGGCGAATGCCGCCCGGTAGCCGGCAATCTGATCGCTGACCGTCAGGGGCGTAGCCTTGGCTTGCGGCCCCACGGACGAAGGCAGAACGCGCGCGAGACGGGAAAGTTCATCAAGGATGTGGCCGACAGAGCTGGCGACCTCGGCTGACGGTGACAGGCGAAACGACAAGGTCTGCGCCTCCAGGGTGGCAACACGCTCGGCGAAACGCTTGGACAACGCGGCGGCATTGTGCAGCAAGCCGGTGGCTGCCTGAATGTCGCTTGCATCATGAGCAACGCGCCCATCCACCTCACTCAACATTGCCTCGAGGTGCTCGACCACATCCCCGACGACGGCGAGCTGCCGCAACGCCTCGCCTCCCCGCAACTTGGGCGCCTCGCCAAGGTGCTCTACCGTCACGCAGGTAGCAACGACCGCTGTTGCCAACTGGTCGAGGGGCTCTCTCTCCTGCGGCTCCCCCATCACCTCGCGCAATTGCTCGACCACCGGCGGGAGTGCCGCGCAGGCGCTGTGCGCCGCGGCCGCCCCGTCACCGGTCACCAGCATCTTGGCCACATTGGCGATGATGATCCGTTCGCCGTTGCGCAGGATATCCAGGATGCGATGGGCGCTTTCAATGTTGCTCACCTGCGCCTGGTGCTCAGCGGTGCGGGCGTCAAGCCCCTTCAGCCCATCGGCGATGCCCTGTTCGACCAGGATCGTCGCCTCTCGCATCCGGCCGTAGTGGGCTGTCATGTTCTCCGTTTCGCCATCCATGGTCAGGGTCGCCGCCCGCAAAGCGGCGATCGCCGCGGCGAGCCTGTCCAGACCGCCCTTGAGCGATTGCGCCTCTGCCACCGCAATGGCGGTAAGGCCGGCAATAGCGGTCGCCACCATGCCTTCGGCTTGGGAGAGGCTTTCCTGGTCGCGGGTGGCGATGAAGTTTTCCACCCGCTCGGTGGCCCCGTTGACCGAGGCCAGAATTTCTGCGGAATGGCTGGCCGAATCCACCGAACGAACCATGCCTCGCAGGCCATAGAGGTTCACTAGCGATACCGCCAGCATCAGAAACACCAGTGCGGCGACTGCCAGCCCGATCCTGACGGCAATGGGCCTGTCCGTGGTGGGTCTGAATGTCAACACGGCGCCTCGCCTCCTCGCTCCCCGTCCACCACTACTGCTTCGTCACCTCCGGCAAAGGCGCCGGCGGCGCCGTATGGTTGATGGCCGCGTCGATCATCGCCGCAACGGAAGCCTGGCTGTAGAAAGGATTGGCGGCGCCGCCCACCGGCATAGTGGCGAGCCAAGCGTCCAGGTCCTTCGCATCGATGCGTACCAGCGGCACCTCGACGAACTTCGGCACTTGCTTGCCCGCCAGAATCTGCTGGGCCACCCAGAACCCCACCTGGGAAACGCTTGGGGAGGCGGAGACCGAGACGGTCTCGTAGCCATTGGCATCGCGCTCCTGTTTCCACAGGGCAAGTTCGTCCTGACGGTTCCCCATCACAATGATCGGCAAAGGGCGCCCCGCCGCCTTGAACGCCATGGCCGCGCCATAACCGTCGCCCCCCTGAGTCGCGACGGCATCAATGCTGGGCAGCGACGGCAGTGCCAGCGCCACCTCCTTGCGTGCGACGGACGCCGTCCAGTTCCCGTAAACGGTCTTGGCGAACTTCAGGCCCGGGTAGTCGCTGGCGGCTTTGCGAATGCCGTCACTGATGTTTTTATCGGTGGCATCGCCGGCAATGCCGCGGATCTCCAGCAGTGTTCCGTTCCCCTTGAGGCGCTCGGCGATATAATCCATTTCCACGCGGCCCATGGCGGACCAGTTGTAGTCCACGGTATAGACGCAGCTTTCGGTGACCAGACTGGCCATGACGACCACCACGATGCCAGCGTTGCATGCATCGCGAATCACCCCGTTGAGGGCCGTGTCGGACGCGGCCAGGATGACGATGGCGTTCACGCCTTTGACGATCATGTCCTGGATATGGGCCGCCTGTTCCGCCGCCGAGTTATTGGCGCTGACCACCGGAGCCTCGCGGACCAAGCCATCCTTTTGTGCTTGGGCCGCCACCTCCTGCCAGTTGCGCACCATCACTTTGCGGAAATCACTGCCCGCGTAGGAGTTGCTGAAGGCAATGCTATAGCTTGAGGTAGGGCCGCCGGCGATGCCGCCATCGGCAGCTTGGGCTGGATTGGCGGCAACCATCGCCAGCCCGGTCACACAGCCGGCGAGGCGCCATAAGATTTTGTGGAGTGGTTTAGTGTTCATGCGGCTCTCCATGTCCTTGGGATTTACCAAAAGTAATCCACCTGCATTTGCCGACAGTCTGGATCGACTGCTCGACCTGGTTGGAGAAGTCGGCCTTCAGATTGGAGATCGTCGACCCTGTGAATGAAGCGCCCAAACGCTCACGAACTGAGGAGATATTGCCCATTGATCAAGCTGCGCCCCTGGGCACCGGTTACCGGATTGCTCATTCGGTCATTCCAATCATAGAACCGGGCACGAAGAACCAGAGACATACAGACTCCTTTCCTTGGCGGCTGAAAACCGAAATCAGTACATTGCCTGCAGTGACACTGAGCATAGTCTCAAGGTGCCCACTTCGCTCGCGGCCATGAAGGATTTCAGCGAGACTCTGCTTGTCGTGATGGGCGGGAGTCGACCAACAGAGCAGATCCTAACCTTCCTCCTTGGCCTCAAGCGCACGGTAGTGGTCAATCTTGACTTGCAGTGCAGCAACGGCCTTTTGCATGGCAGCAACTTCGGCCTGTACATCCTGTAAATGGCTCTCCAGCATCTGGCGGCGTTCGGCAATCGTTGAGTCCCCAGCGCTGCGCAGCTTGGCGAATGTTTGCATTTTGCCGATGGTCATGTGAGTGGTGCGTAAACGCAGCAAAAACTCCAGCCACGCCATATCAGTCGGCGCATAAAGCCGTTGCCCGCCGGCCGCACGGGCGACCGGTGCCAACAGGCCGATGCGTTCGTAGTAGCGCAGGGTATAGGCCGTAAGGCCGGTGCGCTTGGCGACCTGGTCAATCGTCTGGTAGGCGTTCATAAGCACAATCCTTGGCCATCGGTGTTCGGTAATGCACCCGTCCCGCTCACTCGGGAGGTGCGGCAACAACTTTGATGCCTCGTTTGGCAAACACTTCCCGCGCTGCGCTGATGCCATTCAACGCGCTGGGAAAACCAGCATACACCGCCATCTGGATGATGATTTCAACGATCTCCTCAGGTTTGCAACCCACATTCAGCGCCCCCTCTATATGCACCTTGAGTTGAGGTTGCGCGTTCCCCTATGCGGTGAGGGCCGCGATGGTTGCCAACTCGCGTGTGCACAGAGCGACACCAGGCCTGGAAAACACATCACCATAGGCGAAATCGACTATCCATTCACCCAGCTCGGGCGAGATATCGCTAAGCGATTTGACCACGTTGTTGCCGGCGGCCCCGGTGATTCTTTCCAGGGTCTCTACCCCTTTCACTCGTCGACTATCCGGGTCAGTTGCCGACGCCGGAATTGCGATTGCTGAAAGCACGAGCCCGGTTACAGCGCTCAGTTTTTTAAATGTCATGACCTGCCTCCTTGTTTAAGCCGCGCAACGGACCTGGCCGTTTTGGCGGTGCAACAAGGAGGCTATTGGTTAGAGTGCGCTCTAAGTCAAGCGCCAGTTGCTTTCAGCTAAAAGGGCCCGCAGCTAAAGGGAGCCCCAATCACATCATCGTCACACCACCGCAGTTGCAATCGTTCTGGAACGCCAGGCAAAAACCAATACCATCAGCAGCCCCAGACCCGCCATTGCCGCTCCAGCCAGGGAAATCGCCGGATAACCCAGCCCGGTATTGATCACCGCTCCGCCCAGCGCTGCACCCATCGCGTTACCCAAGTTGAAGGCGCCGATGTTCACCGCCGAGGCCAGATTGGGTGCGTCCTTGGCGGCTTCCATGACGCGCATCTGTAGCGGCGGCACCAGGGCGAAGCTGGCGATCCCCCATATCAGGATGGCAACGGCGGCCGGCAGCGGCCAACGCATCAGTACGGTGAATGCCAACAAGACCAGAATCAGCGCGCTCAGCGAAACGATCAGGGTGCGATCTATCGAGCGGTCGGCGGCCTTGCCGCCCCACATGTTGCCCAGCGTCAACCCCACACCGAACAGCATCAGCATGGCGGTGATGTAGGCGGTTGATGCATGGGTTTCGCTGCTGAGGATCGGCGCGATGTAGGTGAAGACGGTAAACATTGCACCCGAGCCGACTACGGTCAGGGCCAACGCCCCCAGCACCGGTCCACGGCCCAGCACTCGAATTTCGGCCAGTACACCGACGCGTTGTGGCGCTTGCAGATTTGGTAGCGCGAACCACAACGCGGCCATGGTTACCACGCCGAGTCCGGTAATACCCCAGAATGCGGTGCGCCAGCCGAACAGTTCGCCAAACCAGGCGGCCAGCGGCACACCGCCGATGGTGGCCAGGGTCAGGCCCAAGAACATGGCCGCCACCGCCCCGGCGCGTTTCTCCGGGGCGACCACGCTAGCGGCGACGATGGAGCCGACGCCAAAGAACGCACCGTGGTTCAGTGAGGTCACCACTCTGGCGACCATGAGGCTGTAGTAATCGGTAGCCAGGGCTGACATCAGATTACCCAGGGTAAAAATCGCCATGAGTCCGATCAGCAGATAGCGCCGGGGAATTCTGCCGGTGGTCAGGGTCATCAGCGGCGCGCCGAGCAATACGCCCAAGGCGTAGGCACTGACCAACAAACCTGCGGCGGGAATGGATACGCCGAGATCCGCAGCGATGCCCGGCAACATGCCCATGGGGGCGAACTCGGTAACGCCGATGCCAAAGGCACCAATGGCGAGTGCGACAAGCGGTGGATTGATACGCATGGAAGGCTCCTTATCTATGCCGCCAATGCTACGATCCAACTTTTTCAGGCGGTAGATAGCATTTCTGGCAATCACCTTTGCGTACGGAGCACAAATGGACTTCAACGGCAGATCAGGTGAAATGAGCGTGTTCGCCACCGTGGCGCAGGAAGGCAGCCTGTCAGCCGCCGCGCGTGCATTGGGGCTGAGCCCCTCGGCGGTCAGTCGGATCATCGCGCGTACTGAACAACGTCTTGGCACACGCCTGTTGTTGCGCACCACCCGAGCGATCACCTTCACCGCCGAGGGCGAGGCTTACCTGCGCGGCGCCCGCCGTATCCTGGCCGACATGGCCGAGGTCGAAGAAGCCATCGCCGACCAGGGCGTGCCCCGGGGCCGTATACGGGTCAGTGCCGCCCTCGGCCATGGGCGCCAGACCATCGTTCCCTTGGTGGCAGCATTCAGCGCCCGCTACCCGAACATCGTCGTCGACCTCACCCTCGGCGACGAAGTGGTCGACATTCTCGGCGGCCAGGCCGACGTGGCGGTACGCTTTGGCCATCTGCCCGACAGCCCGCTGACCGCACGAAGGATCGGCGACACCGGCCAGGTCGTGGTGGCATCGCCCGAGTATCTGCAGCGCCACGGCATCCCCCGGGAACCGGAAGACCTGCTACGGCACAACTGCCTGCGCTTCAACTTCCGGCGTGCCGAACCCAACTGGCCGTTCATCCGCGACGCAAATGAGTTTTCCCTGAAGGTCAGCGGCAACATCGAATGCAGCAGTGGTGAAGCGCTGGCACAACTCGCACGGGTAGGCGCTGGCATCGCGCGTATCGGCTATTTCACCGTAGCCGAGGACCTGCGGCGCGGCGATCTGGTACCGCTGCTGGAAGCCTGGAACCCCGGAGACCGGGAGCCGATTCATGCGGTGTTCGTAGGTGGTTCGGCAATGCCGGCGCGGGTGCGGTTATTCGTGGACTTCTTGCTGGAACATCACCGGATGTAAACGGGTAACGTCACCTGCCCCTTTCGGATGAAAGCGGACATTTGCCAAGCCCCGACTATGGTTCACACCGGTGGCTGCCGCGCCTCGAATAGCAGCCACCTTACGCATCAAGAGCATCGGTCAGTTATTCAAGAATTTGACCACCAGAGGATTCAATTCAGCGGAACACTCCTCCGGCAACCAGTGCCCACAATTGGGCAAGACTTGGCCTTCTACATTCGTCGCGTACTCTTTCATCTGATCCACTTGAAATTGCCCCATTGCGCCGTGCCCTCCACCGCCGATTGCCAGCACGGGCATGTTCAGGGTGGTCTTCGACAGCTCGACGTTTTCAGCGACCGATTCGTTAAGCGCTCGGTAGTATTCGAACGACGCGTTCAGCGTATGAGGCTTGGCGTATGACTTGGCGTACAGATCGAGCAGCTCAGGCGTGAAGACATCCTTGTTGGTCGCGTGTTCTTTGATGAAGTGCGAGAGGAACAGCTTTTCATGCCCTGTGATCAACTTTTCGGCCAACTGGTCGCCAGCGGCGAAGAAGCTGAAATGCCAGACCAGTGACTCACCCTGTGGTGAGAATGCCGGGAAATCGTACATGCGCTTGTCGGGAATCGGTGCCTCCATGTACACCAGTTTCCTTATCTGGCTTTGGTGCGTTACTGCCATTGGATAGGTGTTCCAGATACCGATGTCATGCGCAACCAGATCAAACGGCTGATTGCCGCTTAGCTGTGTCGCGAGGGCGAACAGATATTTCGAGACGTCAGTGCCGGTGTAACTGGTCTTGGGCGGTTCCGACTCGCCCAGACCCGGTAAATCCACCGCAACTACGGTGTGAGTCTTCGCAAGTTCGGGCATCAAGCTGTGCCACTCATACCAGGCTTGACCAAATCCGTGGACCAGGTAAACCAAAGGCCCGGAACCGCCTTTCACATAGTGGAGCCTGACGCCGTCTATGGTTTTGAATTCACTCTTGAATCCCGCTGGGACAGGAAACTCTGCCGCTTGAGCCAAGCATGGCAAAGCCAGGGTGATTGCAACTGCGGCGAGGGCCAATCTAATGCGCCTTTTCATTTCATTTATCCATCAAGTTATGACTGAAAATTACGACCATGCGAAGGCGTGCTATCCCCCGATCAATGACTGTGGATCGCCTGGGTGGTGTGCCGTTGACCTTGCGGAAAACCATGCGCCCGTGCCCGAAACGCAATGGCCAGGCTGATCAATAACAACGCCAGCAACACGCCCGGAAATGCACTCGTTCCCCATTGGCCGAGTAACACGCCACCCAGCAGTCCACCGCCGGCAATAGCGCTGTTCCAGACCACTACGTTCATGGAGAGCGCAACGTCAGAGCCCTTACCTGCGGCGTCGGCGAGTGCTGTTTGCAGCAGGGTGGCCGCGCCACCAAAGGTCAGCCCCCAAATAAAGACACCCACGTAAATGGCCGCGGCGGAGCCTGAGAACACTCCAATGAAAATCGAAACCGCTGCGAATGTCGCAAGGCTGGCCAACACGGTTGTTCGCAGGTGCCGGTCAACCAGTCGGCCCGTGAGCCAGATGCTGGTAAGCGCCGCGACACCAAATGTGAGCAATACCAAATCGACGTCACTGTTCAGCCCAGCCTTGGAAACGAAGGGCGCGATATAGGTGTAAAGAATGTTGTGGGCCAGCATCCAGGTGAAGACGACAGCCAATACCGAGCGGACGCCAGGGGTGAAAAACACCAGACGTAACGGCATGCGCTGTGAGGATGATTGGCCTGGGTAATCCGGCACTTTGATCAGCACCCATACGATCAATACCAGGGTCATGCCGGACATCAATCCAAAGGCCATGCGCCAGCCCATGAATCCACCCAGCCAGGTTCCCATCGGCACACCCAACGACAACGCGATGGGCGTACCTACCATCGCCACCGCCAATGCGCGCCCCTGCATATGCGGGGCGACCATGCGCCGTGCATAGCCCGCGATAAGGCTCCAGGCCAGCCCCGCTGAAACACCAGCGAAAAACCGTGCAATCAGCGTCAGCCAGTAATCGGAAGACAGCGCCGTGAGGGAGTTGAATGCCAGGAAGCCGACAATAGTCACCAGCAGTACCGTTCTGCGGCGCCAGCTTTGCGTGGCAATGGTCAGCGGGATTGCCGCCAGCAACGACCCCAACGCATAGACTGTCACCATCTGTCCGGCCAGAGACGCAGAGACACCCAGGCCACTGCCAATTTCGGGCAGCAAGCCCGCTGGCAAGGTCTCGGTGACAATGCAAATGAAACCCGTCATGGCCAGTGCAAGTAATGCCCCAAGCGGAAGCTTTGCGCTCTGTCGCTCATCTGTAGTCATTTGCCACCTCACATATATACTGATCGGTACAATATGAAGGTGTGCCGCCATCTAGTCAACGACTTATATATCGATTAGTATTTAATTGATCGAGAGGAGGCTCACATGGCACAGATGGGACGTCCACGCACCTTTGACCGTGGCGTGGCGATTACTCAGGCGATGCATTTGTTCTGGGAGCACGGCTATGACGCAACATCACTCAGCCAGCTCAAGGCAAATATCGGCGGCGGCATCACCGCACCCAGCTTCTACGCTGCATTCGGCTCAAAGCAGGCGCTGTTCAATGAGGTGATGGAACGTTATCTGAACACCCACGGCCGGGTGACCGATAGCCTGTTTGACACCACGCTCTCCCCGAGAGAGTCGATCGAGCTTACGCTGCGGCGCTCCGCGAAAATGCAGTGTGAGCCCGACCACCCCGCAGGGTGCTTGGTGGCGCTGGGTCTGTTGAGTGCCTGCACGGATGAGAGCAAAGCCATCTCGCAGCCCCTGGCTGACGCCAGATCCTTGAACCGTGCCAGGATGGTGGAGTGTGTCGAACGCGCTATCGCATCCGGGGAGCTGCCAACCACGGTCGTGCCCGAGGCATTGGCCACGGTGTTTGACAGCTTTCTGTTGGGGATTTCGGTACTGGCCCGAGACGGTGTGCCCCTCAAACAGATAGATGACGCGGTGACGCAAATCATGACGTTATGGGATGCATCGTGTATCCGTCGTCCGGCTATTGGTTCAGGCAATCCCTAAACGGCAGTAAACAGCGAAACCTCGTTCCCAGCAAAGGCATCGGTATCGATGCCAATCAGACTGAAAGGCGCTCTTGGGCTGTTGATGAGCGTGTTGTGCCTGAAGAATGTCCGCTTTGGGTCGAGAGTTGCCGGTCATGAACGTCTGCTTCCAACAACGGCTATTTGCTTCAAGGCCACAAGCCCCTCAAGGCGCCGGCAGCATCCATGCCGACGGTATTGTTGGAAGCATCATGTTCGTCAGTCCTAAAAGCTCCCCCCCTCAATATGGTAGACCTTCGGTTCTTCCGAAAAATATTCCTCCAACCCCATCATGAATAGCCGATGGTCTTCACTCGCTTCGAAGCCCGGCGTGTGATCCTCAAGTGAGGCCCAGCGCACGATCAGGTTGAATTGCTGGGGGGTTTCAATCCCTTGCGCTAACAAGTGGCCGCCGTAACCCTTTGCGCGGGTGAGCAAAGGGGCGACCTCGGCAAATGCGTGTCTGAACGCTTCAATGCGTTCTTTGTGAACGGGGAGCAGAGCGATTTCATAAATCATGGCATTCCTCCAACAAGCTCAGTTGATTAAAAGTACGCACTCACGAGATGAGCGATGGCTCGACTGCAATCGCGATTTTTCCCTGAAGGCCGTTGTTGGGGCTCTCCAGTCGAGCGTGGGCAAGTCCAATGTCGGCCAGCGAATAGACCGCGCCAACATGCGGGCGCAGTTGACCGCGCTCTACCAATGCGCTCAGCTCATCAAGTTTGCCGCGGTTTTGTCGGGTAAAAACGAAGTGATAACTCGCGTTCTTGCCCCACGCCTGAACAAGGTTTTGCGGCTGGGCAATGTCCACAATCGAGACTAGGCGGCCGAGTTGGGCGAGCACGTCGGGGCTACGCGTCAGTGTGTTGCCGCCGATGGTGTCGAACACCACATCCACGCCGTGACCACCGGTTTCGCGCATGATGGCGTCGACGTAATCCTCCTTTTCGTAGTCGATGAGCACATCGGCACCCAGGCTGCGTGCGAACTCAAAGTTTGCTTCGCGCACGGTCGTGAAGACCCGCGCTCCAATGGCTTTTGCCACCTGGATCGCGACATGCCCTACGCCTCCCGCGCCGCCGTGTATCAGAATGCTCTCCCCCACTCTGAGCGCCGCTCGCACGGTCAGTGCTTCCCACACCGTCCCGCCAACCAGGGTCAGACTTGCTGCCTCAAGGTGGCTCAGTGATTGCGGTTTACGCCCGATGATGCCTTCGGCCGCAACGTGGTACTCGGCATAACTGCCTGGGCCGTCGAAAATTTGCGGGGTGTACCAGACTTCGTCTCCCGGAGCGAAGCTCGTCACACCCGGCCCGACTTCTTCGACAACGCCTGATACGTCGTGTCCGGTAATGGCCGGCAGTGGCACCAGGTCGGCATAGTCGCCACGTCGAACCTGATAATCCAACGGGTTGATCGAGGTTGCGTGTACCCGGACCAGGACCTGTCCCGCGCCCGGCACGGGCTTGGGCACGTCGCGGAGTTCGAACGACTCAGGACCGCCAAATGACTTCAGTATCATCGCTTTCATGGTAAATCCTCATATCTATAAAGTGGTATATCGAGATATCTCGATATGTTGCCGTAAAAAAATTACAAATCTTTCCCTATGACCTCGGCAAGCGCGCTGATGGTTGCTTCATTGCGTTTGTAGTAGGTCCACTGACCGATGCGCCTGACTTCGACCAGGCCCACTCGCTGCAACGTGGCAAGATAACCGGACACCGTTGACTGCGACAGCCCGATACCCTCTTGAATACTACTCACGCAGACGCCGACCGTGAGAACGTCACCCTCATCCTGCGGAGGGAAGTTCTTTACGGGATCCTTCAAACCTTTCAGGATTTGAAGACGCGTAGGGTTCGAGAGGGCTTTGAATATTTCGATCAGTTCCATGCGCTCAGGATATCGAGATTTACCGATATGTCAATACGAAAAGGTGACCCTTGCTTGGGGCCACCCTTGCCGACCTTTAGAAGTCCACCGTCGCCGAGAGCTGCAAGGTGCGCGGATAGCCGGGGGAGAACGCGCCATAGGAGGCGACACCGGACCAATACTCGCGATCGAACACATTCTGCACCGTGGCGCGGAACGTGGTCGGCCGACCTTCTATCCTGGTGGCGTAGCGAGCACCTGCGTCGAAGCGCGTCCAGGAGTCCAGCGCTTGAGTGTTCGCCTGATTGACGTATTGCTTATCGGTGTAGATAGCACCGCTGGTGAGAGTGAAGCCCTCCATCCATGGGGTATCCCATTCCGCCCACACATTGGCTTGTACTTCAGGTACACCCACGGGTTTGTTGCCGCGGTTGGCTGCAGTGGCCGAGTCCGTCAGCTCGCCATCGAGGAATGTGACGCCGCCCATCAAGCGAGTGCCGGGGGCGACTTCACCGAACATGCTCAGCTCAACACCACGGTTGCGCTGCTCCGCCTGTACCGAAAACACGTTTCCCGCGCCAATTTCGCCACTGGGCTTCTCAATCTGGAACAGCGCCAGGGTGGTCATGAAGGTGCCGTGTTCATATTTGACGCCGATTTCGTGTTGCTTGGATTCATAAGGAGCGAAGGTTTCACCGGCGTTCGTTGCCGTGCCCGGCGCGATATCGCCCTTGCTCAAGCCTTCGACGTAATTATAGTAAAGCGACACATCTTCCCAGGGTTTGACCACCACACCGACCAACGGGGTCATGGCGCTATCGTCATAGCGGGAGCTGACCGAACCGGCAGCACTGTAGTTGCGCGACTCGATATCTTGCTTGCGCAGCCCCAGGGTCAACTGAACACGGTCATCCAGCACCGACAGGGTGTCAGTCAAGGCTACGCCAGACAATTCTGATTCGGACACCCGCAGAACCTTGGGCGCGTTGATGAATTGCTTGGGCACGTCAATTGGATGGTAGATATTCGAGAGGACGGGTGTCCCGTTCGTGATACCCCGGGACAGTTCATCCTGATACGTAGTAGCCATTAGCGTGGTCGTGTGGGTGACGGGGCCGGTGGCGAATACCCCGCGGACCCCCACATCTGCCGTCGACCGATCAACGTTGAATTTGTAGTACCCCGGTGTATTGCTGGTATCCCCGGTGCTGTTGAGAATTCTCGGCACTTGATCGGACATCCGCTTGACGTCTGATCGACCGCCGCCGGCGTGGGCAAACACAGTGACCGAATCGCTCAGGTCATATTCGCCGCCCAGTAACGCTGATTGCTCTTTAGTGTCCGACCAGCCCCATTTCTGCGACACGTTGGTACGCCCATTGGGCGCTGACGGAACGTCCACACCCGGCGCAACCGTGAATGGCCGCGATGCGCCTTCGAAGCTTTCTTTCTGGTTGATGAAGTCCAGGTTCAAGCGCAACCGCTCGCCTCGGTAATCGAGGGCAATCGCACCGATATTGAATTCTCGCTCCTGGTCGTCGACCGCCGTGTCACCCCCCAGCAGGCCGCCGTTGAAGCGCACGCCGAACTGGTTTTCCGAACCAAATCGACGGCTGACGTCCAGATGACCGCCCACTTGCGAGTTGGAGGAGTAACTGGTCGTCACGCGAGTCAGATCTTGCTCCAACGGACGTTTGGGAACGATATTAATCACCCCGCCTACACCGCTGTTAGGCGAAAGACCGTACATCAGGGCACCTGGTCCCTTGAGCACTTCGACCCGTTCGGCGTATTCGGTGAACACCCGGTAATTGGGTGCCACGCCATAGACGCCATCGTAAGCCAGCTCGCCGAGGTTACCCTCACCGATCGGAAAACCACGGATAAAAAAGGAGTCGACGATACCGCCCGTCTGGCCGGTGGATCGCACGGAAGGATCGCGCTGTAACGCGTCGGCCACCGTCACGGTTTGCAGATCGGCCAGGGTCTTGGCGGTATAGCTGATGACACTGAACGGCGTGTCCATGAGGTCCTTGTTGCCGATCATCCCCAAACGGGCGCCGCGAGCCACCTGACCACCGGCCAGCTCTGCCGGAAGCGCGGTCGGGCCGCTGTAAGCACCCGTGATATTAGTGTCCTCAAGGGTCAGGCCCTGCGATTTCCCGTCCGTCGAGATGTTCGGGGTCTTATCGGCAACGGGCTCCTTCGCCGAAGTTGCCGCCCAGGCGGTGGCGCTTCCTGCGACCAAAATGAAACTCAGCGTGACGGTACGAATCGCGATTGATAACGCGGACTCACCGCAAGGTCGACTTGCAACAGACATGGCGTAAGGATCCTTTCCAACAAGAGAAAATGGTAATCACTCCTATTGCCAGTCAGGCCGGGGAAAAGTATCACCTCCCTGTGATTTATTTTTTCAGCCCTGGAGCCAGGCGCGTGCCCGATCATCCAAAGATCGGTGTGGTCGAGCTGGATGCACATTGGCGGGGCCGACCTGTTCAGACTGCCGAACGCGCGGAAGAATGGTTGCGGCAGTACGCCAGGGTTATCACCCATCCGGTGGTTGCGATCGACCCGTTGTACGGCAGCGAGCTGGAGGCTCATCAGCAAAACACCATGATGCGGTTTTCCCCAGATGGCAAAGCACGTAGTCTGCTGATCCGCGATTTGGCGATGACCGGAGCTACGCACCGTTGCTGAAGCTTGCGGATCCGATGCCGACCCGATCGTTGCTGCGCATGCACCTGCTGCAGTATTCCAACTATCGTTTGCAGCACACGCTGACCAATCCGCTTGCAACTGTTTAACAACCGAGGCTGTGTCATGTCCCACGCAGGTGCCATCCAGGATTCGAATGTCAGGATCCTGATTTATCTTCTGTTCGCCATCCAGCTGATCTCCATGGGTGCGATGGAAATGAGCGGGCCGTTCTGGCCCGTCCACCTGCGTGGGCTGACGTCCTCGGAGTCGGTTTTCAGCTTCGCCAGCATTGCCGTGTATGTCGGACCGATGCTGGGCATCATTCTGACCAGCGCATTCTGGGGCCGTATCGGTGACCGGTACGGCCACAAGTTGATGATGATCCGCGCCCTCGCCGGCCTGTCGTTGACCCAGCTTGGGCTGGCCCTTTCAAGCGATATCTGGGTCATTCTGATCCTGCGATTCTTCCAAGGTGCCTTTGCCGGGTACATTGCCCCGGCGCAGGCTTACGGCGTCAGTATCGAAGCCCCGACGCGGCGAGCGCGGCTGTTCGCGATCCTGCAGATTTCGACCAACGTCGGCTCGTTGCTCGGGGCGGTGATAGGTGGCCTGATCCTCGACTATGCAACGTTCTTCTGGATCAACATCATCGCCTCGGCGTTGTGCGCGATCTGCACAGTGGTCGCCGCCATCACGTTGCCGGATGTACCGCCAGTGAAAAAGACGCCGAGCCCCGACCCCAGCCCGGCGCCCGGTCGTACCGCCAGCCTCTGGCAAGGATCGCCGCTGCTGTCGTTGCTGTGCATCATGGGCATTCTGCTACTGGCGCGGATGCTGCCGCAGACCTCGTTTTCGTTGTACGTGAGCTCCGTGTTCGAGGTCCGCAATTCGGTGGTTGGCCTGTGCTACGGCTTGCTGGCGCTGGGTTTCATTCTGTCAGCCACAGCATGGTCACGCTATTTCGAGCACCGGAACCAGCAAGACACTCTGCACCGCATCACCTACGTCGTATTGGGCTGCATCGTGCTCACCGCCATCGCGGGCATCACGCGCAACGCTGTGGTATTCGTCGTCGTCTACTTCGTATGGGGCGTGCTGCTGGGTGCCACCACGCCGGTGCTGATGGCGCTGATATCGAAAACCGCTGACAGCTCTCAACAGGGTCACGTACTGGGAATTGCCCAGGGGACCGCGCAGTTCGCATCGATCGCCGGGATTTCGGCCGGCGGTCTGCTCAGTCAGGTGTACGGCTTGCAATACACCTACCTGTTCGTTTGCCTGGCGTATGTGCTCGCGCTGATCCCTGTCGTTGCGTTGCGTTCTTGGCCCGCCAGCCTGCAGCCGAGCCACGTCCCGCCGGGGGACTGATAAAGGAGTTCCGCTTTGAACATCGAACACTGCGCGCCTTTGATGACAGCACCGCAAGCAACGAAAGCAGGTTGACGGAGGAGATCAGGGCGTGAAACGGCCGGGCATCGTGACGTTCACGCACCACGCCAGCAGCGCTGAGCAGGTCCAGCAGTGGCTGGCCGATCAAGAATCGCCCTTGCGCCCCGGGCGGATTGTCAATTAGCATTGGGAATACTTCTCAATTGCAAAAAAAAACACCGCCATGAGCGAAACCCTGCCCGCGAACAACGAAAACCATCTGCGCGTGATCGAGGCGCTGTACGCCGGCCACCATGGTTGGTTGTACGCCATGCTGAAGAAAAAACTGGGTAACGCCATGGATGCGGCAGATCTTGCCCAGGACACCTTCACCCGCGTTCTCGCCTCCCAAGTCACGGCCATAGAGCAGCCCCGGGCCTATCTGAGTTGCGTGGCCAAGGGCATCCTCATCAACTGGTATCAGCGCAAAGCGCTCGAACGCGCCTATCTTGACGCCCTCGCGCATCTGCCAGCCCGGGAAGTGCCATCGCCGGAGCTGCGTTTCATAGTGCTGGAAACCCTGCACGAAATCGACGCGATGCTCGACACCTTACCGCCACTGGTCAAACGGGCCTTCCTGCTGTCGCAGATCGGCGGCATGAAGTACGACGACATTGCCGGGCAGTTGAACGTCTCGCTGATAACAGTCAAGCGCTACATGAAGCAGGCCTTCGTGCAATGCCTGATGCTGGTGGAATGAATGCTCACTCGCCGCGATGAGCCGCCACTCGACCCCGAAGTCCTCGAAGAGGCCGCCGAATGGCTGATACGCTTGAGTGAAAGAGACCTCAGCGATACCGAGCGCGCCAAATGGGAGTGTTGGAAAGTCAGCAGCCCCGAGCGCGGTCGGGCCTGGTCCCGGGCGCAGTTACTGCAAAACAAGCTCGGCGGCTTGCCACGGTCGCTGGCGATGTCGGCGCTGGATCGTCCGAGCGACCCCAAGCGTCGCGCAGCCCTGGGAAAACTGGCGATGCTGCTGGCCGTGGTACCAGCCGGTTGGGGCAGTTGGAAACTGGCGCAAACCCAGCAATGGTCGGCCGATTACCGTACGGCCGTCGGCCAGCGCCGCGACTTGACCCTCGCCGACGGATCCCGCCTGACCCTCAATACCAGCACGGCCATCGACGTGCTGTTCGACGCCAACCAGCGGCTGATCCGTTTGCGCGAGGGCGAAATTCTGGTGCAGACCGCGCCGGATGTTTCCCCCCTGGCCCGACCTTTCCTGGTCAGTACCCGAGAAGGCCTCATGCAGGCCTTGGGCACACGGTTCACCGTCCGTGAGCAACAATCGCGTACCCACCTCGCGGTACTCGACGGCGCCGTGCGGGTTGAACTGGCGGACAGCCGCGCGACCGCGCCGATCATCGTCAACGCCGGGCAACGCACTGATTTTTCCCAACAGACCTTTGGCACGGTGAACCCTGCTGATCGCAACACCGACGCCTGGACTCAAGGCATGCTGATGGCCGACAAGATGCGCCTGGCGGACTTCGTCGCCGAACTCGCGCGTTATCGCAAAGGCTTCGTGCGCTGTGACCCGGCCATTGCCGAACTGCGCATTTCCGGTGCCTTTCCTATCAGCGATACCCAGCGCACGCTGAACATGCTGGTGCAAACCTACCCCATCCTCGTTACCGGGCACCTGAGCGGTTACTGGGTGACGCTCTCTGCCGCCGGACCTGCGTAAAAAAACTGCTGCGAGGTGATACTTTTTCCGGTTTCAACTGGCTAGGAAAGGAATAACCATTTCATCTTGTCCATAGGGTCATCCATCCATGTTCGTTGCACGGCCCCTGCGTCCGAATCGTCCGCGCACGCCCGTCATTCGCAATGTGCTGCTCAGCCTTGCCCTGAGTGCCGCATGCGGAACGTCCGCCTGGGCCGCCGCGCCGTCGCAACTGGAAACTGACGCCGTTCGTGCCTACAACATTGCCCCGGGACCGCTGGGCGCGGCCCTGTCCAGTTTTGCTACGGATGCCGGCATTGCCTTGTCGTTTCAGCCGTCCATCACCGAAGGCCTCTGGAGCCCGGGGCTTTCTGGTACTTATTCCGCGCAGGAAGCGGTGAGTCGCTTGCTGGGCGACAGCGGCGTGGAAATGGTCGCTCGTAATGACGGCAGCTACACCTTGGTGTTGCGCCAAGTGTCGTTGCCGGAAATCACGGTGGACGCGCCCGACGGACGCACCAACACCCTGCCCCCTACCTATTCCAGCGGTCAGGTTTCTCGCGGTGCCCGCCTGGGCCTGCTGGGCAACAAGGACGTGATGGACGCCCCATTCAGCATCAGCAGCTACACCTCGACGCTGATCAAGAATCAACAGGCAGTCACCGTAGGCGACCTGCTGGAGCGAGACCCTTCGGTGCGTTCTACCGGACAGACAGGCGGGATCGTCGACTCGTTCTTCATCCGTGGTTTTCCGGTGGGGGAAGGCAATCTGGGTGAGCTGGCTTTCGACGGTGTCTATGGCGTGGCATCCAACTACCGTGTGTTTACCGAGTACGCCGAGCGTATCGAACTGGTCAAGGGCCCCGGCGCCCTGCTATATGGCATGTCACCCAACAGCGCCGTTGGTGGTGTGATCAACGTGGTGCCCAAGCGCTCCCTTGATGAGGACCTGACCCGATTCACCACCAGATACGCCATGAACTCACAGTTCGGCGGCCACCTTGACCTCAGTCGACGCTTCGGAGAAGAACGCCGGTTTGGAGTAAGGATCAACAGCAGTGTCCAGCAGGGTGATACGGCGATCGACAAACAATCCCGAGACGTGGGGATTGGTGCCATTTCCGTGGACTATCAGGGTGATCGCCTGCGTTCCAGCCTGGACCTGATCAACCAGAAAGAGAAGTTCGACGCAGCGTCGCGCCCCTTCCTTATCGCAGCCGGCGTGCAGATTCCGTCTGCCGCCAACGGACGCACCAACGTGAGCCAGGATTGGGGACGGTCCGAAGCCCGGGATGAGTCGGCACTGTTGAGCAGCGAGTACGACCTCAGTGACGCCCTGACCGTCTTCGCTCATGCTGGCGGCGGAAAATCAGACGTCGAGCGCATGTCCGACCAGACCCCGACCATCATCAACATCGCCGGTGACACGTCTTCCACCCCGGGCTATTACAAATTCGAAGTCCAGCGTTATACCGTCGACGCCGGTGCGCGCCTAGCCTTCGACACCGGACCGGTTAGCCACAGCAGCGTGCTGCAAGTCACCCGTTATCGCGATGAATTGTCCCGGGGAATCATTTCCGGCCCGGCCATCCTCTCGAATATCTACCACCCGATCGACCGTCCCAGGCCCGACATCAGCGAGCCCCGCACGCCGAAAGTCTCCCAGAGCGAGCTGTCGGGCGTAGCCCTCGCCAATACCCTGGCGGTGCTCGACGAGCGCTTGCAGTTCACCGTCGGGCTGCGCAAGCAGAACATTAAATCGGACAACTACAACACGGCCGGCGTGGTCACCAGCGCTTATGACAAAAGCAAAACCACCCCCCTGTTCGGCCTCCTCGCCAAACCTTGGGACCATGTTTCGCTCTACTACAACTACGTGGAAGGCTTGAGCAAGGGCGATACCGCGCCGTCCGCTGCCTCGAACGCGGGGGAGATTTTTTCCCCTTACATTTCCCGGCAGCAGGAAATAGGCGTCAAGCTCGACTACGACAGTTTCATGTCGACTCTGGCGCTGTTTCAGATCCAGAAGCCCAGCGGCGAGTTGGCCTCCGGGGTCTTCTCGGTGCAGGGCGAGCAACGCAACCGAGGCCTGGAATTGAACCTGTCCGGGGACATTGCCCGGGGTACACGCCTGCTGGGCGGCGTCACACTGCTGGATGGCAAGTTGACCAGGACCGGCGTGACCGCAAACCGAGGTAATAAACCGGTGGGCGTCCCGCAGGTGCAGACCAACCTCTGGGCCGAATGGGACACGCCAAGAGTCGAAGGCCTGACGCTGACCAGCGGCGCGATCTACACCGGCAGCCAGTACGTCAACCAGGCTAACACCCAGAAGCTTGATGCCTGGACGCGCTTCGATGTCGGTGCGCGCTACGCCACCCGCATCGCGGACCGCCCGACAACCTTTCGCGCCACCGTACAAAACGTACTCGACCGTGAGTATTGGTCGGGCGTCGCATCCTATGGCGCGTTTTCCCAAGGATCGCCACGCACGCTGCTGGTATCCGCCACTGTTGACTTCTGAAACTTCCGACCCGGAGCGGCGGCTTGCGCCGTTGCCCGGCGGGCTTTATGTAAAGGCATACACCATGGCTAACGCTTTCCACCGCCGTAAAACGCTCACCGCATTGATATTCGCGGGGCTTATGAGCCTGTCGTTTTTTTCTCTGACGCCAAGCGGCGCGCTTGCCGCTGAGCAGGCCCCTGCCTCGAGCACCGTAACCGATCTGCTCGGGCGCGAGGTCAAGGTTCATCTCCCGGTCAGGCGCGTGATTCTCGGCGAAGGTCGCCAGTTGTACCTGGTCGCGGCACTGGACACGCACAACCCCATCGAGCGCATCGTCGGCTGGCGCAAGGACCTGATCCAGTCCGACCCGGACACCTATGGCGCTTACCTGCGAAAATTTCCCGACATTGACAAAATCCCTACGTTCGGCGGCTTTGAAGACGGCACCTTCGACATTGAGCAGGCAATTTCCCAGCGACCGGACGTGATCATCCTCAATATTGAAGCCCAGCATGCCACCGAAGACGCGCGCTACATCGAAAAGCTCGACGCCTTGGGTATCCCGGTGGTTTACGTCGATTTTCGTAATAACCCGATGCAAAACACCGAGCCGACCATGCGCTTGTTCGGTCAGTTGTTCGGCAAGCAGGAGCGTGCAGAGGCGTTCATCGCCTTTCGCAACCAGCAGATTCGTCGCGTCACCGACGTTATAGAAGCACGCCACCCCACCCGCCCCAACGTTTTTATCGAGCGCATCGGCGGCTATACCGATGATTGCTGTTTGAGTTTCGGCAACGAAAACTTCGGCCTTTTTGTCGACATGGCCGGGGGCAACAACATCGCCAAAGGCATCATCCCGACTACCTTCGGCCAACTGAACGCCGAGCAAGTGATCGTCGCCAACCCCGACCACGTGGTAGTCACCAGCGCTAATTGGGAAGCCTTTGCCCCCGGCGGGCATTGGGTCGGGGTCGGTCCGGGCGCCGACATGGCCAAAGCCCGGCAAAAACTGACGTGGTACACCCAGCGCCCGGCCTACTCGGGCATCAAGGCCCAGGACGAACAGGCCTTCCACGCCATCTGGCACCAGTTTTACAACAGCCCCTATCAGTTCGTGGCCATCCAGCAACTAGCGAAATGGTTCCACCCGACTCTGTTTGCCGACCTGGACCCGGATGCCTCATTCCGCGAATTGCATGAGCGGTTTCTGCCGGTGCCTTATGAATCGGGCTACTTCGTCAGCTTGGGCAACTCGCGGGTCATGCCATGAACGCCTTGAACGAAACGATGGTCGTCCAGCGGGAAACCTATCGCCGGCTGGTGCTGCGGAAACGGCTGATCTTGGGTGGGCTCGTGCTGCTGCTGGTGTGCAGCGTCCTGCTGGACCTGGCTCTTGGGCCGGCGAGCTACAGCCTCAACGAAGTGCTCAGCGCGCTGTTCTCGCCGGACAGCGCTTCGCCCCAGGTCAGGGTGGTGATGTGGGACATCCGCTTGCCCGTGGCGCTGATGGCCGTTGCGGTCGGCGCGGCGTTGTCCCTGGCCGGCGCGCAGATGCAGACGATCCTCAACAACCCGCTGGCCAGCCCTTTCACCCTGGGGATTTCCGCCGCCGCCAGTTTCGGCGCAGCCATGGGGCTGGCCTTCGGCGTGGCACTGTTCCCGCTGGCGGCACAATACATGGTGCCGGTGAACGCCTTCATCATGGCAATGCTCTCTGCCTTGCTGATTCATTTCTTGAGCATGCGTCGGGGCGTCACTGCCGAAACCATCGTCCTGCTGGGCATTGCCCTGGTGTTCACCTTCAACGCGCTGCTGGCACTGGTGCAGTTTTTTGCCACCGAGCAAGCCGTCGCGGCGGTGGTGTTCTGGACCATGGGCAGCCTGACCAAAGCCACCTGGCCGAAACTCGGGGTGATCTGCCTGGTGATTCTCATCACCTTGCCAATCTTCGCCAAACGCGCCTGGGCCCTGACCGCTCTGCGCCTAGGGGACGACAAGGCTGCGAGTTTCGGCGTCAACGTGCGCAGCCTCAGGTTTCAAACGCTGATATTGGTCAGCCTGCTCGCCTCGTTCCCGGTGGCCTTTGTCGGCACTATCGGGTTCATCGGACTGGTGGGCCCGCACATCGCGCGAATGCTGATCGGTGAAGACCAACGGTTCTTCCTACCGGCATCGTTGCTCACCGGCGCATTGATTTTGTCCGCAAGTTCGGTGATCAGCAAAACCCTGATCCCTGGGGCCATCTTTCCCATCGGTGTGGTCACTTCGCTGATCGGCGTGCCCTTCTTCATATCTCTGATTCTCAGTGGGAAGAAAAACTCATGGTGAAGATCCAGCTGGAAAACCTTGGTGCCCGCTACGGCCAGCGCACGGTCATTGAAGGCGTTACCACCACGACTTTTTTTGGCGGGCAGGTGGTGGCGGTGATCGGTCCCAACGCGGCGGGCAAGTCCACGCTGTTCAAACGTATGGCGGGTTTGATTGAGGGTGCCGGGCAGGTTGTCCTGCAAGACTCGAAAAAAGGAACGCAAGGCATCAGCTATATGCCTCAGGGCCTGAATTCCAGCGCACGCCTGACGGTGTACGAATCGGTTCTGCTGGCTCGCAAACAACTGACGCCGGGGTGGGTGGTCCACGATGATGAGCTGAAGCTGGTGGACGACATTCTTGGTGCGCTGGGTATCAACGAACTGTCCTTCCGCAACCTCGGTGAGCTCAGCGGCGGACAGCAACAGTTGGTGTCTATCGCGCAAACCCTGGTGCGCGAGCCGGAAATCCTGCTGATGGACGAACCAACCAGCGCCCTGGATATGCATCGGCAGGTCCAGGTGCTGAACTTCATGCGCGCCCTGGCCCGCAAACGCGAGGTCATTGTGTTCATCGCCATCCATGACCTAAACCAGGCGTTGCGCTTTGCCGATCAGGTGTTGGTCATCGCCAATGGCACCTCCCAGGACAGCGGCCCTAGCCACGAGGTGATTACCGAATCGATGCTACGCAAGGTCTATCAAGTCGAAGCGCGGATCGAGCGGTGCAGTCGTGGGGAACATCATATTCTTATCGACAATATCGTTTGACGATGGCCTGGAGGTGCCTAGGGGACACGACTAAACCATTACAATAGCCCTACCCAAGACGCCGCACTTGTCACTGAAAACATAACTTTCAAAGGAGTTGAATTGTCATGAGCACACTGGACAACGCTTTTCATAGCCTGCATCAGAATGGACTACTGGTCTTGGCCAATGTGGCCGATGCGGGCGGTGCGCGCATCGTCGAACGCTTGGGCGGCAAGGCTGTAGCGACCAGCAGCGCGGCCATGGCCTGGTCGCATGGTTATCAGGATGGCAACAAGCTGCCTCTCGACCTGCTGAATACCACCGTCGAGTCGATGGTACGGGTGCTCAGCGTACCGCTCACAGTAGATATCGAAGGCGGCTACTCGGATGACCTGGAGCGGGTCGGCCAAGTGATTGACGCCGTCATCGCCGCTGGGGCGGTCGGGATCAACATCGAAGACGGCCTGGGCTCTCCAGAGTTGCTTGTCCGCAAGATCGACGTCGCGAGAAAGGTGGCGAACCAGGCGGGCGTCAAACTGTTCATCAACGTACGGACCGACGTCTACCTGAAAAACCTGTTCCCTGCCGAACAACGCCTGGAGGAACTCCTCAAGCGCAGCGCACTGTATGCCAGCGCCGGGGCGGATGGTTTGTTTGCCGCTGGCGTGGTCGATTCAAACGAAATTGCCACCATCTGCCGGGACGCCAAACTGCCAGTCAACCTGCTGTCCCGGGACGGACTGCCCTCCCCCGACGAATTGAAGCGTCTGGGCGTCAGACGACTCAGTGCGGGCTCCAGCATCGCCGAATTTCTGTACGGCGCCATGGGAGCATTGGTCCGCAGCTTCTTGGACAACGGTCAACTCGACACCCAAACCTTGAAAGCCCACACATACGGCGAATTGAACGCTTTGATGGCGGTGAAAGCCGAGTAATGCTGTGTCTAGTCCTGAAGATAGGCCAGAAGGTGTACACCTTATTCAGGACGGGACACTTTCCAATTGGACTGTTGGAGCCACACCGCTTACCAGCATAGGACGGTATTGCCTGGCCAGATTCAGAAGTTCACTGTCTGCGAGAGCTTTTCGCCCCCGCCCGTAAAATATCGCCCCAGCGACGCACCAGATAATTGTGTTCATCCATCACCGAGTTCCACACAGCGATATGCCCCATGCGCTGCTCATAGGAACCACCATCGCGCACATCACCGATGTCAATCAGCGGCAAACCATCACTGCCCAGCAACTCCTCCCGCGCAGGTTGACCGGCGTACCAGTAGTCCCACTCGGCACTGCTCAGATGGTCGCGACTGCGCGCCGGGTTGCCGATGTAGTAACCCTGGCGCGCCATCACCGCGCCGGGCCAGCCGGACAACCACCAATTGAGGTAGGCGTAGGCCGCGTCCAGCACCGGGCCCTGGGCGTGACGCGACAATGACAAACCGCCGAACCAGGCGCGATAGCCCTCGCGAGGCACCGCCAGACGGTATTTCACCCCGGCGCGATGTAGGCGCATCAAGGTCGGCGACCAAAGGCTCTGGATATCGATGCTCGGGCTGAGCATCAATTGCGCGGCCTCCTCGTCATCGGACCAGAACGCCGCAAAGTGACCTTCCTTCTGTTTGCGCACCAGAATATCGGCCAGCACATCGATCTCTTCGATGCTCATATTGCCGATGTCCTTAAAGCGCGCCAGTCCCGCGCCCTGCACCGCCAGCGCGGCATCCAGGGCACCGATCGCGGCATCGCTCTGCAGTGCGGTGCGCGCGCGCCACGCAGGGTCGAGCAACCAACCCCAACTTTCATTGTCGTGGCGAAAACCCTCAGGCAGGCGCTCGGGGCGGTAGGCGAAACTGTCGGCGTTATGGGTCAAGGGCAGCATGCTGATGCGCTCGGTGACGGTGCTGCCGAGGCTGCCATCGTGCTGCACGAATAAGCGCTCACTCGGCACGCTGCCACTGCCCAACCGATCGTTGGCGGAGAGGCGGCCGCGTTTGGGAAGGTCGTTGATCTCATGCCACAACGCAATGCGCCGTGTGTCGATGGGTTGGATCGCCCGGGCCGGCCACACGAAGTCGACGTTGTGGAACCATTGGTCGTACAGGTCATAGCTGTCGGGCTGCATCACCGCGATGCGCTGGGCCTGCTCGACATCGTGCACCTGGTACACCAGGTGAATGCCCAATTCCTGTTCAGCACGTACACGCAGGCATTCGAGCAAGGTCACTGAGGTGCCGAGGACGCGGAGTGTGATCATGCGGCGAACCGCTGAGAGAACACGTCAAAGGAGCGCCGCAGCAGCGCGGGGTCAAGACCTCGCAGGATAAACACCAGACGCGACTGCCGATCAGTGCCCGGCCAGGCAGACAAGTGCACCGGGGCATGCAGGCAATGCTGCACACCATGGATGACGATGGGGGCGTTACTGGTGTTCACGTTAAGCAGTCCTTTGACACGTAGAATTCGTTCGCCGTGGCATCTTAACAGCATCGACAACCAAACCCCGAAGCCGACCCAATCCAACGGCTGGTCGAAGGTCAGGCTGCACACTTGCGCGGCGCCGTGGGTGGCGCTGGTACTGCGATGCAGTTGCCAGCGACGGACTTCCTCTGTCGGTTCGGCGCTGCGCAAACCTTCACCCAGCAACAGCTGATCGCCGCTGTGGACGTCGCATGTATCGAGGATCGGCGTACCGGCATTGAGCGCTTGCAGGTGCATGCGCAGTGGGGCGTAGTCCTCCATCAGGTCGGTCTTGCTCAACAGCAAGCGGTCCGCGGCGGCGACCTGGGCAAGCCATTCCGGATGCAGGCGCTCTTGCAGCGCGGCGTGGCTGGCATCGACCAAGGTGACCACCAGGCCGATATGCAAGCGCCCGCGCAATTGCACATCGTTGTTCAATGTGGCGAGGATCGGCGCAGGGTCGGCCAGGCCGGTGGTCTCCAGGATGACCCTTTTGAACGCCGGGATTTCGCCACGCTCACGGCGTTGCAACAGGGCGAGCAACGCGTCTTTGAGTTCGCCACGAATCGAGCAACACACGCAGCCACTGGGCAACAGCACGGTATCCGGGGCGACTTCTTCCACCAGCAGATGGTCGATGCCGACGTCACCGAATTCGTTGATCAGCAAAGCCGTATCGCCGAGGCTTTCGCCTTGCAGCAGGCGCTTGAGCAAAGTGGTTTTGCCGCTGCCGAGGAAACCGGTGATGACGTTGAGAGCGATGCTCATACGGCTGACTCCAAGTGATCCAACAGATGCGGGTCCAGGGGATCCAACGGGCGACCGAGCATGGTTTCAGCCGCTCGCCAGAGCTGATCCAGGCCACTCGCCAGCTCTTGCTTGCCGGTCGCGCCGAGCAGCAGATAAGAGGCGCCCTGAAAATCTTCGACCTTGAGCCGGAACACCGCCAATACCTGATTGATCGCGGCGATGCGGCGCAGGCGTTCGCGGCGCCTGGGCAGCTCATCGCCCAGGGGATCGCTCCAGTGCAGGTCTTCGCCAAGCAAACCGCAGAGTCCACACATGGCTACACCTCACTTATGGCATGACATCGCCAGAATTCGGGCCGAGGGTCTGGCCAACGAACAGGTTGCCGCCCGGCTCGCTGGCCAGCAGCACAGCGCTGGGCGCCACCTCGTCCGCCAGGCCGAACCGGCCAAGGGGCAACTCGGCGGCCTTGGCGCGTTTCCAGTCATCGCTGATCCCGGCGACCAATGGCGTTTCAATCGGCCCCGGAGCGATGGCATTGACCAGTACGTTGTCCTTGGCGACTTCCAGCGCCAAGGACTTGGTGAAGCCGATGACCCCGGCCTTGGCCGCAGCGTAATGGGTGAGTTCGGCGCCGCCCTTGATGCCCAGTTGCGAGGCCACGTTGATGATCCGCCCCCAACGCTGGGCGAGCATATGCGGCAAGGCGCGCTGGCTGGCCACGAATACGCTGGTAAGGTCAACGCGCAGCATGTCGTTCCACATCTCGAGAGTGAGGTCGACACAGCGCGCCTGGGTGAGCATGCCAGCGTTATTGACCAAAATGTCGATGCCGCCGAAGTGTTCGACGCAACGGTCGACACTGGCCTGGGCGCCTTCGACGGTGCCTACATCGGCGAGGCACTCCACCACTTCGGCGCCGAAGTTGCGGCAGATGATCGCGGTTTCGGCAAGACTGACAGCATTGCGGTCGGCCAGCACCAGACGCGCGCCTTCAGCCGCATAGGCACGGGCGATGGCGGCACCGATACCGCTGCCAGCGCCGGTGATGACGGCACGGCGGTGGGTAAGTTGAGGCATGTAGAATCTCCTGAAGCAAACACAGATTCCCTGTGGGAGCGGGCTTGCTCGCGAATGCGGTCTGTCAGTCGAAACTGATTTATCTGAAACAGCGCATTCGCGAGCAAGCCCGCTCCCACGTTTGGATTGAGTACAGTCAGTCGGGCCAACGCACGGTCAGCCCACCGTCGATGATGATGCTCTGCCCGGTCAGGTAGCTCGATGCATCACTGGTCAAGAACTGCACCAACGACGCCACCTCATCCGCCCGCCCTACCCGCCCCAGCGGAATCGCCCTCGCAGCTTTCGCCAGGCCTTCCGGCCCCAGGGAGTTCTTCGCATCCAGCGATTGCGGCGTCTCGATCAACCCTGGGATCACCGCATTGCAACGAATGCCCTTTGCTGCCAACTCCACCGCCAGCGAACGGCACAACCCCGGCACGCCGGCCTTGGCCGCTGCGTAGTGGCTGTGCTCTTGCCAGCCATACACGCCGCCGGCAATCGACGAAATCGCCACCAACGCACCGCCCTCGCCCATATGCCGAGTCGCCGCGCGAAAGGTGCGCATCACCCCCGTCAGGTCGACGTTGAGCATCTCGTCCCACAGCGCATCGGTCATTTCCAGCAACGGCGCACGGCGCAGCAAACCTGCGTTCGCCACGGCGTAATCCAGGCGGCCGAAATGCTGCACCGCTTGCTCGGCCAGCGCATCCACCGAGGCGGTATCGCCCACGTCCAGTGCCAGCATCAGGCACTCGCCACCGGCTTCTTCCACCAGGGCCACCGTTGTTTGCGGGTCATGGGGGTCGGCCGGGTAATACCCGCCGACGACTGCCACACCGCTGCCCGCGTAGGCCACGGCGAGGGCTTGGCCGATGCCGCTGGCAGCACCGGTAATCAAGGCGACTTTACGGCTCATCGATAACTCCTTACTGGACGGTTTCCGGGCGCACATGGCGTGCGGCAAACATCAGGGCACCGGACAGGAAACACGGCAGCGCACCGAACCACAGTGCGGCGGTCTGCCAGTCACTGCCGGCGGACAACACCTGGGTGGCGCCAAAACCTGCGACCACCGCGCCAATCGGGCCCATGGCATGAATGATCGCGCCACCGGTGGCGCGGATGCTGGTAGGGAAACTTTCACTGATAAAGAACAGCGCCGCCGAGTACGGCCCAATCAGAAAGAACAAGCCCAGGCTGTACAGCCCGACCACCATCGGCATATTGCTCGGGCCGAACAGCATCCCGGCAAACGACAGGCCGCCGAGCATCCAACCCAAGCCAATCACGTTGCGACGGCC
>NZ_WUUD01000035.1:271089-280911 GCF_009831705.1 Pseudomonas sp. PICF6 | reverse complement strand
GACAACACGAGGATGATCAGCGAGTTCTCGAACGAGATGTGGTGCACGCTGACGATCACTGAAGTGCCGAGCACGCTGAACACTTGGATGGCCGCCCAGTTGAGCAGCAGCGCGGCGCCAATCACCAATGTGGCGCGACGGGCCGGGCCACGGAACGCGGCTTTGAGGCCAGCCTTGCTGTGTTCGTCATAGTCCACGCCGTAGGTCACGGCGACGTTTTGCGCTTCGGTCACGGCGCCGCTTTTACGCAACTGACTGATGCGTTCGTGGATCTGGAACTGCGGGCTCTCCTTGAGCTTGCGCGCCATGATCGCAATCACGATGGCCGGGATTGCGGCGAAGATGAAGCAACCCTGCCAGCCGATGATCGGCAGCAACAGCGCGGTCAAGCCGGCGGCGATCAACGCACCGACCGGCCAGCCGCCCTGCACCAGGCTGTAGATAAAGCCGCGACGTTTGGTCAGCCGTGGGTCTTCAGAGGCGCCATACAACTCGGTCAAATAAGTGGCATTGACGGTTTCTTCGGCATAGCCCAGGCCACCCAACGAACGGATCAGAATCAGCGGCGACTTGCCCCACGCCCCGCCAATCGCGGTGAGCGCCGAGCACAGCGCGGAACCGGCCACAGTGAGGATAATCCCTTTGCGCCGCCCCAGCCTGTCGACAATCGGGCCGATGGCCAGGGCGACGACGGCGGTACCCACCGCCACCCAGGTCGCGATCTCAGCTTGCTCCACTTCACCCCAACCAAAGTGCCGGCCGATCTCGGGCAGCAAGGTGCCGAACAGGATGAAGTCATACACCGCAAACACCCAGGCGAAGAAGGCGATCCAGGTGGCGAAGCGTACTTCCTGGGACGTCAATTGCCGGGGTTTCCAGCCAGTCAGGTCAAGCTTGTTGTAGATAGACATGAATCGCGCCTCGAAGGATGGGTGGGTGTCAGGTACGCGGTTGGCGGCGGATAAAGTCGTCGGCGATTTCGTCGAAAGTGACGAAGCGCACGCCGGCATGGCTCTGGATGTGTTCGATCAGACGCTCAAGCATCAGCAGCACTTGTGGGCGGCCGGACACGTCGGGGTGGATGGTCATGGTGAACACCGCGTGTTCGTGTTCGCGGTAGACCCAGTCGAATTGGTCGCGCCACATTTCCTCGAGGTGGCGCGGGTTGACGAAACCGTGACTGTTGGGTGCCTTTTTGATGAACATCATCGGCGGCAAATCGTCGAGGTACCAGTTGGCCGGAATCTCCACCAGATCGGTTTCTTCGCCGCGCACCAGGGGTTTCATCCAGGTGTCGGGGTGCTGGCTGTAGTCGATCTTGGTCCAGCTGTCGCCCTTGCGCACGTAGTAGGGGTGGAAGTCGTTGTGCATCAGACTGTGGTCATACTTGATGCCTTTTTTCAGCAGCAGCTCGTTGGTGACTTTACTGAACTCCCACCACGGCGCGACGTAGCCGGTAGGACGTTTGCCGGTGACCTGGGTGATCAGCTCGATGGACTTATCCAGCACGATTTCCTCCTGCTCGGCGGTCATCGCAATCGGGTTTTCGTGGCTGTAGCCGTGCACACCGATTTCGTGGCCCGCATCGGCCACCGCCTTCATCTGCTCGGGAAAAGTTTCCATCGAGTGGCCGGGGATAAACCAAGTGGTACGCAAGCCGTAACGCTCGAACAATTTGAGCAAACGCGGAGCACCAATTTCGCCAGCGAACAGACCACGGGAAATATCGTCGGGTGAGTCCTCACCACCATAAGAGCCCAGCCAGCCTGCCACGGCGTCTACGTCGACGCCGAAGGCGCACAGAATTTCTTTAGCCATCATTGTTCTCCTGCGGATTTATCAGATCAATCGTGGGTGTTTTGGTGGTGGCGCAACGCGGCTTCCACTGCCAGCGCAGCTCGCAACAATCGAGAGTCTTCGCCCGGCGGCGCGCTTATCAGCATGCCGGTGGGCAAACCGAGCGCATCGCAGCCGCTGGGCAATGACACACCCGGCAGATCCAGCAAACTGCCGGGCATCGTCAGGCGCAACGTAGCGAGGTTGGTCTGCGCGAACAGCTCGTCATCGGCTTCCAGTGCCGCCAACGGCGGCGCCACATGGGCCACGCTTGGGGTAATCAAAAACGCGCCATCAAGTTCATCGGTGATTTGTTGCTGCAGGCGTTTGCGTGCCCCGTAGAGGTTGACCAACTGGCTGGCGGGGAATGCACGTGCCGCTTCCAGACGGCGCCGCACACGGGGGTCGAGTCGTGCGGCGGCATCGCTGTCCAGCAGAGACTGATGCAGGGCAAAAGCCTCAGAAGCACCGAGCCAACCTTGTTGCTCAATGAGCTGAAGTGCCGCCTGAAAGGCTGGCGAAGGTCGCAGGTCAATCAGCGCACCGTGATTTTTCAACACGATCAAGCATTGCAGCAGGTTGTCGCGTACCGCAGGCTCTATGCGCTCATCATCAATGACTGCCTGATCGACCCAGAATCGCTGCCCAGCCAAATCTCGGGGGACAAGCGATGTCGGTTTGGCGCGCCCAAGCAGAATGTCGTCGATGGATAAGGCGTCGCGCACACTGCGCGTCAGAGGCCCCACGCTGTCGAGGGTATGCGCGAGCGGGAAGACGCCTTCACGGCTGTAGCGTCTGCAACTGCTTCGAAATCCCACCAAGCCGTTGAAGGCCGCTGGAATTCGGATGGAGCCAGCGGTGTCCGTGCCCATGGCGATCGGCACGATTCCCGCCGCGACGGCGACCGCTGAGCCTGAGGACGAGCCGCCCGGAATGCGTGGCTGGTCGAGGCCTACGGGATTATGCGGCGTGCCAAAATGGGGATTGAGTCCGAGGCCTGAGTAAGCAAATTCGCTAAGATTTGTTTTCCCGACACTGACCATCCCGGCTCGCGCCAGTAGGCCTACGACATTGGCGTCGAGCAGCGCTGGCGAAGTGTCGCGGCGTACGGATGCGCCTGCGGTAGTTGGGCTGCCGGCGACGTCGAACATGTCTTTCCAAGCTATGGGAACGCCGTCCAGTGCGCTTGCCGGCTGTCCGGCCTTCCAGCGTGCGGCTGACGAGTGGGCTTCGCGGAAGGCACGCGCCGAACAAAGAGAGATGAACACGTCATCGACTTCCGCCACCCTGGCCAGCATTTCTTCCAACGCCTTGACCGGGTCGCTGCTGCCCGAGGCGAATGCATCCGCCATCGCCAAAGCATCGGCTTCAAGGGGTAATCGAGGACTGGAGTAGGACATCTGACTCACCAATAAACGTATTCATTATTAAAATGTACGTTTTACAGAGCAGATAGCGTGCCAAACTGAATACTGAAGGCATGCCAGAGCGGCAAACCTGAGCAAGCGGCCTGCGTCTATCACTCGGACTAGACACCTTTCCGAGCGGGTTGATGTTCCTATTTTGCGAAGCCTTCCAGGCAGGGCCAGCCAGCAACACCGATAATGTATTAATTAATAAATATCCGTTTTGGTGCAGAACAGTAACAACGGCCCTACGAACGCGCACAAATGACGTGGTCCACGGTGACAACAGACTTGTGCGAGAATCTTCCCCCCGCCTTTCGAGAAGCGTATGAGATCGATGACCGCCGAGGATTACCGCACTGCATCCCGCTACGCCATGATCCGCCAGGTCCTGCGTGACGCCATCGTTGATGGGGAGGTGGCTCAAGGGCTCGTCCTGCTCGAAGCACCTCTGGCCGACCTGTTCGGAACCAGCCGCGTACCGGTGCGCAAAGCGCTGGACCTGTTGCATAAGGAAGGTTTGATCAGTCGATTCGATGGCCGCGGTTATCTGGTCAACCCGAAAGGGGTGGAAGTGGAGCCCCTGCGGTTGGCCGTTACCCACAAGCAACTCGGCCTTGATAGCAGCGAAGAACTGGTCGATACCCGGCCGTTGGGCGAGCGGATGTTCGACGAGATTGGCTCGGCTTTATCGACCTGTATCGCTTTCGGACACTATCGACTCGACGAGCAAATGGCCGCCGAGCATTACGGCGTCAGTCGGGCGGTGATACGCGAGGCATTGATGCGCCTGCGTGACCGCGGCCTGGTGGAAAAGGAACCCTACTCCCAATGGCTGGCCGGCCCCCTCACCGCCAGGGAGGTCACCGAAGACTACGAGTTGCGCGCCTGCCTTGAACCTGAGGCGTTACGCCAGAGCGCACCAGGGCTTAGTCGCGAATCCCTTGAAGCGATGCTGGCTCGGGTTAATGAGGCACAGAGCAACCCACGTTGCAGTCTGGCATGCATTGAGCAACTTGAAGAAGACCTGCATTACCACTGCCTCGCCGGAATAAACAATCGCAAGATCGCTACGCTGATCCGGCAGGCCCAGAGTCCCAGGATCATCAGTCGGATTTTTTACAGTCAGTTGGGCCTCGGCCCCGACGAAGCCATGCTGGCCGAGCACCGTTTGATTTTAGAGCTGCTACTGCATGGCGCATTCGACGCAGCAGCTCTGAACCTCAAGGAACACCTCCACCGCGCCCGCCAACGCATGTTGCAGCGGCTGAAAGTTCTGTCCGTGCTACCTGAGCAACAGGTGCCGGAATATCTGACCAAACTGAGCTGAAAGCGTTTCTGGGAAACGGCCAATCGCCTACCAGTCAGTCCGTACACGTTTCAGGCTCATCATCAAGGCACTCGATGCATGCATCCAGCAACTCATGGAGCGCCGCAACGCGATGCACGCCGAGTCGCTCATTAAGTGCCAATTGCGCCTCTTTCCAGGCGCGCCGCCCTTCTGCTTGCTTTTCCAGTCCTGCCTCGGTCACTTGGACAAGACGGCTGCGCGCGTCGCTACCTGCCCCGACCGTCAACCAGCCTTGAGCGACCAGTGGCTGCATATTCCGTGTCAACGTCGAAGCCTCCATTTGCATTCGCCGAGCCAGGTCGCTCGGCCGAATGGGCCCCAGTCTGACGACGTGTGACAACAATGAGTACTGCGTGTTTTTTAATCCAGACTCGGCGATATAGCGATCGTAGTGACGCGTCACCATGCGATTGAGCTGGCGAATCTTCAGATTGGTGCAACCCTGTGGCTTGGTCATATTTTTCATGTTATAGATTGTATCTACAAGTATTGCATATACAAGTATTGAGGATGAGGAAGGAGTTCGTGATGCAGGCTGACCAGGTCGTTGCGCGGTGGGACGAAGAGGAAAAAGCGATTCGTGCCCGTTGGAACACCTCCCACTCCGCGACGCAGAAACAGATCACCAGCCTGACAGGCATGGAGTTGTTCGAGGCAATTTTTGCTGGGGAACTCCCGCCCGCCCCAATCGGCGATACGCTCGATTTCCTGCCCATTCACATGGAACCAGGCACAGCGATCTTCCAAGGTCGACCGCAACGAAGGCACTACAACCCGCTGGGAACCGTGCACGGCGGTTGGTTTTCCACGCTGCTCGATTCGGCGGTAGGTTGCGCCGTGCATTCGACCTTACCCGCGGGTAAGGGCTTCACTACGCTGGAGCTGAAAGTCAACATGGTCCGCGCCTTGACCGACGCGGTACCGCTAGTACGAGCCGAGGGGAAGTTGATCCATGCAGGAAGTCGGATTGCCACTGCCGAAGGCCGAATCGTTGGCCCCGACGGCAAGCTGTACGCGCACGCCACTACGACATGCTTGATCTTCGATTTCCCTGCCCCTTCTCCGAGGAGTCCACATGAGCAAGCCTGACATTGTTCTCCGCGCTGCGGTCCGCCCCCGATCGCCACGCATGGCGCATCGCAGAAAGACACCCCTGCGATGAACTGAATGTGGAAAGCAAAATCCTGAAGGTGTGCCCGTCGAGATCAAGAGCGGAGCAAGGGCGGATCAAGATGCACCAGACGCGCTGAATCAGGACGGGCAAGTCGTGCAGATTTTCGTAGGCAACCTCGTGGTTCCGCGTCGTCCAACAGCGGCAATATCATCGCTCCTGGATCAATGGAGAAAGTCATGAAATACACATCCTTTGGCAAAACCGGCCTGCGGGTTTCGCAGGTGGCGCTCGGCACCGGCAACTTTGGCACGGGTTGGGGCCATGGTGCCGATCCCGATACCAGCAAAGCGATCTTCAACGCCTATGCCGAGGCTGGAGGCAATTTCATCGATACAGCGGATGTCTACCAGTTCGGACAATCGGAGGAACAGATCGGCATCCTGCTGGAGGGGCGGCGCGAAGATTTCGTCATTGCGACGAAGTACAGCAGCGGCGCGCAGCCGAATGCCAATCGGCTGGTCACCGGCAACAGCCGCAGGGCCATGATCGCCTCCGTGGAAGCGAGCCTGAAGCGACTCAAGACGGATCGGATTGACATTTACTGGGTGCATCATCCCGATGGCGTCACGCCGGCCGAGGAAATCGTCCGTGGCTTCGAGGACTTGGCTCGCGCGGGCAAGATCCTCTATGCGGGCCTCTCGAACTTCGCCGCCTGGCGACTCTCCCGCACAGTGACCTTGGCCGAACTTACTCGTACCGTTCCCATCGCGGCTGCGCAGTTCCAGCACAGTCTGGTTCATCGCGAGCCCGAAGCCGACCTGTTCCCGGCATCGCACGCGCTGGGCCTTGGTATCGTCACTTGGTCGCCGCTGGGCGGCGGCATGCTGACGGGCAAGTACCGCCAAGGGGAGAAAGGTCGCGCCGAAGGTTTGGGCGGCCGGGTGTTCCAGCCGGAGAATTCGGCGCAGCGTACACAAATCCTCGACGCCGTCATTGCCATCGCGGGCGAGATCGGCGCCAGTGCAGGTCAGGTCGCCATTGCCTGGGCAGGCACCCACGGGGCTGTGCCGATCATCGGGCCACGCTCAATGACTCAGCTCACCGACAACCTCGGTGCGCTGTCGCTTGAGCTTTCTTCCGAGCACATCAGTCGCCTCGATACCGCAAGCATCCTGACACCCTCGACTCCAGCGCGGACGGTAATCCCCTGGGCCGAGAGCGCGGATCGGATCGTGGCATAGTCCTGCCTCGGCGCTGTGCTGGTGTACGCGAGCGACACTCCCATCGCGAAGGCGACCACGCTGAGGGCGTGGCAGCTTGCGCAATCAGGTGGTGGATTCAGGAGGGCTTATCTTGAGGGTCACATCTTCCAGGCAACCGGCAGCGACGATGGCGCTGGTACATCGATACTGCACTTGCCGGTCTATCTTCGGAGGGCTGCCCTCATTCGCCAGCGGGACGCGCAAAAGCCTTAAGCGTGCCGCGAAGAGCTTCCAACCCATCCTCAGTCAGTTGACAGGCGGTCTTGATCTTGTCCGTGACGGCCCAAAGCTCTTCGCGCAGGCATTCCCCAGCGTCGGTAAGCGCAATCAGCACGCGGCGTTCGTCGCTTTTGTCGCGGGCTCGAGTCACCATGCCCGACACTTCAAGACGCTTGAGCAAGGGCGTGATCGTCCCGGTATCCATCCCAAGTGCAGCGCCCAGATCGCCCACGGTCCTGGGCGCGTCCGTGAACAGTTCCAGCATGACCAGGTACTGGGGGAACGTCAGCCCAAGGGGCTCCAGCAAGGGTTTGTGCAGGCGAATCATCCGATTGGCGGCACCGTACAGAGCAAAGGACAGTTGGGTTCCGACTTCCCGCTGCACGACAGCCTTTTTGGCAAGAACTCGCTTTTGTAGCTCAACATTATCTAGCTCACTAGATATTTTCCGGGCTACGGGTCGGCTGATGTCGGGGATATTGTCCAAGGCCTGTGCTGCTGCCCCAGCCTGCTCACCCGCAAGCAGTTCGTCACGTGTCGCTTGAAGAATGCGGTCGGACAGCGGTTGATCGTCGACCGCTCGGGCGAGCACCATGGCGCCGACTATCGCCGACATGAAACCGATCGCCTGGTCTTCCCTGGATCGGTCACGCCGCCAGGGAAGACTGGCGCTGAACGACTCGATCATTCCGGCGACCCGGCTCGTGAACGAACGCCGCATCCCCGGTTCGCGTGCGACATCAATGGCCAACGCAGGCATTGCGCAGCCTGCTTCCGGGTGGTCGCGGTGACCCTGACTTAGGTACCTGTCCAGAAAGGCTTGTTTGGGTGTATCGCTGCTGGAGACAGTGTCGCGCAACCGTAGCGCCAACTGGTCCATCGCATGCTCAAGGCTGGCACAAGCCAGCGCATCCTTCGAATCGAAGTGCGCATAAAACGCGCCATGAGTCAGGCCCGATGCCTTCATGACCTGCGCAATGCTCGCCCCTGCGATGCCCTTGCCGCGAAACAACCGGGAGGCCTCCTCAAGGATTTTCTCGCGCCGTTCTGCAGTCTGGCTTGCAGGATATCTCATCGGTGGACCTCGATATTTATGCTTGACGAATAACATGATGATCATCATGCTTGGCTGAAAATATTACAACCATCATACGCCGTAGCCAGAGTGCGGGCCGACTTCCGCCTGACGGCCAATTCCACGACTACCGCTTCCATAAGCGCCAAGGGATGTAAATCCATGACGACAACTTTTGTGAATGCCCCCGTCCAGGCCATCCAGCCATTGACCGGAAAAATCGTGGCACTGCTCGCTGGCCTGGCTGCTATCGGTATGCTCTCCACCAACATCATCCTCCCGGCATTCCCCGTCATCGGTGAAGACCTGGGAGTGGACGCCCGCGCGCTTGGCCTGACGCTGTCCAGCTTCTTCATCACCTTCGCACTGGGCCAGTTGGTGGTCGGGCCGCTGGCTGACCGCTACGGGCGCCAGAAGCTGGTGCTGGGCGGACTCGCGATCTTCGTGGTGGGCACCGTCGTCGCAGGCCTCGCCAACACCCTCGATACGCTGATTGCAGGACGCGTCATCCAGGCATTGGGCGTGTGTGCCGCCTCAGTGCTGTCGCGCGCAATTGCACGGGATCTGTTTGAGGGAGAAGCACTCGCTCGCGCGTTGTCGCTGACCATGATTGCCACCGCCGCTGCGCCAGGTTTTTCACCACTGGCGGGTAGCCTGCTGTCGGTCACGCTTGGATGGCGGGCGATTTTTATCCTGGTAGGGCTGGCCGCCGTTGCGCTCGCCTTCTTCTACGTTCGCGGCCTTGGCGAGACCCATCCCGCCGACCGCCGCGCGCCGCATTCAGCCAAGAGCGTGGTGCTCGCGTATCGGCGGTTGACGCTGGATAAGCGCTTCATCCTACCTGCCCTTTCGATGAGCCTGCTGATGAGCGGACTGTTCGCATCGTTCGCCGCCGCCCCCGCTATTCTGATGAAAGGGATCGGCCTGACGTCGTTGCAGACGGGCCTGTACTTCGCTTGCACGGTGTTCGTTGTGTTCGCAGCCGGCATGGCGGCCCCGCGCCTGGCGCACCGCTACGGCCCAAGACTCATTACCACGCTGGGCATTGCCTGTGCCATGGCGGGCGGAGGGCTCCTGCTCGCAGGCCCGGCCGATCCGAGCCTTGGGTGGTATGCCCTTTCAATGGTCACGTTTCTTTGGGGCATGGGCCTGGCCAATCCGCTGGGCACGGCCATCACCATGGGACCTTTTGGTAAAGAAGCCGGGATGGCTTCCGCCCTGTTGGGCTTTGTTTCCATGGGGGCGGCGGCACTGACAACCTGGCTGGTTTCGGTGCTGACGCTTGCACCGGTTACAGCACTGGGCGGTGTCCAGACGACAGCCTGTCTGATCGCGCTGGCGCTGTTCCTTCTACGGGGCAGTCTCGCGAAATAAACACGCTAAAGCGCTGAGGCGTCGTTTCTTGTTTGCGTCATGACCAACAACTGGAGAATCAACATGCAGATCAAAGGTAGCGTGGCGCTGGTGACCGGCGCCAACCGTGGGTTGGGCAAGGCCTTCGTGCAAGCACTGCTCGCGGCGGGTGCCGCGAAGGTCTATGCCGCGGCACGTGACCCCGC
>NZ_WUUD01000035.1:265791-271079 GCF_009831705.1 Pseudomonas sp. PICF6 | reverse complement strand
TGGTGCCAATCAAACTCGACGTGACCCGTCCCGAAGATATCGCGGCGGCGACTGAACAGGCACACGACCTCACGCTGCTAATCAACAACGCCGGCATCAGCGGCGAAGCGCATGACAGCATTAGCCTGGAAACCCTTCGCCACGAGTTCGAGACCAACGCGGTCGCCCCGCTCGCCATCAGCCTGGCTTTCGCACCGATCCTGGCCGCCAACGGCGGTGGTGCAATCGTCAACATGCACTCGGCCCTGAGCTGGATCAACCTGCCCACCACCGTTACCTATTCGGCAAGCAAAGCGGCGGCCTGGTCGCTTACCAATGGCCTGCGCCTGCGATTGGCAAGTCAGGGCACCCTGGTCGTGGGCGTGCATGTTGCGTTCGTGGACACCGACATGACGCGCGGTATCGAAGGCGTGCCAAAGGCAAACCCTCACGATGTGGTCCAGCGCGCACTGGATGGCGTTGCCAACGACCAGCCGGAAGTTTTGGCGGACGAGACGAGCCAGCAGCTCAAGCAAAATCTGAGCAACGGTATCTACCTGCGACCGATATCGTAAAACCGAGTGACCCGAAAGATCCGGCAGCTTTCATCGCCGGCTCATCTGGGCTTTGCAATCTCCTTATCGCATTGGCAGCCACGACCGCAATGAACTTGCACCGGCAGGCCAAACACCCCCATGGGACGGTCAAAAGCCCACGGCATAAAGCGGATCATGCAACCAAACGCGCTCAATTCAGCTCATCAACAGGCAACGCTCCTCCTCTGACTCTTCCAACCCGATAAACCGTCGCACCCGTTGGGCGCCATGCCCTTCGCGGATTGCCTGTGGCGAGGCATCCAGCTGCACGTTGCCGTTTTCCATGAAAATCACCCGGTCAGAGATAGACAGGGCAAATTCCATTTCGTGAGTGACAATCAGCAGGGTCATGCCTTCGCGAGCCAGGTCGGCGATCACCGTAAGTACCTCGCCGACCAGTTCCGGGTCCAGCGCCGAGGTCGGTTCGTCAAACAGCAGGATGTCCGGGTCCATGGCCATGGCCCGGGCGATCGCCACACGTTGTTGCTGGCCGCCAGACAGTTGATGCGGATATTTGTGAACGTGGGCCAGCAGGCCGACCTTGTCGAGCAGCTGGCAGGCCCGTTGCTCGCTCAGTGTGCGGCTGACGCCATGATAACGAGGGGCGAGGCTGATGTTGTCCAACAGTGTCCGGTGCGGAAACAGGTTGAAGTTCTGGAACACCATGCCGATGCGCTGCACGCCCTGACGAACCCGAGAGCCATCCGGTTTGTCCTCGGCATTAATGAAGCCCTCCCCGAACAACAGGATTTCACCCTGATCGATGCGTTCCAGGCCATTAATGGTGCGGATCAACGAGGTCTTGCCGGAGCCGGACGGGCCGATGATGGAAATCACCTGGCCGCTTTGCACCTTCAGGTCGATGCCTTTGAGCACATGATGATCGCCGTAGCGTTTGTGCACGTCCTGCAGGTGCAGGGCCGGGGCCGCACCTTTGGCTGGGAGGCTGACCTTGCTCGATACCCTAGGTGCCAGACTGTCGCGCAGCACTTGTGTCGAGGCGCTCTCCAGGGTTTGCGGTGTACGCAGGTTCAGGTCCAGGTAACGTTCCAGACGCTGCAAGGCAAAGCCAAACACTGTAACGATCAGCACGTAGTACACGCCCACAGCCGCCAGGGTCTCCATAACCAGGAAGTTCTGGGCATACAGGCGCTGGCCGACAGTCAGCAGTTCGGTCAGTGAAATCACCGAGATCAACGAGGTCAGTTTGACCACCGTGATGTATTCGTTAATCAACGTCGGCAGTGAGATACGAAACGCTTGAGGAATAACGATCAGCCGTTGCACGCCAAGCAGCCCGAGTCCCAAGGCACGGCCCGCTTCCTTCTGACCCTTGGCGATCGAAATCAGCCCGCCACGATGAATTTCTGCCATGTAGGCGGCCTCAGTGACCACCAGCGCCAACAGGCCGGAATAAAATGGCACCGACAGCACCGGCCCGGCACCGGGCAGCAACTGCGGCAGGTTGTAGACGAAGACCACCAGCACCAGCAGCGGAATGCTGCGAAAGAACCAGATGTAGAGTGATGCGGGTATGCGCAGCCAGCGCACGCTCGACAGTTTGGCCGATGCCAGGACGAAACCCAGCAGCATGCCCAGAAACCAGGCCAGGGTGCTCAGTTCGATGACGGTCAGGCTCGCCGCCCAGAAGTCAGCCATGGAGAACAGCGAAAAAAAGTAAGCCCAATCGAATTGCATAGACACCTCGCGCAAGCCGCGCCCCCGATCGAGGGCGCGGTTTCAGGCATTACTCAGAGACTGGTTCCAGGTCATACGCCTTGAGAATGGCGGCGTACTCGCCGTTGGCCTTGCTCTCAGCCAACGCCTTGACCAGCGCCTGATAGGTCGCGTCGGCGTCTTTCTTGACGTAGATGCCCAAAGTTTGCGGGTAAACCAACTTCTGCGAGCTGACGATCACACGGCCGTTGGTACGCTGAGCGATCATGTGCGCGGCGCCGGCAATTTCCACTTGAGCCTGGATGTTCTTTGACAGCAGCGCCTGCGTCACCTCGGGTGCCGAGGGAAACTCACTGACGGTGATGGCACCCTTGTTGTTCGGGACGCAGTAGTCGCTGGACAACTGACGGAACTTGCCGACCCAGGTGGTGCCCTGCTCCAGCCCGACTTTCAGGCCACACAGGTCTTCAGGAACCTGCGGGTTCAACTCACTGCCCTTGGGCACCATGATCGCCGCGCCGGTGTTGGCATAAGCAATGGTCCGGGCCTGGGCCTGGCGCTCCGGGGTGATGTACATGCCGGAGATGATTGCGTCGTAGTGCCCGGCGTTGAGGCCGTTGAGCAGATTGGGAAACTTGGTATCGACGAAGTTGGCCTTGACGCCCATTGCCTTGGCCAGGGAATGGGCCAACTCCGGGTCGGAGCCGACCACATTCTTGTTCGCGTCATAGGACTCGAACGGTGGGTAGGTGATTTCCATACCGACCTTCAATACACCCGGGGTCGCGGTGCTGGCGAAGGCGGCACTGGCACAGAACAGACTAGCGGCGAGCAGACTCAGTCGGGTCAAGGCGTAGGGGGTTTTCATGTTGGGAAGCTCCGTTGGTTTTTTTAGGAATGAGTGGCAGTGTTTTTCAGGCGACCGAAGCTCGATGGCTTGCGGGCTCGGGACGGCAGTTCAAGCTCGCCGTTCTCGACGCGTTTGCGCAGGTATTGATAGGTCTGCAGGGCTTGACTCCACATGTGTTCACCAATCGTCAACGCCTCGTAGACCTGAGCGTCATTGATGAATGCCGGCAACGGCTTGATCAGCGTGTGGTAGTCGCAGGCGTAAAACAGCGGGAAGCTATAGCGCTCCTGAGCCACCTTGCGCACTCGGTGAGCGGTGGCCACAAAGGTCCCAGCGGTCATGACTTCCAGCATGTCGCCGATGTTCACCACAAACGCATCGGGCATTGGCGGTGCATCGATCCACTGATCCTGGTCGTTTAACACCTCCAACCCCGGCTGATCGGCGTGCAGGATGGTGAAGCACTCGTAGTCGGTATGCGCGCCGATGCCGGGAGCATCCACAGCAGTGGCGTCGAAGGGGTAATGGATCAGCCGCAGCTTGGAAGGCGGCCGGGTGACCAGTGCGTCGAAGTAGCCCTCTTCCAGGCCCAGGGCCAGGGCGAAGCCATCGAACAGTCGGCGGCCCAGGGCAAACACGGCCTGATAGTAATTTTGTACTGCAGCCTGAAAACCCGGCACGTCGGGCCAGTGGTTCGGGCCCAGCAGCGGCGTTCGACTCAGGAATAGTGGATCGTCCACCGGCACTTCGAAACCGATGTCGAAGGCCTCTTTGTGGTCCGGCTTGCCCTTGGAGTACACCTCCTCACCTTCGGGCACGAAGCCCTTGTGGCTTTCCGAGGCACCAATGTAATGGCGCATCTTGGTCTCCAGGGGCTGCGCGAAATAATCCTCGCTCGCCTGGCGCAGACCCTCGATCAGTGCCGGATCAATGCCGTGCCCGGTGATGTACAGAAACCCCACATCGCTGGCGGCACGACCCAGTTGCTCGGCCACTGCAAGGCGATGCTCCAGTTCGATACTGAAGAGGCCGGCGATGTTCACCACCGGAATGCGATTGAAGTTGGCCTGGGTCAGCGAAGTCTTATTCATGGTGGGCTCCTTCACAGGTAAAACGGTTGAAGTGTTCGCGCTCGGTTCGCGCCATCCACTGGTTCAAGGTCCAGAGATCGGCCACTGGCATGTTGGTGAAGGGCAAGTGATGCAGATACCCGTCGGCACCGAACTCCGGGGTCAGGGTGCTGACTGCATAGCCGCGCTGAAGTTGAGAAGCCCAGACGGCCTCCCAGTGACGCTGGTGAAACACCAGTTCACGGGCATATTCCGGGGCGGCGGGATGGGGAACTTGCGGGCCCTGGTCATAACCGACCCGAGCTTGAATGTGATGAACGCGCTCGACGAAGGACGACAGATCGTCGGCCGGGTCGTCCAGTAACCGCTCACAGCACACCACCCAATGGCTGATGTCACTGGTGAAACGCAGTTCCGGCAGTTGGCGAATCAGTTCCAGAGTCACCCAAGGGCTATAGAGGGAGCGGGCGCGGTGAGTCTCGAAACTGCAGAACACCCCATGCCTGGCGGCCAGCTCCAGGGCCTGACCGAAGAACTCGACCTGCTGCGCCAGAGGCCAGCGATCATTGCCTGCAAGCAGATTGACGAAACGGGGTGTCAGCTCCGAGGCCCAGCCGAGCTTACAATCGATGTCGACCAAGTGCTGGGCAGGCGTGGCGCGCTGATCAGGCAAGACATCGTAAGCACTGAACAGGGTGCAAATGTAGGGGACGTGATTGCTGCGCAGGAAAGCGCCGAACTCGCCACGCTCATTGGCCGGCAGTGGCAGGCGTGCTTCGATCCCATCAAAACCGGCGGCGAGCAGTTCATCCAGGGCGGATGAATGGCCGGCGGTATAGCCCCATAAGGTACGGAAAATCTCTAGCTTCATGCATTCCTCTCGACTGCGTCGGGCCACTGGCGGATTGGGCTGGTGGCGTTGCTGGGCAGTCGAAAAGGGGCTGCTGCGGGCTGCTGCTCTGATGGCGGCGGTCCCGTGGGGAGGATCCTAAGGCCATCGTGACAAATGATTGAATAGGCTGTAGCAAATAGTTAGTTCAGAAATCCATGAACTAACATCGACCTGGTGCGTGAACCCGGGACGCCGGTGCACGTCTATCGTGCGTTTCCTAACGA
>NZ_WUUD01000035.1:216167-265781 GCF_009831705.1 Pseudomonas sp. PICF6 | reverse complement strand
CCAACGCCTGACATGTTCCTGTCAGCCTCCGGTCACTCTGACGTCAGATCCTTGCCCCTAAAGTACCCCCAATGACTGCCCTACGGTGCCAGCGTTACAGGCACCAAGGACACATCGCTTTAGCTGGACCTCTTGCCATCCGCCGGAAGGAGAAACGCAATGAGCCATCCTGATGCGCACGCTAGTGCTCTTGATCCATTTACTTGGCAATCGACGCTCGACAGCAATCTGGACAGAAAAGGCCTGTTGCTCCGCCTGTTCGCCGAACAGCGATTCATGGCCGCGCAGGTGCGAACCTGCAAGCTGGATCACAGGGACTATCTGCTTTCGCTGATTGATCCGGCATCGACGGTGAACGATGGCACTCGGCACTCATCAAGCGTCGACGGCCATCGAATGCGGAGCGTTATAACCGAAGCGGCAAAGAAAGCTCATTGGGGCAAGCCCCCAAGACATGGTCGGGCGCAAGGCATCGCTGCCCACTATGACGCGCAGACCTGCATGGCGGTTGTTCTCGATATCGAAGTGAGCGACGAAGGCCGCTTGATCATTCATGACGCGGTCGTTGTCGCGGACTTGGGTTTCTTGAAAAATCCTGGTCGCGTGCGCTCGCAGCTCGAAGGCGCTTGCCTGATAGGGATAGCGTTCGTGACATCCTGCGATTTTGAGCCGACCCTCGGAGATACCCGGCCTAAACCTGCCTATCGCACCCGTTGGCCACTCGTCTCATGGCTGCCAGGACAGATCGCGGTGCACCTGATCAATCCCACCGGGGCTCCCGAAGCCGGCCAGCCCAGCCAGACCAGTTACGCACCTGTCGCCCGGGCCTTGTGCAATGCGATTTTGAAGGCCACGGGTAACGGTTCGGTCCGGAGCCAGCTAACCGTCGCCACAGCAAGCCAGCTAAATTAAAGCTTCCAGATCAGATGAGGTTCTGCGCCATGCCTTCAGGATCCAATGTTTTTTTCAACAGCCGCGGGCAACGCGGCGCGGACCTGTTCGTAGAAGTGCTTCGCAGCGAGGGGGTACGTTACGTCTTCGGCAATCCGGGAACAACCGAACTGCCTTTGCTCGACGCCCTCTCAGGCGCCTCAGACATCCAATACATCCTCGGCCTCCAAGAGGCCTCAGTCGTAGCGATGGCCGACGGTTATGCGCAGGCATCCGGTCGCCCCGGCTTCGTCAACCTCCATACGGCCGGTGGACTCGGCAATGCAATGGGCGCAATTCTCAACGCGAAGATGGCGAATACGCCGCTTGTCGTCACGGCGGGCCAACAAGACACGCGACATGGCGTGACCGACCCGCTGCTCCACGGAGACCTCGTCGCTCTCGCCCGACCGAGCGTCAAATGGGCGGAAGAAATTCATCATCCCGAACACATCCCGATGCTGCTGCGTCGTGCGTTTCAGGACTGTCGCACGGGGCCGGCCGGCCCGGTTTTCCTTTCCCTGCCGATAAACGTGATGGAGCAACACACGGATGTAACGGCCGGCCCGCCATCGCGAATCGAGCGCGGTGCCGTGACCGGGGCGATTGAGGAATTGGCCGCTGCCTTAGCGGCAATTACCCCCGGTTGTCTGGCGATTATCGTTGGAGAGGAAGTGTTCCAGTCGAGCGCGGAAGTTGAAGCCGTGAAGCTCGCCGAAGCACTCGGCGCGCCGGTCTACGGGCCATCCTGGCCCGGGCATATTCCGTTTCCGACGGCTCATCCGCAGTGGCGGGGAACGCTGCCTGCGAAGGCTTCCGATATCAGAGAGACGCTCTCTGACTTCGACGCAGTCTTCCTGCTCGGCGGCCATTCGTTGATCAGCTATCAATATTCCCAGGGCCCCGCTATTCCCTCTCACTGTCGCCTTATCCAATTGACCGGCGATGGACACCAATTAGGCAGAGTCCACGAGACAGCGCTAGGGCTGATCGGAGATTTAAGACTCTCCTTGCAAACGCTGTTGCCGATACTGGACAAGAAATTGGTCCCACACAGCGAGGCAATCGCAACGCTGCGAAACGTCGCAGGCCAAGAACGCGATACACGTCGTGCCGACGTCGTCGCTCGCGTCAGTCGCGAATTCAACACGCCGGTGACAACGCCTTTCGTAGCTGCCCACGAGGCTATCCGGGCAATCGGGCCGGACGTCTGGATCGTCGACGAAGCACCTGCCACGATTCCTCATGTCCGTGCCTGCCTGGACTCCCATTCGGCCCGCCAGTATCTTTTTACCCGCAGCGCCATCCTGGGCTGGGGCATGCCGGCGGCTGTCGGTACGTCGCTTGGCCTGGACCGCAGCCCGGTAGTCTGTCTGGTCGGTGATGGCTCGGCAATGTACTCACCGCAAGCACTCTGGACGGCGGCGCATGAACGGCTGCCGATCACGTTCGTTGTCATGAACAACGGCGAATACAATATTTTGAAGAGTTACGCTCGTAGCCAGGCGCACTATCTGAGTGCAAGCACTCACAGGTTCATCGGCATGGACCTCTGCGACCCGGCGATCGATTTCCTGGCCCTCGCCTCTTCCATGGGGATCCCTTCCCGCAGGATCGAGCGCGCCGGCGATATTGCAGGAGCTGTCGAAGAAGGTATTCGCTCAGGCTGCCCGAATCTCATTGAACTACCGATCATGCCCTGAAGGAATGGGCGCACCTGGTCCCTGCTGACACTCATCCCAAACACCCCGCATCAGTTCCTTCAGCAGCAGCGCCTCGCTCCAGCGATCCGTTATGTCGCGCCCATCACTCCCTGTGATCGCATAGGGTGGCGGGCCAAGTTCACAGGTGAAGGACAGGCTCGTGGGTGTGTTCGGTCGCGCGAGCCAATCCTTGATTCCGTAGCGCCACCAGCCCAGAAACCGATCCAACCAGGGGCGATGCTGGGCAAAGGTCAAGGGCACCTGGACCTGCTCACTATTAGCGACTCGCCCGTGAAAACCCCAACTGTGTCGTAGGATGGTGTGAATCTGTTCGTCGTCTTCGGCCGCGGCCGGCTCAGGCAATTCGCGGCCCACGACGTAATGGGACAAGTCAGCCAACAACTTGAGGTCGGGCATCTGCGCGAGCAAGTCGAGGGTGAACAACAGGTCACTGGTGAGACGATAGCGGTGGGTTTCCAGCAGGATCGGAAAGTCCACCTGCTCGGCCAGACGCTGCCAGCCTTCGATCAGAGTGATCGCTTGTGCCAGCGTGCGCGGCCGGACGTCGGCTTGCAGCGTGAGGTGGTGGCAGCCGTAACGGGAGGCAACCTCAAGTGCTTGCGCCAAGTCATTCACGGTGCGGGGAAACAGTTGACCTTCGATTTGCAGGCCTTGCGCCTTGGCAGCGGCATGCAGACGTTCGGCCTGTGGCGCGATCCAGAAATGGTCGGTGACCCCATCGAAGCCAGCAGCGGCAATCTTCTCCACCTGCGCCTCCAGGCAAAGATCGCATTGACCACGGTGATCTTGCATGGCCCACAGGGACTGAAATACCAGGAATTCACGCATGTCAGGGCCTTAGCAGATGTTTGAGCGAGACATCGGCGTCGGCCAATGCGTCCACAGAGAGTGGAGTCAGGTTGGCAATCAGCCGTTCACACAACTTGATGTCCTTGGCAACGCTGTTGCCCTGCCCCCAGCCGCAGGCGCCTTGCAAACGTTGCTCGGTGTCCAGGTAGAACAGCAGCAGACCACCGCCTGCCAAGGTGCGAACAGCCGAAGGTGGCGTCGGTGGGATCACGCCCACCGTCTGTAAGCCCCAGTCGTACTGATCAGACCAGAAGCCGGGAACCCCCTCGAACGGCAGCTCGCCACCCAACAGATTCAATGCCGCGTGACGGCCCTGGGTCTCGGCATTGCGCCAGGTTTCCTGGCGCTGGAATAACGCGTCGGCGTGCAGGCGAAACTCACACACATCGCCGGCAGCAAAGATGTCTGGCGCGCTGGTGCGCAACTGGGCATCGACTCGAATCCCCTGGCCCACCTCAAGCCCCGCGGCCGCGGCCAATTCGATGTTGGGTTGCATGCCGATACCGACTACCACCCAGTCACAGGGCAGCACCTGGCCGTCCACCAGTTGCACCGCCTCAGCGCGTTCGATGCCTTGTACCCTTTCAAGCGCTACGTTCAGCCGCACGTCTACGCCCTGTTGCCGATGCAATTCCAACAAGGCCTGGGACACAGCTTCAGGCAATACTCGCCCGGCCAGTCGTGGCCCGGCTTCCAGCAACGTCACCTGACAGCCTAAGGTTCGGGCCGTTGCCGCGACTTCGAGGCCGATAAAGCCACCGCCGATGATCACCAGGCGCGTGCCGGGTATCAATGCGCTGCGCAGGGCCAGGGCTTCGTCATGGGTGCGCAGGTAAAGCACGTTGGCCAGAGGTTCAGGCACCAGGGACAAGCGACGCGCTCTGCCCCCGGTCGCCAACAGTAATCGGCTGTAGGGCAACCAACGTCTGTCGGTCAATTGCAGGCGGTGGTGCTGCGGATCCAGGCTTTTTACCGGGTTGCCCGCCAGGTGTTCGATGTTCAGTTCAGTGAGCCGGCTATCCCTCCACAGGCTGCAATCGTCCAGGTCCATCGTGCCCTGCAGCAAGCCCTTGGACAGCGGAGGACGCTCGTACGGCAAATGGAGTTCATCGCCGATCAGGATCAACCGACCGGTATAACCCTGCTCGCGCAAGGTCAGCGCCGCGCGGCCACCGGCATGGCCGGCGCCGACGATAATCAGTGGAGCATTCATGGCGTGCACTCCTGGCGGTCAAGCTGAAATGGCGAGCAGAACCCGCCCCGCGTCGACCCGTACCGGAAAGGTCTTGAGGTTGACGCACACTGGCGCCCCCAAGGCTTTGCCGGTGCGATAGTCAAAGCGCCCGTTGTGCTTGGGGCACTCGATGACGTGGTCCATCACCAGGCCGTCAGCCAGGTGGATCGACTCGTGAGTACACAGGCCAGCAGTGGCAAAAAACTCGTTATCAGCAGAGCGGTAGATGGCATAGGTATGCGGACCGTGGTCGAAGCGAATGACATCTTCTTCATTGATTTCGCCCACGGCGCATACATCGATCCATTGATCGTTCATGGCGTTTTCTCTTGTTCGGGGTACAGCCGGAAGGTGTCAGCCCAGGGTGGCTTCAGCCTGTGGATGAGCTTCGGTGGCAGGCCTTGAGCTACCGACGGGGCGTCGCACGAAATACGTCGGGTCCTTGCGCTGCTTCAAGAGGGTCGGAATGATTTCCTTGAAGGCCTCACCTATGTTGGCGTAAGGCGGCGGGCAGTCGTGGCGGATCTCTTCATGGAGTTGCGCCAGGGCGTGGTACGGCACCATCGGGTACATGTGGTGCTCAAGGTGATAATTCATGTTCATGTACAGAAAGCGCAGTACCCGGTTCATATAGATGGTGCGGCAGTTGCTGCGGTGGTCCAGCACGTCTTCCGCCAGGCCTACATGTTGGGTGAGGCCAAACAGGTAGGACAACCAGCCGCCATACAGGATGGGCAGGCCGATATACATCAGCGGCAACCAGCTGTGCAGGTAAAGCGCCGCGCCAAAGATAACCGCGTAAATCACGAGCCAGATACGGGCCGCCAGGAACACCTTGGGCCATTCGGACTCAGGAATGAACGTCTGTTCCTGGGCATCCATTTTGCCAACCGCGTGCCGACACACGCCCCCCATCGTCTTCAGCAGCAACGGGATCTGGAACAGGCTCAGCAGCATCATGAACAAGCTCGGTGGACGCGGTTCGACGATTTCCGGATCGCGGCCGACGACGATGGTGTCGGTATGGTGCCGGGCATGGCTCCAGCGCCACACATGGGGCTCGAACATGCACATGAAGCTCGCCACCTGGTAGAGCGCATCATTCATCCAGCGAGTCTTGAAAGCTGTGCCGTGGCCGGTTTCATGCCAGCGCGGGTTGGAGGCGGTGGCGTACAGAACGCCATACGCTAGAAAAAACGGCACACAAGCCCAAGTGCCCCAGAACCAGTAGCCGCCGAAGCCGGTGGTCAGCAGGGCCAGCAGCCAGATGGTGGTGTCGAGCAAGGCCGGACCGTCGCGACGCTGCATCAGTTGCTTCATGCGTTGACGGGAGATGGGCGACTGGTACCAACTGGCCGATACAAGGCCTTTTTCAGCCGCGCGTGCGGCTTCAGGGCCGGTCAGGCGATAGTCCCGAGTAGAGGCGGTGTTGTCTTGAGACATTGTTATTGTTCTCCGCAAGCGTGAGATGTCAGGTGCTTTGCGTAAGAAAATATAGAGAGCGTGGAAGACCCCCTCAAGGGCTTGAATACATTCCCTATCAAGCTATCATCCAGCTCGTGCGGGGCTTGATAGTTTTCTATCAAGACGCTTTGAAGGTTCATCATGAATAACAATAAACGCCCCACCATCGCCACGGTCGCCGAACACGCAGGCTTAAGTGTCGCCACCGTCGACCGCGTGCTCAACGCTCGCGCCCCGGTTAATCCAGCCACTGCCGAACAGGTGCTTCAGGCCGCCGAAGCCGTGGGTTATTTTGCCGCGCGGCTGATCGGCCAACGCATTCTCGAACGTCGCCCCACGTACCGTTTCGGCATCCTGCTGCTGGGCACCGCCCAGGCGTTCTACGCCAACCTGGCCCAAGCCATCACTGAGGCCGCGCAGCGCCAGGCCGGAGCCAACCTGACCTGCCAATTCGAATACGTTTTTGATCGCACCCCCAGCGCCATCATTGCCCAGATCGAACAGTTGGCAGTGCAATGCGACGGCCTGGCGGTGGTCAGCTTCGCCCACCCGCTGATCAACGCCGCCCTTGCCCAGATTCGCGGGGCCGGAGTGCCCGTGGTGGCACTGCTGTCGGGCATTCATGAGGCGGCGGCCGAGCCCTATGTCGGCCAGGACAATCAAGTAGTCGGCCGCACGATGGGGTGGCTGCTGGCCCGCACCTGTGGCGCGCGCAAAGGCAGCATCGGCATTCTGCTCGGTGGCCATCGCTTTCTTGGCCACCAGGAGCGGGTCGAAGGCTTGCACAGTTACTTGGCCGAACACGCACCTGGGTTGCGTCCGCTGGAGCCGCTGATCAATCTGGATAACTGCGACATCACCGAAGAAGCAACCCTTGATCTGCTGGTTCGGCATAACGATTTGCGCGGGTTGTGCGTGGTAGGCGGCGGTGGCGACGGGATCATCAACGCATTGGCGCAACTGCCCAAGCGCCCGACGCTGTGCTGCATTTTGCAGGAGTCCACCGAGCTGTCACGCCAAGCCCTGACCCAGGGTTTGGTCGACGTGGTGATCGACTCTCAGCCGCGCCAGACCGCAACGGCGCTGGTGAATCTGATGGTGGAATTGCAGACTGCGCAGCAGTTCGATCCTGTGCGTCACCGGGTGCATATTCCGCTGCAGATTGTGACATCGGAAAATACCTAAAGCTGATGGGCTGGCGGTACAACCTGCTCGGTCTTTGATGGCACGGCCTTCCTGCTTATGCCTGTCGGATCTACCTCCGGGCTAAACCGTTGGTACTGTTCCGCCGTCGATCACAAACTCACTTCCCGTGATAGATGCCGCTCGCGGCGAAGCCAGGAAACCGATCAGGTCAGCAACTTCGCAAGGCGTCGATGGGCGGCCGAGCGGGATACCCCCAAGTGCTTTCATGATGATCTCTTTGCCACCTTGGTAGTCAGTACCTGCCTCCTGCGCGAGTCGCTCGCCCAATGCGACCGACGCTTCGGTTTCAACCCAGCCCGGCGAAACCCGAACCACGCGGACGCCTCTGGGCGAAACCTCTTTCGATAAACTTTTGCTGTACGTCGAAAGCGCGGCCTTGGCCGCCGCGTAAGCTGTTGTAGCCTCCGGCAGTGGCAGCCGACTCTGGATGGAGGTGACGTGGATGACGACCCCTTCCCTGCGCTCCAGCATACCCGGGAGCAAGGCGCGATCGAGGCGCACCGCCGGCAACAGGTTCAGGTTGAGCTCTCGTTGCCACTGTTCCTCGTCCAGCGCAGCAAAACCGCCGCCGGGTGCCGACGAACCACCCAGGACGTGGATCATGATGTCCACGCCACCCAGCCGCTGTTGGATCGCGGCGATCAGTACATCACAACCTTCCCGGGTCGAAAGATCAGCCGCAATCAGAAGAGCGCCCGGCATTTCCACGTCCACCTGCCTGGCCGAGGTAATGACCTTCGCACCCTCGGCCAGTAACAACTCGACGACAGCCTTGCCGATGCCTTTGGTGCCACCGGTGACGAGGACCCGCTTGCCAGTCAAACCTAGATTCAGCATGGCGTGATCTCCAGGGAACGGATTAGACCGTCTTCCAGTGTGAAGAGGTAACTCAGTTGAACCGGGCTACCGGGAAAATTCCCAACAAGGCGCGCAATGACCGTCAGCTCGCCCTGCCCTTGCAGGGCTTGCAGTGGTTGGACCTGATAGATGAAGGCTGTGCGTGCCTCCTGTTGCCAGGCTTCGATGGCAGCCGTTCCTTCGTACGTTTTTCTTTCATCGCAAACCGTGGCGTCAGAGCGGAAGCAGCTCGCAAGTTGCGCTGTATCGCCACCATTGCTGATTGCAAAGTACGTCTGCACGACGTCGGGAAGCTGAAGGGTCATTTGCCGATCTCCTGGATGAATGTCCTGGAGCGATCTTGCTGCCTGACGGATAGTTTGTTCAACTGGGACAAACCTTTATGACCGATCCCGAAATTCAGGACAATCCATGCCACAAGATCGTTTAGGCCTCAGTGAGCTGGACGCTGTTATAGCGGTCGCACGCAGGGGCTCGTTTCGGCAAGCCGCTATCGATCTCGACGTCTCCACCACCGCGCTGAGCAACACCATCGCGCAACTGGAAACCCGCCTCGAATCGCGGCTGTTCAATCGCACGACCCGTAGCGTGGCCATCACCGAAGCCGGCAGGATATTTCTGGAGCAGGTGGGGCCAGCCTTGCAGGATCTGCGTGCTGCACTCGATGCAGTGCGATCGCATAACGCCGGGCCCTCGGGTACGCTGCGTATCAATGCGTTCGCCAGCGCTGCCCGATCGGCGCTCCTGCCACTGGTGATGGAGTTCCTGCAGCAGCATCCAAAAGTACACATCGACCTCGTCACCGAAGGCCGTCTGGTGGATATCGTGGCTGACGGCTTCGATTTCGGCGTGCGCTCAGCAAGCCTCGTTCCGAACGACGTGATTGTCGTCCCGCTCGGCCCTCCGCAACGGTACGCGGTGGTCGGTTCGCCGGCGTACTTCGAAAAACACGGTAAACCGCGAACGCCATCCGAGCTGCTCCAGCATCGCTGCATCCGCGTTCGACTACCGAATGGAGCGATTTTCCCGTGGCATTTCGAGCGGGACGGGGAAGTGACTCGCCTCGATGTGAACGGGCCGCTTACGCTGGATGAATCCAGCGTGGTCAAGGTGGTGGTGCAGGAAGGCATGGGGCTCGGTTTTTTCATGGAGCAGGACGTTCACAACGAAATCCGCACCGGACAGTTCGTGCGGACTCTCGAAGACTGGACACCGCCCAGAGACAAGCTGTGCCTGTACTACCCGAACCGCCGCAACCCCAGCGCGGCAGCCAAGGCATTCATCGACCTGGCACGCGCCAGTCAAGCCGGTCAGGACGGGCTCGCCTGATTCAAGCCAACCCGACCTGGCTCAGGCAATCAACCCCAGTGTCAGCCCCTTCAAGGTAGCGGCTGCCCGGGTCGAGCATTCCAGTTTGCGAAAGATGCTTTCCATATGCGTGCGAACCGTGCTCGGACTGATGTCCAGCAGCCGCGCCACCTCCTTGTTGCTGGCGCCACGGCTGATCTCCAGCAGGATGCGGCACTCGCGAGACGTGAGTAACGAAGCCTTCGGTTGCCGCATCCGCCGCTCGCCACCTGCGGCGGCAATGACTGCTTCGCAAACATCGTTGTCGAACAAGCCATTGCCAGCATCCTGTTTGAGCAGCCTGGCTGCATCCGCTTCGCCGTAAGCCGATCGCCATGGCCTGGCTTCCCTTAGCGCGACCCAGGCTACCGATGTGGCGAACAGGCGATGCTCGGCACTCAGCGCATCACCCGCCACGCCTCGAAAATAGCCACTGCCGTTGAGCCGTTCATAGGCATGGGCTGCAATCTCTGCGGGCACAGCCAGTTCAGTGATAGGTCTAAGCGCCTGTTGCGTCCAGTAAGGGACAAGGCGCACCCGCTCCGCAGCGCTGTATGGCAGCGTTCCTGCGGTATTCCACAGGTGGTTCGAAACGGCTGCCCGGCCGAGACCGTAGATGAGCGCGGACTTGCCAATGTCTGTCAAAGTCGGTTCACGCAGCCCCCACAGGCGTGCAGCTTCCACGGCGACATGCGCGACCTGCCGCGAATGCCCTGCCAACCACGGCAGCTTCAAGTCGATTATGTCTCCCACCAACGTCAGTGAGACGCAACGCTGCTCATGCCCGTGGTCAACGGTTTTCCACAGCGTTTCCAGATCCGCCAGCCAGTCCTTTGCGTTGTCCAGAAGCAACGATACCAGCGACGCGGGATAGCGCCGATCCGACTGTTCTCTGATCCAGCGTAGCGCCGCATCCAGGCCGTGTGCACGACTGAGAATATCCAGATCGCCTGCAAGTACTACCTGATAGGCGACCTCCGGAATGTGCTCATGGGTCAGACCCAGCGGCCGGCCCGTGCCGTCGTAGGTTTCGAACACGCGACACAACCCCGCCTCGACGGTGGCACCGAGCTGGAGGGTTTTGGCAATGGCTCCAGACACCTCACAGTGCACAACGGCAAGCGGGGTTGCCTGATGCACCGCGTTCATTTGCTCATTGCCCAGCGTCAAATCGAGCATCGCGCGGCGGCCATCGACGTCGTCGCCCAGCAGATCCGCAAAGCCTTCGGCATTGGCGGTGCAACCGGACCAGCGCAGCAAGGCAACCTGTTCCGCTACCCTCAGGTGCTCACCGTCGCCGTGCTGGGCCTGCGCAAGCATCCGCGCCAGTGCGGCAACGCGCCGGGAATGACCGAGAGGTTGTCCCATGCTGAGGTCACCGACCTGGGCGATCGTCGCCAGTGCCCCACCCAGGGAGATATCCAGTTGCAACTCACTATCCATGAAAAATGTCCCGGGGTCGGCTAATTGACCGATGCCCACATCGCAGGCCGGTCAGCGGAATTTGAACTCCCGAACAGGAGCTCATCCAATGAAAACAATCAAATCGAAAATCGCTACCGTCGCTTTTGCCCTGGCCGGTACCTTCACCGCAAGCGCCAGTCACGCGCAGGATACAACGCCCTCCGTGGTGATCGTACACGGCACGTTCGCCGACGGCTCCGATTGGGCCAAAGTGGTGCCACTGCTCCAAGCCCAGGGGGTGGCCGTTACGGTTGTGCAAAACCCGCTCACCTCGCTTGCCGACGATGTTGCCGCGACGCGCCGCGCCTTGAACAACCAGCAGGGCAAGGTGGTTCTAGTCGGGCACTCTTGGGGGGGCACCGTGATTACCGAGGCCGGTAGCGATCCGAAGGTCAGCGCGCTGGTGTATGTCGCCGCCTTCGCGCCAGAGGCCGGGCAAACCAGCGGCGAACAAGGTAAAGGCGCGCCCACGCCCCCCTGGCACCAGTCCTGCTCCGCGAAAATGGGCCGAGACACGATATCGGTGGTCGACCATCAACTGCGCCTATATGGCATCGATAAACTGCGCATCGCTGATGCCTCGATCATGCTGCGAATTACCGCAAGCCAGCACAGCCCTCAATCGGTTTGCGGCCAGTCCTCGTCGGGAACGTCACTGAAATCACCGCCCTCCACGCCATCGATTTCGTACTGTGTCAGATAGTCGCCAAGCAGGTCGCCGAAGTGGTCTTGCTGAGTCTGCCGTTTGCCCTCCGCAATAAGGCCCGGAAGCAACAGGGCAACCGCGCCGACGCCTGCCGCCACGGTGCCTAGGATTCCAGCCAGCGGGGCCATCGCCGCCCTGACTGCCAGATGGCCAAAAAGGCCTGCGCCGCCCTCAATTGCTGATGCCAGGCCTGACAATGACGCCAGTGCGCCTGAAGTGATGCTGATACCACCACTGACGGGGTCGCCCTTGCGAATCGACTGAACGCCATCAAAGATTCCGTACGCACCCGCAACCATGCCGGCCAAACCACCAATACCCTTGGCACCGCTTTCAAACTTGTCGGCAGTGCCAGTGAGAGATTTTATGGGGTCGTCGAAAAAGGCTCTGATTTTCGGATCAAGATCAATGTTTCCTTTGTTTTTCAGGTAGCTTTTCAGGTTCTTGGCACCACCCTCGGTGAGCAGGGTCGTCGTCATGACCGATCCGGTGGTGATGTCTATGATGTTTCGTTCGGTCAGGTTTGCGCCATTCTGAGCGCCTTTGGCGATCGTCACGCCAGCCATGAAGATGCCGCTAACGCCATGCAGTCCCCCTTTGTCAGACAAGTTCTTGAGGTCGGGGTTGAGCCAGGACGACTTCAATTCCGCAAGCGACTTTGTGCCTTGGCGCAGGATGTCCCAATTCGAACGGACACCCGCGACGATCTGATCGGCCGTTGCGACGGTGCCATCCGGATTGGTCACGAGTTCTGGATTGGACTGGATAAGCGTCTCGGCCATCGTCCTGACTTTTGCCTCGTCAAGCTCGTCACCGCCATTGATACCCAGGGCTTGCTTGACATCCTCGAAAGTGCCGTCTTTCATGGCGTTGTCGCGCCCGATCCGGCTGAAATTGTCGTTCAACTGCGGGTCTAAACCTGCGGTGACGCTGGGATCCAGCGCCGCGTTGTAGAGCGCGACCTCCGCGGAGAAGGTGCCGACCGCTTCTTCGAAGGTGCCCGTTTTCATCAGTTCTTCCAGTCGCGTCCCGGAAGCAAGCGACTGCTCGTAATGATCCTGGAACGCCTGGGCATGCTGAGAGGCAGCGAGCCCCTTCTGAATTTCTGCCCGATCATTGATGCCGAGCGCTTCCTGATAAAGCGTTGCCGTCGAGAAGTATTCGGCCAGCACCGCCTGTTGGTCGGTGCTGCCGTCTTTCGTATGCTTTTCCCATAGCGCATCAAGAGCTGCACCGGACTTGATGTCATCGTAGTTTTTTTGCACCGAGTCCTTTAACCCAGGAACTGCCTCAAATAGATTGGCCATCTGCGTCGAGGTGGTTTCATTAAGAAACTTGACCACCTCGGGATCACTTTGTAGCTGCTCAATGTGGCTGTTGACATCGGCAAGCAGCTTGTTGGGATCTGGATGGCTGCGCACAGCGTTGGCGATGGACACCTTACCGTAGTCATCACTCCACAGACCGGCAGCCGCACCGTCGATGATCAACTGTCGCGCCTTGAGCAGATCCTGTAACACCGCAGCCCGCTGTTCGGCGGAATAGTTGCCAGGGTTTTCAAAGACGTCCTTGCCCAGGTCACCGGTATCAATGCCGGAGACCCCACTGGCATTCGCTACCTGGTTGATGAACAGCAGAGCGTCTCCAGCGGTTTTGGGGCTGGAGGCCTTCAACCAATTCTGGATGTCGCGCTTGTCGAGCTTACCATCGGGTTTGCTCTCCAATGGTTTCCCACTGGTTTCAAGCGTTTCGAACGCCCCCGTCTGCGACCAAAAAGTCAGGGCTTGCTTCAAGTCATCGCTGATGTTCGGGTTTTCATCCAGGTACTTCTGCAAGGCCTCGCGCGACAGGTGTTTACCGCTATCGGTCCGATCGCTGATCTCGTCAAAGTTCTCCAGCAGCAGCGCCGAATGCTTCGCAAGCTCTAGAGAGGTTGCGTCAGCATTCGGGGAGGCTTTCAGAAAGTCGTTATAGGCACCGATGTCTTCGGCTTTGACAGCAACAGGTCGTAGCCATGCATTCAGGTCGTTGCTGCTGATTTTGCCGTCAGCCTTGTTGTTGTGTGCCTTGGTATCAAGCAGGTCAAAAAATCCTTTGTTATCGAGCAGGAACTGCGCCGCCTCGCGATCTTCTGCGCTTCGATTTTCATCGGCAGCGTACTTCCTCAAATCCTTGTCACTGACAATGCTGTCGGAGGCGTTCCAGTCATCCCATCGATCACGGATCGTGTCGATGATCTCGCTGTTCTGCTCGTAAAACTTGCTCTGGTAGCCTTCCTGTTTCCAGACCACCTGGTTGTAGAGGTCGGGCGTCACGTCCTTCGAGACATGGATCTTTTCGCCATTGATCGTCAGGCGGATAAAACCAGTGTGTTCATCCGGGGGCAAAATTTCTGCGCTCGCCAGTGCTTCTGCTGATAGAAGCGCGCCATCTGCGCGCAACAAAAAGCCTTCGTCGTTACCTTTTTGCAACGCATCAACCTTGGCGAAGTAATCAGGCGTCGCCTCTTTGCTGATGGTGAATTCATTGCCCTCTTTGTCCCGCGCGGAGTACGCCGTCACCTCGCCATCCACCCACCACCCCATGAAAATCTCGAGATCCTGGAGCGGTACGGTTTCGTCGTTGCGTAACGTACGTCCATCTGACTGCTTCAGCGTTTCTGCGATGGCGCCGCCCGCTTCTCGCAACGCCAAGAGCACGCTCTCAGGCAGGGACGGCAAAACTTCTTTGTCTGCCGCACCGCGTGGGTCAGGCTTTTTATCGCTGATTTGCATGCGGGCCGCGCCAAGCATTTTCTCAAAGCGCTGACCCGCTTCAAAATCAGGGGATTGGCTATCTGTGGGGCGGGCATTGCTGTCGATTCGCAAGGGGACGTCCTCCTGACAATGGCGCCGATAGCGCTAGAGGAATCAACTTTGACCATTGAACATTGCAGGGGAATGACTCGGCTCGAATCGCAACCTTAAACGCGCAAAAGACCCGATGGATCGGGAGAGCAGTTGGACGACCAAACGTCATGCCGGTTTACAGGGACTTTCAAACTCGCTCCGTCCATTTGTGAGGCACTCACCAGCAGGTACGCTCAAATCAACCGAGCGGCCACCAGGATATCCGCCACTGCCTGGAAGGTGTTATCCGGCACAGGGTCCCCCGGCACTGCCCGTCGGGCGATGTCCTTGGCCAGGACGGTATCGAGGCTATGGGCAATCCCCAGGCCCCGGGCCTGCGCAAGCAACTGCGCCGCGTCCTCGCGCTCGGCCTTGCACACCACCACCGGTACCGGAGTTTCGCCGCGTACATAACGTATACCCACCACCCAACCAGGGTCGGAGCCGACCATCAACGATGCACGCCCCACGCCCAGCTTGGTGGCCAGGGCTTGCATTTCCCGACGTTGACGCTGGCGTTCCTGTTTGATCACCGGATCGCCGTCACTGTCCTTGCGCTCACGCTTCTGTTCGCTGCGGGTCATTTTCATGTCACGGCCGAACAGCCAGCGCTGCATCATCACGTCTGCCGCCCCGACCAGCAGAAAGGCAGCCAGCACGGTGAACACCAGAGGCTTGAGTACCAGGTAGAAAGTTGATTCGATGCAGCCGGCGCCGCAGCGCGACGACTCCATCAGCGCCTGCAACGCCCCACGCCCGATCACGTAGAACGCCAGCCCCAGCAGTACGACCTTGATCACGCCCTTGAGGAATTCAACGAAACTGCGCATCGAAAAAATGCGCTTGAAGCCATCGATCGGATTGATACGTTTGATGTCCGGTTTGAGGGGTTCGACCGAGAACACCACGCCGCGCATGCTGATGATGTTGGTCAGGATCACCGCCCCCACCGTCACGGCCACCACCGGCAGGGTGAGGTTGATGAGCAACTGCCCGGCGATGTCCAGCACCCGTGGCCAGACGGTGTGAAAAGGTTCGATGTAGATCAGCGCGATCAGGTCCAGCAACGCGGTGATCTGTGCCTGGGCCTTGGGCACCATGATCGAGATACAGAGCGTGCAAAACAGGATGACCATGCCGGAGACCAGGTCCTGACTCTTGGACACCTGGCCTTTCTTGCGCGCCTCGCTGAGCTTCTTGCTGGTGGCCGGCTGTGATTTCTCTTCGCTGCTATCGCTCATGGACGCTTCGCCCGAAACAGGGAAGTCATACCGAATCGGCCAGCGTCTTCAGGAGCTCCACCGTACCGCGGAATTCGCCGAGTTGCTCGATCATCACCGGAATCAGGAAGCTGATGTAGACCACCATCAATACAGTGAAGAACATATTTTTCACCGGCAGCGACAGATCGAAAATGTGCAGGTTGGGCGCCATGCGCGACAGGTAAGCGAGCATCAGGTCAGTGACCAGCATGCAGATGATCAGCGGCCCGACCATGATCACGCCGATGCGGGTCACCTGGTCGAGAATCCGCAACACCGCCATCAACGCCGAACTGGCAAACAACGGTGTGAACTCGGTCACCGGCCATAACAGGTAGCTGTGGTAATAGCCGTCGACCATCATGATGAAGCCGCTGGACATGAAGAACAGGGCGATCAACATCACCGTCAGCAAGGTGGCCATAACACTGGACTCGCCCGATGACAAGGGATCCACCAACTGGGCCATGGTCGAACCGCGTTGCAGATCGACCAACTCGCCGGCCACTTCCGCCGCCCAGAACGGGATGCCGAACAGCAGTCCGATGAGGATACCGATCAGGAATTCCTTGATCAGTAGGCCGGCCAGGAAGAACCCACCATGTTCTGGCAGTGCAGTGAAAGCGCCATACACCGGAACAAACATGGGGATGGCAATGGACACCGCGACGCAACTGCGGATCATGCCGGTCAGGCCCAGGCGGTTGAAGGCTGGGGTAATCACCACCACGCCCATGGCGCGGCTGGCGGACAGTGCCGCCGAGCTGATGACCGGATAGGCGACTTCGATGAACTGGTTGGCAAGCTCGATATTCATGCCATTCAGCGCGTCCACAACGGGAAGTTGTCCAGCACCTGGTTACCCAGTTCCACCACCTGGCTCGCCAGCAGCGGCCCCACGAACACGATCGTCAGCAGCACCGCCACCAGTTTGACCGCCTGCGGCAGGGTCTGGTCCTGGATCTGGGTGAGTGCCTGCAGCAACCCCACTCCCAGGCCGACGATGATCGCAACAGCCAGTGCCGGGGCGGACAACAGCAGCACCGTCATCAGCGCCTGATTCATCAACGAAAGAAATACATCCTGGCCCATCAGGTGCCCCCATAGCTAAGAATCAGGCCATGCATCAAGCGCGACCAGCCGCTCAAGGCGACGAACAGAAAGAGCTTCAGCGGTATGGAAATCAGCGTAGGTGAAACCATGGACATGCCCATGGCCATCAATACGTTCGCCACCAGCAAATCCACCACCAGAAAGGGAACGTACAGCAGAAAACCGATTTCGAACGCCCGGGTCAGTTCGGAGCTGACGAACGCCGGCACCAGCACCACCAAGTCATCGTCGCGCAGATCGGCCCGGGCTTCAGGAGACCAGATGGTCTCCGTGGCCTGGATGAAAAAACCACGCTCGCTTTCGTTGGCGAAACGCGAAAGGTGCGCCTGCAATGGCGGCCTCAGTGCGTCCCCGAAGGCAGTAAGTTGCTCGATGCTCTCGATGTTGAGATCACGGCCCTGCACCTGCCGGTACATGTCGCCCAGCAACGGCGTGGTGACGTAGACCGACAGGATCAGGGCGATGCCGTACAGCACCATGTTGGGCGGTGTCTGTTGCACGCCCAGGGCGTTGCGAATCAGGAACAGCACCACGGAGATTTTCATGAAACCGGTCAGGGTCACCACTGCCAGCGGAATAAGACCGATGGTGGCGACGACCACAATGATTTCAATCAGGTTGGGCTGGTAGCCATTCATGACGCGGCGATGCTCAACACGCGCACGCCCAGGCCTGGACCGATCCTGACCAATTGCCCCTGGCCGACGCGACGCCCGTTTATCATCAGGTCGACGCTGTCCTGGCGTTGCTCGGTGAACGACAGCAGGCTGCCCTCCCCCAGTTCGCGCAGCTGCGCCAGGGTCAACTCGACACTGCCGGCCTGGCAAACCATTTTCAGTGGCAGTTCGTCCAAGCGCGAATCCAGGTTTCGCCCGTCAGCGGTTTCACTCATGGTGGGTGCTTCGTTCACAGAAAATTCCTTGGAAAGATTGATGCTCATCGGTGTTTCAAGCAGTGTCAGCCTGGTGCCGTCCTGGCCGGCCCGGGCGTGCAGACGATGGTTCACCACCAGCCGCACCTGGCCCATGGGCCAAGGATCGAGCATCACCACATCGCCCGGATTGAGGCTGCGCAGCTCGCCGACACTCAGCTCGGCTTCGCCGGCCTCGACCGCCAGCCACAGGAGCAGGTCTGTTAGCGCATGGGGAGCCGGCGGTGCATACCGATCGAGCCACTGCGCGACCTGCTCGCCAGCGTTGGCACTCAAGTGCAGCACAACGAGCATGGACGAGCCGTCGAGCTGGACTTGGGTGACCAGGCGCAACGGGCAAGGTTGCGCGGCCAGGGCGGCGTGAACCGGGTCGGCGTGGTCAATGAAACGCATCGATTGCCCGGTCAGGCGCTCCAACGGTTCGATCAGACTCAGCAGGGCCAGCTCCAGCAGCATCGCGCCAGGCAAGGTTTGAAAGTCCAGGGCAACGGGCACACCCAGGGCGTGCAGCGCCTGCGCTGGCAGGTGCAGCCTGATGGCCGACGCGTCGCCCTCCTCGCCCAGCCCCAGCAACAGCTCAACTGCCGTGACGTCAGGTTCGGCAACGGAGCCCCAGCGCACGCCAATCACCTGGCCTGCGCATTCTCCCTTCCAGGTTTCGCGGCTACGATGCAGGCGATTGTGCAGGTCCACCCATTGGGGGTCGACAGGCGTCAATTGTTCGGCAAAGGGTGTCCAGAGTGGGTCCTGGTGACAGCTCACGCACGGCCTCCGATAGCAGCGCGAGGAATTTCGTCGGCCTCCAAACGGTGTTCGTCGACAAGGCGCTCGACGCGCTCGCGGCCTTCGAGCAAGGTGTCGCAGGCTTGCGCCTGGCGCTGTCGAGCCACATGGGCAACCCGAAACACTTCGCGCTCGTGCTCGTGGATTTCCAGGGTGCGCGCCACTTCACTGACGCTCACTTCCAGCTTTCGCTGCCCGCCCTCGTACAGCTCCTCCAGATGCTCCTGGGCCATACGCCAGTCGCTGATCGACATGCCTTCGCTGATCGAGCCGTAGATGCGCTCGGCTTCACGGGCCAGGGCCTCACGATGCAGGCGCAGGTTTTCCTTGGCGTCATCCAGCGCCACGTTGGTCTGCCGGCAGCGTCGCTGCTGAGCGACCAGTTGGCTGGACGCACGTTGCTCACGCAACTTGCGCAACGCTTGAAGGCTACGCATGTCACTGGTTTTCATAAGACCTCCATGGTTGTCATGCCATCACCCTGCGCATGTGTTGCAGGGTTTCGTTGGGGTTGCTTGGCTCGTTGGCCCCTTGGCGCAAGAACGCTTCAATGGCGTCATGCCGCTCAATCGCCTCGTCGGCCAGTGGGTCGCTCCCGGCGGCGTATTCGCCGACCCGGATGAGCATTTCGATCTCGTTGCGCCGCGCCATCAGCTCGCGCATGCGCATGGCCAGGTGGCGTTGCTCGTCGCCACACACCTGGTCCATCAACCGGCTACGGCTTTGCAGCACATCCACCGCCGGGAAAAAGTTGCGTTGCGCAAGTTCGGCGCTGAGCACGATGTGCCCGTCGAGGATTGAGCGGGTTTCTTCAGCCACCGGGTCCATCGAGGCATCGCCTTCTGTGAGCACGGTATACAACCCGGTGATGCTGCCGGTCTCGCCGGGGCCGGCGCGTTCAAGCAGGCGCGGCAAGGCGGAGAAAAAGGAGGGTGGGTAACCGCGACGGGTTGGCGGCTCGCCCACCGCCAGGCCGATTTCACGCTGGGCCCGGGCAAAGCGGGTCAGGCTATCCATCAACAGCAGCACGTTGCGGCCCTGGTCGCGGTGATATTCGGCCAGCGCAGTGGCAACAAAGGCGGCGCGTACCCGCTCGGCAGCCGGACGGTCGGAGGTGGCGACCACGGCCACGGTACGCGCCCGGGCCTCGGCGCCCAACTGCACATCGAGCAGCTCGCGCACTTCACGGCCGCGCTCACCGATCAGGGCGATCACGATGACATCGGCACTGGTATTGCGCACGATGCTCGCCAGCAGCGAAGACTTACCCACCCCCGGTTCACCGAAGATGCCCATGCGCTGGCCCTGGGCCAAGGTCAGCAGGCCGTCGATGCTGCGCACCCCCAAGGACATCGGGTGGGCAATCAGTTGGCGGCTGAACGGCGCTGGAGGCTCGGCATGCAAGGGGTAACGCTGCAACACGCCCAGCGGCGGGCTGCCATCGAGAAATTCGCCCATGGGGCTGATCACCCGGCCCAGCTGCGCATCGCCGACGCTTACCCCCAGGGTCTCGCCGGTGGCGATGATTTCGGTGCGGGTCGACAGGCCGTCCATCGAACCGATGGGCGAAAGGATCGCTTCGTCATCTTCAAAACCAATGACTTCGGCAGCCAGGCTGCGGCCGCTGCCGGGTTCGCGCAACTGGCACAGTTCACCGATGTGCACACCGGCGACGCTAGCGCGCAGCAGCACTCCGCGGATACTGCGGATGGTGCCCTTCATGGGGCGCGGTCGGGCATTGGCCAGACGTTCGGTCAGGCGCGGCAGCAGGTCGTGGGGGATCGTGATCATGGCTGTGCCTCGTCGGCAAACGGCAGCAGGTTGCGGCGCAGGTTGAGCAACTGGGCTTCAAGCCCCAGCTCCACTGAACCCACCGGACTGCTCAGCCGTGCCTGACCACCTTGCAACCGATCGTCCGGTTCCACGGCAATCGTCGGCAAGCCGTCCTCTTGCAGTTTGAGTTGCTGACGCACCGCTTCGGCGTCCTGACGGGAGACGAACAGGGTCAGGGCCTGATCCTGGCGGAACGCCCCCAATGCCTTGCGGGCGCAACGCATCACGCGCTCGGCATCGTCCATGTCATCGAGTATTTCGCGCACAATGCCCAGCGCCAGATCGGCCAGGGACGTTTCCAGCCCGGCCAGCCAGGCATCGATTCTCAACGACGTTTCGCCCAGCAGTGCGCTGACCTGTTCGGCACCCTCTCGGCGCCCGCTTTCAAAGCCTTCGGCATGGGCTTGTTGCAGCCACTGCTCACTGTCTTGCCTGATGGCCTCAGCCTCGTCACGGGCAGCCTGCAGGAAGGCGTAGCCGTCTATCCACAGGTCTGCCTGTTCGGCACGCAGAATACGGGCGGCAGGACGGGTCGGAAACTCGCTCATCGGGTCCCCTGCTCCTCAAGCTGTGGAAGGTTCGAGGCGGCGCTGCGCACGATGGCCAAAGCATTGGCCACAGGTGTGGCACTTACCGGTCCGCTCTCAACTGGCAGCTCGGCAAAACGCAGGCGCAGCCAGGGCCGAAGTGGCGCTGGCTGGGCGCTCAGCCAAGCGGAGATGCAGCGGGCGCCATCATGGTCGATGACTTCAAGCAGTTCGGCCGGCTGACGCAGCAAGTCGGCACCGCTGCCCAGGGCACGGTTTGCCAGGGCCAGGGCAAACACATCACTGCCCAGCAAATCGCGCAACTGGTTGACCACATCGCCACGGATCTCGCGACTCAGGGTGGTGCTATGCAAAATCGCGCCACACAGACGCGGCAGGCGCTTGAAGGCCTCGGGAGGCAGCATCAGAACCGGTAGATCGTCGACATCGGGCAGTGGCAGGCTACCGGGAGCCTGCAGCTCATGACGGCTGAGCAACAAGCGTATCAATCGCGCCTGGAAGCGCGGCTGTTTGCGCAATGCGCTTAGCGCACTGCCGGAGGTCTCGGGGAAGCACGCCGCAAGAGGCTGCGTGCCGACGAAATCCAGCGGCTGCTCAAGCAGGTTTTGCCACTGCGGCAAAGCGGCGGCACTCATTTCACGTCCTCCAGCTCATACAAGGCGCGGGAGGCGCGTCGTTGCCAGTACTGCCAGCCCAACACACCGACCATCGACAGCGCGGCCAGCAGCAGGACGCCGAACAGCATCCGGGCACGGGGCAGGTTGTCTTCGAGCATCCATATGCCCAGGAAGCTGGCCAGGCGCGGCTGTGCGTTGGCCCGGCCGCTGCCGGTGGCGGCCTTGATTACCGTGACCGACACCCCTTCGTAGCTCAAGCCGGAGATGCCGTTGGCCACCAGGGTTTTGATCTGCGGGATCAGGGGGTTGATGTCGGTATTGGGGTCGTAGCGCACCAGCACTGAAGCCGACGACGGGGAAATCACCCGTTTGAGCAGGTCATTGTCGGGCAGCACCACATGTACCCGGGCAGAAACCACACCGTCGATCAGCGAGACGCTGTGCGAGAGTTCTTCACTGAGCGCGTAGACCATCTGAGCCCTTTCCTGCACGGGAGAAGACACCAGGCCACCACTCTTGAACACGGCGCCCATGTTGGAAAAGGTTTGGCCCGGCAAGCCAGCTTCGTCGAGCAGGCTCATGGCCTCGGCAAAGCGTTTTTCGTCCACCACCACGGTGAGTTGGCCGTTTTCCTGGACCTTGCGCGAGGCCGGCACACCCTCACGCAGCAGCACTGCAACCATGGCATTGGCCTCACGCTCGCTGAGGTTGGTGTACAGGTCGATATCGCAGCCCTGCAGCATGCAGGCAAAGGCGAGGACAATCATCAGGCGCACGGCATGGCAACGGCGGAACATGGCTTTATTGACCTTTCAAGAGCGTGTTGGCTGCGCCGGAAATCTGCGTCGCGCCACGAACGACCATCTGAGTTTCAATGGAGTAATCGAACATGCGGCCCAACGATTGGACGATCTGCTCGACCTGCTGATCGCCGACCTTTTTCCCCGACTCGCCCGCCGCCCCCTCAGGAAGTGAGGCGAGCGATTGCGTGCCGGGAGGAGCCACAGCGTTGCCAGCCGTCGGCCCATTGGTCAGCGCATCGGCACGCTTGGCGAAGTTTTGCGAACGGTCGATGAAACCGTTCAGGCGCTCCATCAAGCCTTCGCCAATCTGGTGCGGACTGGCGCCGGCAGGCATGCCCTTGGCGCTGTTTGTCATGTGTTCGAACAAGTTCTGGGAGGCCTGCAAATCGACCTGCCCTCCTGACGGCGGCAGCGCCGCCGTGGCTGTTGTTCCGAGACTTACAGTCATGGCGTGGGCCTATTCGTCATCATCCGACTGGGCTTCATTCAGGATTTCCTGGGCACGAGGCATGATGATGAACTGGCCACCAATCGTGACGGCCTGAGTGATCAGGGCCTCAGTGAGTTCTTCATCGCTCAGCTCGCTCTTGGCGTTGTCCACCGCTGCATTGAACTGCGCTTCGGAGTGAGCAGTGACAGCGGTATTTTCGCTGATGGGGGTAACTGACATGGTGGTTCTCCTTGACGGGGTTGATGACAGATCGATCGGTTAATGGAGCCTACAGGCGAGTGCTTTCACTCTTGTGTCACTGCACCGCCCCTGAACACACGCACGCCGCGCTCGCGAGTCGTCGTCGCCATCGGCGTCGGCGTAAGCTGGTGGTCGAAGTGTTGCTCAATCATGGCCAGCCAGGCCGGCGGCCCGGAAACGAACAACTCATCGCCATCGGGTCCGGTGCGCACCGACATATGCGTGCCGTAGACATCCCGGCTGGTGACGTAATCCTGCAACTGCTCCAACTGCCGGCCCTGGGCTTTGAAGAGTCGCGTATCGGTTTCGGAGTCGGCGGAGAGGTAAAGCACATTGCCGTCGAAGTACCACGTCAAACCGTTGAAGTCGCACAGCGCCGTCAGGAAGTCGCCGGCGGACTCGGCACGTATCCGGCTGCGCGATTTGCCGCGTACCTTGTCCGACATGACGACGCTCAGGCCCATGTTTTGGCCAAACTCTTGCAGCGCGGCGCGTACGTCCTGCTCGACCAGCACATAGGCATAGGGCCGAACGAACCAGTCCGGCTGCGGGTTGGCATCGTCGACTTGCGTTTGATTGGCGGCCAGCAGGTTAAGCGCGATCACCATCAGCGCCACGCCGATCGCCGCCCGCGACACCTTATGCATGAAATCGCCCTCCGCCGCCGGCCTGAAGACACGCCCCGAACAAAAAACGGGCACTCTTATGGATGATGTCAAGAAGATGACTTAAACGTCGGTCAACCTGTCCGGTCTGAGTGGTCAACACTCCTTGGTTTTGCCCACTGCAAAATTCGCCGAAAGAGCTCTGTTCATGCCAAATCGTTTTGCCTGCACATCGTTGTTGTTTGCCAGCATCACCCTTGCTTCCTGCGCCCACCAACCGGCCTCCGATGGCAGCTACCAGCGCTACATGCAACTGGCCGGCGACCTGCAAAAGCGTGGTGATGCGGGATCTGCCGCAGCGTTGTACGAAAAAGCCACCCAGGAACCGGACGCCCGGATCGACGCTTGGTTGAAACTGGGCGAAGCGCGCCTGGCCAGCGGCGATGCGCGGGCCGCCGAGCGCGCCTACCAGCAAGCGCTGGAACGCCAGTCCGACAATGCCGCGGCATTGCTCGGTGTGGGCACAGCCCAACTGCACCAGGGCAAACTGGATCGAGCGGTGACTTCCCTGACCCAGGCCAGCGCGGGCAACCACCCCGAAGCGTTCAATCGCCAGGGTGTGGCGCAGATGCTGCGGGGTGAGCCAGCAGCGGCCCAGGTGGCATTCAGCCAAAGTCTGGTCCTGGCGCCCACCAACCTGGACACTCAATGCAACCTGGCACTGGCCTACGCTTTGGGCGGCCAGTCGCAACAGGCGCTGCAAACCATCAAGGAGGTTCGCGACTCGCCCCGCGCCCAAGCCAGTCACCAACGCAACGCCCTGCTGGTCATGGTGCTGGCCGGCCGCGAAGAGGACCTCAAGACTCAAAACCTGGAAGACATCACGCCCAAGCAATACGCCCGGTTGCTGACAGAAGCCCGACGCATCAAGGCCATTCGGGACCCTGCGATGCAGGCCCGGGAGCTGGGGTTGGTCGGCAGTCGCTGAGCCAAAAGGTTTCATTGGCCCTCCTGCTTGTCGGCCTTGGCCTGCTGTTCGGCCAGCCGGCGACGCAGCTCCTCACGGTCATAACCTTCGATGTAAACCTGGGCCGCCCGGCCCACCGGCGCGGCCATCGTTGGGCCGGTTGCCCGGCCCTCGATCACATCCGAGCGCTGCTCCACCATCTGCAGCAGCGTCCGGTTATTCGCACAACCGGGCGGCAGCCGGCGCACGTAACGCGCATCATCGGTATAGAAGTTGTCTTCGACCGGCGGCTCTAAGCAAGCCACCGGTACCCACTCAATCCGCCCATCGGCGTGGGTGAACGCCTGGTAGTTCGGTGAATAACTCACCGGTTCAAGCTGGGTGTTGCATGCGGTCAACAGCACGAGCGCGCCGAACGCCACAGCGACCAGGGACAGATGGGACGATTTAGGGTTCATGCTCGCTCCTGGCTCAATTGATGTAGAAACCGAACATGTCACTGCTGCGCGGCCCACCAGACGCATGGGTCGCGCCCTCGGGCTGAGCATCGAGCGGCGTGGCCACGCTGCGGGTGCGAACCGGTTCCACCAGGTACGGCGTGATCAGAATCACCAGTTCGGTTTCGTTGCGCTGGAAGCGCTTGGAGCGAAACAGATTGCCCAGGATGGGCATCTCGCCCAGCATCGGCACTTTCTCGATGTCCTGGGTGCTCTCGCGCTGAAACAACCCGGCAATGGCGAAGGTCTGGCCGCTGCCAACCTCGACGCGGGTATCGGCACGCCGCACGCGGAACGAGGGCACCTGGTAGCCGCTCACGTCCACAGTGCTGGAGCCCATCAGACTGCTGACTTCCGGGCGCACTTGCAGGGCGATGCGCCCGTTGGGTAGCAGGGTCGGGTTGAACAGCAGCGAAACACCATAGGGTTTGTATTCGATCCCGACAGTGTCGCGGTTGACCGGAACAGGCACCGCGACCTCGCCTCCGGCCAGGAAGCTGGCTGTCTGGCCGGTCATGGCGGTGATGTTGGGTTCGGCGAGGATTTCCAGAATGCCGTTACTTTGCAATGCTTCAAGCATCGCATCGATGTTGACATTGCCCGAGGTCAGCCCGGCGCTAACCACATTGGAGGCACCAGACGCCGCACTGGAGGCCAGGGCACCGCCCGTCAACAGGCCAAAGGAAAAGGTACCGTTGTTGAAAAGGGCATTCCAATTCACGCCGTAGCGCAGCAACTCCGAGCGCGAGACTTCGGCGAAGCGCACCCGCAGGTTCACCTGGGCCGAGCCCACGTAGGAGGCCGTGTTGAGGGCCGAGCCCAAGCCCTGGCCTTCGGTGTTGAGCAGACTGTTGAGGTCGGTGGCTTCACCGACACTCTGGACCATTCCCTTGGCCACCATGCGATTGCCGGCACCGCTCACCTGGACATTGCTTGCGGGGTGCAGGTCTTTCATGGACCGCGTCACGGCCTGGGTGCCGCTGTTGATCGCCAGGCTCAGGCTGGCCAGTTCCTCACCCTCGGCGCTCAAGGCAATCAGGTTGGTTTGTCCGGGCGCCTTGCCGAACACGTAGATCACGCCAGGCGAAACCACCCGAAGATCGGCGATGCCAGGGTCTGCGACCAGCACCGACTCGACCGGATCCTGGAAATGCAGGATCCGCCCTTCGCCCTGGGCCAGGTCCAGCGTGGCCCGGCTGCCCGGAGCGATGGACTGTGCGCTGGCCTGTTGCGCCAGCAGTACAAATGACGCGGCAGCGATCCAGAAGCCGACATAGACAGGGACGCGAAACAGCGCAAAACACATCATCAAGCAGTCGCCATTGAAGTAAGGGAAGCGCCGTCGGCTGTCCGGCGGCCGGTCGTTTCAGTCAGGCTGATGGAACCGATGGCCTGCAGGTTGTATTCGCCGGCCAGCTCACGGAATGACAGCACCGCCAGCTCCAGCTCGCCCCGCACCACCAGTCGACGCAGGCTGCGACGTAACTCGGGATGCACCAACAGGACGGTGCGATCCCCCTCGGCCAAGTCCTTGCAAACGGCACGCAACTGGATCAGCAATGAACGGCTGGCATGCTCATTGAGCAACTCGCGAGGGTTATCGGCACGGCGCAGGTAAGCACGCAATTGTTCTTCCACCGCGGGGGTCAGCACGAAGGCGGTGATGACCCGGTTGCGGTCGGCGTACTGATGGCTGATCTGCCGCGCCAGACTGGCGCGCAAGTGGTCGGCCAGGCGCGCCGCATCCGGCTCGCGGGCGCCCCACTCGACCATGGCTTCGAGCAAGGCACGCTGGTTGCGAATCGATACACCCTCGGCGACCAACAAACGCAGGGTTTCAGCCAGACGCTGCAAGGGCACGCTGCGCGCGACTTCCTTGACCAACTCGTCATAGCTGGCTTCCATGCGCTCCAGCATCCTGCGGGTTTCCTGAATGCCCAGAAAGGTCGCGGCATTGCGGCGCAGACTGCGCTCGAGGATGGCCCGCAGGACTTCAGCGGCGCTGAGAAAACCGATACCGGCCTCCTCCAGCAGCGGCTGGTGAGTGCGTTCAATCCATTGCGCCGGGCGACTGTGCAACGGCGACGGCGCCTCCAACGCATGAATCTCCAACAGTTGAACGTGCACCAGATCGTCCTTGAGCATCAGGCAATCAACCGGTATCTCGCCCTCGCTGATGGGCACGCCTTCGAGTTCGACCGAAAAGCCGTTGGCGGGCAGGCTGCGGTCGATGTAGATGTCCGGCACCGGCACGTCGATCCCCAGGTCGCCGCGAATCTCATGGCACAAGGCTTCGATGCGCTGGCGCAACGGCAGTTCTGGCGCAGCCTGGGCCAGCGCCAGGCCAATGCTCAGCAGCACGCGGCTGTCCAGTGGCTTAGCCAGGGTTTCGTATTGTTCGAGCGGTTCGTCTTCGAGTGCCGCGACTTCGCTGGCGCCTTCGACCACCTCTTCCCGGGGCGCTTTGTCGCGGCGGTAGATCATGAACGCGGCAACGCCCAGCAAGGCCGACAGCCCGATGAACACGATGGCCGGAAAGCCCGGCAACAACGCCACGCCCAGCAGGATAAACGCGGTCAAACCCAACGCCTGGGGGCTGTATCCCAACTGATGGAAGATCTCGTTGCCCAGGTTGCCTTCGGTCGTGCCACTGTTGACCCGAGTCACCACCATACCGGCCGCGACCGAGATCAACAGCGCCGGGATCTGCGCGATCAGGCCGTCACCGACGGTCAGAAGCGAATAGGTGTGCGCCGCATCGGCAAACGACATATTGCGCTCGACCATGCCGATCATCATGCCACCCAGCAGGTTGACCGCCAGAATAACGAGGCTGGCAATCGCATCGCCCTTGACGAATTTCATAGCGCCATCCATTGCGCCGAACATCTGGCTTTCCCGCTCCAGACGCGAGCGTCGACGGCGGGCTTCATGCTGATCGATATCACCGTTGCGCAAGTCGTTGTCGATGCTCATCTGCTTGCCTGGCATCGCATCCAGAGTGAAGCGCGCCGCGACCTCGGCCACGCGCTCGGCACCTTTGGTGATAACCACAAACTGGGCCACGGTGATGATCAGAAATACCACCAGACCGACCACGACCTGGCCGGCGATGACGAAATCGCCGAACGCCTTGACTATGTGACCGGCGTTGCCATCGAGCAGAATCAGGCGCGTGGTGGTGATCGACAGGGACAGGCGAAACAAGGTGCTTAGCAAAATCAACGGCGGCAACGCCGAGAACTCCACCGAGTGCTTGATGTAAAAGGCGACGATGAGGATCAGGATGCTCAGCGAGATGTTCAGGCCGATTAGCGTATCCACCAACCAGGTGGGCAGTGGAATGATCATCATCACGATGGCCATCAGCATGAAGGCGACAACGATCACGTCACTGCGCTGGGCGGCCATGCGGGCCAATGCGTTGAGGCGGTCGAGGAACATTATTGCGCGGCTCTGCGGGCGGTCAGATAACGTTTGAAGCACTGACGCGCCTCATCTTTGCGGCCACCGCTCCACAGCGCACGACTGCGCAACAGCAACAGGCCGCTGGACTCGCCTTCCAGTTCGAGCAGGCGATCCAGCGCCGACAGGGCACGCTCGGCCTGGCCGCTGTCGGTAAAGGCCATGACCAGATTGCGCAGCAGCGCAGTGTCGGCGGGCGTCATCTGGACGGCGATCAACAGCAGCACCAAGGCACGCTGCGACTGGCCACTACGGCGATAGAGCTCACCCATGCCCTTGAGCAGATCGACGCAGTCCTGCTCTTGGCGATTCATGACTCGATCACCTGGGCACGTTGTTCTTCGAGTAAACGACGCAGGTCGATTTCTTCGCTGATGAGCTCATGGGCCAACGCTTTGATCTCGGGCTCCGCATCGAGGGTGGGGATCACGTTGTCCAAGACGTATTCGAGAATCTCCATCGAGCGGCGACTGCCGAACAACTCTGCGGTCATGCCCTCAACGATGCCCGACTGTTCAATGTCGGCACGCAGCGAACGACGTGCCGACACCGCGCGCTTGCCCAGCACCGCATCGAAGCGTCCATCTTGGCGCGCCTTGGCCGGCTGAAGGCTTTCTACCGCAGGGGTTCTTTCGGCGGTTGCCGGTAAGGGAGCACCAGGATCAATTCTCATAAGGTTAACGTGAACCTTTCTTCACCGCGGGCGAGAACCACCTCATGGTTCTCGATGCGTTCGAGCATCCAGTTATCGGTCAGGGCGGCCCCCGGATACAGGCGTTCACCGTTGTCGTTGATCACGTAAGGGTTATCGCCGAACCACACCGCTTGAAAACGCACGCGAGGCTTGGCGATTTCTTTACGTGCCACCACCTCGGGGAGCAACATTACCTTCTGGCCAAAGCGGCTATCGAAGGCTTGCTGCAGACCCAGCCACTGGCTCTTCTGGGTCGGGCCATAAAAACCATGGGCACTGAGCTGACCATCGATTTCGCCGACCTTGATGTGGCGCAGGCCCAACGTGCCAAGCTGCTGCTCGAGCCAAGCCCTGGCCTGCGCGACGGTGTTCGTCGATTCAGGGTGCACGGTCGGTAGAGCGACCTTGTCGGCGGTGCTCAACGCCAACGGCGAAACCGACTCGTCCCGAAAAGCAAAAGCGCCCACGCACAGGAACATCAGCAGCAACGCGATGAACCACCGTGTCTTGTGCTGGGGGGGCGATGTGATCGCAGCCGCTATCGGCTCCAGGCTCGCGGTGCCGTGGCTGAGGGTCAGGCGGGCCTTGCCGATGCGGATATCCACGGGCAAGTGCGCTCGATGCCCCTTGCCTATGGGAATCAGAATTTCCCGGGCATGGGGACCACGCACGAACACATCGCCGCCCATTGCCTCAACGGCCACCTGGCCGTCGGTGAAACGTAGCGCCACATGACGCTCGACAATGCCTGCGTCGCTGAGCAGCAGATCAGCACTGGCGGCGCTGCCAAGCAGGTAGGCGGGCTTCTCCAGGGACAGGCAAACCCCCTGATGTAAACCGTGGGTGATACTCAGCACTGGCAGAGCCTTGTCCGTGGCCGCGACGACTGGAGTCGTGGCGAAAAAAGTCAGGGCTGTCATGGTGTATTACCGGAATAAGGCATGCGGAGAGGCACCCGTGAGGCACAGGTGAAGCTGTCGTTTTCCAGATTTAGCACCGCAACCAACAAGCATGCAGGCAGCCGTCGGGCTGCCTGCATGACGGCATCAGTTCTGAGGCCGTTGTTTGGTAGCGTCGAGCTCAGCTTTCTTGGCCGTGGACAGCTCGGTGATCTTGGCCGATTTCTCGATCGCCATGTTGAAGGTGGCTTCCATCTTAGCGATAGCCGAGTCAGCATTGCCGGAACTTACTGGGGGAGTTGTGCTCATGTTGTTTCTCCTAACGTAAGAAATATTTGAGCCGCCAAGCGGCCAACTAATGTTGCCAAGCGAAGAGTAAGGGCCAAACATTACAGTTCAACGTCTAACACGTGTTTTAATCTCAGCCCCCCTCACTATATTGGCCGAATGAAAAACAAGAACTGCATCACACTTGGGGAATATTTTGCTTGGCAGAGGAAAGTTAGATCAGGGCGTGCAGAGACTGTCGCAAGCCCTGCATTAATTAGGCTAAACCGCACCACCGCTCAAATCAGTACGCCACCTGACACCTCTGGCGAACAACTACTTACAGGCTTTACGCAGACGGCATAAACAGCGCTTACACCGACATTCAAAGCTCGAGATAAAATAAAATAAATATCTACGGAACTTTTTCCGAGTAAACACCACGCAACTCAGCATTGATGGCCAGTTGCAATCAACTTCACACAAATTCAGTTACGTTTTACTGCCCGGATAGCACCGGTCTTTTACACGCGCACACTCGCCAGTGCCCTGATTGCCCCGAGCGATGCCTTGAGGCAATCGCCCGGGGGTTATTCCACACGTCATGCCGCATCAGCGGTCGACTGGCCCGGCGTCATGAAGCGATGGTGCTATCTTCGCCCGGCCACTCCTCGTAAGGGATATCCCAGATATCGCCTTGCGGCACACCGTCGATTTCGTACTGGGTCAGGTAATCGCTCAAGGCATCCGAGAATTTGCCCACCCGGGTCTCCTGCTTGCCTTCCTCGATCAAGCCCGGGACGAGCAGTGCCAGCGCGGCCACACCCGCCGCCGCGAAGCCCAGGCCACCGGCTATCATCGAGATACGCGAAGCGGCAATCGCCGAAACGCTCATCGCGCTGGCGCCCACCTCAGCCACCGAAGCCAAGCCCGCCATGATCCCCAGCGAACCGGCCGTGATATTCATGCCACCCGATACCGTATCGCCTTTCCTGAGCGCCTTGACGCCATCGAAGATGCCGTAGGCACCGGCAGTGATAGCGGCAATGCCACCGATCCCCTTAGCCGCGTTTTCCATACCCTTGAGGTTGGCAGTCACGCTTTTGAGCGGATCGTCCAGCTTTTTGCCCAGATCGCCGAGCCGATCACCTGTCAGCTTGCCTTTCACATCCTTGAGGTAATCCTGATAGTTTTTCAGGCCCCCTTCAGCCAGAAGCGTGGCGGCCTGCACTGAGCCGGTGGCGATGTCGACGATCTGCCGCTCGGTCAGCTTACCGGCGTTGTTGGCGCCTTTGGCGATGGTAACGCCGGCCATGAACAGCCCACTCACACCGTGTAGGACGCCTTTGTTGGCAGCGTCCTTGATCGAGGAGTCTTTGCTGAATACATCCAACGCATCCAGGGTCTTGGTGCCTTGGCGAAGCAGGTCCCAGTCGCCCCTGAAGTTAGCAAGGATCTGGTCTGGCGTGGCGACGGTGCCGTCGGCATTGACCAGCATCTGCGGGTTTTCCTTGCTGATCTGCTCAATGATTTTCTTGACCTTCTCCTCGTCCAGCTCACTTCCGCCATTGACGCCGAAGGCCGCCTTCATGTCGTCGAAGGACGCATCCTTGAAGGCATTGTTCTTGGCGATCCTGGTGAAGTTATCGTTGAGTTGTGTGTCGAACTTGCCGGTGAACTCGGGGTCCAGCGCCGAGTTGTAAAGCGCGACTTCAAGGCTGAAGGCACTCATGGCTTCGTCAGGGGTATGCTCCTTGAGCAACTCATTCAGGCGATCGCCTGAAGCCAGCGACTTCTCGTAAAAGCTTTCCAACTCGGCATTCGCCTTGGAGCCTTTGACGGCGGCCTGGATCTCACCGGCATTATTGATGCCCAGCGCGCCCTGGAGGGTCTGCGCCGTACCGAAGAACTCGGCAAGAATTTCCGTGTGAGTCGTCTTGCCATCCTTGGACTTGGTCTCCCACAGGGTATCGAGTGACTTGCCGGACTTGATTTCGTCATCGTAGGTTTTTTGCAGGGACTCCTTGAGCCCCTTGTTATCGTCCACCAGCTTGGTCAGCTCACTGGAGCCGTGCTCGCTCATGTATTGACTGACCGCAGGGTCACTTTCCAAGATACCAATGTGCTTGTTGACATCGTCCAGCAGCTTCTGGGCATCGGGATGGCTGCGCACCTTATTGGCAATCGTGACCTGCGACTTGTCATCCCTCCACATCCCGGCGGCGCTGCCCTGGATGATCAACTGCTGGGCGGCCTTGAGATCCTGAAGAACAGCGGCTTTTTCCTCTGCCGAGTATTTCTCCGGGTGATCGAACACGTCCTTGTTCAAGCCTGCGGTATCGACCCTGGCCAAGGCATTGTTGCCAGCGATACCAGAAAGCAGTGCGGTCACGGAGGTCGCATCCTTGGGCACGTTGGCACTCTTGAGCCAACCCTGGACATCACCCCTGCTCAGTTCACCATCAGGATTCTTGTCCAGTGGGTTCTTGGCGTTATCGATGACCTTGAACGCACCTGGCTGAGACCAGAAATCCAGTGCCTGCTTGGTCTCCTCGCTCAGCTGTGAATTCTGGTTCCTGTACTCCTTGATGTCGTCAGCAGTCAGGTACTTGCCCGCACCGGTCTTGCCCTTGATCGCCTCAAAGTTTTCATCGAGGATCGCTGCGTACTTGGCGATCTGCTGCGACGCCGGATCGGCATCTTTGTTGGTCTTGAGGTAATCCTTGTAGCTGGCGATATCATCGGTTTTCTTGAGTTCCGGCAGAGTCGAAAAGCCTCCCTTGCCGAAGTCCTGCAGCCGCCCCGCCTCGGTGCCGTGCTTGGCTTCGCCACTTTTGGTGAAGCCGTCCACGCTGCTGTTGAACACATCACCACCGGACTGGGCATTGCCCTTGTCATCGAACATCGTGATGCGATCCAAGACCTGCGCAGCCCGGTAGGCGGCGTCGGCGTCGTTCTCGTAATCGCCGACCTGGTCCTTGAGCATGTCCTTAACGCCACTCTGGTTGCCCAGGTTCTTGAGCAGCGGGTTGTCTTCAATGATGTCTTGGGCCGAGCGCTTATCCTCTTCCGGACGCTTCCAGACGATGCCAACCTTTTCCGCCTGCTCGCGGGCTTCCTTGTTGTCGCCCGCCGACGACGAATCCTTGATTTCACCCTTGAGGGCAGAAAACCCTATCTTGCCGAAGTCCTGCAGGCGACCGGCTTCGGTGTCATGCTTCGCTTCACCGCTCTTGGTGAAACCATCGACACGACCGTTGCCTACGTCCTTGCCAGCAATCTTGCCTCCTTCGCCATTGAGGGTCTCGATGTGCTCAAGCACCTGGGTCGCCCGATAAGCGGCGTCCGGATCATTTTCGAAATCGCCGACCTGCTCCTTGAGCATGTCCCTGACACTGCTCTGATTGCCGAGGTTCTTGAGCAAGGCATTGCCATCGATGATGTCCTGCGCGGAGCGATCATCCCCTTCAGGGCGCTCCCACTTGATGCCCAAGGCCTCGGCTTGTTCGCGTACCTTGGGATCATCGCCGGGCTTGGACAGATCCTTGAGCTCGCCTTTGAGGTGCGAGAACCCTTGCCGGCCAAAGTCCTGCAGGCGACCCGCCTCAGTGCCATGCTTGGCGTCGCCGCCCTTTGTGAAGCCGTCGACCCGGCCGTTATCGATGTCCTTGCTGGCGATCCGTTCACCACCTTCATCATATTTTTCCACGTGCTCCAGCACCTGCTTGGCACGGTAGGCCGCATCGGGGTCAGTCTCAAAATCGCCGACACGGTCCTTGAGGTTATCCTTCACATCGCTCTGGTTACCCAGGTTCTTGAGCACCGGCGTGTCGTTAATGATGTCCTGGGCCGAGCGGTCGTCGCCTTTTGGCCGCTCCCATTCAATGCCCGCGTCCTTGGCCTGCTTGATCGCCTGGTCCCAGGCTTCGGCAAGTTTAGGGTCTTGCGGCTTAGAAGTTATGCCTACAAAACTGACATCTTGAACGGACATGAAAGACTCCTTTTTCTAGGGTATGGACAAGCGCAGAGGCTGAACAACTGCAGCAGATCAGCCAGCAAAAATACGCCTGCTTAGAGGTGCCATTAGTTTGGTATTAACTGGATGATTAGCTCTGCATACGCCAGCATCATCAAAGGAGTATCACGGGAGAGTGTTACAGCATGAAAAAACGCTCACATTAAGTTTACATGACGCTTTCACTGCACTTTTAAATTGATATCAATATGCCGCCTCGGCACACCACTATCTTATAATTATTGGCTCCCCCCTACTTAAGATCAGTTATTCAGCGTTCGCATTGAACTTATAAGCCCCTGCCCTCGCACTCATCCAGATGCAATGCCGCCAATATCCTGCGTGTATCTTGCAATGTAATACTTGCCTGAAGACCAGACTTCGTTACGTATAACCTTGACTTAGCACTGACATAAACCGCCATTGGTGGTGTTCCAATAGAGCGTGCGCATCCATCCTTTGCAGGGCTGTTGGTCAGGGCAGGATGCGCTCGAAAGGGAGGCGGACGGTAGGCAGGGGATCAGCCAGCAGGGGCCAGGCTGACCGATAGCATTTAATCAGTTCTGCGGACGCTGCTTAGACGAATCCAACTCGGTCTTGGCAACGGTGGTCAGCTCAGTGATTTGAGCCGACTTCACTTCGCTGCTGGACGCGTTCACGCCGTACTACGCCGCCTAACCAAGTGCCAAGCATGCTTGGTGATGCACGGAGAAATCCTAGAGCATCGCAGCTTGACGTTATTCCAAAGCATCAACCGCCTATCATGGACATCGGCGAACCTTCTACGTATTGCGCAAGAAACGATCGAGCACGTTTTTTGTGATCATCACGGTGTAAATGTCTGCCTGCATAAGCCCATGTACCCATTCGCACGTGGCGGTTGCGTACAGCGTCCAGTCGAACCACTCGAGCGCATTGCCTATACCTGCCGCGCGCAAGGATTTCAGGCGTCCTTGGTGAGACGTCGTATTGTTCATGTCTATCTCCGGGTTACGGATGGAATCGGGGCGGCTGGGGAGCCGGATCAAAGGTGCAGCGCTTGCCCGGCCTGGGCACTGCCATGGGCAGAAGGGACCCGGACACGCAACGCAATCAGCAACGCGGCCAGCAGCATCAGCACGGCCGCCGCTACGAATACGCCTGCGCTGCCACCGAGACTGAACATCGCACCGCCAGCGGCTGCGCCCGTTGCGATGGCCGACTGCACAGAAGCCACTACCATGCCCCCGGCGCTTTCCGCTTGATCAGGTATTGCGCTGGCCACCCAGTTCGACCACGCCACCGGCACACCGCCAAAAGCCAGGCCCCAGATCGCTAGCAGCACCGCCTGCCCCGGCACCGAGGCCGGCAACAGCACCAACGCCAGTGCTGCGACGCCCACCAGCGCGGGCATCAACACCAGAGTGGCCAGCGGGTGACGCTCAAGCAGCCACCCGGCCAACAGCGTGCCGCCGAAGTTTGCCACACCGAAACCCAGCAGCATCAGCGACAGCCCTTGCGGACCGATGCCGGTGGTACCCTCAAGGAATGGCCGAACATAGGTGAACATCGCGAAGTGACCGCTGTGCACCAGCACACAACCGAACATCCCCATGGCGATGCCCGGGCGCTGCAACACCTCAAGTACGGTGCGCAGGCGTGCCGGCGTGCGCGGCGCAAGGCGCGGCAGCGTGCACGACTGGAAAGCCAGGGTCACCAGACCTACCGCCGCCGCTGCAAAGAACGCGCTGCGCCAGCCATATAGGCCGCCTAAGTAGCTGCCCAGCGGGACCGCAACCACCGTCCCGACGGCAATGCCGCTGAAAATGATCGAGAGCGCTCGGGGCAACAAAGCCCCCGGTACCAAGCGCATCGCCACCGCTGCCGCCATGCTCCAGAACCCGCCAAGGGCAATGCCCAGCAAGATACGCATTACCAATAGCACCGCAAAACTGGAGGAAACGGCGACCAAAAGATTGGATGCGATCATCAGCGTGGAAAAACCCAGCAGCACCCAGCGACGGTCGATACCGCGGGTCAGGCCTGGCACCAACAAGCCAGCGAACAGTGCCACCACCGCTGTCACCGTTACCGCCTGGCCAGCCAGCGCTTCGGACACACCCAGATCGGTAGCCATCGGCGTCAGCAGGCTGGCCGGAAGGTACTCAGCGGTGAGCAATCCGAACACGCCCATTGCCAACGAGAATACGGCCATCCATGCGGGGGTCGCAGGCTCTACATCTGACGCGGCACCGGGACAGCTGTCGGATATGACATTACAAACACAGTCATTCATTGCACGGATCTCCCAATCTTCATTGCGACCCGCAGTCTAGGCGCGAGAAGCTGGATGATCTATGATCGAAAACCTCGTTTTTTTGACTAAAACACCGAACAATGCCTACCGATCAGTTTGCCCTCTCCTCGGATCTCATCAACGAACTGTTGCGCGGCATGCGCCTGCGTGGCGTCGAGTACCGGCGTATCCAAGCCGGTCCAGCCTTTGGCCTGAGCTTCGCCGACAAACCTGGGCATGCCTGGTTTCACTTCCTGGCGATCGGCAATGCGGTGCTGCGGATGGAGGACGGGACAACGTACGCGCTGTCTGCCGGCAACGCCGTATTCATCTCCCATGGCGCAGCCCATCAACTGCTTTCCCATACGGACGTGCCTGTTCAGGACATCGACCGTTTAGACGGCGCCCCCCTCGGTGATACGGTCAGCGCGGTGGATACCGGAACCGATGCCAGCGCCACGCCGACCACCATTTTGTTCAGTGGCTGCATGGAGTTTGAACTGGGCAGTATCCATGGCCTTGGCAGGCTGATGCCGGGCCTGATGCTGATTGATGCCGGCGGCCAGCGTTACCCCGGTCTCGTGCCTATCCTGACCACCATGGAACGCGAGGTCAGCGCCGCACGTGTCGGCTTCGCCGGAATCCTCGCGCGTTTGGCCGATGTGGTGGCCGCCATGGTCGTTCGCGGTTGGGTGGAGTGCGCCTGCGGTAATGCCTCTGGCCTGGTCGCTGCATTACGCGACCCACGCTTGGCAAGCGCGCTTCTCGCGCTCCATCAACAACCGGGACGCGACTGGACCGTTGCGCAGTTGGCGGAGCAATGCAATACCTCTCGCTCGGTCTTCGCAGACCGTTTCCAGGCGACTATTGGCATGGCCCCACTGCGCTACGTGACTGAGCTGCGGATGCGGCTTGCGAGCCAGTGGTTGACGCTCGAAAGGCTGCCGATTGAAGAGGTGGCGCAGCGCTTGGGTTATACCTCTCAGGCCGCGTTCAGTCGCGCATTCAAGCGCATTACGGGCAAGACGCCTGGGTTAAGTCGTCAGTCGAGGCGGTCTGCTGTTTCCTGAAGCCGAGCGGGAGTCGTGGAGGAGCCGGCGGAATAAAAGCACTTTGAAATTCAAAAGTGCTCGGTGGCTAGCATTCAAATCTTCCAAACGCTGGATGCATTCTTTCACTCGCAGCCTCTACAGAGTGATGGCGTTCGCCCAGAAGCGGACAGTGAGCACCACGTATTTGCCTAGGGCCTATCGCGTGAGTAGAATGCGATTAATTATCAATCATGTATTTGCCGGGATTCCGATGCGTAGCGATGAAACACTAGGTACTGCAGATCTAGGGCTGCTCTATCGAACCCACCACTCGTGGTTACACGGCTGGCTAATCCGACGCATTGGATGTCGCGACAACGCTGCAGATTTGGTGCAGGACACCTTCGTACGTCTGCTCAAATCCCGTCAGTCCAGCCCCTTGCGCGAACCACGCGCCTATTTGAGCAGTATCGCCCGCGGACTGATGATTGATCAGTATCGTCGTCGCGAACTCGAACGTGCGTACTTGGAAAGCATCACGTTGCTGCCTCAACATGAGGTTCCCTCGGAAGAAAGCCGGCTGATGATTCTTGATGCGCTTGAGCGCATAGACCGCATGCTCGGTATGCTTAAACCAAGAGTTCGCCAGGCATTTTTATTTGCCCGACTCGACGGTCTAACCTGCGCGCAAATAGCCGAAAAGCTGGGTGTTTCCCGCGCGACGGTGGAACGCGACCTGGCCACGGCCCTGCAACACTGCTATCGCTTGCGTTATGTCGAGGCGTGAGCCGCAGGCGCTCAATCCGGCCATTGTTGAGCAGGCAATCCAATGGCTGGTGCGCCTTCGCTTCAATCAAGCCGATGAACAGACACAGCGCACTTTTGAGCACTGGCTGCAGCAGCACCCGGAGCATGTGGTGGCGTGGCAGCGTGTGGAAACGCTTGGGGATGAATTCGCAGGCGTGCCAACTCAATTGGCCCGACAAACCCTGAATGGCACCAATCATGGAATGCGGCGGCGGGAAAGCCTGAAGCTACTGGGCATATTGGCGACTGTTAGCGCTGCAGCCTGGCTCGGCCGGGACTATACACCCGTACCCGCCATGCTTGCGCAGCAGCGCAGCAGTACCGGCGAGCAACGACGCTTCCAACTCGATGATGGCAGCCTTATCCAGCTCAACAGCGATAGCGCCGTCGACAGCGATTTCGACGCCCAGCGACGCCTGATAATCCTGCGACGTGGGGAAATCATCGTGAATGTCGGCGCGGATCAACACTCGCCTCGAGCACGACCGTTCTGGGTGCAATCACGTGACGGGCTCATCCGCGCTCAGAGTTCCCGCTTTCTGGCACGCGAGCTGGACGATGGCACTCTGGTCGCGGCTCAGGAAGGATCAGTCACGGTTTTCCCCGGCTCCGGTCAAACTCCTGCGAGCCGCAGCGTCCAGGCAGGAAATCACCTGCTGTTCACATCAAGTGGCGCCCGAATGTTCAGGGACAACGGCCTTGATCTATGGAGCTGGGGTGACGGGGTGATCAGTGCGCGCAATATGCGCCTCAATGATTTCATCGCGGAGTTGTCGCGTTATCGCCCCGGGGTACTGCGCTGCTCCGAAGGGGTCGCTGATCGTCGCGTTTCCGGCACCTTCCAGCTCGCCGACAACGATCAGGTCCTAGCATTGATCGCGCAGTCACTGCACTTGCACATTGATTATCGGACCCGTTATTGGGTGACCGTGACCGCTGCCACCTGAACCCATCAGAACTTTGTGCTACCTGAAAAATAATGAGGTAGCTTCTCATTCTCGTTCGACCTCTAAGGAAGGCCGGAATACAGGCCAGTCTGCCGATGTCCTTTCTTGGAGCGAGAAAATGAGTTCGTCCCCTGTTTCACAGCGCCATCCATTAAATCGTGCCTTGCACGGTGCGATTTTGGGTTTGATCGTAAGCAGCTACGCATTGCCATCGCTGGCGCAAACGTCGAGCACTGACCACAGCAATCAAGTGAAACAGTGGAACATCGCTGCCGGCCCACTGGCGCCGGCGCTTGACCGCTTTGCGCGCGAAGCTGGCATCAGTCTTTCCTTCGACGCATCGAGTGTAGTGAACCGCACCACTGCTGGCGTGAATGGCACGCTCGATACGTCGGCAGCGCTGTCATCGTTGCTGCAGGGGAGCGAATTGCAAATCGAACAGCAAGGTCCGAATGCCTATCTACTGTTCCCTCAACCAAAGCCCGCCGGCCCGCTGGAGCTCGACGCAACAGACGTCGAGGACTACCGCCTTGCCCCCCTCATCATCAATGCCAAGGTCAGGGTCAGTGCCGACGACGACGCCAACTCGGTGGTCGCCAAGGAGCTCTGGGTTGGCGGCAAGGTGGCAACCAGCATTCTCAATACACCGGCCTCGGTGTCGGTTGTTACCAACAAGGAAATGGAGCAACGCAGCGTCAGTACCACGGAAGAGGCGCTGCAATACACGCCGGGCGTGGTCAGTGACTTCTATGGTACGGATGACCGCAACGACTATTTCCAGATCCGTGGCTTCCAGGCTACTACCTACCGTGACGGCTTGACCCTGAGTTCGATGCGCGGCGTACGCGAAGATCCATTCGCCTATGAACGCATAGAGATTCTGCGTGGCGCCAACTCCACGCTGTTTGGCCCAGCGGACCCGGGCGGTTCGGTGAATTTCGTGACCAAACAGCCGCGCTTCGAGCAGTTTGGCCAAGGCTATGTGACCTACGGTTCGTTTGACCATGTCGAGACAGGCATCGATGTGGGGGATGCGCTGAACGACGAGAAAACCTTGGCTGGCCGCTTTACTGCCAAAGGCCAAAACAGCGACCGCGAGTACGATCACTCACAGGACGACAATCGGTTGGTGATGGGTGGCCTCACCTGGGCACCCACGGATTACACGTCAGCCACCGTGATTCTGGACTATCTGAAAACTGAAAGTTCGCCCAACAGTGGCGGCTATCCGCTGGACAAGGAATACGACCGCAGCAAGTTTTATGGTGAGCCCAGCTACAACTTTCACGATGTCGAGCGCACCAGCCTCAGCGGTAACGTCACCCATGACTTCGACAACGGCTTCGTACTGCGCAGCAATCTGCGTTACAGCAAATTGACCGATGATTTTGGCTACGTTTACATCAGCGACAGCGCCGCACGTGTCGGTACTAGCGTTGACCGGTATCTGTTTGGAACGGACAGTGAGGCCGACCAGTTCAACGGCAATCTGATGCTGCAATACGATGCCCGCTTCGAGAACATCGACAGCAGTAGCCTGGTGGGCGTGGAGTACCTCGATTCGACCACCAAGGAAAGCTCGGTCTACGCCCTGACGACCCCGATTGACATTGCAAATCCGGTGTTTACTGGCGTTCCACGCTCAATCACACCGTATGCCGTCAACAAGCGAGACGCGACCACCAAGGCCGTGTTCCTTCAGCAGAACCTATCGTTCTACGAGCGTTTCATCGTCACCGCGGGTATGCGCAACGACTCGATGGACCTTACCAGCAAAGGCTTGCAATCCACTGAGAAAGACAACTTCTCCGAAACCTCCTACCGAGGTGCGTTGACCTATATCGTCAACGATGAGGTGTCCACCTATGTGAGCATGGTGGAATCCGTCTCGCCGCCTCAGGTTGGCGTAACACCGCAGACGGGCAGGCAGTACGAAGTGGGCGTGAAGTATGCGCCGATGGGAATGGACGCACTGTTCTCCGCAGCCGTTTATGACTTGACCCAGGAAAACGTCACCATCGCCGTGGTGCTGCCGAGCGGCATCATTGAACAACAAACGGTGGGCGAATCGCGGGCGCGTGGCCTCGACCTGGAGGCCAAGGCGCAGGTGACGCGGAACCTCAGCCTGATTGGTGGCTACTCCTATATGGAGTCCGAGGTACTGCGCGGTTCGTTGTACGACGGCAGCTCCCTGAAGGGTAATGAGTTCACCACGGCACCCAAGCATTCCGCTTCGCTCTGGAGTTATTACGACGTGCCTGGCACTGATGTCAGCGTTGGCTTGGGTGCGCGCTACGTCGGCTCTTATTACTTCGATGCAGCCAACTCCGGCAAAAGCGATGGCACCACGCTGTTCGACGCCGCCTTCAACTACGAGATCGCCAAGGGCACCGACCTTGCGGTGAACGTCAGCAACCTGCTGGATGAGCAGCACGTGGTCGGTTCCGGCACAGCGAACTTCTACAACCCGGGTCGCGAGATTACCGCCAAGGTGAGTTACAGCTGGTAAGCAGGCGTTTAAGCCTTTTCCCCATATAGGAAGCGGTGCCCGCTATACGGCGGGCACCGTCAACTTGGCCATCATTGTGCGAGATGAAAAACAAGGGCGTTCGATTTTCGGTCGCGGTAGGGACGGCAGTTACCTGCCGCCCCCCGCACAGATCCGTACGTGCGGAACTACCGCATACGGCTCCTGCCTCGGGTGTGTGACGCGAAGCGATCCTCAGGGTAAGGATGTGCATTTCTGGGTCTAGGTATGTAGAGGTCAGCAAGGCGTCCGTAGCGTGACCATTGAAGCCGATTACGCTGGCTGCGACGTTTGAGGGCTTGCCGCCATAGACGGCATAGGCATCATCCGCCCATTCAAATGAACTTGATTCTGAAACTGCAACCGACCTAAGCCGCACACCGTGATCAATACCAAGCACCACCCCGGCGCACTACGCACGAATCGATGCACAATCTGCATAAGCGGCGGAAATTGGTTCAATCATCCACGAACCAATCCTCTTTAATCCCCTGAACCAACCCGAAGAACCCTTGCTTATCGGCCCCCGCCGCCGCTGCCCCTGAGTAATAGCTAAGCACATAGCGCTAATCCCGAGGCGAACCAATTTCAATTGGCATCGCACTTGCACTTACCCTTTTGCCTCGATCTCCTGCACACAGTCAGCTCGGAGCCGTTTTTTATACTCTGGCGCGAGTACCACAATGCAAAGGTTCGACCCTGACACACCCATCGACAACACTTCGAAACTAGCGCTGGATGCCTTGCGGCAGATGGTTGCGCAACATGCTGCCTTCCCGCACCGGGCATTGCCGACCGAGCGGGATCTGGCCGCCGATTTTGGCCTCAGTCGCCGGGCCATCCGGAGGGCGCTGGCGGTGCTGGAAGCCGAAGGGCAGATCTGGCGGCGCCAGGGCAAAGGAACCTTCGTCGGCCCTACGCCACCGAGTGCGGCCATGAGCTTTGCCCGGTTGTCCGGACGGACCAACTTCAGCGAGGTTATGGAAGCGCGCCTGCATCTGGAACCGGCACTGGCGTCCCTGGCGGCGGTTCGAGCCAACGGCGACCAGATAGCAATTTTGCGCCGCCTTGCCGAACGCACCAGACACCAACAGGCCGCCGAGCCTGCCGATGCCGAGGGCATTGAGCTGTGGGACAGCGCCCTGCATCGCGGGATCGCCGAGGCCGCAGGTAACCGCCTGATGCTGGATATCTTTGAAATGCTCGATGCGATCCGGCTCGACCCGGCCTGGCGTGAGCTGCGTCAGCGGGCTCGCAACGCCGATCGCCTCGACACCTACAGCCACGACCACAACGACATTGTCGACGCTATCGAAAACCGTGATCCGATCAAGGCCGCCACGGCTATGCGTGGCCATTTGCGCGCGCTGCAACAAGCGCTGGACAACGTCATCAATCAAGATCTGGAGGCAAGTTTATGAGCACCACAACTCAGGCCACCGACACGGTATTGAGTGTCAGCAACTTGACCGTGTGCTTTGCAGGCGCGCCCGCCAATGTCGTGGACGGCGTCTCGTTCTCGGTCCAGCGCGGCAAGACCCTGGCCATCGTCGGAGAGTCTGGATGTGGTAAAAGCGTTACGTCCATGGCGCTGATGGGCTTGCTACCCGACACCGCCAAGATCGCCGCCCGTACGTCCGCCCTGCTCGATGAAGCCTTGCTGGGCATGCCCGACGAGCGCTTGCTGGATGTGCGCGGCAACCGCATGGCGATGATTTTCCAAGAGCCCATGACCTCCTTGAACCCGGTCTTCACCATTGGCGAGCAGATCGCCGAAAGCGTGATCCGCCATCAGGGTCTGTCGGCCAGGGACGCCCGTCAGCGCGCCCTGCAAATGCTCGAAAAGGTCCGCGTGCCTGACGCCGCGCAACGCCTGGACGCCTACCCCCATGAACTGTCCGGCGGCATGCGGCAGCGGGCAATGATTGCCATGGCCCTGGCCAACGATCCGGCGCTGATCATTGCCGACGAACCCACCACTGCTCTGGACGTGACCATTCAGGCGCAGATCCTGTCGCTGATCGCCAATCTGCAGGCTGAAACCGGCACGGCCATGATCCTGATCACCCATGATCTGGGCGTGGTCGCCGAAGTCGCTGACGACGTGATGGTGATGTACGCCGGGCGAGTGGTGGAAAGCGGCCCGGTAAAAACCCTGTTCGATGACCCGCAGCACCCGTACACCATCGGCCTGATGGGTTCGATGCCATCGATTGGCCCGCGTGAAGGTCGCCTGGCAACCATCAATGGTCGCGTCCCGACGCCTGCGCAAATGCCCACCGGTTGCCGATTCGCCGGGCGCTGCCCTTTTGTGATTCAGGCATGTCGCGAGGCGCGCCCGCCGCTGCTTGAGCTTTCCCCCGGACATTTCGCTGCGTGCATTCGTGCACCACTGGAACAGCATATGGGAGTCAGCGCGTGAGCCTTTCTGAACGCCAAATAGTTAAGCGTGCAAGCCCTGAGATCATTCTCGACGGCATCGACCTGAGCAAACACTTCGGGGTGGAAAGCGGCTTGTTCCAGCGCAAGAAGCCGCCGGTGCAAGCGGTCAATCAGGTCAATCTGTCGGTGCGCAAAGGGGAAACCCTGGCGCTGGTGGGCGAGTCCGGCTCGGGTAAATCAACCCTTGGCCGTCTACTGCTCAACCTGCTCAAACCTACGGCGGGCGACATCATTTATGAAGGCCGCAACCTGGCCAACCTGACCCCGGAAAAGCTGCGCCAGGTGCGGCGTGATTTGCAGATCATCTTTCAGGATCCGTTTGCCTCGCTCAATCCGCGCATGACTGTGGAATCCATCGTCGGTGAGCCTATCTGGCTGCACAGCGATGCCAGCCGCAGCGACCGCCAGGCCAAAGTCGCCGAGTTGCTGCGCACCGTGGGCCTGGCGCCCGAGCACGGCGGCCGCCACCCTCACGAGTTCTCCGGTGGCCAGCGTCAGCGCATCGGCATTGCGAGAGCCCTGGCGTCTGACCCGCGTTTGATTCTGGGTGACGAACCCGTGTCCGCGCTGGACGTTTCGGTGCAGGCGCAAGTGGTCAACCTGCTGGAAGACCTCAAGCATCAATTCGGTCTGACCCTGATGATTGTCGCCCACGGCCTCGCCGTGATCCGCCACATGAGCGACCGAGTAGCCGTAATGTATTTGGGGGAAATCGTCGAACTGGCGCCGGTCAACGGCCTGTTTGAAAACCCTCTGCACCCTTACACCCAGGCGCTTATGGCCGCCGTGCCGGTCAGCCACCCGGACCTGCGCCGGCCGCGCCCATTGCTGGGCGGCGACATGCCGAGCCCGAGCCGCCCGCCATCGGGTTGCCGCTTCCATACCCGCTGCCCGCACGCCCGGGCGCTGTGCAAAGAAGTGGTGCCGGTGATGGAAACCGTCGAGGCCGAGCGTCAGCTGGCGTGCCACTTCTGGCGTGAAATCGCCAATGCCGGTGCAGGCACCCTGATTTTGCCGACACCCAGCGCTGCCTACACCCAGCGCCTGAATCTGTTCAAGAACCATCAATCCCTTGCAGTGGAGAGCCAGCCATGAAAATTGCACGCGTCATGACAGGAACCTTGTTATTGCTGGCCGCCAACGCCGCCTTTGCCGAATCCACCCTGCGCATCGGCATTCAGGACGATCCTGATGGGCTCGACCCGCATCGTTCGCGTACCTATGCGGGCCGTCTGGTCTATACCGCACTGTGCGACAAGCTGGTGGATGTGAACCCGGACCTGACCTACGCCCCACAACTGGCCACTGCCTGGAACTGGAGCGAAGACGGCAAGACCCTGACCATGACTCTGCGCGAAGGCGTGACTTATCACGACGGCGAAGCGTTCGATGCTGCCTCGGTGAAGTTCAACCTGGACCGCGCTCGCACCCTGCCCGACTCCCTGCGCAAGAGCGAGCTGGCCTCGGTGGACAGTGTTGAAGTGATCGACGCCAAAACCGTTGCCATCAAACTCAAGCAAGCGGACGCCACCCTGGTCTCCCAACTCTCGGACCGCGCCGGAATGATGCTTGCGCCGAAGGCCACCCAGGGTGAGTTCGCCTCCAAACCGGTGTGCTCCGGCCCTTACAAATTCGTCCAGCGCGTGCAGCAGGATCGCATTGTGCTGGAGCGCTTCGACAACTATTGGAACAAGCAGGCTTATCACTTCGACAAGGTGATTTTCCTGCCGATTCCGGACACCTCGGTGCGTCTGGCCAACCTGCGTTCCGGCGACCTGGACATCATCGAACGGGTTGCCCCCACCGACGTGAAAACCGCCAAGGCGGACAGCAAGCTGGCGGTCTATAACACGCCAGGGCTTGGCTACATGCAGTTGATGTTCAACATTAACAACGGCGAAAAGGCCAACTCGCCGATGGGCAAAGACAAGCGCGTGCGCAAGGCATTCGAGCTGTCCATCGACCGTGATGCGATCAACCAGGTGGTGTTCGAAGGCCTGTATGCGCCGAGCGCCCAGCCATTTCCGAAAAACAGCCCGTACTACGACAAGGATCTGCCGATCCCGACCCGCGATGTGGAAAAGAGCAAGACCTTGCTGGCCGAAGCAGGCGTGAAGCTGCCACTGGCAGTGGACCTGAAAGTCGCCAACAACCCTATCGCACAACAGGTCGGGCAGATCATTCAGGCCATGGCTGAAGAAGCGGGTTTCAAGGTCAATCTGATTGCCACTGAATACGCCACCATGCTTAGCGAACAGCAAAGCGGCAACTTCCAGATCGGCATGAGCGCCTGGTCGGGCCGTCCTGATCCGGATGGCGACATTCACCAGTTCGTGACCTGCAAGGGCGGCCAGAACGACGGCAAATACTGCAACGCCAAACTCGACGAGCTGTTGGACAAGGCCCGCACTGTCAACGATGTTGCCCAGCGCCAGGCCCTGTACAACGAAGCCCTGCGTTTGCTGGCTGACGAAGTGCCGACCGCGTATCTGTATTTCGATCCGCGAATCATGGCCATGCGTAACAACGTGACTGGTTTCGTACCGAGCCCGGATGGCCTGATTCGTCTGAACAACGTCGCGTTCAAGCCATGACTGTGAATGATCACCGCACAAACGAGGGTCCGGCATGCTGATGTTTATCCTGCGACGCCTGCTCAGTGCGATCCCGACACTGATCCTGGTTTCGCTCTTCGTCTTCACCCTGCAGAAACTGTTGCCGGGTGACCCGGTGCTGGCCATGGCCGGTGAAGAGCGCGATCCGGCGGTGATGGAATACCTGCGCGACAAGTATCGGCTCAACGACCCGATCCCCGTGCAGTACCTGAACTGGGTCGGCAATGTGCTGACCGGCGACTTCGGCACTTCGCTGCGCACCGAACAACCGGTGACCACGCTGTTGGCGTCCAAGTTGCCGGTGACCCTGGAGCTGGCAGTGCTGGCCTTGTTGATCGCACTGCTGATCGGCATCCCCACTGGAATTATCTCGGCCGTACGCAAAGGCACCGTCGTGGATTACGGGGCCAATGTCATCGCGCTGTCGGGGATCTCGATTCCGCACTTCTGGCTGGGGATCCTGCTGATCATGGTCTTCGCCGTGAAACTGCAATGGCTGCCGGCCTCGGGTTTCGTGCCCGTGGGCGAGGACTTCGGGCAAAACCTGAAGACCTTGATCCTGCCGGCCTTCGTGCTCGGCGCAGGGTTGTCGGGGATTCTCATGCGCCATACCCGCAGCGCCATGCTTGAAGTGTTGCGCACCGACTACGTGCGCACCGCCCGGGCCAAGGGCCTGCGCCCGCGCACGGTGATCCTCAAGCATGCCCTGCGCAATGCATTGATGCCTATTGTGACCCTGACAACCCTGCTGTTTGGTGAACTGCTCGGCGGCGCAGTGCTGACCGAGCAAGTCTTCAGCATCCCTGGCTTCGGCAAGATGATTGTCGACGCCGTGTTCAATCGTGATTACGCCGTCGTGCAAGGCGTGGTGCTGTGCATCGCAATTGGCTTCCTGCTGCTGAGCCTGCTCGCCGACGTGCTGTACCGGATGATTAATCCGCGTCTGAGGACTGCTTCATGACCGCTATTTCCAGCCTCCCTCATAGCGTGATCGCACCCCGCAGCCGCTCGCCGTTCGTGAAGAAATTCCTCGCCAACAAAGGCGCGGTACTCGGCGCGGCGGTGTTGCTGCTGTTTATCCTGGCGGCCTTGCTGGCGCCCTGGATTGCGCCCCATGACCCGCTGAAAGCCAACTTTCTCGCGGTCCGCAAGGCACCATCGCTGATCTACTGGATGGGCACTGACGAACTGGGTCGCGATCTGTTTTCCCGCCTGCTCTGGGGCGCTCGCAGTTCGTTGCTGGCCGGTGGTGTTTCGGTGGTCATCGCCATGGCCATCGGCGTGCCTTTGGGCCTGTTGGGCGGTTATTTCGGCGGCAAACTCGAAGCGATGATTTCCCGTGTCATGGACGCGCTGTTGTCCTGCCCGTTTCTGGTATTGGCGATTGCGCTGGGCGCCTTCCTCGGCCCGAGCCTGACCAACGCAATGATCGCCATCGGCCTGTCAGCCATGCCGATCTTTGCCCGACTGACCCGTGGTCAGGTGCTGGCCATCAAACACGAAGATTATCTGGAAGGTGCTCGTGCCATTGGCTTGCCGGATCGCTGGATCATCCTGCGCTACGTGCTGCCCAACGTGATGTCGCCATTGGTTGTGCAAGCCACCTTGACCATCGCCTCGGCGATTCTGGCTGAAGCCAGTCTGTCGTTCCTCGGTCTGGGCCAGCAACCGCCCTCGCCTTCCTGGGGATCGATGCTCAACACCGCGAAAAACTTCATGGAGCAGGCACCCTGGATGTCGATTGCGCCTGGCGTGGCGATCTACATTACGGTCCTGTGTTTCAACCTGGTGGGGGATGGTTTGCGTGATGCGCTGGACCCCAAGGGCTAACTTTTTCTGCCAAAGAGAAACGCTAATGTTTGATGATCTGGATTACAGCCAACCCTACGCTTCGGCACGCTCGCCAGTGATGGGCAGTAGCATGGTCGCCTGCTCCCAGCCATTGGCCGCCCAGGCCGGGCTGGACATGTTGCGCAAGGGCGGCAACGCCGTCGACGCGGCCATCGCAGCCGCCATGGTCCTGACCGTGGTCGAGCCCACCGGTTGCGGGATCGGCAGCGACGCTTTCGCTATCGTCTGGGACGGCAGCAAGTTGCAGGGACTGAATGCTTCCGGTCGCGCACCGCAAGCCTGGACCCCTGAGTTTTTCGCCGGGCAGAGCAAAATGCCCCAGCGAGGCTGGCCAGCGGTGACTGTGCCGGGGGCGGTTTCGGCCTGGGTCGAGCTGTCCGAGCGCTACGGAAAACTGCCTTTCGCCAGCCTGGCTGAACCGGCCATCGGCTATGCTCGGGATGGCTACCAAGTCACCCC
>NZ_WUUD01000035.1:208837-216157 GCF_009831705.1 Pseudomonas sp. PICF6 | reverse complement strand
GATCAGCCGGGTTTTGCCGAGTGCTTCCTGCCCGACGGCCAAGCACCACAGGCCGGGGACAAAATCCGGCTCAAGGATCACGCCCGCACCCTGGAGCTGATCGCCCAAACCAAAGGCGAAGCGTTCTATCGCGGCGAACTGGCCCAAGCCATCATCGCCCATGCCAACGCCAATGGCAGCGTCATGAGCCTCGACGATCTGGCGACCCACACTGTGGACTGGATCGACACCCTGTCGGTGCCCTACGCCGGCGCCGTCGTTCATGAATTGCCACCTAATGGCCAGGGCATCGCTACCCTGTCCGGCCTGACTATGCTCGAAGCATTGGGCGTCGGCGAGCATCCAGTGGACAGCCTGGAAACCGTGCACCCAGTGTTGGAAGCCATGAAGCTGGCCCTTGCCGACCTGGACGAACACGTGGCGGATAACGACCACATGCGCGTGCCTTCCGAGCATCTGCTGGATAAAACCTACCTGATGGAGCGCGCCGGTCTCGTCACCGACAAGGCCGCCAATCCGGGGCATGGTTCGCCTAAACCGGGCGGCACCGTTTACCTGTCGGCGGCCGATGAAAGCGGCATGATGATCTCGTTCATCCAGTCCAATTACATGGGCTTCGGCTCAGGTGTCGTGGTGCCTGGCACCGGCATCAGCCTGCAAAACCGTGGCGCGGGCTTCTCCCTGGATCCGCAGCACGTCAACTACGTTGCACCGCGCAAACGTCCGTTCCACACCATAATCCCCGGCTTTGTGATGAACGCCGACGGCACGCCGTTGATGTCCTTCGGCCTGATGGGCGGCCCGATGCAGGCACAGGGTCACTTGCAGATGATGATGCGCATCCTGCGCTACAAACAGAACCCGCAAGCCGCCGCAGACGCACCGCGCTGGAGGCTCGAATCTGGCCTGAAAGTCGCAGTGGAACGTGCATTCGACCCACAGGTGGTCGAAGCCTTGCGTGCCAAAGGCCACGACATAGTTATCGAAGAACCTAACGGCGTATTCGCCTTTGGCGGCGCGCAGATTATCCAGCGCACCACTCATGGTTATGTGGGTGGCACTGATCCCCGGAAGGATGGTCTGGTGGCCGCGTACTGAAAGTACGAAGATCCTAGGCGCAACTGAGTTGCGCGTAGGATTATTCTCTGAAAACCGCTAATTCTCATCCCACCGCAAGCTATTGCCAACACGCTTTGCCGCCCAGGGCTCAGAACTGTGGCGAGCTTGCATTGGGTCTGTATTTCACAGGCACAAAAAAAAGCCACTCATCTGAGTGGCTTTTTTCTGAATCTTGGAGCGGGAAACGAGACTCGAACTCGCGACCCCGACCTTGGCAAGGTCGTGCTCTACCAACTGAGCTATTCCCGCGTCTTGGTGTGGCGCATTCTATAGATTCAGATTACGCCGTCAACCCTTTGATTCAAAAAACTTTTATTTCGGGTCTACGTCAGTGCGCAGATGCGGCCAGGCGGCGCGCAGGTACTGAACCATCGACCACAATGTCAGGCCTGCGGAGATCAGCAGCAATGCATAGCCCAACAGCACCCAGAAATTGAAGTTGGCCGGGTTGCCCAGCAGGATCACCAGCGCCAGCATCTGCGCGGCGGTTTTCCATTTGCCCAGGTTCGATACCGCCACCTGGGCACGGGCGCCCAGTTCGGCCATCCATTCGCGCAGTGCCGATACGACGATCTCGCGGCCAATGATCACCGCCGCCGGCAGGGTCAGCCAGAGGTTGCCGTGCTCCTGCACCAGCAGAACCAAGGCGACCGCGACCATCAGCTTGTCGGCCACAGGGTCCAGGAAGGCGCCGAAAGGCGTGCTCTGCTCCAGGCGTCGGGCCAGGTAGCCGTCCAGCCAGTCGGTGGCGGCGGCGAAGGCAAAGACCGAGGCGGAGGCCACATAGCTCCAGTGGTACGGCAAATAGAACAGCAAAATGAAGATCGGGATGAGCAGGACGCGGAGTACGGTAATCAGATTTGGGATATTCATCGGCACAACTGGCTGCGAGGTTGACGGGCATTCTACTCGCTATGCAGGCTTGCATAAATCGACTCAGCGAGCTTTTTACTGATACCGGGAGCTTTGGCTATCTCTTCGATGCTGGCACGAGACAGCTCCTGCAATCCACCAAAATGTTTCAATAGATCGCGACGTCGCGTCGGGCCGACCCCTGCCACACCTTCCAGCGTCGATGTACGGCGGGTCTTGCCCCGGCGGGCGCGGTGTCCGGTAATGGCGAAACGGTGTGCTTCGTCACGGATCTGCTGGATCAGGTGCAGCGCCGGCGAATCCCCTTTCAGGGTGAACTCATGGGCCGCATCGTTCAGGTACAAGGTCTCGAAACCGGCCTTGCGGGTGGCGCCCTTGGCCACGCCCAGCAGGATCAGGTCGGGGACCATCAGCTCGTTCAATACGTCGCGAGCCATGGACAGCTGGCCTTTGCCGCCGTCCACCAGCAGGATGTCCGGCAGCTTGCCCTCCCCGTCCTTGAGCTTGCCGAACCGGCGCATCAGCGCCTGATGCATCGCCGCATAATCATCGCCCGGGGTAACGCCCTCAATGTTGTAGCGCCGGTAATCGGACTTGATCGGGCCCTCCGGACCAAACACCACACAAGAGGCCACGGTCGCTTCGCCACTGGAGTGACTGATGTCGTAGCACTCCAGCCGCTGCGGCGGCTCGTCCAGGTTAAGGACATCGGCCAAGGCATCGAACCGTGCAGCCACATGCTGGCGGTTGGCCAAGCGTGCGCCAAGGGCCTGTTCGGCGTTGGTCACGGCCAGTTGCTGCCAGCGCGCCCGGGTGCCACGCACGCGATGGCTGATGGTCAGTTCACGACCACGAAGCTTGTCAATGGCCTCGACCAGGGCTGGGAAGTCTTCGTGGACCACATTGACGATCAACTCGGCAGGCAGGTCGCGCTCCGGGCTGCTGATGTAGTACTGGCCCAAAAACGCCGCCATGACTTCGGCCACGTCTTCCTCGATACCCACCTGGGGAAAGAAGTTCTTGCTGCCCAGCACCCGACCGCCGCGCACGCTAATCAGGTGAACGCAGGCGCCACCCGGGTTGATGAACGCGGCGATCACGTCAACGTCGCCGCTGCCGCCTTCCATGCTCTGCTGATCCTGCACGCGGCGAAGCAGCCCGATCTGGTCACGCAGCTCGGCAGCCCGCTCAAACTCAAGATTGACGGCCGCGTCCTCCATCGCCGCCGACAGTTCGTCGGTCAACGCATTGCTGCGACCTTCAAGAAACATCACCGAGTGGCGCACGTCTTCGGCGTAGACGTGGGGTTCGACGAACCCGACGCAAGGCGCTTTGCAGCGTTTGATCTGATATTGCAGGCATGGTCGGGTACGGTTCTTGTAATAGCTGTCTTCGCATTGGCGAACGAAGAAGGTCTTCTGCAACAGACTCAGGCTTTCACGGATCGCCCCAGCGCTGGGGTAAGGACCGAAATACCGGCCCTTGGCCTTCTTGGCCCCGCGGTGGATGCTCAGACGCGGAAATGCCCCGTCGGACAGGAACACGTACGGGTAGGACTTATCGTCACGCAGCAGAATATTGTACGGCGGCCGCCATTCCTTGATCAGCGTCTGCTCGAGCAGCAAGGCCTCGGTTTCATTGGCGGTGATGGTGGTTTCGACTTGCGCGATGCGCCCCACCAGGGCGGCGGTCTTTGGCGCGAGGCCGGTTTTACGAAAGTAACTGGCCAGACGCTTCTTGAGGTTCTTGGCCTTACCGACGTAAAGCAGACGCGCATCGCTGTCGAACATGCGATAGACGCCTGGGCGACCGCTGCATGTGGACAGGAAAGCACTTGGATCAAACAGTTCAGTCATTATCAGGCGCTGGCATCGACCATGCCGTGGCGCACCGCCAGCAGCGTCAACTCGACATCGCTGCTGATCGACAGCTTCTCGAAGATTCGGTAACGGTAGGTGTTGACGGTTTTAGGCGACAAGCACAGCTTATCGGAGATGATCTGCACCTTTTGGCAACCGACAATCATCAGGGCAATCTGGATTTCCCGTTCCGACAGCGCATCGAAGGGCGATTCATTGGTCGGCTGGAACGACTTGATTGCCAGCTGCTGGGCAATTTGCGGGCTGATGTAACGCTGACCGGCAAATACCAGGCGAATGGCCTGGACCATCTCGTTCAAGCCGGCGCCCTTGGTGAGGTAACCCGCAGCACCCGCCTGCAACAACCGGGTCGGGAACGGATCTTCTTCACACACGGTCACCGCGACCACCTTGATGTCCGGGTGGCTGCGCAGCAGTTTACGCGTGGCTTCAAGACCGCCGATGCCTGGCATCTTGACGTCCATCAGTACCACGTCGGGTTTCAGTTCACGCGCCTTGATAAGGGACTCTTCCCCGGATTCAGCCTGACCAACCACCTGCAGACCGTCGATATCAGCCAGCATTCGTGTAATGCCCGTACGGACGAGATCATGGTCGTCGACCACTAACACCCTAATCAAGCAGACACCTCACGATTTGGTCTTATTTGGGTTGCCCAACACCTTAGCAAAAACCATCCGGCAGACCTAGCGCAAAGGGACATATAAAAGTTACAACGCGTCTTTCACAGGCACGCAATCCGAGGCCTCAAGCCCTGGCGGCCCGTTCCATCCTCAGGAAACATTCATCCTCGCCGACCACCTGCAGCCCCATGCGCTCGTAGAGCACCCTGGCCGGATTGTTCTTGAAAACCGTCAGGCGTAACGCCGGGCGACGCTCCTGCATCATCATGTCCCAAACCTGACCGATCGCCCAGGTGCCGGCGCCCTGCCCCCGAAACGCCTCGGCAATCTGTAGCTCCCGGATATACAACGCCCGGGCATCACGACTCAGACTCACAAAACCCAACGCTTGCCCCTCGCGGCAGATGATCCAGTTCTGACGAATGATCCAGGCCAGATCGAATGCTTCGTCCTGCCATAACAAATCATGGTGCAAGTAATAGGGAAGCATGTTGATGCACGTCAGTTGCCGGGCAAAGGCGATGTCCTCGGCCGTTGCCGCACGCCACTGGAAACTCATGTGTACCTCTTCAAAGAATGGTCACCCATACGACTGGGCCCGATAACCGTCGGGCACCACAACTCGCTCAGGCCGAAAGCCAGATCGAGAGAAGGTGCAAACCCAAAGTTTGTCATAAAGCCCGCCGGACTCAAGCCAGGATGAACAATCACATGCCCACGATAGAATTTTCTGATTGAACCGGCCCGCCCTGCTCTAGTAAGCTCAGGGCCATTCATCGGAGACAGACCATGTTCAACGCCCTCGCATCGCTTCAAACCGCCAGCGCCCCGCGCTCGGTTGCGGCTGCCTGGGAGAACAGTGTTCAGACTCCGGTCAGCTTTTATTTTGGGTATTGGTTTAGCCACTGGCGCGCCTGATACCCAACCGGCGCCCAATTTAAACGGGTCGCCTTCCAGAGTTTTCTAACCCCCGGTCGGCCTCCCGACCGGGGGTTTTGTTTTTTCAGCCCCACACATTTTTGCGACACCAGACAAACTTGAGGATTGAGCCATGAACTACGCCACTTATTACCGTTACGACAGTTTTTCCGCCTGGCGATTTACCAGCCACCGCTCGGGACAGCCTGCCGCCTCCGATCGGTCACCTACCGGTGGCAAGCCTCAGTTGCGGGCCAATACGGCCAATTGTCGAACACCCCAATAGGGCCGGCGCGCGGGAATGAACCCGCTGCCCGCCCAGGAAACCAGATCATGAATTCGTCCGTCTCTGCTTTGCCGCTGTCCACGCTAAACCCTGCCAATGAAGCCCTGACCCTGCGTCTGCCCAGCTCATTGCAACTCAAGCAACAATTGCCCCTCAGCTCGGCGCTGAGCCAACAGGTCAATGCCCATCGCCAGGCAATCCGCGCGATCCTCGACGGCGAGGACTCCCGCCTGCTGGTCATTGTCGGCCCCTGCTCCATCCACGATCCGAAATCGGCCCTCGAATACGCTGCCAACCTGGCGCGCGTGGCCCATGAAGTCAGCGACAGCATGCTGCTGGTGATGCGCGCCTACGTGGAAAAACCCCGCACGACGGTAGGCTGGAAAGGCCTCGCTTACGACCCTGGCCTGGATGGCAGCGATGACATGGCCGGCGGCCTGACGCTGTCCCGGGAACTGATGCGCGAAATGCTCCAGTTGGGCCTGCCTGTGGCCACCGAACTGCTGCAACCCATGGCCGCCAACTACTTCGATGACCTGCTCAGTTGGGTCGCCATCGGCGCGCGTACCACCGAATCGCAGATCCACCGGGAAATGGCCAGCGGCCTGGGCATGCCGGTCGGTTTCAAGAACGGCACGGACGGCGGTGTTGGCATCGCCTGCGATGCCATGCGCTCGGCAGCCCATCCTCATCGGCATTTCGGCGTCGACAGCCAGGGGCATCCGGCGATCATCCAGACCCAGGGTAACCCCGACACTCATCTGGTGCTGCGCGGCGGTCATCGCGGGCCGAACTATGACCGCCAGAGCGTCACACAGATACACAATGACCTGACCCGCCTGAAAATACCGGCCCGGATCATGGTGGATTGCAGCCACGCCAACAGTGGCAAAGACCCGTTGCGCCAGCCTCAGGTGTTCAACGACGTCCTGGAACAGCGCCTGCAAGGAAACCACTCCCTCATCGGCATGATGCTGGAAAGCCACCTGTTCGAAGGTTGCCAGTCGTTGGGCCCGTCGCTGCGTTACGGCGTATCGGTGACCGATGGCTGCCTGGGTTGGGCGACCACCGAGCAACTGCTGCGTCAGGCCCATCGTCAACTGGTGTCGGCCTGAATCCTGAAAGCGCCCTCCCCAGCGAGGGCGCTCAGCTTTTTGTCTCGGAGCGAACCTGGACGGTGACCCACTCCGAATGCTGGCTCACATCGTCCAGGCGCTCGACCTGATAAAACAAGTGCACCGATCTGCCGCACTGGTCCTGCCAGAACGCCGCAGGCACTACAAAGGTCAGCGCTTGACCTGCCGTCGCCGCGGTGATTTCGCGCTCGGCGACATGCGCGTAACTGCCGTTGCACTGCAGCCAGACCAGCTCGCCAGCCTCAAGCCCGGCATCGTCGATGACGACACTCACCCCTTCCTGTAACCCGTCGACATCCAGCCCGCCCGCGTTCAATCCCGCAATCCGCGGCGCTTTCAGAGCAGGACGTCGCAAAGGCCCCAGGTGCAACGACAGGGGCTCGGCGCGACGCACCGAATGTCCGCGCCGGACGACATAGGTCAGGCTCAGGCTTTGACCCTCATGAGGGGCAATCAGCGAATGATCGATCCAGAACGCTACCTCG
>NZ_WUUD01000035.1:208683-208827 GCF_009831705.1 Pseudomonas sp. PICF6 | reverse complement strand
GCCCACGGCATCGTTGGCAACGGCGGCCGGCAGTTGCAAGGAAACATCGCCGATATCCAGTTGCAAAGGCTGGGAGACCAGCGTGGCCGGCAGCCGTTTGCTCGTCACTTGGTAGCTGATCTCCAGCGAGCCGCCGTCCAGCTC
>NZ_WUUD01000035.1:208515-208673 GCF_009831705.1 Pseudomonas sp. PICF6 | reverse complement strand
CGGCCGACAGCATGAGCCTCGATATCCAGCACATCGCGCCAAACGGCCCTGGAATCGTTGCTGGCAATCAGGATCAACCGGTCGCCGACGGCCATTCTGGAATAGGGTTTGATGGTCACGCACGTTCCTTCGGGCACCCGCGCCGGGTCCAGGCTGCC
>NZ_WUUD01000035.1:203920-208505 GCF_009831705.1 Pseudomonas sp. PICF6 | reverse complement strand
GGTGATATGCGGCTCGCGCACAACAAAAACGACATCTCGCCCCACATGTCGCTCAGTGATGAACCTTCGCACTTCATGCCGATAGGGTTCGGCGTCTGAATTGAGTCCGTGCCAGAACAGCAGCACCTCATCTCCGCACGTCATCATTGGATATGGCTTGACGGTGATGACGACCTTGCGCCAAGCGGGGTTGATCACCCCTGCCGTGGCCGCTGCCAGAAACGGGGCCGGCAATTTCGTCAGGGGTGCGAGCCGGGCTCGCGGGGCAGATGGGTAAGTGGTCATACATAGGCTCCAGTCCTTGGATAAAGGCACCGCGTTCATATCGCGGCACCCGATGAAGCCATTAAACCTCGACCGTCCCAAACCCACAGTCAGACAAGACGACCACGGGAGTGGCCTGGCGCCGGTGAAGTTGTAGCCGCAAGCGCCAAGGGCAATCGGAAGTATCCCGATACGCTCAGATCCGTCCGGCTCCAGTCCGACCCTTCCCACTTCTTCTATTCCGTTTTCAGCAGAGCACTGCGGTTTCTTCCTACACCGTCCAGCACAAGCCTGCATTAGAGTGACGTCGCGAATTCAACAGGAACCTCTTCGAAAAAGGTACGAACATGCAACGGAATGCAACCACTCAATTTCCCATCCTGCTGGTCCATGGGTTGTTCGGGTTTGACAGGGTCGGCGGCTTCGAACTCTTCCACGGGATCAAACAGGCATTACGCGCCGCCGGTGCCCGGGTGTTCATCCCCTATTTGTCAGCGACACATTCCAATGAAGCCCGTGGTGAACAACTGCTGGCACAGATCGATCGGATCCTGAGCGGCACCGGCGCCACCAGGGTCAACCTGATCGGTCACAGCCAGGGCGCGCTGGCCGCCCGATACGCCGGCGCTGTTGCCCCCGACAGGGTGGCCTCGGTGACCTCGGTCAGCGGCCCGAATCATGGCTCCGAACTGATTGATTTCCTCTACAAAGCCCTGACCCCAGGGCGCCTGCCAGAGCATGTGGCGGATAAAGTCGCCACGCTTTTTGCAGACTTCATCTCGCTGCTGGGCGGCCAGGCGCAACTGCCACACGCAGCCATCGCAGCACTGGCGGCGCTGACCACCGAAGGCGTAGGCGCGTTCAATGACAAATACCCCCAAGGCCTGCCCAAACACTGGGGCGGCAACGGAGCACAAAGGGTCAACGGGGTGCGCTACTACTCATGGAGCGGCACGTTGCCGGACTCCGAGAACGGAGCGTGCAATGCGATGGACCCACTGCAGGGTTTCTGCCGGGCCTTTTCCGAGTATTTCATCACCGAAGCCGGGCAGAACGACGGCCTGGTGGGACGCTTCAGCTCGCACCTGGGCAAGGTTATTCGCTCTGACTATCCACTGGACCACATGGACGCCATCAACCAGACAGCCGGTTGCAGCCGCAAGGGTACAGACCCGGTGGAGCTTTACGTGCGCCACGCCGAACGCCTGCGCAAAGCCGGCCTTTGATCGACAGACTCAAGGTTTTGACGCATTTTTGACAACAACCGGTCAGTGATTCCGGTAGGCTCAACACCTTTAAAGCTATTGAAAGGAATTTTACCCATGGCCAAAGCCACTGCCCGCCACATCCTGGTTTCCAGCGAAGAGAAGTGCAACGAACTCAAGGCTCAGATCGAAGCCGGCGCCGATTTCGCTGAAGTTGCCAAAGCCAACTCCTCGTGCCCGTCCAGCCGTCAGGGCGGCGATCTGGGTTCGTTCGGTCCAGGCCAGATGGTCAAGGAATTCGACACCGTGGTATTCAGCGCCCCGATCAATGTGGTGCAGGGTCCGGTCAAGACCCAGTTCGGCTATCACCTGCTGGAAGTGACCAGCCGCCAGGACTGATCCCGGCTTATCGACATAACGGCCCGCCCTTCGGTGGGCCGTTGTGTTTGTGTCAGGCCAAGGGGCTAGCGATCAAGGCGTAGCTCGCGTACAAATCGTGGTCATCTATCACCCGGCTTTAAGGCTGACAATGCGACTGGCGTTCCCTTCACTGCTGTTCACTGCCGTGGTCCTGCTGACAGGTGCCGCCGGTGTGGATGCCACACCGCAACATGCCCTGACGGTGTATGGCGAACCGGCCAAGTACCCCCAGGGCTTCAGCCACTTCGCCTATACCAATCCCCAGGCCCCCAAAGGCGGCACCATGCGCCGCTCGGCCATCGAGATCGGCCATTTCGACCACGTCCTGCCCTACATCGACAAAGGCATCGGCGTCAGCCAGATCGATGGAATGCTGTATTCGCCGCTGGCTCAGCGCTCGCTGGACGAGCCCTACACCGTCTATGGCCTGGTGGCGCAGAAGATGGAACGCGCCGACGATGGCCTGTCCTTGCGCTTCTATCTCAATCCCAAGGCCCGGTTTGCCGATGGCAAGCCCATCACCGCCGAGGACGTGCGCTACACCTTCGAGCTATTGATGACCCAGGGCAGCCTGCGGTATCGCACCCAGTTCGCCGCCGTCAAAGGCGTCGAAGTGGAATCCGAGCGCACCGTTCGCTTCGACTTCAAGAACAACGAAAACCGTACTCTGCCTCTGGACATCGCCACACTGCCGGTCTTTCCCGAGCACTGGTGGAAAACCCGCGACTTTGCCAGTGGAGGTGGCTACGAAGCCCCGCTGGGCAGTGGCCCCTATCGGGTGGGCCGGATCGACTCGGGACGCAGCATCACCTTCGAGCGCAACCCCGACTGGTGGGGCAAGGACCTGCCGGTCAGTCGCGGGCTCTACAATTTCGACCATTTCAGCATCGAGTATTTCGGCGATACCGATGTGGCGCGGCAGGTCTTGCGTGGCGGCGCTTATGACTACAATCGCGAGTTCTCCGCCACCGGTTATTCCATCGGCTATGACAGCCCGGCCCTGCATGACGGTCGCCTGCAAAAGGCCCACCTGGCCACCGAGGCTCCCCAAACAGCCCAAGGCTTCGTGTTCAACCTGCAAAAACCGCAGTTCCAGGATCGGCGTGTCCGCCAGGCCCTGGCCATGCTCTGGGATTTCGAGTGGAGCAACCGCCAGATGATGCGCAACCTCTATGTGCGCCAGCAGAGTTTTTTCTCCAACACCGACCTGGCCGCCCGGCAACTGCCCGATGCCGACGAACTGGCGATTCTCGAGCCGTTGCGCGGCAAAGTCCCAGAGGAAGTCTTCAGCCAGGTCTTCCACGCACCGAAAACCGACGGCAGCGGCGTGATCCGTGACAAACAACTGCAAGCCCTGGCACTGCTGCAACAAGCCGGCTGGAAACCCGACGGCGACCGCCTGGTCAATGCCGAGGGGGAAGCGCTGAGCTTCACGTTCCTGATCAGCCAGAACGGCCTCGACCGGCTGTTGCTGCCCTACAAGCGCACCCTGGCACAGATCGGCATCGACATGAGCATCCGGCGCATCGACGCCTCCCAATACGTCAATCGCCTGATGAGTCGCGACTACGACATGATCATCACCGGCTATCCCGTCAGCACTTCGCCGGGCATGGAGCTCTACAACTATTTCGGCTCGGCGGCGGCCAACGATCCGGGCGCCAACAATTACATGGCCTTGCAGAATCCGGCCGTCGATGCCCTGATCGACGGGCTGGTCAAAGCCACCACCCAACGCGACATGCTCCGCCATGCCCACGCCCTCGACCGGGTGCTGCAATGGAATTACTACTGGATCCCCAACTACTACCCGCCGGGCAGTTCGACCGTCTGGTGGAACCGCTTTGGCAGACCCAAAGTGCAGGCCAGCAATGACGAAGCCATCGAGAGCTGGTGGGAAATGAGCACCACACCGCTGACCAACGAGCAGATGGCCGCCGAACGCCTCAAACGCGGCTCCCCTGGAGGGCGGCATTGATGTGGGCCTATATCGCGCGGCGCTTGCTGCTGATCATTCCGACGCTGGTCATCATCCTGTTGGTGAACTTCGTCATCGTGCAGGCCGCTCCCGGCGGGCCGGTGGAACAGGCCATCGCCCAACTGCAAGGCATCGGCGGCGCCAGCGTCGGCAGTTCGGGCACTGCTATGACCGGCAGTTCGCGAGCCAGTCGCGGCCTTGATCCACAGCTGATCAAGGACATCGAAAAACAATACGGCTTCGACAAACCGGCCCACGAGCGTTTGTGGTTGATGCTCAGCAGCTACGCCCGAATGGACTTTGGCAAGAGCTTCTTTCGCGGCGCCACGGTGACCGACCTGATCCTGGAGAAGATGCCGGTGACCATTTCCCTCGGGCTCTGGGCCACGCTGATCACCTACCTGGTGTCAATTCCCCTGGGCATCCGCAAGGCCGTGCGCCATGGTTCGGCCTTCGATGTGTGGAGCAGCACGGCGATCATCATCGGCTATGCCATGCCGGCATTTCTGTTCGCCATGTTCCTGATTGTGATGTTTGCCGGCGGCACGTCATTGAACTGGTTTCCGGTGCGCGGGCTGGTGTCGGACAACTTCGAGTCGCTGTCGACACTGGGCAAGATCACCGATTATTTCTGGCATCTGGTCCTGCCGGTCACTTCGCTGGTGATCGGCGGTTTCGCCACCTTGACGATCCTGACCAAGAACTCGTTCCTCAACGA
>NZ_WUUD01000035.1:178898-203910 GCF_009831705.1 Pseudomonas sp. PICF6 | reverse complement strand
CAGTACGTGGTCACCGCGCGAGCCAAGGGCATGAGCGAACGACGCGTGCTGTATGGCCATGTGTTCCGCAATGCGATGCTGCTGGTGGTGTCAGGGATTCCCCAGGCGTTCATCAGCGTGTTTTTCGCCGGCTCCTTGCTGATCGAGGTGATCTTCTCCCTCGATGGCCTGGGACGCATGAGCTATGAGGCCGCGGTGTCCCGGGACTATCCGGTGGTGTTCGGTTCGCTGTTCATCTTCACGCTGTTCGGCTTGCTGATCAAACTCATCGGCGACCTGTGCTACACCCTGGTGGACCCGCGTATCGACTTCGCCGCGAGGAACGCCTGATGTTCAAGTTGTCACCCTTGGGCCGCCGGCGTTTTGAGCGTTTCAAGAAGAATCGCCGGGGTTGGTGGTCGCTGTGGCTGTTCATCGGCCTGTTCATGCTGACCCTGGGCGGCGAATTGATCGCCAACGACAAGCCGTTGCTGGTGAGTTACCAGGGGTCGCTGTATTTCCCAGTGTTCAAGCGCTACACCGAACAGGAGTTTGGCGGGCAGTTGCCGTTCCAGGCCGATTACCGCAGCAGCTACGTGCAGGATCTGATCCACAAGGACGGCGGCTGGCTGTTGTTCCCGCCGATCCCGTTCAGCGACGACACACCCAACTACGACCTGAACCAGCCGACCCCAAGCCCGCCCTCGTCGGTGAACTGGCTGGGCACCGATGATCAGGCCCGGGACGTGCTGGCCCGGGTGATCTTCGGGGCACGGGTGTCGATTCTGTTCGCCCTGGCCCTGACGGCCATCAGCGCGCTGATCGGTATCAGCGCCGGTGCCTTGCAGGGGTATTACGGCGGCTGGGTGGACCTGCTGGGGCAACGCCTGCTGGAAGTCTGGTCCGGGCTGCCGGTGCTCTATCTGCTGATCATTCTGTCCGGCTTCGTCGAGCCGAATTTCTGGTGGCTGCTGGGAATCATGGCACTGTTTTCCTGGCTGGCCCTGGTGGATGTGGTGCGCGCCGAGTTCCTGCGCGGACGCAACCTTGAATACGTCAAGGCCGCCAGAGCCCTGGGCCTGTCCGACCGCAAGGTGATCGTGCGGCATATCCTGCCCAACGCGATGAACGCCACCCTGAGTTATCTGCCGTTCATCCTCACCGGGGCGATTTCCACCCTCACCGCCCTGGACTTCCTCGGCTTCGGCATGCCGGCGGGCAGCGCGTCGCTGGGCGAGTTGATCGGCCAGGGCAAACAGAACCTGCAAGCGCCGTGGCTGGGCCTGACGGCGTTCTTCACCCTGGCGCTGATTCTTTCTCTGCTGGTGTTCATTGGCGAGGCGTTGCGCGATGCATTCGACCCCCGATCCTGATCCACGGCCATGAAGCGGAACCCTGAGATGAGCGACAACCTGATCGAAATCCGCGACTTGAGCGTGGCCTTCAACGACCAAACCGTGGTGCGCAACCTGTGCCTGGATATCCGCCCCGGCGAATGCCTGGCCCTGGTGGGCGAGTCAGGCTCCGGCAAGTCGGTAACGGCCCATTCGATCCTGCAACTGCTGCCGCAAACCGGCAGCCGTACCACCGGCAGCATCCGCTATCGCGGCCAGGAACTGGTGGGCGCCGAGGCCAGGGTCCTGCGCGAACTGCGCGGGGACCGGATCGCGATGATCTTCCAGGAACCCATGACCTCGCTGAACCCGCTGCACAGCGTCGAAAAGCAGATTGGCGAAACCCTCATGCTGCACAAGGGCCTGGGCGGCAAGGCCGCGCGCCAGCGCATTCTGGAGTTGCTGGCCCTGGTGGGCATCCAGAAACCCATCGAACGCCTCAAGGCCTACCCGCATCAACTCTCCGGCGGCCAACGACAGCGGGTGATGATTGCCATGGCCCTGGCCTGCGAACCGGAACTGTTGATTGCCGACGAACCGACCACCGCGCTCGACGTGACGGTGCAGCGCAAGATTCTGCTGCTGCTCAAGTCCCTGCAGCAACGACTCGGCATGTCACTGCTGCTGATCAGCCACGACCTGAACCTGGTGCGCAGCATCGCGCAACGGGTGTGCGTGATGAAGGCCGGGGAAATCGTCGAACAGGCGCCGTGCGAAACGCTCTTCAGCGCGCCGAAACATCCCTACAGCTGCGAGTTGCTGCACGCCGAACCGGAAGGCGAAGCCCTGCCCCGTGACGAACGCGAAGACGTCTTGCAAGTGCAGGATCTGCGCGTCAGCTTTGCCCTGGGCGGCGGGCTGTTCCGGCGCAAGGAATACCTGCGCGCCGTGGACGGCATCAGCCTGACGATCCAACGCGGCAAGACCCTGGGCATCGTCGGTGAATCCGGTTCCGGCAAATCCACCCTCGGCCAGGCGATCCTGCGACTGATCGAATCCGAAGGCAGCATCCGCTTCCAGGGACAAGCCCTCGATCATCTGTCGCAGAAAGACCTGCGACCGTGGCGCAAGCAGATGCAGGTGGTGTTCCAGGACCCGTTCGGCAGCCTCAGCCCTCGCATGTCGGTGCAGCAGATCATCAGTGAAGGCCTTGAGGTCCACAGCTCGTCCAGTTCCGAGCAGTGTGAAGCGCAGGTGATCCAGGCGCTGCAGGAAGTCGGCCTCGACCCGCAGAGCCGCCACCGCTACCCCCACGAATTCTCCGGTGGCCAGCGCCAACGCATCGCCATCGCCCGGGCGCTGGTGCTCAAGCCGGCCCTGATTCTGCTGGACGAACCGACCTCAGCCCTGGACCGCACCGTGCAAAAGCAAGTGGTCGCCCTGCTCCGCCAGCTTCAGGAAAAGCATGGCCTGACTTACCTGTTCATCAGCCATGACCTGGCGGTGGTCCGCGCCCTGGCCCACGACATGATCGTGATCAAGGACGGTAAAGTGGTGGAGCACGGCGCCAGCCATGAAGTGTTCGACTCGCCCCAGCATCCCTACACCAAGGAGCTGTTGGCGGCGGCGCAGCCGCAGTAATCCGGCCTCGCTCAAGCACCACGTCGTTGATCCAGCGCTTGAGCGAATTCACCCATCACCTCCACCACCTGCTGCGCGCCTCGATGAATATCCAGAATGACAGTGCCGGCCTGGTTAGCCAGTTTCACGCCCTGCTCTGCCTTGAGCGTGCTCGATTGCATGCTGCTCACCGCTTGCCTGGCCAATTCACGGTTCTTGGCGACGACCTGAGTAATGGCCACAGTTGACTGGCTGGTACGACGCGCCAGATTGCGCACCTCATCGGCCACCACCGCGAAACCGCGTCCCTGCTCCCCGGCGCGAGCCGCTTCGATGGCGGCATTGAGGGCAAGCAGATTGGTCTGTTCGGCAATGCCCCGGATGGCATCGACGATGCTGCCGATTTCTTCGGACTGCGCGCTCAGGGCACCTATCCCGGCTGACACCTGCTGAAGCTCATCGGCGATGCTTTGCACCACCGTAACGGTTTGCTGAACCACACACGTGCCAAGCCGGGTTTGCTCATCGGTCTGCCGGGACGTCTCGAAAGCAAGTCCGGCCGCTTTTGATTCACTTTGGCGTTGCTCGACTTCGCGAGTGCTGTCAGTGGCGAACTTGACCACGCCATACAAGCGCCCCCGTGCATCGTAGAGAGGGTTGTAGGTAGCCTGCAGCCAGACAGTCGCGCCTCGATTGTCGACGCGCTCGAAAAGGCCGGTCCTGTATTCACCGCGATTGAGCCCGGCCCAGAAGCCACGATAAGCCTCACTCTGGACCTCGCTGGGTTTGCAGAAAATCCGGTGATGCTGGCCCCGAATTTCTTGCAGGCGGTACCCCATGACGCTCATGAAATTCTCGTTGGCATTCACGACCTGACCGCTCAGATCAAATTCGATAACCGCCATGGAACGGTCGATCGCTTGCATGAAACTGGTTTCGGCCTGGGCGCGCAACACCCGCTCGTTGATATCGCGAACAATCAGGATGATGCGCTGCACCTTTGCATGGTGATCCAGCACAGGGACGTAGCTTGCGTGCACCCACAGCCAGCTTCCATCACGCCGCAAATGCAGAAACTGGCTGTCGGCTGGAGAACCCTGCCCCAACTGCCGCCATAACGCCGAGCATTCGGCACTGCGTGAATAGGCAGGCTCACAAAACATCGAATGATGCTGACCGAGGGTTTCGCTGAGTGAATACCCCATCATTTTCAAAAAAACCGGGCTGACGTCGAGCACCTCGCCCGTCGGGGTGAACTCGATGATCGCCATGCATTGCTGCAAGGCCGTCCGTTCGGCTTCGAGAAAAGCCTGCCTGGCCTGGATTTCGTGCAAGGCGTCCTGATGCTTGCGAGTACGAATGAACATGGGTGGCGCTCCCGGAGGCGTGAATGCGTGGCTGTAGCCACACGAAGGCAGAGATGCCATCGCTAGGTAGCTGCATTAAGCCACTATCGCAGGAAAACTTGTACAACTTTATTATTATGTATAACTATCAGAAGTCATACGGATCTCTATGGCACAGCCCAAGACATTCAGCACCAGCCCATTTTCCAATGCTTGCTGTCGCGCAACTCGCGCCAGTCGAGCAACGTCACACGAGCGCTGTATACAGCCTCAAGCTCAATCTGAATGGGTGTCCCCTCCTCATCACAGAGCAGCTTGGTGACGAGAAAATGCTTTTCCCGATCAGTCGGCGCACAGGCCGTCCATTTGGAGAGCTGCAGCTTGCGAGGGTTGAATTTATTCATGAGCGCTCTCAGAAAAATGTACATATTAGTGAAAACTGTACAAGTTTATCAGACTGCCCACCACTGAGCAGATCCACTAAGGCTTAGGGTTTGCCATTGATACGCCACGGCAAAGAATGCGGGCGGAGTAGTGCTCGGCCGGCCCCTCCCGGCATAATGCCGCTCTTTGGCAACCCCTTTGATCGGAGGATGCCGGCAAATCCCACCTTCTGGAAATGCCCGATGAACCCCACCGAAAGCCTCAAGGATTACAAGCGCGTGCGCACGCTGGCGATCCGTTCGTTGTTCGAGATCATCGAACAGTCCAGCGAAGGCACGGTGATTGTCGACCGTGACGCGAACATCGTCTGGATGAACGAACGCTACGCCCGGCGCTTCGGCCTGAACTCAGCGCAAGAAGCCATCGGCCGGGCGTGCGAGAGCGTGATCCCCAGCAGCCTGCTGCGCGAAGTGGTACGTACTGGCCGACCGATTCTGTTGGACATGCAGGACACGCCCAAGGAGCCGCTGGTGGTGATGCGCCTGCCGATCCACGACAGCGCGGGCGCGGTGATCGGCGCCATCGGTTTTGCCCTGTTCGATGAATTGCGCAGCCTGTCGCCGATGCTCAAGCGCTACCTGAGCATGCAGGAGGAACTGGCCTCCACCCGCTCGCTGTTGCGGGCACGGCAGACTCGGTACAACTTCGCCCACTTCATCGGCACCAGCAGCGCCAGCCTGGAGGTCAAGCGTCGTGCCCGGCGCAGCGCCAGCGCCGATTCGCCGGTGCTGTTGCTCGGCGAAACCGGGACCGGCAAGGAACTGCTGGCCCAGGCAATCCACGGTGCTTCGCCGAGGGCGCACAAGGCGTTCGTCAGCATCAACAGCGCGGCGATCCCGGAGGCCCTGCTGGAAGCCGAGTTTTTCGGCACCGCCCCGGGCGCCTTCACCGGCGCCGACCGCAAAGGCCGCGCCGGCAAGCTGCAGATCGCCCAGGGCGGCACACTGTTCCTGGACGAAATCGGCGACATGCCACTGCCGCTGCAAAGCAAACTGCTGCGGGTCTTGCAGGAAAAAGAATACGAACCCGTGGGCTCCAACGAGGTGCTGCAAAGCGACGTGCGGATCATCGCTGCCACGTCCATGGATCTGGAAGCGGCGATCAAACGCGGAGAATTTCGCGCCGACCTGTATTACCGCCTCAATGTGTTGCCGATCCAGGTCCCGCCGCTGCGCGAACGCCTGGATGATTTGCCGGCCCTGAGCGAGGCGATCCTCGAAGAACTGCGCAGCCAGCACGAACTGGACCGCGACGCACTCGACCTGCTGGGGCAACACGCCTGGCCGGGCAACATCCGGGAGTTGCGCAATGTGCTGGAACGAACCGCGCTGCTCAGCGACGACCTGCTGCTCACTGCCGCCGATATTCGAGCGGCCATTGGGACTTTCACGCCGGTCACCCGGGCGTTGAATCCACATCAGGAACCGCTGCCGCAAGAAACCTTCAGCCAGGCCCGGGCACGATTCGACCGTCACTTGATCGAAACCACCCTCGCGCAATGCGGCGGCAAGGTAGTTGAAGCGGCTGAGCGGTTGGGGCTGGGGAGGTCGACCTTGTATAAGAAAATGGTGGCGCTGGGGATTGCAGAGTCTCAATAAAGAGACGCATATCTCTAGATATAGACAGCTCCTTTTGAGCGCTTCGCGCTCATCGTGAGCAGGCTCGCTCCCACAGTGGCCGTACTTTCCTGACGAACTCGGTCAACCTGTGGGAGCGAGCCTGCTCGCGATGAGGCCAGCACAGCCCCTGAAAATCTCAAAACAGAGACAAAACTCTCGAGCCACCCTCACCAAAATCAATAATTCTCTTATATTTCAATAAATTACATACCTGGCACAAATCTCGCTAAAGCCCTCCCCACCGCTTCACCACAAAAATAACAATCCAGGAGACACACCATGAGTGTGATCATTGCCTTGGCAGCCCTCACGCTGCTGATGGTGGCCGCCTACCGTGGCTACAGCGTTATCCTTTTTGCCCCCATCGCCGCCCTCGGCGCCGTCCTGCTCACTGACCCTTCCGCCGTCGCGCCTGCTTTCACCGGGGTGTTCATGGAGAAGATGGTCGGCTTCATCAAACTGTATTTCCCGGTGTTCCTGCTCGGCGCGGTGTTCGGCAAATTGATCGAGCTGTCGGGTTTCTCCCGCTCTATCGTCGCGGCGGCGATTCGCCTGCTGGGCACGCGCCAGGCCATGTTGGTGATCGTGCTGGTCTGCGCCTTGCTGACCTATGGCGGCGTGTCGCTGTTCGTCGTGGTGTTCGCGGTGTATCCGTTCGCCGCCGAGATGTTCCGCCAGAGCAATATTCCCAAGCGACTGATCCCGGCCACCATTGCCCTTGGCGCGTTCTCGTTCACCATGGACGCCCTGCCCGGCACGCCGCAGATCCAGAACATCATCCCCAGCACCTTCTTCAACACCACCGCCTGGGCTGCGCCCTGGCTGGGTGTGATCGGCACGATCTTCGTGTTCAGCTTCGGCATGCTGTTCCTGCAACGCCAGCGCAACAAGGCCCAGCGCCTAGGCGAAGGCTACGGCACCGAACTGCGCAACGAGCCGGAGACTGCCGAAGACATCAAACTGCCCAATCCCTGGCTCGCCATTTCGCCGCTGTTGGCGGTGGGGATCATGAACCTGCTGTTCACCCAGTGGATTCCCCAGTGGTATGGCAAGACCCACAGCCTGGCGCTGCCGGGCATGACCACACCAGTGACCAGCGACATCGCCAAGCTCACCGCGATCTGGGCCGTGCAGGCCGCGTTGCTGGTGGGCATTGTCCTGGTGCTGCTGTTCGCCTTCAGCACCATTCGCAGCAAGCTGGCCGAAGGCAGCAAGAGCGCGGTGGGCGGTGCGCTGCTGGCGGCAATGAACACCGCTTCGGAATACGGTTTTGGCGCAGTCATCGCGTCCTTGCCGGGTTTTCTGGTGCTGGCCGACTGGCTCAAAAACATCCCCAATCCACTGGTCAATGAAGCCGTGACCGTGACGCTGCTGGCGGGCATCACCGGTTCAGCCTCGGGCGGCATGAGCATCGCCCTGGCGGCGATGTCCGAAACGTTCATCAGCGCCGCCAACGCCGCCAACATTCCTCTGGAAGTGCTGCACCGGGTCGCGTCCATGGCCAGCGGCGGCATGGACACCCTGCCCCACAACGGCGCGGTGATCACCCTGCTGGCGGTGACCGGTCTGACCCACCGTGAAGCCTACAAAGACATTTTCTGCATTACGCTGATCAAGACCCTCGCGGTGTTCTTCGTGATCGCTGTGTTCTACGCCACTGGCATTGTGTGAGGCTCCCCATGACAACCCCTCTTTCGGGCAAGACCGCCCTGGTCACCGGCTCTACCAGCGGCATCGGCCTGGGCATCGCCCTGAGCCTCGCCAAGGCCGGCGCCAACCTGATCCTCAACGGCTTCGGCGATGCCTCGACGGTGATCGCCGAGGTGAAACAGTTCGGCGGCAAGGTCGGCCATCATCCGGCCGATGTCAGTGATCCGGCGCAGATCGCCGACATGCTCGCTTACGCCGAACGGGAGTTCGGCGGCGTGGACATTCTGGTGAACAACGCCGGTATCCAGCATGTGGCCGCCGTGGAAGATTTTCCGGTGGAGCGCTGGGACTCGATCATCGCCATCAACCTGTCCTCGGTGTTCCATGCCACGCGCTTGAGCCTGCCGGGCATGCGCGCCAAGGGCTGGGGGCGGATCATCAACATTGCCTCGGTGCACGGCCAGGTCGGCTCGGTGGGCAAGGCCGCCTACGTCGCGGCCAAACACGGGGTGATCGGTCTGACCAAAGTGGTCGGCCTGGAAACCGCCACCAGTAACGTGACGTGCAACGCCATCTGCCCTGGCTGGGTGCTGACACCGCTGGTGCAGAAACAGATCGACGACCGCATTGCCACGGGCATCGACCCGCAACAGGCACAGCATGACCTGCTGGCCGAAAAACAGCCTTCCCTGGAATTCGTCACCCCGCCGCAACTGGGGGAACTGGTGCTGTTTCTGTGCAGCGAAGCCGGCAGCCAGGTACGTGGCGCGGCGTGGAATATTGATGGTGGGTGGCTGGCTCAGTAAATTTCTTGCGATCCCTTGTGGCGAGGGGATTTATCTGTGGGAGCAAGGCTTGCCCGCGATGGCCGCACCGCGGTTTAACAGCTAAACCGCGTTTTCGTTCATCGCGGGCAAGCCTTGCTCCCACAAGTCGGGGATAAATCCCCTCGCCACAAGATTGGGTCGCTCTATAGTTTGTGTGTACATAAAAGAAAAAGAGGCACCCCATGTCCGACATCCTCTGGCAACCCACCCCCGATCGCATCGCCCAGTCACGCATGGACGCCTTTCGCCGGTTCATCAACGAACGGCATCAGCTGCAACTGAGCGATTATCCGGCGCTGCACGCCTGGAGCATCGACCAGCGTGAAGCCTTCTGGCAGGCCATCGTCGACTTCTTCGAGATCCGTTTTCACCAGGCGCCCAGCGATGTGCTGGTCGAAGGTGAGCAAATGCCCAGCGCCCGGTGGTTTCCCGGGGCGACACTGAATTTTGCCGAATACCTGCTGCGCCGGCGCGATGACGCCGTGGCCGTGGTTGCCCTCGACGAAAGTGGCGGGCAAGAACAACTGACTTGGGCCGAACTTGCCGCCCACGTCGCTGGCCTGCAAAAAAGCCTGCAAGCGGCAGGTGTGAGCAAGGGCGACCGGGTAGCCGCGTGCATGCCCAACACCTGGCAGACCCTGGTGGGCATGCTCGCCACCACCAGCCTGGGGGCGATCTGGTCGTGCTCCTCGCCTGACTTCGGCACCCACGGGGTCATCGACCGGTTTGGCCAGATCGAGCCCAAGGTGCTGATTACCTGCGCCGGTTACCGCTACGCCGGCAAGGTCATCGACCAGCGAGCCAAGGTCAACGAAATCCTCGAGCGCCTGCCTTCGCTGCAGCAATTGATCATCCTGCCCTACGCATGCCCTGACGCCCGCGCCGAAGACTTCAAGACAACGGCCAGCGTCGCGTTGTGGAGCGACTTCTACCGCTGTGGCGGCGAACCGGCGTTCGTTGACGTGCCGTTCGATCATCCGCTGTACATCCTCTATTCCAGTGGCACCACCGGCGTGCCGAAGTGCATCGTCCACAGCACCGGCGGCGTATTGCTGCAACACCTCAAGGAACATGGCCTGCATGTAGACCTTGGCCCCGAAGATCGCCTGTTCTACTACACCACGTGTGGCTGGATGATGTGGAACTGGCTGGTGTCGGCCCTCGCCGTCGGCAGTGCGGTGGTGCTCTACGACGGCTCGCCCTTTCACCCTGGCCCCAAGCGCCTGCTGGACCTGATCGACCAGCAGCGCATCAGCGTATTCGGCACCAGCCCCAAATACCTGGCGGCCCTGGAAAGCCAGGGTTTGAAACCGCGACAGACCCATGACCTGGGCAGCCTGAAAACCATCCTGTCCACCGGCTCGGCCCTGGCGCCCCATAGCTACGACTACGTGTATCGCGACTTCAAGACCCAGGTGTGCCTGGCCTCGATGTCCGGTGGCACCGACATTGTGTCGTGCTTCGTCAATGGCAATCCGTTGTCCGCCGTTCGCCGTGGCGAGATGCAGGGCAAGAGTCTGGGCATGGCGGTGCAGGTCTGGAACGAGGCAGGCCAGGCGGTCATCGGTGAGAAAGGTGAACTGGTCTGCACCCGGCACTTCCCGGCCATGCCCATTGGCCTGTGGAATGATCCGCAGCAGGAAAAGCTAAGGGCCTCCTACTTCAGCCAGTTCCCCGGTGTGTGGGCCCAGGGGGACTACGCCGAGGAACTGCCTCACGGCGGTTTCTTGATCCACGGGCGTTCGGATGCAGTGCTCAACCCCGGTGGCGTGCGCATCGGCACGGCGGAAATCTATCGGCAAGTGGAAAAGGTCGAGCAGGTGCTGGACAGCGTTGCTATCGGCCAGCAATGGCAGGGTGATGTGCGCGTGGTACTGTTTGTGCGCCTGCGCGACGGCGTGACCCTGGATGAGGCCCTGGAGCAACAGATCCGCCAGGTGATCCGCGCCAATACCACACCGCGTCATGTGCCGGCGAAGATCCTGGCAGTCAGCGACATCCCGCGGACCATCAGCGGCAAGGTGGTGGAACTGGCGGTGCGCAACGTGGTGCATGGGCAGGTGGTGAAAAACACCGATGCCCTGGCCAATCCCGAGGCGCTGGAGCAGTTCAGGGATCGGCTGGAACTGACCACCTGAGGTTAAAGCCGTATGGGCCATCTGGCCTCATCGCGAGCGGGCTCGCTCCCACATTGGTCGGTGGTGAACACAGGATTGGCAATCACCATCGATTCCCTGTGGGAGCGAGCCTGCTCGCGATGAACGACAACGCGGTATGCCTGTAGAACCATCAATCCATCAACCCCCACTCCCCCGCCGCCGGATCGGCCGGGGGCACCGCTGCCCCCGACTCGGCATGCAACTTCAGGCGCAACCGCAGGTTGTTCGCCGAATCGGCGTTTTTCAGGGCTTCCTCCTCATCGATAGCACCCTCCACCACCAGGTTGTACAGGGCGTGATCGAAGGTTTGCATCCCGAGTTCTTCTGACTTTTCCATGATGCCCTTGAGCCCGCCGAACTCATTGCGGCGGATCAGGTCGGCCACCGTGGGCGAGCCCAGCATGACCTCCACCGCGGCCCGGCGCTGGCCGGTGCGAGTGCGCACCAGGCGTTGCGACACGAACGCCTTGAGGTTGTTGCCCAGATCATTGAGCAGCTGCGGCCGGCGTTCTTCCGGGAAGAAATTGATCACCCGGTCCAGCGCCTGGTTGGCATTGTGAGCATGCAGGGTGGAGATCACCAGGTGCCCGGTGTCGGCGAAGGCCAGGGCATGTTCCATGGTTTCGCGATCACGAATTTCGCCGATCAGTACCACGTCTGGTGCCTGGCGCAAGGTGTTCTTCAGGGCGGCATGAAAGCTGCGGGTGTCGACACCGACTTCCCGTTGATTGATGATCGATTTCTTGTGTCGATGGATATACTCCACCGGATCTTCAATGGTGATGATATGGCCGCTGCTGTTGCGATTACGGTAATCGATCAGCGCCGCCAGGGAAGTCGACTTGCCCGACCCTGTCGCGCCGACGAACAGCATCAGCCCCTGTTTCTGCATGATGGTGTCCAGCAACACATTTGGCAGTTTCAGGTCCTCGAACCGAGGGATGTCGAGCTTGACGTTGCGGATCACCATGGACACGTCATTGCGCTGCTTGAAGATATTGACGCGAAACCGCCCGACCCCAGCCAGGGAGATAGCCAGGTTCATTTCCAGTTCTCGATCGAACTCAAGCCGCTGTTCGGCGTCCATCAAAGACTCGGCGAGCCCGGCGATGTCGCCCACCTTGAAGGGCTGGTTGCTCAAGGGTTTGAGCACCCCCTCGAAACGCGCGCACGGCGGCGCACCGGTGGACATATAGAGGTCGGAGCCATCCTGGCTCGCCAGGATGCGTAACAAGGGATCGATTTCCATGGCCTGATTGACTTCCGCGAGACTTCAATGAAACAAGCTGACCCGATGAGCAAACTTTTCAGACCAACCCGCGCTTACCTTCTTCAGAGGATAGTAGACACCGTGGCTGCGACACGATTTGCAGGGTTTGCGTGATGAACGCAACACCCACCGGCATTGACATACAAAGCCTGTTCGCCCGACGTGACTGGGCCAACAGCCCGCTGGGCACTGCCCAAACCTGGCCCCAGAGCCTGCGTACCGCCCTGGACATCGTGCTCCACTCGCCGCTGCCGATGTCCCTGCTGTGGGGGCCACAGCTGATTCATTTCTACAACGACGCCTTTACCCGCCTGACGGGCGACAAACACCCCCAGGCGTTCGGCCAGCCGACCCATTCAGCATGGCCCGAACTCAAAGACCTGAGCGGGCCGATTTATCACCGCGTGTTGCAAGGCCACGGGCACACCTGTCGCGATCAGCAATGGCGAGTGCCCTTCGCCGGTCGCCTCTGCGATGTCTGGCTGGACCTGACCTACAGCCCCGTGCGCGATGAAGACGGCGCCGTGGCCGGTATTCTGGTCACAGCCATCGAGACCGGTGAACGACGACGCCTGGCCCTGGAGTTCGAGCGACGCTCAGAAGCCAGCCTCAAGGCCCAGCAGGAAAGCGAGGAACGCCTGCAACTGGCCCTGGCCGCTGCCGATACGCTAGGCACCTGGGATTGGGACATCAGCGAAGACCGCTTTGTTGCCGACGAGCACTTCGCGGTGCTGCATGGCGTCGACCCGAACCTGTCGCGCCAGTTGCCCATCAGCGCTTACCTTGAAGGCGTGCATCCCCAGGACCGGGCCATGGTCACCCGCAGCATCAAGCATTGCATCACCCACAGCACTGAATACGCCGAGGAGTACCGTCTCCTGCGGCCTGACGGCGAACTGCGCTGGGTGTTCGTGCGCGGTCGTTGCTACAAGGATCGCCATGGCCGGCCCAAACGCTTTCTCGGCGCGGCCCTGGACCTGACCGATCGCAAGCGTACCGAGCAGGCCCTGCGTCAGAGCCAGACCGAACTGCAACTGATCATCAACGCCATGCCGATCCTTATCAGCTATGTGGACCGGGAAGAACGTTTTCGCCTCAACAACAGCGCCTATCTGGATTGGTATGGCCTGACGCCCCAAGAGCTGTATGGCAAGACCATTCGCGAAGTGCTTGGCGATTCAGCCTACGCCGCCCGCGCCGAGCAGATCGCCGACGCCCTGGCAGGCAAGCCGTGCAGTTTCACCGTGCAATCGGATCACCGCGACGGCCGTCCCCGCCACGCCTTGATCAACTACCTGCCGCGCCGTGGGGCCGATGGTGCGGTGAACGGTTTCTACATCTTTGTGATCGACGAGACCGAGCGCAAGAAAACCGAAGAGGCCCTGCGCAACCTCAACGAGATGTTCGAACGCGAACGTGCCGAGGAGGCGCTGCGACACGCCCAGAAAATGGAGGCCGTGGGCCAACTCACTGGCGGCATTGCCCATGACTTCAACAACATGCTCACCGGCATTCTCGGCAGTCTCGACCTGATGCAGCGCTACATTGCCAGCGGTCGCACCGCCGAGATCGGTCGTTTCACCGAAGCGGCCGTGTCCTCGGCCAATCGTGCGGCGGCCCTGACCCACCGTCTGCTGGCGTTTTCCCGCCGCCAGTCGCTGGACCGCAAACCGCTGGACCCCAATGACCTGGTGCGTTCACTTGAAGACTTGCTGAGCCGAACCACCGGCGATCACATCGTGCTGCGCCTGCAGTTGGCCGATGAACTGTGGCCGGTCAGCACCGATGCCAGCCAGCTGGAAAACGCCCTGCTCAACCTGGTGATCAACGCTCGGGACGCCATGCCTGAGGGTGGCGAATTGACCATCGAAACCGCCAACGTCTACCTCGACGGGAATGACCTCAGTGCCCTGGAACCGGTCAAGGCCGGTGACTACGTGATGATTGCCGTCAGCGACAATGGCAGCGGCATGACCCCATCCGTGCTGGCCAAGGCCTTTGATCCGTTCTTCACCACCAAACCCATCGGCCAGGGCACCGGTTTGGGCTTGTCGATGATCTACGGGTTTGCCCAACAGTCGGGTGGCCTGCTGAGCCTGGACAGTGTGCCGGACCAGGGCACGCGGGTGCAGTTGTACCTGCCGCGGCTGTACGTCGCGTCTGTCCAGCAGACTGCGGCGCCGGTAGCGCTGGATGCACCGGCCGCCGTCGCCGGTGAAACCGTGTTGCTGGTCGAAGACGAACCGGCCGTGCGCATGCTGGTGCTCGATCTGCTCGACGCCCTGGGTTACACCACCCTTCAAGCCCAGGACGCCAAGGCTGCCCTTGGGCTACTGGAGTCCAGCCAGCGCATCGACTTGCTGGTGACCGATGTCGGCCTGCCAGGCATGAATGGCCGGCAACTGGCGGAAATCGCCCGCCAGCATCGGCCCGATCTGAAGGTGCTGTTCATGACCGGTTATGCGCAGAAGGCCACCGAGCGCCAGGGCTTTCTCGAGCAGGGCATGGATATGGTTGCCAAGCCCTTCAGCCTCGATCTGCTGGCGAACAAGATTCGGACGATGATCAACCATGGCGCCTGACTTGAGGCATAATCGCCGCCCCGTCGCACCGTTCAGGTCACTGCTGCAATGAAAGCCCAAGCCCGCCATATCCTGGTGAAAACCGCCGAAGAAGCCGAACAGCTCAAGCAACGCATCGCCAAAGGCGAAGCCTTCGATGTACTGGCCAAGAAATACTCCACCTGCCCCTCGGGCAAACGCGGCGGTGATCTGGGTGAAGTACGGCCCGGGCAGATGGTCGGTGCGATCGATACGGTAATCTTCAAAAAGCCCCTGCGGGTGGTGCATGGGCCGATCAAGAGCAAGTTCGGCTATCACCTGGTGCAGGTGTTCTACCGGGACTAATGATCGAGCCCGCTCCCACAGGTGCTTCCCGGCCCCTTCAGTCCTTGGGCATCAACGCCCCCGGCACCTGGATGACCCGGCTCGCCAACAGATGTCCAGCCTCGGCGGCCTCCACCGGGCTGCCACCGAGCAGGCGGCTTGCCAGGTAAGCAGCACTGAATGAATCCCCCGCCGCCGTCGTGTCCACCACCCGCTCCACTCGCTGGGCCGGAATCTCGAAAGACTCACCATCACAACAGATCAGACAGGGCTCAGCACCGCGCTTGAGCACCACTTCCGAAGTGCCCAACTGCGCGTACGCGGCGAACACCTCAGCGCTGTCGGCATAACCGAACAGCGCCTGCTCGTCGTCCACCGTCAGCAGCGCCAGCTCCACGTAAGGCAATACACTGCGATAGGCCGCACGGGCTGCATCCACTGATGCCCAGAGCCTTGGCCGGTAGTTATTGTCGAACACCACCTCGGCCCCGCGCCGGCGGGCCTGGATCAGGGTTTCGATGAGCTTGCCACGACCTTGCTCACCGAGCACGGCCAGGGTGATGCCGCTGAAGTACAGCACGTCGTAATCCGGCAGCGCCGCCAGAATCGGTGCGGCGGCCGGGGTGGTGAAGCAATCACGCACCGCCGCCTCGTTGCGCCAGTACAAAAACCGCCGCTCACCCGCCGCGTCGGTCTGGATGCAATACAAACCCGGCAAACGACCGGGCAGGCGCTGGACCCGATCCAGGCCGATATTTTCGGCGGCCCAACTCTGGCACATGGCATCGCTGAAACTGTCGTCGCCCAAGGCGGTAACGTAATCCACCGCGCCCTTGTCACCCAGGGCGCGGGACAGGTACACAGCGGTGTTCAGGGTATCGCCGCCGAAGCTTTGTTGCAGACTGCCATCGGCGCGCTGCTGCAGTTCGATCATGCACTCGCCGATCAGGGCGATGCGAGGTTTTGGGTTGGGGTAGCTCATGGGCGATCCTGATATTTCGATAGTGTCTGCCAGGCCGCTATCGCGAGCAGGCTCGCTCCCACAGGGGATATTGGTGAACATAAATCCTCTGTTCACAACCGCCCCCACTGTGGGAGCGAGCCTGCTCGCGATAGCCGCGACTCGGTTTCAAGGCTAGAAACAAGTCTCCATGCTCTCGACCACCCGCAACTGCTCATCCACCAGGCACGCCACCCGCCACTTGTCGAAAGTCAGGCACGGATGCGACGTACCGAACGAGATGATGTCGCCTACCCGCAGTTCCACCCCGGTCGCCACCGTCATGAACGCATGCTGGTCCATCACCGCCGTGACCTTGCAGCCGGCCAGGTCCTGCCCCGCTATGGAGTCGGAGCCGGGTTGGTAACGCTTGAGCGGCACCGGCAGCCCGGCGTCATAGGCCACGTCGCGTTTACCCAGGGCGATCACCGCAAAGCCCGGTTCAGGCAGCGATTGCACGTGGGCCCAGACTTCCAGGGCCGGGCGCAGACCTTCGTGCAGGTCGCTACGCCGTTCCAGCACGCAGCACTGGGCCTCTTTGTAGATGCCATGGTCATGGGACACGTAACTGCCAGGACGCAGCACACTGAGGAAACGTCCGTGGGCGTTCCGCGCCTCGAAAGACTCGGCAATCAGGTCGTACCAGGCTGAACCCGAGGCGGTGATGATCGGCTTGTCGATGGCGAACGCACCGTTGTCCTGCAGTTGCACCGCCAGCCCCACCAGGGATGCGGCAAACGCACGGATGCCACTGATGGCGTGGTCACCATGGATCACGCCTTCGTAGCCTTCGATACCGGTCAGCGCCAGCGCCGGTTGCGCCCCGATCGCCTCGGCCAGGGCCAGCACCTCGGCCTCGGTCCGGCAGCCACACCGACCACCCACCACACCGTATTCGATCATCACGTTCAACTTCGCACCGCGAGAGGCAAAGAACGCGCCCAGCTCGGCAACGTTGTCGGGATGGTCGACCATGCAATGGAATTCGAACGCTGGATCTGCCAGCAGATCCGCGATCAGCGCCATGTTTGGCGTGCCCACCAATTGGTTGGCCATCAGCACCCGGCGCACGCCATGGGCGTAAGCGGCACGGGTCTGCACTGCGGTGGCCAGGGTCAGTCCCCAGGCGCCGGCCTCGAGTTGGCGGCGAAACAGCGCCGGGGTCATGCTGGTCTTGCCGTGGGGCGCCAGTTCGGCACCACTGTCCGTGACGAACTTTTGCATCCAGTCAATGTTGTGCTCCAACGCTTGGCGATGCAGCACCAGCGCCGGCAGGCTGATGTCGCGCAGCAGGTGATCGCCCGCTTGGGCGGCCCCCTTCTCCACGGCAGCGTTATGAATGGCAGAAGACATGTTCACACTCCTCACACAGCCGCGGCTGTCTATTCATTGATGCGACGGGCCAGGTTGTTGGCGCTTTCGATCAGCACCCGGCGGTAGTCGGCGTAGTTGTTCTTGGCGTCGGCCCGTGGGGCGACGATGCACAGGGTCGCGATGGCCACGCCATTGGCGTCTTTGACCGGCGCGGCGAAGCAGTGGGTGAAGGTGTCGGCCACACTGTCGAAGGAGAAAAATCCATCGAGCCCGGCCTGGCGGATCTCCGCGAGAAACCGCTCCAGGGGCAGGCGCTCGCCGTCCGGCAGGATGAAGTCGTCGGGGTCGATCAGGTCGACGATCTGCTGGTCACTCAGATGCGCCAGCAGCAGGCGTCCGGAAGCGGTCCAGGGAATCGGCGCGTTCTCGCCGATGTCCGAGGAAATGCGAAAATGCCGCTCCCCCTCCTTCATCAGCGCCACCGTGTATTTGCGCCCGTTGAGCAGGCACATCTGGGCGGTTTCCCGGGTCTGGCTGACGATTTCCTGCAAGGCGTGATCGGCCTCGCGACTCAGGTCGAAATGCCGCAGGTGCGCCTGCCCGAGAAAGTACAACTGGCGGCCCAGATAGACGTGGCCGTCCTTGCCCACCGGCTCCAGGATGCGTCGCTCCAGCAGCGACGCCACCAGCTCGTAGACCGTGGACTTGGGACTGCCGATGCCGCTGGCGATGTCATTGGGGCGCAACGGCTGGCCGATTTCCTTGAGGAAGTCGAGGATATCGAACGCCCGGTCCAACCCTCGGGCCCGGCGTTTGATGGTGTCTTCGGTCATGTCTTGGGTTCCCATTCAATTGGCCGGGAGTTTAACCAGAGTGCTGCACCGCCTGATAGATTGCTATCGCAGGCAAGCCTTGCTCCCACAGGAGTTTGCATTGCCTTGTGGGAGCAAGGCGTGCCCGCGATGAGTCCTCAGTGACTCAGGCCTTTTTCTTGTAGGCGATGCAATCAATCTCAACCTTGCAATCAACCATCATGTTCGCTTGCACACAAGCCCTGGCAGGGGCATGTTCGGGGCTGAAGTATTCACCAAATACTTTGTTGAAACTCCAGAAATCCCGCGGATCTTCCAGCCATACGCCGCAGCGCACCACATCTTCAAGGCCGTATCCGGCTTCTTCAAGAATCGCGATCAGGTTCTTCATGGTCTGGTGGGTCTGCTCGACGATCCCGCCGACAATAATCTCGCCGTTGACCGCCGGCACCTGACCGGACACGTGCAGCCAGCCGTCGGCCTCAACGGCTCGGGCGAAGGGCCGTGGCTGACCGCCGCCTGCGGTGCTGCCGGTGCCGTAGCGCGTAATGCTCATGGGTGTTTCTCCTTGCCTGTATCAATCAGAGGTTCAATAAAATTAAAAACGGGTGTTCTTGAGAAACTCAGCCAGTCGTGGCGACTGTGGCCGTTCGAACAGTTCTTTCGGTGGGCCCTGTTCTTCGATGCGGCCCTTGTTCATGAACACGATCTTGTCGGACACCTCGAAGGCAAAACGCATTTCGTGGGTCACCAGCAGCATGGTCATGCCGTCTTCGGCCAGCCCCTTGATCACGTTCAGCACCTCACCCACCAATTCCGGGTCCAGGGCCGAGGTCACTTCGTCGAACAGCATCAGGCTGGGGTTCATGGCAATCGCCCGAGCGATCGCCACACGCTGCTGCTGACCGCCGGACAACTGACCGGGAAAATGATTGCGCCGTTCCAGCAAGCCGACCCGCTCCAGCCATTTCTCGGCCAGGGCCACGGCTTCGTCCTTGGGTAGCTTTTTCACCTTGAGCAGGCCCAGGGTGACGTTCTGCAACGCCGTCAAATGCGGGAACAGGTTGAATTGCTGGAAGGCCATGCCGGTCATGGCCCGATGCCGGGCGATGACTTTTTCCGGGTGGCGCACGCGCTTGCCGCCCACCTCGTCATAGCCGATGGCTTCGCCATCGAGCACGATCTGCCCGCCCTGGAACTCCTCAAGCATGTTCACGCAACGCAGCAACGTGGTTTTGCCCGAGCCGCTGGAGCCGATCAGGGTGACGACATTGCCGCGCTGCATGCTCAGGTCCACGCCCTTGAGCACTTCCACCGGGCCGTATTGTTTGCGCAGACCGCGAATGTCCAGCAGCGGTTGAGCATTGGTAGAGGTCGAAACATCAGTCATGGCAAGGCCACCCGCTTTTCAATGTGCCGCCCGAGCAATTCGATGGCGTAGTTGATGATGAAAAAGAGAAAACCGGCGAACAGGTAAAACTCCAGGGTCATGAAGGTCCGGGCGATGATCTGCTGAGTGCTGAGCAGCAGTTCGGCAACGCCGATCACCGACAACAGGGTCGAAGCCTTGACGATTTCGGTGGAGGAATTGACCCAGGTCGGCAAGATCTGCCGCAGTGCCTGGGGCAACAGCACGTAACCCAGCGCCTGGAAGAACGTCAGGCCAATGGCCTGGCTTGCCTCCATCTGCCCACGGGGCAAGGCCTGCAAGGCCCCGCGCACGATCTCGGCCACATGGGAGCCGCAAAACAGTGTCAGGCCCAAGGCACCAGCCTCGAATGCGCCGATTTGCCAGCCCAGGGCCGGGGCCATGTAGAAACAGGCCAGCACCAACACAAACACCGGAGTGCCGCGAATCACGTCGACGTAGAAACGAAACGGCGCGCGCATCCAGAAGCGACCGTAAGTCAGCACCAGCCCGGCGAACAGGCCGATCAGCGTGCCTAACAAAATCGCCAGTACCGAGCACTGCACGCTGGTCAGGAACCCGGCCCACAGCGTCTCCCGGGCGACCCACAACTCATGCAACCAACTGGGGGATTCGTACATGGAACACTCCTAACGGCGAATCGCCAGACGCTGCTCGAAATAACGCAGCAGCATGGCAATGAGGTAACAGGCCGCGACATACAGGGCCGTGGTCACCAGCCAGGTTTCGATCACCCGGTAGCTCTCCACGTTGATCTTGCGGGCGTAATAAGTCAGCTCCGGCACAGCGATCGCTGCCGCCAGTGAGGTGTCCTTGAACAGTGAAATGAAGTTGTTCGACAACGCCGGCAACACGTTGCGCAGCATCACCGGCACGGTGACGTAGGCCTTCACTTGCCACTCGCCCAAACCGATGGCCAGCCCCGCTTCACGCTGGCCCTTGTGAATGCTCAACAGCCCGCCGCGGAACACTTCGGTCAGGTAGGCCCCGGCGTACAGCGAGAGCGTGATGACGAACGAGGGAATTTTGTCCAGACGAATACCCAGGCTTGGCAAGGCGAAGTAGATCAGCAGGATCAGCACCAGGATCGGCGTATTGCGGATCACCGTGACATACACCGAGGCCAGCACCCGCAACACGCGGTGCTTGCTCAGCAGCGCGAACGCCATCGCCAGGCCGATCACGCAACCGATGGCGATCGACACCAGCGCCAGGGAAAGCCCCAGGCCGAGCCCCGCCAGCAAGGTGTCGAAATCGCGCCAGACGGCGGCAAAGTTCAACTGATAATTCATGGTCGGCAGTACCTTCAACGGGGCGCCCTCAAGGGCGCCCCGGGCTCACGGGATCATTTGAATTCGACGGGGAAACCGATGGCCGGCGACGGCAGCTCGACGCCGAACCATTGCTTGAACGATGCCGCATAGGTGGGGAATTCCACGCCGGTCATGGCCTCATGCAAGGTGGTGTTGACGAAGTTCAGCCAGTCCTGGTCGCCGCGCTTGACCGCGCAGGCATAGGTTTGCGGGCTCCAGGCGTAGGCCGGGCTGCGGTAGCGACCAGGGTTCTGCACCATCAGGTACTTGACCGAAGACTGGTCGGTGGCGGCCGCATCGGCGCGGCCGGAGTTCACCGCCTGATACATCAGATCAACACTGTCGTATTGGTCGACCTTGGCCTTGGGCAGCGCCTGGTGCACCAATTCCTCGGCGTAGACGTTCTGCAGCACAGCCACGGTGACGTCATCGCCGGCGGCCTTGAGGTCTTCGATTTCCTTGTACTTGCTGTTGGCCGGCAGCAGCAGGCCCACGCCTTCGCGGTAATACGGCAGGGTGAACGCCACTTGCTGGGCACGACTGGCGGTGACGGTGATGAACTGGCAGCTCATGTCGACCTTGTCGGTCAACAGGTTCGGAATGCGTGCATCGGACGACTGCACCACAAACTCGACTTTCTCCGGGTCATTGAACAGACCCTTGGCCACCATCCGTGCGATGTCGATATCAAAACCCTGCAACTTGCCATCCGCTCCCTGGAAGTGCCACGGCGCATTGGTGCTGCCCGTGCCCACGATCAATTTCCCGCGCTGCAGCACGCTATCGAGCTTGCTGTCCGTCGCCTGAGCGACACCCATGGCAGCCGTCGTGGCCGCGAAGATAAAAACACACGCTTTGAACAAGGAAGGTCGGCGATGCATGGCAAGCACTCCTGAGTCAGTTTATTCCGCTATACCGGAACTTAGTATGTAACAACGGAATAGACAGCAGAAAGTGTGCCACAGGCATGCGGTGTATGGATAAGGAAAATGGAAAACCAATGAAATCAAAAGGATGGCACGCCCAGACGTTTCAATAGGAACGCGGGCATCTGCGCAGGGACTGCTACTGTTGGCTACAGCCTCGGGTAGCAAGGCCCCAGACAGGGAGCAAGCGACGCTTTTGCGCACCAAAACGGAGCCACGCTACTGTCAACTCTGACAGTAGCGATGCCCGGCCGTGTTGCTTATGGTGGCAAACACTCGCTCTGTCGATGAAGGGAGGCCCGCCATGAGTTCGTTCATCACTCACATCGCCTCATCGAAGGACTACCGCACGGCTCTCAAGACCTGGCGCCCGGTAGTTTTCTATTTCGGCCACCCCCACTGCTACGCCTGTAGCTGGGCCGAGCCGCTGTTTTGCAGCGTTGCCGAGACATTCAAGGATCGGGCGGTGATCTACAAATTGAGTACCAGCGAATCGCCCCGACACCCGGACGTTACCGGGACACCCACGGTGCTGTTTTATAAGGATGGGAAGTTACGCCGCAAGCTCAAGGGCGTCGGTGATCAGGCCTCGCTGACCCAGAACTTTGCCGAACACATCGGCCGAACCAAACCCAGACGGCCGCGTCGTTCGCCTCGCCGTGACTTGCACTGGTTGCACGAGCAACTGCGAACCTTGTGCACCACCCGCCGGGCACGGGAGCTTGTAAGGTTGCGAGCAACGCTTGGATAACGGCGTGTTTCTTGGAATGGCAAATAAGTACCCTGTGGGAGCGAGCCTGCTCGCGATGGCGGAGTGTCAGGCAGTGTTGTACCTTCCGTGACAGAGGTTCATGACAGCTTCCTGGCCGATAAACAGCCCCATGCCATCACTGGGTAACTTACTGCACCTAGCGCCCGCAAAACCTCACTCTGGACAACATCCGCAAATCCCCGTCGCGGTAATAATCGTCCGTCCAGCTGTCATCCACCGCCAGCGGCTTGACCTGCTTGAGCGCCAGTTTTTTCGCGAAATAGCGAAAGCGGTAATGCTCGTAGAAGCGCAGCAGCTCAAGCCCGTAGCGGTCGGCCAGGTCGGTGTCGCCCTGAATGATCAGGTAGTTCTCGTCGTTGCCGCTGCTGGCCGCGGCGCTCAGGTTGTGGCTGCCGCTGATGATGGTCGGCGTGTCGCTGGTGAAGTCGGTGACGACGGCTTTGGTGTGCACCAGCAGATTGCCTTTCTGGCCTTTCATGTTTTCCCTGAGCCAGCCCTCCAGGCCGGTATTGAGCAGCGCGGTGGCGGCGAATTCGGCGGTGCGGTCGGCATGAAAGCCAGTGATGCGGCTGGTGGTGTTCTGCAGGCCGTAACGCAGCACGTCGTCGTTGGGTTGACCGAGCAAGGCATCGAGGATCCGGTCGGGCAAGGCGAAGGCCGTGACGAACAGCAGGTCCTTGCGAGCGCCATTGATGATATCGACGAAGCGATCCAGGTCGCCCTCTCCCGTACGCGGCGAGAACCCGGTGAACAATGGCTCCTCGGGGACCATGGGGTTGTTCCGGTTGATCCACTGCCGCGTGGCCCCGACGTCCTCGGGTGCGGCCCAGATCTGCTCGAACACCTGGCGATAGCTGTCGCTGACCCGCGCGTCGTCCAGCACATGAATAACGTTGGCCTGGCGGTAGACGCCGTTGGCGGTGAAATTGGTGCTGCCGCACAGCACGGCCTCGGGGTGCAACGAACCGGTGTCGTCGACCTTGCTCAGCACGATGAACTTGTCGTGGAAAATATTGTGCGTGACGCGCCCGCGCTTGTTGGCCGCCGGCAATGTTGCCAGGCTGGCTTCGTTGCGCAGTGTGCCGTCGTCTCCCGGCTCAGCGTGGTACAGCACCCGTACCCGCGCCCCCCGTGCGAAAGCGGCGTTCACAGCCTCGACGATCACCGGCAGTTCATATTCATAGATGGCGACGTCCAGGGCCCAACTGGCGTTCAGGGCCCGGTCGATAAAACCGGTCAAGCGCCCCAGCAAACCGTTTTCCAGCCAGCGGCGCGGCGCGTCGGGCCAAGCATCGATGGACAGATTTTTGTTGGCGTCGATCAGCGCATCCAGCTCGGGAAATTTGCGCTGGAAGGCCTGGCTCGCGGCCACGGCACGATTGAAAATGACCATCTGGTTGCTTGGCTGACCATCGTCACTGGTCACTGACACCTCAAGTGATTCCCCCAGTTGCGGCGCGTCAGGGCTGCCATAGGCCAGGTGCACACGGTAGTGAATTGCCACGCCTGGGTTGATGGCGTAGTCGGCCCAGCGAAATTTCTGCAACGGTGCTTTATCGCTCGGCGTAGCGCGAAATTGCGGGAACGTGTGCACCTTGTCGGGGAAGGTCAGGCTGTTGAACAGGAACAGCCAGGGCTTGACGCCGTGCTGCTTCTCGATGGCAAAGCCGAGCAAGCCCTTGCGCCGGGGTTCGGCCAGGTCCATGGCGAGCAATACACCGTTGGTGCCAGCGTAGGCCTTGACCCGAAAATCGTCCTGGGCGTTGGTGACGAGTACGCGCATGGTTCACTCCTGTGAGGTCTGGCTGAGCATAGAACAGCGATGCTTATTGAGCGTGCGGATCTGACACCGGGGCGATGCTATCGCGAGCAGGCTCGCTCCCACAGGGGATTCATCGATCGAGTGTTAAATGTGGGAGCGAGCCTGCTCGCGATAAGGCCATGTCAGTCAGAGAACATCCGAGCCCGGTAGCCCTTCATCAATATGCCGATACTGCGCCCCCAACTGCCCCGCCAATTGCCGGGCCCGGCCCAGGCGAATCGGTCCGCGTTCGATGTCGATCAACAGGCTTGGGCAATCAAGGGGCGGCAGTGTCAGCTGCTGTTTGACTCGCCCGTCGGTCATCAGCAACACCCGCTGTTGCTCGGTCGGGTAGCGCTTGCGCCGGGCCGTCAACCAGCGTCCGGCCTCGTTCAGCGCCGCCAGCAACGGCGTGCCGCCGCCGGCGCCCAGGCCGTCGAGCCAGTCCCGTAGCCCCGCCGAGGCCTTGAGCCCTTGCACCTGCCAGGCTGGTGCGCTGCCGCTGGCCGTCA
>NZ_WUUD01000035.1:157161-178888 GCF_009831705.1 Pseudomonas sp. PICF6 | reverse complement strand
CAGTTCACCGCCCCGCTGGCCGCCGCTTTGCTGCGGCCCTGGCGCCCCTGGTCCAACCGTCCCGCACGGGGTCTGGCATTCACCCCCGCGGGCGAACGGGGGCGAATGCCTAGGGCTTTTTTGGCCAGCTCGGCACGTCACGCCGAGTGCCGATGGGCAATGCCCGGGCCGGCAGGTCACCCCACTGGCCCTGGCCTTCGTCAGGCCTGGCGGTTTGATCGGCGGTGGCTGGCGGCGCCTGGGACGGCGCAGGGGCCGAAGGCTCGCGCCTGCGATGACGCAATGCAAACTCGGCGACCGCATCAATGTCCTCAACGGCAATGGCATCCGCCCCGCGCCACGCAGCATGGGCGCGGGCGGCCCGCAGCCAGACCAGGTCCGCGCGCAAGCCATCGACCCCAGCGGCAAAACAACGCTCGGTGATCTGCGCCAGCGCCTGGTCATCCAGAGGAATCTGCATCAACCGGTCGCGAGCCTGTTGGCAGCGTTCGCGCAACTGCCGCTGGGTCGGTTCCCATTCCGCGCAGAACGCCGCCGGATCACTGTCGAAATCCAGCCGCCGACGAATAATCTGCCCGCGCTCAAGCGGTGCGGTGTGGCCGTCCAGCGCCACGTTCAGGCCGAAACGGTCGAGCAACTGCGGACGCAATTCACCCTCTTCCGGGTTCATGGTGCCGATCAATACAAAACGCGCCGAATGCCGGTGTGAGATGCCGTCACGCTCGATCAGGTTGGTGCCGCTGGCGGCCACGTCCAGCAACAGGTCCACCAGGTGGTCGGGCAGCAGGTTCACTTCATCGACATACAACACCCCGGCGTCGGCCTTGGCCAAAACGCCGGGAGAGAACTGCGCGCGCCCCTCCCCCAGGGCCGCGTCCAGATCCAGGGTGCCCACCAGCCGCTCTTCAGTGGCGCCCAAAGGCAAGGTGACGAACTGACCGCTGGCCAACAGGTCCGCCAGCCCCCGGGCCAGCGTAGACTTCGCCATGCCCCGTGGGCCTTCGATGAGCACACCGCCGATTTTCGGATCGATCGCAGCCAGGCACAGGGCCAGTTTCAGGTCATCGGCCCCGACCACGGCGCAGAGCGGGAAATGAGGGGTGTCGGTCATGTTGAACTCTCAAAGGTGGTCGGTAACGTCGATGTGAACAGAGTACTTGTGGCGAGGGGATTTATCCCCGTTGGACTGCAAAGCAGGCCTCCCAATGTGGACAAGAGGGTCGCTTCGCAGCCCAGCGGGGATAAACCCCCTCACCACAGGTCAACCCATCACAGGGGTTGTGTATAGCCCGTCGAATGGGCAAGTCAGCTGTCTTCTTCTATGTCCAACAACAAGTTCTCCAGCGCCTCTCGATACTCCCCGGGCTCCTGCCACATTCCGCGCTGCTGCGCTTCGAGCATGCGCTCGGTCATGTCGCGCAAGGCATCGGGGTTGTGCTGGCGAACGAAATCGCGGGTATCGGGGTCGAGCAGATAAGCCTCGGCCAGCAAGGCGTACTGGTGATCGTCGATCAACTGCGTGGTGGCGTCGAAGGCGAACAGGTTGTCCACCGTCGCCGCCAGTTCAAACGCACCTTTATAGCCGTGGCGCTTGATCCCGTCGATCCACTTCGGATTGGCCGCCCGGGAACGAATGACGCGGTTGAGCTCTTCTTTCAACGTGCGGATCTTGGGCAAGTCCGGCTGGCTGTGGTCGCCGTGGTAACTGGCCGCCGTTGCGCCGCCAAGGGTCTCCACCGCCGCCAGCATGCCGCCCTGGAATTGGTAGTAATCGTTGGAATCGAGCAGGTCGTGTTCGCGGTTGTCCTGGTTCTGCAACACCGCCTGCACCTGGCTAAGGCGCCGGGAGAACTGCTCCCGGGCGGCAGTGCCTTCATCGCCGGCGCCGTAGGCGTAGCCACCCCAATTCAGGTAGACCTGCGCCAGGTCTTCGCGGCTCTGCCACAGGCGGCCGTCGATGGCACCCTGCACACCCGCGCCGTAGGCGCCGGGCTTGGCGCCGAAGATCCGCCACCCGGCCTGACGGGCCGCGACCTCGGGTTCAAGGCCCGATTCCAACAGGGCCTGGCGCTCGCTGCGCACCTTCGCCGCCAAGGGGTTCATGTCGTCCGGTTCGTCGAGGGCGGCGACGGCCTGCACCGCTGCATCGAACAGGCGGATCAGATTGGCAAAGGCGTCCCGGAAGAACCCGGAGACCCGCAGCGTGACATCGACCCGAGGCCGGTCCAGCAGACTCAACGGCAGGATCTCGAAATCGTCGACTCGTTGGCTGCCCGTGGCCCACACCGGACGCACGCCCATCAACGCCATGGCCTGGGCAATGTCGTCACCGCCGGTGCGCATGGTGGCGGTGCCCCACACCGAAAGCCCCAATTGACGCAGGTGATCGCCGTGGTCCTGCAAGTGCCGCTCAAGGATCAGGGACGCCGACTGAAAACCGATGCGCCACGCGGTGGTAGTCGGCAGGTTGCGCACGTCCACCGAGAAGAAGTTGCGCCCGGTGGGCAGCACATCCAGGCGCCCGCGACTGGGCGCACCGCTGGGGCCGGCCGGCACGAAGCGCCCGCTCAAGGCATCGAGCAAACCGCGCATTTCCGCCGGGCCGCAAGCGTCCAGACGCGGAGCCACGACGCCGCGCAGGTTTTCAATAATGCTGTTCACCGTTTCCCAACCCGGCGCCTCAAGTTGCGCGACCACGCCCTCCAGGGCCTGCTCGATCAATTGCCCGGCGAACAATTCCAAACGTTCACGAGTATCGCCAGCGGTCCGCCAAGGTTCGTCGCTGAGCCGACGCAAGGCTTCGGGACAAGCGCCGGTCCAGGGTTCGGCCAGCGCACAATCCAGCGGATCGAAACCCAGTGCAAAGGCCTTGGCCAGCGCCCGCAGCAAACTCGACTGCGCGCCCTTGCCATCCCCCCGGGGAATGCGCAGCAACGCCAGCAAGGTGTCGATGCGCAACCGTTGTGTGGGCGACTCGCCAAAAATGTGCAGGCCGTCACGGATCTGCGACTCCTTCAGATCGCACAGGTAAGTGTCCAGGCGCGGCAGCCAGATTGCCACGTCAGCGTCGTCGTCCAGTTGCAACTCGCGGTCGATGTGGGTTTCGCGCACCAGATTCAGAATGTCTCGCTGCAGTTCCCGGGCGCGGCGTGGGTCGAGCAGTTGCGCTTCGTAGTATTCGTCAGCCAACAGCTCAAGGTTACGCAGCGGCCCATAGGTTTCGGCCCGGGTCAGCGGCGGCATCAAGTGATCGATAATCACGGCCTGGGTGCGACGCTTGGCCTGGGCGCCCTCGCCCGGGTCATTGACGATGAACGGATAGATGTTCGGCAACGGTCCCAGCAGCGCATCCGGCCAGCAGTTTTCCGACAGCCCGACGCCCTTGCCCGGCAGCCATTCGAGATTGCCATGCTTGCCGACATGAATCAGCGCGTGAACCCCGTAGGTGTTGCGCAGCCAGAAATAAAACGCCAGGTAGCCATGGGGCGGCACCAGGTCCGGGTCGTGGTACACGGCGCTCGGATCGACCTGATAGCCTCGAGCCGGCTGGATGCCGACGAACGTCAGGCCCAGGCGCACACCCGCGATCATCAGCCGGCCATCGCGGAACATCGGGTCCTGTTCGGGCGCGCCCCAGCGCTCCAGCACCGCCTGGCGATTGGCCTCGGGCAATGCGTCGAACATGGCCCGGTAAGCATCCAGCGCCAGGCTCTGGTGACAGGGCCGTTGGTCAAGACTGTCCAGGTCGTTGCTTACCCCGCCGAGCAACTGCTGGATCAGCGCGGTGCCGCTCGCAGGCAGTTCAGCCGGCAGCGGATAGCCCTCGGCCTCCAAGGCCCGCAGGATATTCACTGCCGCCGCCGGGGTGTCCAGGCCGACGCCGTTACCGATGCGCCCATCCCGGGTCGGGTAGTTGGCGAGGATCAGCGCCACGCGCTTTTGCGAGTTAGGCAGGCACGCCAGGGTAGTCCAGCGCCACGCCAGCTCAGCGACAAAATCCATGCGCTCGGGCACGGCCCGGTAGCAGACCACATCGCTCTGGCTGCGCTCGCTGCGCCAGGCCAGGTCCTTGAAACTGATGGGGCGACTGATGATCCGCCCGTCCAGTTCTGGCAGGGCAATGTGCATCGCCAGGTCCCGCGGGCCCAGACCCTGCTCACTGGCGCGCCAGCCAGGCTCGTTGTCCTGGGCGCAGATCGCCTGGATCACTGGGATATTGCGGCGAAACGGTCGCAAGTGCGGCGCTTCGGGGCTCGATTGGGCGAAACCGGTGGTGTTGAGGATCACCCCCGCCGCCACCTCATCCAGCCAGTCTTCAACCAAGGCCAGGCAAGCAGGCTCCTTGAGGCTCGCCACGGCAATGGGCAAGGGATTGAGCCCCGCCGCTTGCAGACGCTGGCAAAACACGTCGATGAACGCCGTGTTCGCTGCTTGCAGGTGGGAGCGATAAAACAGCACCGCCGCCACCGGCTGCCCGGCCCGCCAGTCGCTTTGCCAATCACTCAGGCTGGCGTTGGTTCGTTCCGGATGGTAGATCGCCGTGCGCGGCAGGGTTTGCGGTTCGCCCCAAGGATAGTCGCGACCGAACCATTGGCTGGCCAGGTTATGGAACAGGTCCAGGGCATTGCCCAAACCGCCTTGGCGCAGGAACTGCCAGAGCCGGTCCCGATCCTCATTGGGCACGTTGCTCAGGTCGCTGAGTTCCGGGTCGGGTCGATCGTCCCCCGGCACCAGGATCAGCTTCACCCCGCGCTCGGCCAGTTCCATAAGACGTTCAATGCCGTAGCGCCAATAACCGATGCCGCCATGCAGGGAAAGCAGGATGACCTTGGCGTGACGCAACACGTCGTCGAAATACAGATCCACCGAGGCGTGGTTTTGCACCTGCATCGGGTTGGCGAGGCGAAACTGCGGATAGTCGTCCGGCAACTGCCGCGCCGCTTCGGCCAGCAGCGCCAGGCTGGAGTCGCCGCTGCACAGGATCACCAGCTCGGCGGGGGTTTGTCCGAGATCGGCAATGTTGTCGTCCGACACGAAACCGCCGGGCTGGGTCCTGAGCAGGTGCATGGCTTAGACGCTGAGGGCGGCGCGCAATTGCGCTTCGAGCAGCCCGGCATCCAGCGCCTGGCCGATCAGCACCAGACGGGTCACCCGCGCTTCATCGGCGCCCCACTGCCGGTCGAAATGTTTGTCGAAGCGCGTGCCCACGCCCTGGATCAGCAAACGCATCGGCTTGCCAGGAATGGCCGCGAACCCCTTGACCCGTAGCACGCCGTGCTGGACCACCAACTGGGTCAGCGCGTCCAGCAGCAGGCTTTCGTCGGCCTGGGGCAGCTCGATGGAAATAGAGTCGAACGCGTCATGATCATGGTCATCATCGTCGCCGTCATGGTGATGATCGTGATGGCTGTGGCGGCTGTCGATGTGCTCCTCGGAGCCGGCGCCCAGGCCGATCAACACTTCCAAAGGCAAGCGGCCGCTGCTGGCTTCGATGACCTTGACCGCCGGCGGCAGTTCTTCGGCCACTTCCAGGCGCACCTTGGCCAGGTCTTCAGGGCTGATCAGGTCGGCTTTGTTGAGGATCACCAGGTCGGCGCTCGCCAGTTGATCGGCGAACAGCTCGTGCAGCGGTGATTCGTGGTCCAGGTTGGGGTCAAGTTTGCGCTGGGCATCGACCTGGTCCGGGAACGCGGCGAACGTGCCGGCGGCCACGGCCGGGCTGTCGACCACGGTGATGACCGCATCGACGGTGCAGGCGCTGCGGATTTCCGGCCACTGGAAAGCCTGGACCAGCGGTTTGGGCAGGGCCAGGCCCGAGGTTTCGATAAGGATGTGATCGAGGTCACCGCGCCGCGCCACCAACTCGCGCATCACCGGGAAAAACTCTTCCTGCACGGTGCAGCACAGGCAACCGTTGGCCAGTTCATAGACGCGACCGTTGGCTTCTTCTTCGGTGCAGCCGATCGAGCACTGCTTGAGGATCTCGCCGTCGATACCCAGCTCGCCGAACTCATTGACGATCACGGCGATGCGGCGGCCCTGGGCGTTGTCGAGCATGTGCCGCAGCAAGGTGGTTTTACCCGAGCCGAGGAAGCCGGTGACGATGGTGACAGGGAGTTTGGCCAGTGTTTTCATCGGATGCCCTTTGGCAAGGTGGCGGGCAAACGGGACGACAACCCGCACGCATGGGCGCACGCGGAAGATTTCGCCACCGGATCACCCCGCCCGGTTGTAGTGAGAATCTGTGTCGAGGCAGGTCTCCTGGCTGACGGCGGGCCAGTCATTCGACTGGCAGTTACTGCGCCTTCCCGTGCACCCTTGGTCAAGAGCATGCACAGTGGCCTTGCAGAAACATCACCGTTCACAGTTGCGGGGGCAGCCGCGGCTTGGACCGCGTTCCCTTCTTAGCTTCGGCCAATGCCGAAGAACCTCGAAGGCGCAAGGCTACGCAGGGTGTGGGGGCGGGTCAATGTCCGCAGGTGAGTTCTGTGGTGTCTTGCGGGCCCTATCGCGAGCAGGCTCGCTCCCACAGTAAATCTCGCCGATCACAAAATTCATGTTCAACAAAGCTCAACTGTGGGAGCGAGCCTGCTCGCGATGGGCGCAACGGGTATCAGCCAATTGACGCCCCGCCCCCGCCCATGCTCTCCTGTGCGCCTAGTTACGGGTGCCCTTCACAGGGTGAAACGGGAAACCGGTGAATCGTGTGCTTTACTTCAAGGCCACGTCAGTCCGGTGCTGCCCCCGCAACGGTAAGCGAGAGAAGCGTCAGATCCACTGTGCCTCACGGTATGGGAAGGTGACGCTTGTCGGCCAGGCACAAGCCCTGCCCCTCGCGAGCCCGGAGACCGGCCCATGACTCATGCATCAACAAACCCGCGGTGGGCGGGCGCTGTTCGAACCTTGGCGGGCCTGCGCCCGGGGTTTCATTGCGCTCGCTTCACCCGATGACAAGAGACCATAGGGAAGCGCCATGTCGACCATCAGCAGCACCGCCCGTACCGCCAGCAGCTCCACGACCCTGAGCCAGCGCCTGAGCGCGGCGATTTTCGCCTCGATCCTCGGTGCAGGCCTGGTCTATTTCGCCGGTTTCTCCCACATCGAAGCGGTGCACAACGCGGCCCACGACACCCGCCACAGCGCCGCATTCCCGTGCCATTGAGACCTGACGACATGATCAAGCGTATCGCGCAAACCGCCGGTTTCAGCGGGTTGCTGGCCGCCCTGCTGCTAACCCTCCTCCAGAGTTTCTGGGTATCGCCGCTGATTCTGCAGGCCGAAACCTACGAAAGCGCACCGGCTACCGAGCACCATGAGCACGCCGCTGGGGCCGTTCACTCCCATGATGCCCAAGCGTGGGAGCCGGAAGACGGTTGGCAACGACTGCTCTCCACCACCGGCGGCAATCTGGTGGTCGCGGTGGGTTTCGCCCTGATGTTGGCGGGCTTGTACACCCTGCGGGCGCCGACTCGCACGTCCCAGGGATTGCTTTGGGGTTTGGCCGGTTATGCCACGTTTGTCCTGGCCCCCACCCTCGGCCTGCCACCGGAGCTGCCTGGTACGGCGGCGGCCGATCTGGCCCAACGGCAGATGTGGTGGATCGGCACGGCGGCCTCCACTGCGGTAGGTATCGCCCTGATTGTCTTCGGCAGGCATTGGTTGCTCAAACTGTTGGGCGTGGCGACCTTGCTGGTGCCCCATGTCATCGGTGCGCCGCAGCCTGAGGTCCACTCGATGCTGGCGCCCGAAGCACTTGAAAGCCAGTTCAAGCTCGCCTCGCAAGTGACCAACGTCGCGTTCTGGCTGGCCTTGGGCCTGGTCAGCGCATGGTTGTTCCGGCGTGGCGACCAGGCTCAGCACGACGCATGAGCACCGGGCCGATCCTGGTGGTCGGCCTGGGCTGTCAACGCGGCTGCCCGGCCAGCACGCTGCGAGAACTGCTTGATCAGACTTTGCGGGCACACGGCATCGAGCTCTCTGAGGTTCGCGCCTTGGCCAGTATCGACCTCAAGCGTGACGAGCCGGGCCTGCTGGAGCTGGCCGAGCAACTGGAGTTGCCGCTGACCTGTTTCAATGCCGAGCAATTGTCCAGCTACCAGCAGCGGCTCAGTCACCGCTCCGAGATCGCTTTTGAACGCACCGGTTGCTATGGCATCGCCGAAAGCGCTGCCCTGGCCCTGGCCGACCGGTTGGGCGCGACACCTGCGACGCTGTTGATTCCTCGCCAAAAGACCCCAAGCGCCACGCTGGCATTGGCGGTGACGTCGTAAAACCCGATAATTCGCGCCCTGGATCATGAGCGATCTTCATTCAAAGGGTCGCCCACTCACCTTTAGGAACCGGTCATGACCGTTTATTTCATTGGCGCCGGCCCTGGCGACCCGGAACTGATCACTGTCAAAGGTCAGCGACTGATCCGCAGCTGCGCGCTGATCATTTACGCCGGCTCCCTGGTGCCCACAGCCGTGCTGGAAGGCCACAGCGCCGAACAGGTGGTCAACAGCGCCGAGCTGCACCTGGAGCAGATTATCGAGTTGATCAAGGCCGCTCACTTCAAGGGCCAGGACGTGGCCAGGGTGCACTCCGGCGACCCGAGCCTGTATGGCGCCATTGGCGAGCAGATTCGGTGCCTGCGGGAACTGGACATCCCGTTCGAGATCATCCCCGGCGTGACCGCGACCTCCGCCTGCGCCGCCCTGCTGGGCGCCGAACTGACCTTGCCGGACGTGTCCCAAAGCCTGATCCTCACCCGCTACGCAGACAAAACCGTGATGCCCGCCGGCGAAGAACTGGGCAGCCTGGCGCAGCACGGGGCGAGCATGGCGATTCATTTGGGCGTCAATCATCTGGAAAAAATCGTCAGCGAACTGCTGCCCCACTACGGCGCGGATTGTCCGATCGCAGTGATTCACCGGGCGACATGGCCGGATCAGGATTGGGTGGTGGGTACGCTGGCTGACATTGCCGAAAAGGTCCAGGCCAAGGGCTTTCGACGCACGGCGCTGATCTTGGTGGGACGCGTGCTGGGTAATGATGTGTTCAGTGAGTCGTCGCTCTACCGCGCCGGGCACGCGCATCTCTACAGGCCCTGAAAATACAACTTTAAGAGCGAGCTTGCTCCCACAGGGATTTGCGGCGATTAAAAAATCGAACATCACCGCCGCCCCAATGTGGGAGCGGGCTTGCTCGCGAAAGCGGTGGATCAGCTTGCGCGGATGTCGGATCCACCCATAAAAAACGGCGCTCACGGGCGCCGTTTTTTCTATCCGCAGCGAACACCTATCAGTAGTAGGCGTTTTCTTTCTGCGTGTGGTCGGTCACGTCGCGCACGCCCTTGAGCTCCGGGATACGCTCGAGCAAGGTGCGCTCGATGCCTTCCTTCAAGGTCACGTCGGCCTGGCCGCAGCCCTGGCAACCGCCGCCGAACTGGAGCACGGCGATGCCGTCTTCCACCACGTCTATCAGCGATACCTGGCCGCCGTGGCTGGCCAGCCCCGGGTTGATTTCGGTTTGCAGGTAATAATTGATGCGCTCGTTGACCGGGCTGTCGGCATTGACCATCGGCACCTTGGCGTTCGGCGCCTTGATGGTCAACTGGCCGCCCATGCGGTCGGTGGCATAGTCGACCACCGCGTCGTCCAGGAACGCTTCGCTGAACGAGTCGATGTACGCGGTGAAGCTCTTGAGCCCCAGCGCGGTGTCTTCAGGTTTCTCTTCCCCCGGCTTGCAGTAGGCAATGCAGGTTTCAGCGTACTGGGTGCCGGGCTGGGTGATGAAGATGCGGATCCCGATACCTGGGGTGTTCTGCTTGGACAGCAGGTCGGCCAGGTAATCGTGGGCGGCATCGGTAATGGTAATGGCGGTCATGGAAACTCCTCGCAGGCTTGTCGGCAGTTTACGCCAATCATCGCGCCGGACAAAGTCCTAGTATTTTTGTCAGGAAAGCGCCCGGATATCCTGGTCAGAGGTTCTGGTAGCGATTCATGTCCAGCACCCCACTTTCCAGCGGCTGCGTCTCCTGCAGGTAGTGGCTCAGGTCATGGAAGTACTGCCAGAACTGCGGGTGACTGCGCCGAATGCCCCAGCGCTCGACAATCCGCTCGAACGCCTGCCCGTCCCGGGCGCCCTCCATGGCGTCGACAAAGGCCGGCACTTGCTCGGCGGGGATGTTGAAGATGAAGTTCGGATAGCTGCTCAGCACACCCGGAAAGACCGTCAAGGTGTCCAGCCCCGGCTGGTATCGCAGCGCCTCGCCGAGCAAAAATGCCACGTTACTGTGAGCGCGGTTGCGTAGCAGACTGTAGACCTCACGGCGACCGCTGACGGTTTCGACGCGCAACATGGTCGCTTCCGGCAACTGGTTGATGACGCTCAGGCCCGCCGCCGGTCGGGAAGACAGGCGACTGAGGGCCTGTTCGGCGTTCTGTAAGGCCGGATCAATGTTCGGACGCGAGCAATAGGCGCCATTACACCGGTTGATCGGATCGGGCCGCGCGTTCAAGTCGCCATAACGAACCAGCAATTGCTGGACGAAATCGCGCTTGGGATCATCTTCGTCAAGCTTGAGCGCGGTGGGTTTATCGTCGTCGATAGCCTCGTAATCGAGCCACATCTTGAATTTTCCGCCCGACTGATACCAATCGTTGAGGTAGTCCTCGCGGGAATCGGCTGGCATCAGGCGCAGGAAGTTCTGCTCCGCACCGTTGCGAATCAGGTCGAAATACAGTCGCGTCTGGGCCTGGTGGGACACGTTGCCGAACACGTCGAAGTTCACCGCCAACTGATAATAAGTGCGCTCCAGCAATGGAAAGTCGAACAGCCACATCGTCTGCGGCACCTCGCCAATCAGGCCCTTGGTGACCGAAGCACTGTCGAAATGCCGGAAAATGCTCAGCAAGGCATTGTCGTTGCCGGCCCACAGCGTCGACCAACTGGGCGCAGGCAGGTCGGCGTAGTTGTCGCGACGCAAGGCTTCGTACTCGTTGCGCTTGTCCCGGTAGTCCAGCCACAGGCTCAGGACGCTGCCCACGTCGTCATTCTGCCCCGGCATCGCCAGCAACGGTGTGGCCTGGCCGCGGTAATTGGGGTCGGTGATGTACAGATCATGTTCCGGGGCCTGGAACAACGCCCAGAAGTTGTCGCGAATCACGTCCGTGGCGATCTGGCCCCGGCAAACCGGGCCGCGGATAAATGTGCGCACGAAATACTCGGCGTTATCGAGCATGAACTGATAGCGGGCCTGGGCCGGGATCGCCTCGAAGGTGGAAAACGGGTTGGCCCGGCGCTCCGGGCCGTACCCTGGCAACGCAGTGACCTGCCATCTGCCGCTGTAGAACAGGCTCTTGATCCGCGCCATTTTCGCCGCGCTCAACCCGTAGGTGATGTGGGTCTTGTGCACGATCACCCCTTGTACCGGCCAGAGCCGGTAATACACACGGGTGCCTGGGTCATCGTTCGGGCGGCGGGTGTTGATCAGATCGATTGGCTGGCCGGTAGGCGTGCGCGAACGTACCCACTGGAAGAAATGCCCCGGCTCGCCATCCTTGAAATAGATGTGCGCCAGAAACCAATGCTCGAACAACCACCGGCCCACCAGGCTTTCCCGGGCGCCGGGGGCGTTGAGCAGGTTTTCCCACTGCACCACCTGCAACGCTTCGGCGGCGCTCGGCGCCAGCGCTTGCTGATCGATGGGTGCACCCGCGGCCAGCCAGCGCTGCAAGGTCTGATATTGCTGGTCGGTCAGGCCAGTGACCGCCAGAGGCATGCCTTCCTTGGGATGCGCGGCGGCGTACTCGTCGAATTGCCCCGGCATCGGGCAGCTGTTGTCACGCTCAAGCCCAAGCACGATGTCCTGGGGCAGCTTGGCGTTGGGCTGCAACGGTGTGTTGTGGCCCAGTTCGAGCATCTGCGCCATCAGCGCGGCCTGACTGCCTTGAGCATCCAGCACGGAATAGAAGCCTTTGCGCTGCCAGGCCCGCTGGCCGGAGGCGTCATAGAACAAACGGGTGGGTTCGGCAGCCTGGCGTCGTTCACCGTCATAGACTGGCAGCTTGCTCGCGCCCCGGGACACGCCTTCGCCACTGCCCAGGTTCAATTGGCACGCAGAGTCATAGCAGGCGTGGCAGGCGACGCATTTTTCCGTGAAGATCGGCTGGATATCGCGAGTGTAGGAAATCGCCGGGGCGGGATCCTTTGCCACTGAGTAAAAAGACAACAGCAGCAACAGACTGCCGAATAAGACGCGGTACGGCATGTCTCGGGTCCCTAAGAGATAATCCGGCGATTCTACCGGGCCGCCATCGCGATGCAAACATGAGCAGGATTCATGCAAAAGCCACCCATGATCAAATCCTGTACAGGTTTGCTATCATCCCCGCCTTCGTAATGGTCTTTTTCCAGGTAGTCCTATGTCCGATCGCAGCGCTCGCCTTTATCTTCTCCAGCAGGCCCTCAAGGAACGCATTCTGATCCTCGACGGCGGCATGGGCACGATGATCCAGAGCTACAAGCTTGAGGAACAGGACTATCGCGGCAAGCGTTTCGCCGAGTGGCCGAGCGACGTCAAGGGCAACAATGATTTGTTGGTCCTGAGCCGTCCGGATGTGATCGGCGCCATCGAAAAAGCCTACCTGGATGCCGGTGCCGACATTCTGGAAACCAACACCTTCAACGCCACCCAGGTGTCCCAGGCCGACTACGGCATGCAGGGCCTGGCCTACGAGCTGAACCTGGAAGGCGCGCGCCTGGCCCGCAAGGTCGCCGACGCCAAGACCCTGGAAACACCGGACAAGCCGCGCTTCGTAGCCGGCGTGCTGGGCCCGACCAGCCGCACCTGCTCGCTGTCGCCAGACGTGAACAACCCCGGCTACCGCAACGTGACCTTCGACGAGCTGGTGGAGAACTACACCGAGGCCACCAAGGGCCTGATCGAAGGCGGCGCCGACCTGATCCTCATCGAAACCATTTTCGACACGCTCAATGCCAAGGCAGCGATTTTCGCCGTGCAAGGGGTGTATGAGGAATTAGGCGTCGAACTGCCGATCATGATCTCCGGCACCATCACCGACGCGTCCGGCCGCACCCTGTCCGGCCAGACCACCGAAGCCTTCTGGAACTCCGTCGCCCACGCCAAGCCGATTTCCGTTGGGTTGAACTGCGCCCTCGGTGCCAGCGAACTGCGCCCGTACCTCGAAGAACTGTCGAACAAGGCCAGCACCCACGTATCGGCGCACCCGAACGCCGGTCTGCCCAATGAATTCGGTGAATACGACGAACTGCCGGTGGACACCGCCAAAGTCATCGAAGAGTTTGCCCAAAGCGGCTTCCTGAACATCGTCGGCGGCTGCTGTGGCACCACCCCGGCGCACATCGAAGCCATCGCCAAGGCCGTGGCCGGCTACGCACCGCGCCAGATTCCGGAGATCCCGCGGGCTTGCCGCCTGTCGGGCCTGGAACCGTTCACCATCGATCGCAGCTCCTTGTTCGTCAACGTCGGCGAGCGGACCAACATCACCGGTTCGGCCAAGTTCGCCCGCCTTATCCGCGAAGACAACTACACCGAAGCCCTGGAAGTGGCCCTGCAGCAGGTCGAGGCCGGCGCGCAGGTGATCGACATCAACATGGACGAGGGCATGCTCGATTCGAAGAAGGCCATGGTGACCTTCCTCAATCTGATTGCCGGCGAACCGGATATTTCCCGCGTGCCGATCATGATCGACTCCTCCAAGTGGGAAGTGATCGAAGCGGGCCTCAAGTGCATCCAGGGCAAGGGCATCGTCAACTCCATCAGCATGAAGGAAGGCGTCGAGCAGTTCATCCATCACGCCAAGTTGTGCAAACGCTACGGCGCCGCCGTGGTGGTGATGGCCTTCGACGAAGCTGGCCAGGCCGATACCGAAGCGCGCAAGAAGGAAATCTGCAAGCGCTCCTACGACATCCTGGTCAATGAAGTCGGCTTCCCGCCGGAAGACATCATCTTTGACCCGAACATCTTCGCCGTCGCCACCGGTATCGAAGAGCACAACAACTATGCCGTGGATTTCATCAACGCCTGCGCCTACATCCGCGACGAACTGCCTTATGCGCTGACCTCGGGTGGCGTGTCCAACGTGTCCTTCTCGTTCCGGGGCAACAACCCGGTGCGCGAGGCGATTCATTCGGTGTTCCTGCTCTATGCAATCCGCTCGGGCCTGACCATGGGCATCGTCAACGCCGGCCAACTGGAGATCTACGACCAGATCCCGGTGGAACTGCGCGACGCGGTGGAAGACGTGATCCTCAACCGCACGCCTGAAGGCACCGACGCCCTGCTCGCCATCGCCGACAAGTACAAGGGCGACGGCAGCGTCAAGGAAGCGGAAACCGAAGAGTGGCGTGGCTGGGAAGTGAACAAGCGCCTGGAACACGCGCTGGTCAAGGGCATCACCACGCACATCGTCGAAGACACCGAGGAATCGCGGCTGTCGTTCGCCCGCCCGATCGAAGTCATCGAAGGCCCGTTGATGGCCGGCATGAATATCGTCGGCGACCTGTTCGGCGCCGGCAAAATGTTCCTGCCCCAAGTGGTGAAGTCCGCCCGGGTGATGAAGCAGGCCGTGGCCCACCTGATTCCATTCATCGAGGCGGAAAAAGGCGACAAGCCAGAAGCCAAGGGCAAGATCCTCATGGCCACGGTCAAGGGCGACGTCCACGACATCGGCAAGAATATCGTCGGCGTGGTGCTCGGTTGCAACGGCTATGACGTGGTCGACCTGGGCGTGATGGTGCCGGCAGAGAAGATCCTGCAGGTGGCCAAGGAGCAGAAGTGCGACATCATCGGGCTGTCCGGCCTGATCACTCCGTCCCTGGACGAGATGGTGCATGTGGCCCGCGAGATGCAGCGCCAGGATTTCCACCTGCCCCTGATGATCGGTGGCGCCACGACCTCCAAGGCCCACACGGCAGTGAAGATCGAACCCAAGTACAGCAACGACGCGGTGATCTACGTCACCGACGCCTCGCGCGCCGTGGGCGTGGCCACCCAGTTGCTGTCCAAGGAACTCAAGCCGGCATTCGTCGAGAAAACCCGCCTGGAGTACATCGACGTTCGCGAGCGCACCGCCAACCGCAGCGCCCGTACCGAACGCTTGAGCTACCCGGCCGCCGTGGCGAAAAAACCGCAGTTCGACTGGAGCAGCTACCAGCCGGTCAAGCCGACCTTTACCGGCGCCAAGGTGCTGGACAACATTGACCTCAACGTCCTGGCCGAATACATCGACTGGACACCGTTCTTCATTTCCTGGGACCTGGCCGGCAAGTACCCGCGCATCCTCACCGACGAAGTGGTCGGAGAAGCGGCTACTGCCCTGTACGCCGATGCCCGGGCGATGCTGCGCAAGCTCATCGACGAGAAACTCATCAGCGCCCGCGCCGTGTTCGGCTTCTGGCCGGCCAACCAGGTGCATGACGACGACCTGGAAGTCTATGGCGAGGATGGCAAGCCACTGGCCCGCCTGCATCACCTGCGCCAGCAGATCATCAAGACCGATGGCAAGCCGAACTTCTCCCTGGCCGACTTCGTCGCGCCCAAGGACAGCGGTGTGACCGACTACGTGGGCGGCTTCATCACCACCGCCGGCATCGGCGCCGAAGAAGTCGCCAAGGCCTACCAGGAAGCCGGCGACGACTACAACTCGATCATGGTCAAGGCCCTGGCCGACCGCTTGGCCGAGGCCTGCGCCGAATGGCTGCACCAGCAGGTGCGCAAGGAACATTGGGGTTACGCCAAGGACGAAAGCCTGGACAACGACGCCCTGATCAAGGAGCAATACACCGGCATCCGCCCTGCCCCCGGTTACCCGGCCTGCCCGGATCACACCGAAAAGGCCACCTTGTTCCGCCTGCTCGACCCCGAGGCCAGCGAACTGAAGGCTGGACGCAGCGGCGTATTCCTCACCGAGCATTACGCCATGTTCCCGGCGGCAGCCGTCAGCGGCTGGTATTTCGCCCATCCCCAGGCGCAATACTTCGCCGTGGGCAAGATCGACAAGGATCAGGTCCAGAGCTATACCGCGCGCAAAGGCCAGGACTTGAGCGTGACTGAGCGCTGGTTGGCGCCGAATTTGGGTTACGACAACTAAGAGCCTTAAAGGATCGCAGGCTCCTACAGGGTTTTGTGTATTGCTGTAGAGGCTGCCGCAGGTTGCGATCTTTTGTCTATGCTTGTTCCAAACCCATGGCAGACGAGGGATTTATGGACGATCCGATCGACAACAAGCCGCCGACCCTGTGGCAGATGGTGCACAGTGTGCTGGCTGCCGCCTTCGGCGTGCAGAGCGGCAAGAATCGCGCCCGTGACTTCACCCACGGCAAGCCGAGTCACTTCGTGGTATTGGGCATCGCCTTCACGGTGATCTTCGCCCTGACACTGTTTGGCTTCGTCAAGCTGGTGGTGCATCTGGCGGGGTTGTAAATCTGTCTACGACACACATAACCCCCCTGTGGGAGCGAGCCTGCTCGCGATAGCGGTTTGTCAGTCACCTCATGGCTGACTGAACCACCGCTATCGCGAGCAGGCTCGCTCCCACAGTTTTTTCACCACCGCTCTATTGGTGACTGACCCAGAACACCGCGGTGCCCACCACCAGGATAATCAGGAACAAAATGGCCCAGGCATCAACAGTACTGTCGCTTTTCCTTGCTTTGGTCGGATTGCTCATTGCATCGCCTCTTGTCGGTTTTGTAGGTGATTGCATAGGGACTCGACCACAGTTAAGACGATGATTGCCCGCACGACAAATGTGGGTTAGGCAATAATCAATCCCATTAGTCGATTTGGTTCTTTACATATACTCAAACATCACTTTTGCGCATAACTCAAAACAGGTATCTTGCACCGGCTCCTGTAGGAGTGCGCGGCCGTGCGCGCAGAATTGCCGAGGCAGAATCCGATTCCAGCGAGCCAACACGCAGCTGTTTCTGATCGGCCCAAGCCTGAGAACGAGACTTATATGTACGTATATGACGAGTACGATCAGCGGATCATCGAGGACCGCGTCAAGCAGTTCCGTGATCAGACCCGACGCTATCTGGCAGGCGAGCTGAGCGAAGAAGAATTCCGCCCTCTGCGTTTGCAGAATGGCCTGTATATCCAGCGCTTCGCCCCGATGCTGCGCGTAGCGGTGCCCTATGGCCAACTGACCTCGCGTCAGGTGCGCATGCTGGCCAAGATTGCCCGCGACTACGACAAAGGCTATGCCCACATCAGTACCCGCCAGAACGTCCAGTACAACTGGCCGGCCCTGGAAGATGTGCCCCAGATCCTGGCTGAACTGGCCACCGTGCAGATGCACGCGATCCAGACCAGCGGCAACTGCCTGCGCAACGTCACTACCGACCAATTCGCCGGTGTCGCGGCCGATGAGTTGATCGACCCGCGCCCCTGGTGCGAGATCGTTCGCCAGTGGACCACCTTCCACCCGGAATTCGCCTACCTGCCGCGCAAGTTCAAGATCGCCATCAATGGCTCGACCTCGGACCGTGCGGCCATTGAAGTCCATGACATCGGCCTGGAGACGGTCTACAACGCCGCCGGCGAGCTGGGCTTCCGTGTGCTGGTGGGCGGCGGCCTGGGCCGTACGCCGGTGGTCGGCGCGTTCATCAACGAGTTCTTGCCATGGCAGGACCTGCTGAGCTACCTCGACGCCATCCTGCGGGTGTACAACCGCTACGGCCGTCGTGACAACAAGTACAAGGCGCGGATCAAGATCCTGGTCAAGGCCCTTACGCCAGAAGTGTTCGCCGAAAAGGTCGAAGCCGAAATGGCTCACCTGCGCGGCGGCCAGACCACCCTGACCGAAGCCGAAGTCCATCGCGTAGCCAAGCATTTCGTCGACCCGGACTACAAGGCCCTGAGCAACCAGGACGCCGAGCTGGCCGCGCTCGACAAAGAACATCCGGGCTTCGCCCGCTGGCGCACTCGCAACACCCTGGCCCACAAGAAACCGGGCTACGTCGCGGTGACCCTGTCCCTGAAGCCGACCGGCGTCGCGCCGGGCGACATCACCGACAAGCAGCTGGACGCCGTGGCCGACCTGGCTGAGCGCTACAGCTTCGGTCAACTGCGCACCTCCCACGAACAGAACATCATCCTGGCGGACGTTGAACAGAGCCAGTTGTTCACCCTGTGGGGCGAGTTGCGCGAGCAAGGGTTCGCCACGCCGAACATCGGCCTGCTGACCGACATAATCTGCTGCCCGGGCGGCGATTTCTGCTCCCTGGCCAACGCCAAGTCGATCCCTATCGCCGAGTCGATCCAGCGTCGTTTCGACGACTTGGACTACCTGTTCGACATCGGCGAGCTGGACCTGAACATTTCCGGTTGCATGAACGCCTGTGGTCACCACCACGTCGGCCACATCGGCATCCTGGGCGTGGACAAGAAAGGCGAGGAGTTCTACCAGGTCTCCCTGGGCGGCAGCGGTAGCCGCGACGCCAGCCTGGGCAAGATCCTCGGCCCATCGTTTGCCCAGGACGACATGCCTGACGTGATCGAGAAGCTGATCGACGTTTACATCGAACAACGTACCGAAGACGAGCGTTTCATCGACACTTATCAACGTATCGGCATCGACCTCTTCAAGGAACGCGTCTATGCAGCGAATAATTAAGAACGACGAGGTTATCGACGAAACCTGGCACCTGCTGCCCAAGGACGCGACCCTCGATGGTATTTCCAACTGCGACGACCTGATCGTGCCCCTGGCCCTGTGGCGCGATCATGCTCACGCCCTCAAGGCCCGCGATGGCGGCCTGGGTGTGTGGCTGGACGCCGACGAAGAGGCGGAGGAAATCGGTGATGACGCCAATCAGTTCCAGGTCATCGCCCTGAACTTCCCGGCCTTCACCGACGGGCGCAGCTACTCCAACGCTCGCCTGCTGCGTGAGCGTTATGGCTTCAAGGGCGAATTGCGGGCGATTGGCGATGTGCTGCGCGACCAATTGTTCTACATGCGCCGTTGCGGTTTCGACGCCTTTGCCTTGCGCGCCGACAAGGACCCCTTTGAAGCCCTCGAAAGCCTCAAGGATTTCTCGGTGACCTACCAGGCTGCCACTGACGAACCGTTGCCGTTGTTTCGTCGTCGCTGAAACCTGATACAAAAAAAGCCCTGATCCGGGTGTTCCGGTTCAGGGCTTTTTTATGGATGGATGATTGGTGCGGAACCTGATCTTCAGCTCACCCTGAACCCAATGTGGGAGCGAGCCTGCTCGCGATAGCGGCTCGCCTGAGCAGGTGATGCTGGATGAACCACCGTCATCGCGAGCAGGCTCGCTCCCACAGGGTTAGCCGTTACCAGAACCGCTGCTGGGTCAGGCGGCTCCACCAACTGAGCAGCACCCGGTCCACCGAACCACTGGCCGCCATGCCAATACGCTCCTGCAAACTTTTGCGCTCGGCGTAGTGCAAGTGGTACAGCTCGGCACTCTTGGCTCGTTCGGCCAGGTATTCATCGCTGGTTTTCAGCTCGTCCACCAGGCGCTTGTCCAATGCTGCGACGCCCAGCCAGACTTCGCCAGTCGCCACTTCATCAATGGCCAGTTGCGGACGGTAGTTGGACACGAAGTTCTTGAACAACTCATGGGTGATGTCCAGGTCTTCCTGGAACTTCTCCCGACCCTTCTCGGTGTTTTCGCCAAACACCGTCAACGTGCGCTTGTATTCACCGGCCGTCAGCACTTCAAAATCGATGTCGTGCTTCTTCAGGAGACGGTTGACGTTTGGCAACTGGGCCACGACGCCGATGGAGCCAAGAATGGCAAAAGGCGCGCTGATGATCTTCTCGCCGATGCACGCCATCATGTAGCCGCCGCTGGCCGCGACCTTGTCGATGCACACCGTCAGCGGCACGCCGGCCTGACGGATCCGGGCCAGTTGCGAGGAGGCCAGACCGTAGCTGTGGACCATGCCGCCACCGCTTTCCAGGCGCAACACCACTTCATCCTTCGGGGTCGCCAGGGTCAGCAATGCGGTGATTTCATGACGAAGGCTCTCGGTGGCCGAGGCTTTGATGTCACCGTCAAAATCCAGCACGAATACCCGAGGCTTGGCCGCCGGCTTGTCCTTGTGTTTCTTGGCGGCCTTTTCAGCCTTGCCTTCGGTCTTGCGCAGGGCCTTGAGCTGGTCTTTATCCAGCAGCGTCTGCTCCAGGCGCTCACGCAGTCCCTTGTAGAAGTCGTTGAGTTTGCTCACCTGCAACTGGCCGGCAGACTTGCGCCGGCCCTTGCTGCGCAGGGCAGCAAAACTGGCCAGCACCACCAGGATGGCGATCACCAGCGTCACGGTCTTGGCCAGGAAACTGGCGTATTCGATGAAAAACTCCACGATGGCTCCTAATAAATTCAAAACGCCGCTCAAGGGCGGGCACTCAACACGTTCAGCATACCCATGCGCCTGCGCCACGACCAGCCGTGAAACCTGTGGTTACCTTAACGGGAGCGCAGCTGGACAAGGCTGTAACAGGCATTTCAAACAAGCGTATGTTTTTTCATTGACAGCTCACCGCCATCCTCATAACCTCGCCAAACCTTCAACGTACCGGGATGACGCGGACGTGGGCAGTATCTATCTGATTCGACATGGCCAGGCCTCCTTTGGTGCGGACGACTACGATGTCCTTTCGCCAAACGGTGTACGCCAGGCCCAAGTGCTGGGCAGCCACCTGGCCGAACTGGGTGTCGTGTTCGATCGCTGCCTCTCGGGCGACCTGCGTCGCCAGCAGGATACCGCCACCGGTGCGCTGGGCCAGATGTCCGCCGCCGGGCTGCCGGTTCCCGGGCTGGAGATCGATTCGGCGTTCAATGAGTTCGATGCCGACGCGGTGATCCGCGCCCTGCTGCCGGACATGCTGCCCCAGGAACCCGAAGCCCTGTACATTCTGCGCAATGCCGCACAGAACCGCGCCGAGTTCCAGCGCATCTTCGCGTTGATCATCGAGCGCTGGCTCAGCGGCCAGTACGACCCGCCCGAACTGGAAAGCTGGCTGGGTTTCGTCGAACGCGTGCAGACCGGCCTGCAGCGCATTCTGGAGCAAGCCGACAATTCCCAGAAAATCGCCGTGTTCACTTCCGGCGGGACCATCACCGCCCTGCTCCACCTGATCACCCAGATGCCTGCGCGGCAGGCCTTCGAACTGAACTGGCAAATCGTCAACACCTCGCTCAACCACCTGAAATTCAGGGGCCGCGAGGTGGCCCTGGCTTCCTTCAACAGTCATGCCCACCTGCAACTGCTGAAGGCCCCGGACCTCATCACCTTTCGCTGAGTCCGGATCACTGTAGACCCTTGCTGTATAACCCAAATAAGGATCGAAACCATGACCTCCGTAGCCGACGCCGTACAAGCCATGAAAGCCAAGTTCAACCCAGACGCCGCTACCGGCCTGGACTTGATATTTGGTTTCAACATCACTGACGAAGACAAGCACTACGCCCTGATCGTCAAGGATGGCACCTGTGAGCTGCAAGAAGGCGAAAATGAGAACGCCAACTGCACGCTGATCATGGACAGCGAAACCCTCAAGGGCATCGTCAGCGGCGATACCGACGGCATGCAAGCGTTCATGGGCGGCAAGCTGCGCGTCGAAGGCGACATGATGCTGTCGATGAAGCTGTCCGAATTGTTCCCGGCCTGAGTCTGCTTGCCCTTTCTACGGGCGCCCTGGCTGCAAACGAATCCCGCCTCTGTGGCGGG
>NZ_WUUD01000035.1:143977-157151 GCF_009831705.1 Pseudomonas sp. PICF6 | reverse complement strand
GCTATCGCGAGCAGGCTCGCTCCCACAGGGGATCTGGAGCGACGCTCAATCCTCATCACCCGGAGCAATTGTGGGAGCGAGCCTGCTCGCGATAGCGCCGGTACATTCAGCAAAGGACCCTGCGGTAGTTCGCAGGTGTCGTACAATCCCCGCTTTCCCCGTATCGGCCTGACCATGGACATCGACCTCGCCCGCACCTTTCTGGAAATCGTCCGCCACGGCAGCCTCGCCGCCGCGGCCGACAAGCTGCACGTCACCCAGACGGCTATCACGGCGCGAGTCCAGAAGCTTGAAAGCCAGCTTGGCTGCGTGCTGTTTGTGCGCAACCGTGCCGGCGCGCGCCTGACTGCCGACGGTGAAACGTTCGTGGTGTATGCCAATCAACTGGTGCAGACCTGGGAAGCGGCCCGCCGAGACCTGCCCTTGCCCGAAGGCTTTCGCAACGTTTTGCACCTCGGTGGCGAGGTCAGTCTATGCAACCCCTTGATGCTCGCCTGGGCCGAGGAACTGCGCCATAAAATCCCCGGCCATGCCCTGCGCATGGACATCCGCGATGGCGAAAAACTGCTGCAACAACTGGAACTGGGCCTGCTGGATGCCGCCGTGGTGTATCAGCCCGAATACTGGCCGAGGCTGCAAGTGGAACAGTTGCTGGAAGAGAAACTGATCCTGGTGCGCCTGGCGACCCGTCCAGAGCCCTACGTGTACATCGACTGGAGTGCCGACTTCCGTCGTCAGCACGACACTGCGCTGCCGGACAAGGCCAAGGCGGCTGTGACCTTCAACCTCGGCCCCCTGGCCCTGCAGTACATCCTGGAGAACGGCGGCAGCGGCTACTTCCGGACCCGAGTGGTGCAAAGCTACCTGGACAGCGGCATCCTGGAGCGGGTGCCCAAGGCGCCGGAATTCAACTACCCGACTTACCTCGTGTACTCCAGGGATCGGGATTCGGCGGCGTTGCAGCAAGCGTTCGAAGTGCTGCGCCAGATCGTCACGACCGGCAGCGACTGGTCCCAGCGCTGGGACCCGCTGACCTGACGAGTCTGCCGAAAAAAGCCCTCCTGCAAGCAGAGGGCTCCTCACCGACAGCCCGGCCCTAGGACTATCCCTGCAAGTACTGCGCGATCTCGTCCTTGACCTGCAAACGTTTCTCCTTGAGCGTCTTCAGGGCAACATCGGACAGTGCCGCGGAGGACGGTTTCTCGGCGTCGACCACTTCGGCATCTATTTGGGAATACTTGAGAAGTAACGAGTCGAGCCTGGGATTCTCGCTGCGCTTTTGCTGGATGTCGTCTTTTGTGCAGTTGAGATCCTGGCACAAATCGTGGATCACCGGCATGGAACACCTCCTTTGGTAGAACGATGGCTAACGCCTTCTACGGCGCTCGTCGACTATCAGAATGGCCTCGCCAACGGGGTTCTGTCGACCGCCAATCCGACCAGCGGTGACCGTTCGTCGTACCGCACCGCTTTGCAATCAAACCTTTGTCCGCCCGCCGCTCTCCATTGAACAGGACGACACAAGTCCCTTGTACAACCTGTGTGGAGACTTACCTATGGACGGATTCAACCTGCGTCAACTCGGCCTGGCAGTTGCCTTGAGCACCAGTATGGGAATGGCTTGGGCCGCGACTTCCAGCGACTTCGTCGACAACGCGGCGGCCGGTGGTATCGCGGAAATCGAAACCAGCAAACTGGCCCTGGAAAAAAGCAGTTCGGCGGACGTCAAGGAATTCGCCAACATGATGATTTCCGACCACACCAAAGCTAACGAGGAGTTGATCTCGCTGGCGAAAAAACACGATATCGAAGTGCCGGACGAAACCACGCTGGTGAAAAAGGCCAAGGCCAAGATTCTCGATATGCGCGAGGAATCGTTTGATGCGGCCTACGCCAACAACCAGGTGATGGCCCACGAAGAAACCATTGCCCTGTTCAAGAAAGAAGCCGAGACCGTCACTGACGACAAGAAGCCCGGCAACACCGAGCTGAAGGCGTTCGCGCAGAAAATGCTTCCAGACCTGGAAAAACATCTGCAGATGGCCAAGAAACTCCAGGCAGCCCATCCGAGCAAATAAAGCTTGAAACCTGAAAAAGCCCGACCATCGAGTCGGGCTTTTTCTAGGCTCTGCTAGCCGCCATCGGTGTCGATATCGGCATCAGTGCTCTCACCGGATTCCGGGCGGTCCGGGTCAGGCTTGAAGCCAGGGCTGAAGGTGTTGTCGTTGTCCTGGTGGTGATTTTTTTGATCGACTTCGCTGTCGGCGCTTTGGGCCTTGCCTGCCCCAGCCGGGCTGACTGGCTGGGTGCCAGCGGGCTCAGGGGAAACCTGAGGATCGATCGCCGGATCATTGCGCGGTGACGGGGCCTGCGTCTGGCCTTGTTGCTGGGTGTTTGCAGGATCTTGGTTCATAGGCACCTCATTCATGACAGGCCGGATTGATGACCGGTCATGGTCATTTGAAGGTGACATGGCGGCTTCGGTTCCATTTGTTTACGGTGCCGCGCTCAGCGCCCCAACACGGTTCCCACCATCCGGGTCAGCGCGTCCGAGCCGTAGGGTTTGCTCAGCAAATGAGTGTCGGGGCTCAACTGGTGGTTGCGGGAGATGATGTCCCGGGTGTGGCCCGAGGTGAACAGCACCGGTACCGGTGGTGACTGCACCTTAGCCCAAGCGGCCAGGTCGGAACTCTTGATCAGCCCGGGCATGACCACATCCGTGAAGATCAGGTCCACCACGACACCCTCCAGCAGCAGTTTCATGGCCTCGTCACCATTGGCGGCCGTGAGGGTACGATAACCGGACTGTTCCAGCAGCTCCACCGACGCGCTGCGCACCTCTTCGTTATCCTCCACCACCAGAATCGTCTCTTGCCCACCGGTCAGAAGCGGGCTGTGTGGGGCCTCTTCACCTGTTTCAGGTTGCCGACTGCGGGGGAAATACATCTGCGCTCGCGTGCCCTCTCCCACGTCACTGGTAATCTCGATATGCCCGCCACTTTGCTTGACGAACCCGAACACCATGCTCAACCCAAGCCCGGTGCCCTGGCCGTCAGTCTTGGTGGTGAAAAACGGCTCGAACACATGGTCCAGGACATCGGGAGGCATGCCCGCGCCGCGGTCGATCACCGACAGGCGCACATAGTCACCGGCCGGAATGTCTTTACCGGCGCAGGACGATTCGTCGAGCACGATGTTTTCGCCGATCAGGCCGATGGTGCCCTCACCACACATGGCATCGCGGGCATTGATCGCCAGGTTCAGCAAAGCGTTTTCAAGCTGATTGCGATCGACGTGGATGCACCAGGGCTCGGCGGGCAAGGTCACTTCGATCTGGATGGTTTCGCCCAAGGCCCGCTGCAACAATTCGCCCAGACCGTCGAAGATTCGTCGTGGGTTGTAGACCGCCGGTGACAACGGTTGGCGGCGGGCAAACGCCAGCAATTGCGAGGACAGTTTGGCGCCCCGTTCCACCGCTTCGATGGAGGCACTGACCCGCCGCTGCACATTGGCGTTGTGCGGTTCGTGGCGAGCCAACAGGTGCAGGTTGCCGGCGATCACCTGCAGCAAGTTGTTGAAGTCATGAGCCACACCGCCGGTGAGTCCGCCAATGGCTTCGAGTTTCTGCGACTGGCGCAACTGCTCTTCGGCCGTCAACCGCGCATGCACTTCCTCGGCGACACGCTGCTCCAGATCACGGGTGAACTTGAGCAGCGATGCTTCAGCCGCCTTGCGTTCGTTGATATCAATCAGCACACCGGGGAAACGCAACGGCCGGCCCAACGTATCGAATTCACATCGGCCGCTGGCCAGCACCCACAGGTAATCACCGCCGAGTCGACGCACCCGATACTCAGCGTTGTAGGGGGTTCCGGTACGCAAGGTCAGTTCGACCCGCCGGTTCACCTCCTCCAGATCATCGGGGTGGATGTTCTGGCGGGCAATCTCGACAGGCAGTGCATCCAGAGGCGTGTCTGGCGGGTAATTGAACGTGCGGGAAAAACGCTCATCGCCGGAAAGTGTGTCGTTCTGGATATCCCAGACAAACGACCCCAGCAGTGGCCCGGCCGAGAGGGCCAACTGAATGCGCTCGTTGACGGCGCGGTAGCTGCGTTCGGCCTCCTGGCGGGCACGCTCGGTCAGCACAAGCTCGGTGGTTTCCACGACGATCGCCAAAACGCCGCCCGGAGACTGATCATCGTCGGGCACCGGGCTGTAATAAAGGTCCATCCAGACATCTTCGGGCTTGCCATTGCGTAGCAGTACCAGCTCTTTGCTGCGATAGGACAAGGTGCCACCGGCCAGGCAGACATCCAGTACGTGACGATTGAATTCGGCCACTTCCGGCCAGCCCAACTCTACCGCGCAGCCCAGCAGGTACGGATGGCGCCCGCCGGCGAACTCGGCATAAGCATCGTTGTAGATCATGAAGCCCTGACGGCCCCACAACATGACCATCGGCAAAGGCGACGCCAGCAGCACCTGGACTGCGCTGCGCAGACTGGCGGACCAGTGCTCGATGGCACCCAGTTCGGTCTGGCTCCAATCGAACGACCGGATACGCCCGGCCATTTCACCGCCCCAACCGGGGCATCCATGATTCTGGGATAAGAACTGCATGAGTCGATTCTGAACCTCGAAAATGCCAGCAGGGAATCGGCATACCACAAGTCCCTTGTGCTCAGAGCTTCGAGCGCTGCGCTGGCGTTTGGTTTCATGGGCAGGTCATGATGCAAACCTGTCCGGGCTGGCGACATGCTTGCTGTGTGGCAGCCGGGTTCAGCGGAAATCGCGGCTATGCACCTGGATACCCGCCAGCAACTCGGTCAGGTCGCTCAGGCGGCCGGCGATCAGGTGACGAACCTCACCGACACTTTCCCAACGCCCGTCGACCCTGAGCAATTGCGAACCCACCAACGCTTTGCGTTGGCGCTCGGCCAGGTCGCGCCAGACCACCACATTGAGGTTGCCAAACTCATCCTCCAGGGTGACAAAAGTCACGCCGCTGGCCGTACCTGGCCGTTGGCGGCCGGTGACCAGCCCGGCGACGCTGACGTTGCGGCCATGCTCCACATCCTGCAGCTCCCGCGAGCTGCGACAGCGCCGGGCGCGCAGTTCGGGGCGCAGCAAAGCCAGTGGATGGGGGCCCAGTGTCGTACCGACGCTGGCGTAATCGGCGAACAGATTCTCCCCCACCGTAGGTTTTGGCAGGTCCACGGGCGGTTCTTCCTGGCTGGGCAAACCGGCGAACAAGCCCAGCTGTTTCTGTACCCCGGCCACCTCCCAGCGAGCGCGATGACGATCACCGGCCAAGCCCCGCAAGGCACCGGCGTCGGCCAGTTGCGCCTGGGCCCGGGCATCGAGTTGCGCGCGCTCGCCAAGGTCGGCCACGTCACTGAAGGGCCGATGCCGGCGGGCCGCTTCGATGCGATGGACATCCTCTTGGCGAAAGCCCTTGATCATGCGCAACCCCAGGCGAAGCGCCGGTTGTCGGCCTTCCATGGGTTCGAGGCTGCAATCCCAGTCACTGGCGCGCACGTCCACCGGGCGGATCTGCAACTGATGCCGGCGGGCATCCTGCAGAATCTGGTCCGGGCTGTAGAACCCCATGGGCCAGCTGTTGATCAGGGCACAGGCGAACGCCGCCGGTTCATGGCATTTGAGCCAACTGCTGGCGTAGGTCAGCAAGGCGAAGCTGGCGGCATGGGACTCGGGAAAACCGTAATTGCCGAAGCCCTTGATCTGTTCAAAGATCTGCGCGGCGAATTCGGCTGTGTAGCCGTTTTTCGCCATCCCCGCCGCCAGGCGTTCCCGATGCGGTTCCAGGCCGCCGTGACGTTTCCAGGCCGCCATGGAACGACGCAGCTGGTCAGCTTCGCCGGGGCTGTAATCCGCCGCAACGATGGCGATCTGCATGACCTGCTCCTGAAACAGGGGCACGCCCAAGGTGCGCTTGAGCACTTCTTCCAACGCTTTGGAGGGGTAAGTCACCGCTTCTTCCTTGTTTTTACGCCGCAGATACGGGTGCACCATCCCGCCTTGGATCGGCCCCGGTCGCACGATGGCCACTTCAATAACCAGGTCATAAAAGGACTCGGGTTTGAGCCGAGGCAACATCGCCATCTGTGCGCGCGACTCGATCTGGAACACGCCAATGGTGTCGGCGCGGGTGATCATCTCGTAAGTGGCCGCGTCGTCCTTGGGCAACGTCGCCAAGGTGTAGTGCTGGCCGCGGTACTGCGCGATCAGATCAAAACATCGACGAATTGCGCTGAGCATGCCCAAGGCCAGGATATCCACCTTGAGCAACCCGACCGCGTCCAGGTCGTCCTTGTCCCACTGGATGATGGTGCGCTCGGCCATAGCGGCGTTCTCCACCGGCACCAGAGTGTCCAGAGGCTGTTCGGAGATCACGAAGCCGCCAGGGTGCTGGGACAGATGCCGGGGAAAACCGATCAGTTGTTGGGTCAGGCTCAGGACCCGGCGCAACACCGGGCTGTCCGGGTCGAAGCCACCTTCGCGCAGGCGATCCACTGGCGGCGCCTCGTCACTCCAGCGCCCACAACAGTCGGCCAGCGCGTTGACCTGATCCGGCGGCAAGCCCAAGGCCTTGGCGACGTCCCGCACCGCGCCGGCACCGTGGTAGCTGCTGACCACTGCCGTCAATGCCGCACGATGGCGGCCGTAGCGCTGGAACACGTACTGCAGCACTTCTTCACGACGCTCGTGTTCAAAATCGACGTCGATGTCCGGCGGTTCGTTGCGCTCCCGGGACAGGAATCGCTCGAACAGCATGCTGGTCTGGCTCGGGTCGATTTCGGTGATCCCCAAGGCGTAGCACACCGCCGAGTTGGCCGCTGAGCCACGCCCCTGACAAAGAATATTGCGGCTGCGGGCGAAGCTGACGATGTCCTGTACGGTGAGGAAATAGCTGTCGTAGCCCAGATCGGCGATCAGAGTCAGTTCTTTATCGATTTGTACCCGTACTTTGTCTTCCACACCCTTGGCCCATCGCTCGCGCATACCGCGTTCGGTCAATTCCCGCAGCCAGGACGCTGGATCATGCCCCTCAGGCACCAGTTCACGGGGGTATTGATAACGCAGTTGGCCAAGGTCGAACGTACAGCGCCGGGCGATGTTCAACGTTTCGTCGAGCAAGGCGCGCGGGTAGATTTCGGCCAGGGCCGGGAGACTTCGCAGGTGGCGCTCACCGTTGGGGTGCAAGCGCTGGCCGGCCTCGGCCACCGTGACGTGGTGCCGGATGGCGGTCATGGTGTCCTGCAGGGCGCGCCGGCCGCGCACATGCATGTGCACGTCTCCCGTGGCCACGGCCGGAAGGTCCAAACGCTCGGCCAGCGCCAGCAAGTCCGCCAGCCGACGCCGGTCGTCCTGCCCGCAATGCAACTGGACCGACAGCCACAAGCGCTCGGCGAATATCTTCCGCAACCAGCGCCCCTGCTCTTCGGAATCGTTGTCACCGGGCACCCACAACACCAGCAATCCCGGCAAGGGCTCGTCGAAGTCTTCCCGCACGATGCGATAGCGACCTTTCTCGCTGCGGCGGCGGGCGCGGGTGATCAGCCGGCACAAGGCTTGATAGCCTTGCAGATTCTCCACCAACAGCACCAGTTTCGGACCGTTCTCGATCTGGATCTCACTGCCGACGATCAAGTGCAGGTCCAGCTCCCTGGCAGCCTGCCAGGCTCGGACAATCCCGGCCAGGGTGCACTCATCGGTGATTGCCAGGGCCTTGTAACCTTGTTGTTGCGCACGACGGCACAGCTCCAGGGCGCTGGAGGCACCGCGCTGGAAACTGAAGTTCGACAGGCAATGCAGCTCGGCATATTCGATGTTCATGCGAACCAGCCCTGCAGCCACAGCGGGCCACCCTCGCCCACCGGTCGATAGGCCCAGCCCCGTTGGCCCGCGCGGGTTTCGATCAGATAGTAATCACGGCGCACGTCGGCGCCGTCCCACCAGCCGGACTCGATGCGCTCCGGGCCCATGAGGATTCGCGCCTGGCTCTCCTGCAAGGCCTGGGGTTCGTCCAGCAGCCAGCCGGGACGCCGGACGCCCTCGCGCACCGGACATGCCTGGGGCTGGCGCTGAGAGGTCATCTGCCAGGCACATTCAGGCCGATGGTCATCGCGAAACCCCAGGCCCTGCACTGCGTCGTCCCCCAACCGGGCCCGCAGCCGCTCGCGCAATTGCTCCCAAGGCAAGGACTGTTGAGGACGCTCGTCGAACAGCTCCAGGCGTTGGGGCACGAAACTGGGCAGGTCTTCGGCACACAAACGAAAGCCACGTACCGGTGCCTCGACCTGCACCTGTTCCAGCCGACCACGGGCCAGTTCGAAAAGCATCGCAGGATCCCGCTCGGCGCTGAGCAAGCCGACCTTGATCAGCGTGTCCGGCAACCCGGCGTGTTCCAGGTGCAGGTCAAAGCGTTGCACGCCGCTGTCGCGACCGCACAGGAAAGCCGAGAGATCACCGGTCAACCGGCGCAACGGAAACAACAACGCCTGGTGGGATTGCACGTCGTAATTGAGCTCGATGCGCACATCGAAACGGTCCGGCGGCAGGTAAAACGACAGCGCCAGGGTGCGGCTGCCCGTCAGCGCGTCAAGATGCTTGAGCACCTGGGCCTCAAAACGCCGCGCCAGGGTGTGTCGGGGCAAGGCCTGGACCTGGCTCAACTGGCGCAGCCCCATGCGTGACAGTGCCGTGGCGACGTCGGGTTCCAGGCCGATACGCTCCACCGGCATCTGCCCCAGGCAGGCTTGCAGGGTTTCAATATCGGGCACCACCAGGGCGTCGTAGGCATTGGCCAACACCCGCGCCGCCACCGGGTTGGGGGCGGCGACAATGCGATGCCGGAATCCCAGTTGCGTCAGCTCGGCCCGCAGGCGCTTCTCGAACACCGGCCAGGGGCCGAACAGGCCCAGGCTCGACTCGATCTCGAACACCACCGTGCGCGGGTAATGCACGCTGACCTGGGAGCTGAAACGGTAGGCCCAGGCCGCCAGGAACTGTTGCCAGTGTTCGATCTGCGCCGCATCGTATTCGGCCGTGGCAAACCCTTTGCTCAGGGCCTGGGCGGCCGTCATGGTCTGGCCGGGGCGCAAACCCAGGGCCCGTGCCGGGTCATTGACCGCTTGCAGGACCCGGCGCTGGGCCGGACCGGTCAACAGCGCCAAGGGCTCGTCGGGATCGGGACGCTGACGCAGCGCGGCGTCCAGCGCCAGTTGCGGGAAGAGTATGCAGACCCAGCGCATCGCAACCTCAATGCTCGGTCGGTGTGCTGAGCGTGGCGAAGGCAATCGGCGTCGAACGGGCCAGCCCGCCCCGGCACTTGAGCACCCGCAATTGCCCTGGCCGGCCATCGATGGCGATGCGCAGGGCCGCCGGCGAGGGGTTGATGGCTTCCTGAATCGAGCGCCAGGCGAACGCCAGGGTCTGGCCGGTTTCCGCCGCCACTTGCAAGCGGCGCAGGGCGCGATCATCAGCCTGGCGGGGCCAGCACAGCACCGCGCCACAACTGCCCGAACGCAGGCATTGTTCGGCGGCCCACAAGGCATCGCGCTCATCGGCCCGGATCACTGACAACTGGCGCAGGTCCACCCCAGCGTTCTGCCAGGCCTGCGGATAGGGCACGAATGGCGGCGCCACCAGCACGATCCGCTCCCCCGCCGCCGTCAGTCGCGCCAAGGTTGGCCAGACCAGTTGCAACTCGCCCACGCCCGGCGCGGCGACCAGCAGTTCCGTCAACGCCGCTTCCGGCCAGCCACCGCTGGGCAACGCCGCGTCCAGGGCCGCATGACCGGTGGGCTGCGGGCTGGCAGCCGGGGGCGCGGGCCGGCCCTTCCAGACCTGGCCACCGTTGAACAGCGTGTCCAGCGCAACGACAGCGCCCATCAGCCTTGCCTCAGCAAGCCACAGAACACGCCTTCGATGGCCAGGTCCTGGTCGGCTTCGACAATGATCGGCTGGTAGGCCGGGTTGCGCGGCAGCAAACGTATCCGCTCACCGATTCGCTCGAAGCGCTTGATGGTGACTTCACCGTCCAGGCGCGCCACGACGATCTGGCCGTTGGAGGCCTGGGGCGTACGCTGCACGCCCACCAGGTCGCCGTCGAGAATGCCATCCTCGATCATCGAGTCCCCCTGGACCCGTAGCAGGTAATCCGGCGCCTTGGTGAACATCGCCGGGTCGAGCATCAGGCGACTGTGGACCTCGGCATCCGCACCGATCGGCAGGCCGGCGGCCACCCGCCCCAGCACCGGTACTTCCAGCAGCTCGGGACGCGGCGGCTGGTTCAGCAAGCGAATACCCCGGGCCTGGTGCGGATTGACTTCGATGAAACCGGCTTCGGTCAACGCCAGCACATGCTTGCGCGCCACGCTGCGGGAGGCGAAACCGAACGCCTCGCTGATTTCAGCGAGGCTGGGGGGCTGGCCCTGCTCGGCGATGCGTTCGCGGATGAAGGTCAGGATGGCGGTACGGCGGGGGGTGAGAGTCGTCATGGAGTACATTTGTACTCTTGTCGGTTTTTTCTGACAAGCACCGCCAGTCAGTCAACCACAGGGAGCCGACCATTGACCGTCCCGGCTAAGCCGGTGTCGACCCCTCGGTCCGAAACGCGCTCGGGCTCATCCCGGTCCAGCGCCGGAACGCCCGGCGGAAACTGCGCACATCGCTGTAGCCGACCTCTTCGGTGATGCGCTCGATGGACCAGTCGGGGTTGGCCAGCAGGTTCAGGGTCCGGCCACGACGCACCTGTTCCAGCAAGGCTTCGAAGGTCAGGTTGTGCTCGGTCAAGCGTCGGCGCAGGGTGCGGCTGCTCATGTTGAGGTCGCTGGCGATTTTCTCGATGTGGCTGCCACGGGTCAGGTCCCGGGCAATCGCCCGCTCCACCGCCTGGATCAGATCGATCTTGCGATGGACCTCAGTGGCCTCCTGTTCCAGCAAGGCCAGGGCCTGACGCAAGGCCAGCGGGTGATGGTTGGGCAGGCGTACGCCGAGCCAGCAGGCATCGATCAGCATGCGATTGTGACGACAACCGAAACGCACATCCGGCCCCAGGACCCTTTGGTATTCCTGGGCATAAGACGGCGCAGCGTGCATGAACTCCACGGCCTGGGGCCTGAAGTCAGGCCCTGCCAACGCCCTGCCGTACACCATCAGGCTGGCGAAAAACTCTTCGACCGCAAAGACCTGGACCTCGGCAAAAGGCAGGCGGCAAGTCGCCTCGACCATGATCCGGTCACTGGCCTCTTCAACACTCGAGACTGCGATACCGCCGGTGGTGTGTTGATACCGAATCCCCAGGGCAAAGACATCGCGCAGGGTTTCGCACAGCGACAACACGTGGCCCAGCAGGCCCAGGGTACCCAATACATTGCGATCGCCAACCCACAAGCCCAGGCCCCGATCAGGCAACAGCTTGAGCGCCCGCTGGATCATGACCACGGCCTGGCGATAGGAAATCCGCTGGGCAGGATCCTGCAGATCGTCGAGCCCGAAACCAAGGCCGCGACACAGGCTGGCGGCATCGAAACCCTGGTCTGCCACCACGTCGGCCAAGGTTTGCAAAAGAAACGGCGACACCAGCGCCAGTTCATAGGTCGGGTCGATGACTTTCATCTGCATGGGCGGGTTCCGGGGTACGTTAGGCGGCGTCTTTGTAACCGGTTGTTTCATAAACGTTAGCATGACCCAGCGTATAGAGGGGCACAAAAATCTGGCCGCCCATGTCCCCTGTGTGGCCGCCAATACCCTGCCCTACCGGCGGCGAACGGCTTATTTGTATGGCTCGGACCTTTGGTGCATTTCCAACAATAATAATGAGCCCCCGCATGAACCCGACCCGCACGACATTCGCCTTGCAACTGACCCTCGGCCTGGCCTGTGCCCTGCCGGCCCTGGCCACCGAAACCGGAGTCGATAACATCGGCACCGGCACCGACGGTTTCTTCGTGTTGCCGCTGGACGTCGACAACCTTCCTGACCACATGTTTGCGTTCAACCTCTACTACAACCATTACAAGGCCAGGAAATTCAACATCAGTTCGTTGGGCGGCGAAGTCCCGGATGTCGAAATCGAATCCACGGCGGTGGTCCCCCGGATCGATTACCTGAGCCCTTTGCGGGTGGCCGGTGGACGCCTGGGTATCTACGTTGGCCAGCCCTGGATCAAACAGGAAATCTCGGTGTTCGGCCTGCAGGACACTCGCGAAGGCATGGGCGATACCACCATTTCGCCCATCGTGCTGTGGGACATGGGCAAAAACCTGACCCTGGCCGCCGCACTGGAAATCACCGTGCCGACCGGCGAATACAGCACCGACCGCCTGGCCAACACCAGCACCAATTTCTACACCTACAAGCCGCTGTTTTCCTTCACCTGGTTGCCCACGGAAAACACCGAGGTGTCGATGAAAAGCACTTACAGTTTCAATCGCGAGAACAAGGACACCGACTACCGCTCAGGGCAGATTTTCCACTTCGACTATTCCGTCAGTTACCGGCTGACGGACAACGTGATGCTGGGGCTCAACGGTTACTACCTCAAGCAGACCACCGACGACAAACAATACGGCCGCACCGTGCAGTTCGCCGGTCAGGACGTGGATGACGGCGTGCGCGGCCAGGTGTTCGCCATCGGTCCGGCGCTGCACCTGACCTTTCTCAAATACGCCAGCGCCGAGATCCGCTGGGCCAAGGAGTTCAACGTAGAGAACCGCCCCGAAGGCGAAATGCTCTGGGCCAAGATCAGTATTCCGTTTGCGTTGTGAACGCTCTATTCGGTTCCGGCAGGCTCACCAGCAATCCCTTGTGGGAGCGAGCCTGCTCGCGATAGCCGTGGATCAGCCTGCATTGATGCTGAATGTACCGCCGTCATCGCGAGCAGGCTCGCTCCCACAAGCCCACAAGATCCGTGGTCAGCTATAGACCGGCCACATCTCGACTATCCGCCCTCCGCGCACGGCCAGCAGATCACCGAACTGCAACAGCACCGACTCGCTCTGGGTCGGTCGCAGGAACACCTGGTCCTCCACCGCCAGCCCCACCGTTTCAGAACCGTTGACCATTTCCTGATTGGAGCTGCGACCGTAGAGGTCGTTGTGCTTCAAGCCTGAGGGTGATTCGAGATCGGCCATCCAGTTGCCGCCGT
>NZ_WUUD01000035.1:114111-143967 GCF_009831705.1 Pseudomonas sp. PICF6 | reverse complement strand
GTGCGCTTCAAGACCGGCGTGGCGATGTAGGCCGCCGGAACGTGCTCGCTCAACGATGGCAGGTCGTAGTGGCTGGGTTTGAGCATGGCCGTGCCCACCGAGACTTCACTGCTCAGTTTCTCCCGTTCGTGCAAGCGATAGCTGGGGCTGCCGGCGGTGTTGAGGGTCAGGCCAGGATGCCAGAGGTCGGGGTAGCGCAGACGCACGAAATCCACCCGTGCGGTGTAGATCGCCATGACCCGCGCCAGCAGCTCCTGAGGGGTTGCCAGCAGCTCGGGCACGCCCATGCCCACGAACGGGTCGTAGCCCATGAACCCGGCAAATTCCAAGTGCGTCGGGTTCGCCCGGATCAGCTTGAGCATCGCCTCCAGCGTGGCATCGTCGGCTACTCCGCCCCGGTGCAGGCCTACATCCAGTTCGATATTGATCCGCAAGCGAGTACCAAGCCCCTGGGCCAGGGCCCGGTATTGCTCAAGCCGTTCAGGTGTGTCCAGCAGCCACTGCAACTGGCGTGACGGATCGAAGGGTCCTTTGTGAAGCTCATAGAACAACGCGGCGCTGCGCACTGGGAGAGGTTTGCCCAGCAAAATATCAGCCGTGGGAAACTGCAACGCATCGTGGTTGAGGAACGGTTGGTGGAACGACATCAACCGTCGAGTCTCGGCTCGCTGGCCAATGTAGTTCAACAGCCCCGGCGATGGCAGGGACTTCTCCACCAAGCGCAGCTGTTTGCCGGCGCGCCGGACCGAGGCCATTACCACGTCGATGTTGTGATCGAGTCGGTCCAGGTCAATCAGCATCACCGGTCGCATGGGACCGTGGGCCTTGAGTTCCCGGTTCAACTGGCGGAAATAATCGCTGTACGGCCCGCCCTGGTCCCGCGGTCGCAGCCAGGCACCGACGCCGGCCAGCAACAGTCCGGCGCCCACCGTCCCAGCCAGGAACCCTCGACGATTGAAACCCATCAGCTCGCTCCCAGAATCGTTGAAAGATGCCCGTTGAGGAATTTTCCGCCAGGGTCCAGGGCCTGGCGCACCTGGGCAAACTCATTCCAGCGTGGGTAGAGCGCCTGGAGCGTCCTGGCGTTCAAGGAATGCAGTTTTCCCCAATGCGGGCGCCCCTGGTATTTCCAGAAGACCGGCTCGATGGCGGCGAAGAAATTGTGATGGTCCATCTGGTAATGCTGGTGCACGGAGATCGAACAACTGTCGCGGCCTTCGAACATGCTCAGGGCGATGTCGTCGGCCTTCACGTAGCGGTATTCGATGGGAAACCAGGTGCGCAGGTCTTTGTCGCGGATCAGCTTGAGGATTTCCCGCAGGCACGCCGGACCGTGTTCAGCCGGCACTGAATACTCCATCTCGTTGAAGCGCACGGTGCGCGCATTGGCGTAGATGTCGTGGGAATCGCCAACCCGATCCTCAAAGTCGGCCACCAGTCGCAGGCTGTTGAGTAACGTGCGCCGAATCGTCGGAAAATCGCTGCCATACTTGTCGAGCTTTTCGATCAGGGTGACGAATTCGTTGCCACCCTCCTCCTCGGGGCTCACCGGTGCAGTGGCCGGATCGGTGGTTTCGTTCAAGGCAATCGACAACGCATAGTCGGAATGGGTGACCACCTGCATTTCCCAATGCTGATTGTCCTGAGTGTTGGTGTCTAGGTCCTCGAGCAACTCTTCGGTTTTCGCCACCCACTGGCGCTCGCGCAGCCGATAAGCAGGACGGTTCTGCAAACGCACACGGGTCACCAGCCCCAGCGCACCCAGTGACACCCGCCCGGCCTTGAACACTTCGGGATGGCGGTTGGCATCGCAATCAAGCACCTCGCCGCCGGCCGTCACCAGTTGCAGCCCGACCACCTGCGCCGAATACGAACCGAATGCCTTGCCGGTGCCGTGGGTCGAGGTGGCGATGGCCCCGGCCAGGGTCTGGTAATCCACGTCGGCCATGTTCGGTAGCGCCTGACCGATGGCCTTGAGCGCTGGGCCCATGCGCGACATGGGCGTACCGCCACCGAACTCGGCCTGCAGACTGGCGACGTCGTGATCCAGCAGACCGCTGAAAAAACTCAGCGACAGCAAAGTCCCGTCCGTGGGCACCAGGGCGCTGAAGGAATGGCCTGAACCCACCGGACGAATCCGCCCTTCGGCGCGGGCCACGATTTGCACCAGTTCATCCAGATTCTTGGGAGCCAGACGCGCTGCCGGCAGGCAACTTTGCGCACCGGACCAATTGCGCCACGGAATCAGTCGCGGGGCGCGCATCAACTCGGCCAGGGCGCCCTGGCTGCCCAGCGCCGTGAAGGCCGCGACAGCGGCGGCCCGTTGCAGCCACTGGCGCCGTGAATAGTCCATCGTCATGCCGTCGTTCCCCTGTTGGTCATTGCAATGGCTGGCCGGACATGAAGCCGATCAGGGCCAGGAACTGCTCTTCGGAACAGTGCATGCACAGCCCCATCGGCGGCATGCCGTTGTAGCCGTTGATCGTGTGATCAAGCAGGGTGTCGCTGCCCTGGGCCACTCGCGGCACCCAGGCGTTGGCGTCGCCGGTCAGGGGCGCTCCGGCGCCGGGGTTGGCGTGGCAGAGCTTGCAACTGCTGTCGTAGATTTGTGCCAGCGCTCCGTCGGCGGGCACACTCGTTAAGGCCCTGGGCGGGCTCGTTTTGGCCTCTTCGCCGCAACCGGCGAGCAATACGCCAAGCGAAAGAATCGCCGCGGCGTGAGTCCAGGCTGAAGACGTTGGTACCGACATGGGGCCCCTCTTGGTGGCGCAATGAGCACGCCTTTATTGTGTTGGGTCAGACAGACTCACACTAAGGCACGCCCGCGCGTTGGCTTGAGGTCATTGGGGGCCAGAAAGGGAACTTGGGCGGCCAGCGCTGGATGATCGATGGCCAGGGACATTGGCGATCAGGGCAGCAGCAGCCCCTGCTCGCGCTCGCACAACTGCACCACATAATCCCAGAGCACCCGCAGGCGCACGGATTTGTGCAGTTCGCGGCGGGTGCTGATCCAGTAGCTGCGGCGGATGGTTTCATCGGGCAGTAAAGGGACCAGGGCCGGGTCGCTGCTGGCCATGTAGCAAGGCAGTACGGCAATCCCCAATCCCGAGCGTGCAGCCTGTTGCTGGGCGATGACGCTGGTACTGTGGAACACCACCCGAGGGTTGCGGCAAAAGCTGTTGAGAAACATCAGTTCCTGGCTGAACAGCAGGTCGTCGACATACCCGATCCAGGCATGGCGGGCCAGGTCTTCGCGACTGCGCAACGGTGGCGAGCGGTCCAGGTAGGCCTGGCTGGCGTAGAGCGCCAGACTGTAGTCGGTGAGCTTGCGGGTCACCAGCAGGTCGGCCACCGGGCGTTCGAGGTGAATGCTGATTTCCACTTCGCGGTTGAGGATGCTGACAAAACGCGGCACCGCCACCAACTCCACCTCCAGCCCCGGATAGCGCTGGAACAGACCCTCCATGCGGCTGGCTAAAAACATGATGCCCAGCCCTTCCGTCACCCCCACGCGGATCTTGCCCAAGGGCGCGCTGGACTGGGTGATGTCCTCCTGGGCCAGCAAGGCCACGTTTTCCATGGCTTCAGCGTGCTTGAGCAACGATTCGCCCGCGGGGGTCAGTTCATAGCCCTGGGCATGCTGGACAAACAGCGCGGTACCCAGGCTTTTCTCGATGGCTTCGATGTGCCGGGCCACGGTGGCATGGGTGGTGTTCAGGCGTCGTGCGGCCGTGAGCAAACGGCCGCTGCGTTGCAGTTCCAGAAAGTAGCGCAGGTCATTCCAGTCGAACATGGGCCATCCTTGAACACGCCTGAAGGCATGACTGTTTAAAAACGCACAGCGGTTGCGCAAAAACTAACATTCTTTTGACGAAACCTAACAACTAGGATGCATCCCACAAGAACAAAAATGAGGTCGCGAATGCAACCTGTCGTCGATGAATACGATTACGTGATCGTGGGCGCCGGCCCTGCCGGATGCCTGCTGGCCAACCGGCTTAGCGCCAACGCGCAGCACCGGGTGTTGTTGCTTGAAGCGGGCGGGCGCGACAACTATCCGTGGATTCACATCCCGGTCGGCTACCTGTTCTGCATCGGTAACCCGCGCACCGACTGGTGCTTCAAGACCGAGGCGCAAGCGGGTTTGCAAGGGCGCGCACTGAGTTACCCACGGGGCAAGGTGCTGGGTGGCTGCTCCTCCATCAACGGCATGATCTACATGCGCGGCCAGGCCGCGGATTACGACAGCTGGGCCGCCGAGGGCAACCCTGGCTGGGCCTGGAAAGACGTGCTGCCGTTGTTCAGACAGAGCGAAAACCACTTTGCCGGAGACTCCGAGCTCCATGGCGCCGCCGGGGAATGGCGGGTCGAACGCCAGCGCCTGTCATGGCCGATTCTCGATGCGTTTCGCACCGCCGCCGAGCAGAGCGGTATCCCCAGCGTCGACGACTTCAACAGCGGCGACAACGAAGGCTGCGGCTATTTCCAGGTCAACCAGAAAGCCGGGGTGCGCTGGAACGCGGCCAAGGCCTTCCTCAAACCGGTTCGCCAGCGCCCCAACCTCACGGTAATGACCGATGTCGAAGTCGACCGCGTGCTGTTGCGTGACAACCGGGCCCACGCCGTCAGCGCCCGTTGGCAAGGCAAAAGCATGACGTTCAAGGCGCGCAAGGAAATCGTGCTGTGCGCCGGCGCCGTCGGCTCGCCGGGTATTTTGCAGCGCTCGGGAATCGGTCCGCGCAACCTGTTGCAACGCCTGGGCATTGGCGTGGTTCATGAGCTGCCCGGCGTGGGCGGCAACTTGCAGGACCACCTGCAACTGCGGCTGATCTACCAGTTGGAAAACGCCCGTACCCTGAACCAGATCGCCGGCACTTTATGGGGCAAGATGGGCATGGGGCTGCGCTACCTCTATGATCGCAGCGGCCCGCTGTCCATGGCCCCCAGCCAACTCGGCGCGTTCGCCCGCTCGGGGCCGGAACAGACCTCGGCCAACCTCGAATACCACGTGCAGCCCTTGTCGCTGGAACGCTTTGGCGAACCACTGCACAGTTTCCCGGCGTTCACTGCGTCGGTCTGTGACCTGCGTCCGCAAAGCCGCGGCCGGGTGGACATTCGCTCGGCCGACCCGCACGAGGCACCGCTGATCCAGCCCAACTACCTGAGCCATCCCGAAGACTTGCGGGTCGCCGCCGACGCCATCCGCCTGACCCGACGCATCGTCGCCGCCCCGGCGTTGAGCGCCTTCAAGCCGGTGGAATACCTGCCGGGACCAAGCCTGCAAACCGAGGAAGAACTGCACCAGGCCGCCGCCCGTATAGGCACGACGATTTTCCACCCGGTGGGCACCTGCCGCATGGGCCAGGACCGCGACGCGGTGGTGGATGCGCAACTGCGGGTTCACGGCATCAACGGCCTGCGCATCGCCGACGCCTCGATCATGCCGCGCATCACCTCGGGCAACACCTGCTCGCCCACGCTGATGATTGCCGAGAAGGCCGCGCAGATGATCCTCGAGGCGGACATCCGCAGCACCACGCCCCAAAAGGAACCTGCCACGGTCTGAAGAACAACAGAATCCCCCTGTGGGAGCGAGCCTGCTCGCGAAGGCGGTGTATCAGCTCACGATGATGTCGACCGGCATACCGCTTTCGCGAGCAGGCTCGCTCCCACAAGGAGAACCCTTTGAATTCAAGGTATGCAGCAAAACAGGAGACGCTGTACCGGCGTCGACAGTGGAACAACAAAAACAATCACTGTGAGGGATACCCAAATGTCTGAACATGTTCAGTCCCTGGAAGCCACGCGCAGCGCCGGCACCAGCCAGGAAACCCAGAAAGTCATCTTCGCCTCGTCCTTGGGGACGGTGTTCGAGTGGTATGACTTTTTCCTCTATGGCGCCCTGGCGGCGGTGATCAGCAAGCAGTTCTTTGCCGGGGTCAACGACACCACGGCATTCATCTTCGCCCTGATGGCATTCGCCGCCGGCTTTATCGTGCGGCCTTTCGGCGCACTGGTGTTCGGACGGCTGGGAGACATGATCGGACGCAAATACACCTTCCTGGCCACCATCGTACTCATGGGCCTGGCGACGTTCTGCGTCGGCCTGTTGCCCAACTACGCCAGCATCGGCATTGCCGCGCCCATCATCCTCGTGGTGCTGCGCATGCTCCAGGGCCTGGCCTTGGGCGGTGAGTACGGCGGCGCTGCCACCTACGTCGCCGAACACGCGCCGATGGGCAAGCGCGGTTTCCACACCAGTTGGATTCAGTCCACCGCCACCCTCGGGCTGCTGCTCTCGCTGCTGGTGGTACTGGGCTGTCGTTATTTCACGGGCGATCAGTTCGAAGTCTGGGGCTGGCGCATTCCGTTTCTGCTGTCGATCGTGTTGCTGGGCATCTCCACCTGGATTCGCCTGAGCCTGCATGAATCGCCGTCCTTCTTGAAAATGAAAGAAGAAGGCAAGTGCTGCAAGGCGCCGATCCGCGAATCCTTTGGTAAGTGGGAAAATCTCAAGGTGGTGCTGATCGCGCTGTTCAGCATCAACGCCGGGCAAGCGGTGACCTTCTATGCCGCGCAGTTCTATGTGCTGTTTTTCCTCACCCAGTTCCTGAAGATGGATCCGGCCCTGGCCAACAGCCTGCTGATCGTCAGCGTGGTCATCGGCGCACCGTTCTTCATCTTTTTTGGCTGGCTGTCGGACAAGGTCGGGCGCAAACCGGTACTGATGATTGGCCTGTTGCTGGCGACGGCGTTGTACTTTCCGATCTTCAAGACACTGGCCCACTACGCCAACCCGGCCATTGACCTGGCGAGCCGTCAGGCGCCGATCACCGTGATCGCCGATCCGGCCACGTGCACCTTCCAGTTCGACCCGGTGGGCAAGGCCCGTTTCGATAGCCCATGCGACAAGGTCAAGACCTTCCTGGTCAAGCAAGGCCTGCCCTACAGCAGTGTCGCGGCGCCGGCCGGCAGTGATGTGCAGGTCAGCGTCGGTGATGTGAAGCTTGAAGGCTACGACGAAGCCGCCCTGCGCGGCGCGGTGACCCTGGCGGGCTACCCACAACAGGCCGATGCCCAGCAGATCAACCGGCCGATGATCGTGGCACTGATCGTGGCGCTGATCATCATTTCAGCCATGTGCTACGGCCCACTGGCGGCGCTGATGGTCGAACTGTTTCCCACTCGGATCCGCTACACCTCCATGTCCCTGCCCTACCACATCGGCAACGGCTGGTTCGGCGGTTTCCTGCCCACCGTGTCGTTTGCCCTGGTGGTCTACACCGGGGACATTTTCTACGGGCTGTGGTACCCGGTGATGATCACCGGGGTGAGCCTGGTGGTGGGCATGATTTGCCTGCGGGAAACCCGGAACGTGGACCTGGATAAAAACTGAGGGCAAAACCGTGGCGAGGGCGTTTGTTCCCTCGCCAGCGGATCAGAAGTGCGCCTTCAGAGTCATGGTGAGGTTGCGCGGCTCACCGTAATAGTTACCGAAGCTCTCGGTCCCGATGGTGCTGTAGTAGCGCTTGTCGAACAGGTTGTTGCCGTTGAGGGCCAGCGACCAGGTGTCATCAATGCGGTAGCCGACGCGACCATTCCATACGGCATAACCGGCCTGGGTGATCTTCTCCCCCGTCGCCGGCGATACCCGGAAATTGTCGCTTTGGGCATTGACCCCCGCACCGACGCTGAACCGTTCGAACGCCCCACCCAGGGCATAATCGCCCCACAGACGCAGCACATGACGCGGCACATAGCTGTTGAACGAGCCGCCGTTGAGGCTGGTATCAATGTCGTTCAGGGTCTTGGTCTGGGTGTAGGTGTAACCGGCAAGCAGTTGCAGGCGCTCGATGACTTCACCGCTGATCTCGGCTTCGAAACCCTGGGCGCGAACCTTGCCGGCGTTCTCGTAGCAGTAACCGTCCGAGGACGCACAGCTTGAGTTGTAGTCGGTCTGGGCCTGGTCTTTCTGCAACGTGCGGAACAGGTTGAAGGCGCTGTTCAGGCGTCCCTCGAACCATTCGCCCTTGATCCCCAGCTCATAGCTTTCACCCACCAGGGGCTTGAGTGCCGAACCGCTTTCGGAACGGTAGTTGCCTTGGGGCGTGAAAATGTCCGAGTAACTGGCGTAGGCCGTCAGGTGTTCGTTGAGGTCCAGCAACACAGCGGCAAACGGGGTGACCTGGCCTGTCTCCGTGCTCTTGGCGTGTTCCGAACCGCCGGTGAGGAACACCGAGTCGGTCTTGGAGTTGTACCAACTCACCCGGCTGCCCACGACAAACGTCAACGGGTCCGCCAGTTTCAAGCGCAGGGTCGAATACAGGCCTTGTTGCCGGGTGACGGTTTTCACCGGGCCACCGCGCGTTGAGTTCTCGATGAAGTAACTGTCATCCGGTTCCGGAATGTGTCGATCCGGATCGAATACGTTCTGTTGCTGCGGCAGGAAGGCGACCGAGAAAAAATCATCCTTGTCCGAACGGCTGGCGTTGAAGCCGACGATCAACTCATGCTGCTGCCCGAAGGCGTCGAACTTGCCGTCCAAGTAGGCGTCGAGGCCGTAATCGACCTGGTCATAGTCGTACATGCTGCCCAGCACGTTGGTGGTCGAGACGCCCGGCGTCACCGAGCCGGATGCAAAGGCGTATTTGATGTCCTGGGTGTTTTTCGTATAGACACCGGCCACCTTCACGGCCCAGTCGTCATTGAGTTGATGCTTGAGATCGCTGAACACCGTGGTCCGCTGGCTACGCCAAGTGTTCCACGACGGATCCAGGCAAGTAGAGCGACTGAGTTTCAAATCGCTGCCATCCCTGTAGCGCGGCTGCCCGCCCCAGCAAGGACTCGCATCGACGTCCTCATAGGCCAGGCCCAGGCCGAGGGTGGTGTCGGGCGTCAGGTCGAAGTCCAGGGCACCGTAGTAAATCTGGTCCTTGCGCCGAGCATCGTCGTAGAAATAATGCCGGCTCTGTTCGGCGATCACCGCCCTGCCCCGCAGGGTGCCGGAATCATTCAGCGGGCCACCGGTATCGACCTGCCCGCGGTAGTTGTCCCAGGTGCCGCCCGAGAGGCTGAGTTCGGTCTGGGCCGTGGCCTGGCCGCGTTTACGGACGAAATTGACGCCACCGGACGTGCCGCCGGCGCCCTTCATCATCCCGGCGGCACCGCGCAGGACTTCGACCCGATCGTAATACGCCATGTCACTGCTGAAACTGTCGGCCTGGACATAGCTGTTGCCCATGTCCAGCGGAACACCGTCGTATTGATACTGACCGGACATCCGGAACCCACGGGAGTAGAAATATTTGCCGCCCATGGTCGAGTCGTAGACGGTAATGCCGGGCGTTTTTTCCATCACTTGATCGATGGTGTTCAGGTTCTGGTCATCGAGCATCTTGCGAGTGATCACTGTCACCGATTGCGGCGTCTCGCGCAGGGAGTGCTCGCCTTTGCCGATCGTGACCGCCCCCGTCGTGTAGGAGCCACTGTTCTCGGTGGTCGCTCCGAGCATCTGCGCCTCGATGGTGGTTGCTCCCAGTTGCATGGCCGAACCGTTGGCTGGCACGGAGCGCAGCACGTACGTGCCATTGGCCTGGAGGTCGGCTTGCAGGCCGCTACCGCCAAGAATGCGGGCAAACCCATCGCCCACGCCGAACGAACCTCTCAGGCCGGGCGATTGCAGGCCCTGGAGTTGCCGGGCATCAAACGAAATGGCGACACCGGCGGCACTGGAGAACCGGGTCAGCACATCCACCAGGCTGCCGGCCCCGATATCGTAGGCCTGCACCGAACGCTGCTGCGCCGAGGCACCTGGAGCCGGACTGGCATTCACGACCCCGACGCTGCCGGTCACGGCTGCCAGCAAGCCGATTTTCACTGCAAACACCAGACGACCTGGCGCGCTTACCCAAGACATGCTTCCCCTCCCCCAAACGGTCGATAAAAACTCACTGAGGAAGAGCCGAACGATGGAGATAAAAAGTGCAGGACAGTGTTCTTTTTTATCGCGCCGCCACGTCAGCGCTGATCGCCGCTCGATACCCGGACCCAAAATCGGCTGTAGCGGGTCACGCGTAACGAAAAGCCACTCTCCAGCGCCGCCAGGGCGAGATCGGTGTTATCGACGGGAAACACGCCGGAAACCTTCAAGTCGGCAATGGCCGGATCACAACGCAACACGCCGTTGCGGTAACGCGACAGTTCATCCAGCAGCACCGCCAGAGGACGGTCAATGGCGATGATGCTTCCCTTCTGCCAGGCACCGACCGACACATCGTTGCCGCGCAGCGTACCCAGCGACCGGTCATTGAAATCCAGGCGCTGGCCGGCTTCGACGCGCATCCTCGAGCCAATCGCCGGGAGACTCACCTCGACCGCTTTTTCAAGCACCGCCACCTCACCGCCCCGCGCCTGGCCTCGGACGATAAAACGCGTGCCCAGCGCAAGCACTTCGACATGACCGGTGATGACCTTGAAAGGCCGCTGCAAGGGATCGATCGCCGTCGTGACGAGGATCTCCCCCCACAACAGCTCCAGTAGCCGCTGGCGCCCATCGAAACGAACATTGACCGAGGTGTCGGTGTTGAGCAGCACGGTGCTGCCGTCCGCCAGCTGAAACTCGCGGCGCTCGCCCACTGCGGTGCGGTAATCGCAAAGCAGGTTCTGCGTAGCCTGGCTGCGCCAGCCCAACCAACCCAGGCCGCTGGCGGACGTTAGTAACAAGACGCTGCGCAATACCTGGCGACGGGATCGATTGTGGCGTTCGCTCAAGGTCGGTGCCGCCAGGGCGCCCGGCACACTCGCCATCTGTTCAGCCACCGCTGTCATTCGTTGCCAGGCCTGGCTATGCAGCGGGTCTGCACTCAGCCAGGCATTCCACCCGGCTCGATCCGCGTCGGTCGTGATGCCGGAGTGAAGCCGGGCGTACCACTGCGCCGCCACACGGATGGCTTGCAACTCTTCGGCTGGCAGGTTCATGAAAGTTGTAATTGAATCTGCATCAGGCAGCAATGTTCCATGGCCTTGGCCATGTGGTTATTCACCGTACGTACGCTGACGCCCAGGCGCTCGGCAATTTGCGGGTAAGTCAGGCCGTCGAACTGCGACAGGATGAACGCCTGCCTGACACGCGGCCCCAACCCTAGCAGCAAGCGGTCGATCTCCATCAGGGCCTGGAGCAGGATGGCCTGTTCTTCCAGCGACGGGTGCTGCTCTTGCGGCATGGCGGCCAAGGCTTCGAGGTAGGACTGTTCCAACGAACGGCGGCGAAACAGATCGATCAACAGCCCCTTGGCGATCATCGACAGGTACGGTCGCGGCTCACGAATATCCAACGCGGAGCGAGCCTTAATGACACGCACGAAGGTATCCTGGGTCAGGTCCGCGGCATCGAAAGCATTGCCCAAACGCTTGCGCAGCCAGCCTTGGAGCCAACTGTGATGATCACTGTACAGAACGTCGACGGCACTGCGTAAGGACAGATCGTTGGCGGGCATGGCAATGGAATAATTCGCGACTGATAATGACTCGCATTGTCATGGAGCGCATCGCCGCTTGCAACCCAAACATGCACAGTCCCAGGCCTGCCACCTCACCCTCTTGGCATTGCTCAATGCACAGAGTGATTTTTCACCGTGCTCTCCACCAGATCCAGCATCTGCCCCAGCGCCCAGGGCTTAGCGATGAACGAGGCATGATGCTTGATCCCGGCGCTTTCCGGGGTTTCGAAACCGGACATGATCAACAAGGGTATCTGTGGCCACCGGTCGCCGGTCAAATTGGCCAGGTCCGCGCCGTTCAGTTTGCCGGGCATGGTGATATCGGTGAGTAACAAGTCCACATCGTCAGCGCTCTGCTTGAGGAATTCCAGCGCCGCGTCGGCGCTTTCCCGGGGCTCCACGGCAAAGCCCTCGTCTTGCAGGATCTCACAGAGGAACTCCAGAATGGTCTGATCATCTTCAACGACGAGAATCAAACGCGCGGCCGCCTGTCCGTTGCCCTTTGGCATCGAATTCATGTAAGTGACTCTCCTTGACCCCATAAACGTTCTTTGCGGTTTCAACCGCTCTGCAAGTTATGAGCGATGCCCTTGCGAGAAATTCATTCTGCGTGCAAATACACCGCCAAACGTTGCGATAACCGCCCTGGAGCAACGCATCGCAACGCTTTATCTGTATATCCATACAGATAAAACTTGCTCCGACGCCCATCCATGACCATGCTACAGCCCCATGAAATCTGCTTAGGAAAAGGGCGCTATGCAGCTGTACCTGTGTGAAAAACCGTCCCAGGCCAAAGACATCGCTGCCGTGCTTGGTGCCACGCGCCGCGGTGACGGTTGCTGGCTGGGCGCGAACATCACAGTCACCTGGTGCATCGGCCATCTGCTGGAGACCGCCCCGCCCGACGCCTACGATGCCCGCTACAAGCGCTGGGTACTGGCAGACCTGCCTATCGTGCCGACGCAGTGGAAAATGACGGTCAAGCCGAAAACCGCGGGCCAGTACAAGGCGGTCAAGCGCCTGTTGGGGGAAGCCAAGACGCTGGTCATCGCCACCGACGCCGACCGTGAAGGCGAAATGATTGCCCGGGAACTGGTGGAGCATTGCCGCTACCGTGGGCCGATCCAGCGTCTATGGCTGTCGGCCCTGGACGAAGCGTCGATCCGCAAGGCCCTGGCCGCACTCAAGCCGGGCGCCGAAACCTTCAACCTCTACCATTCGGCCCTCGGCCGCTCCCGGGCCGACTGGCTGATCGGCATGAACATGAGCCGCCTGTTCACGCTGCTGGGGCGTCAGTCCGGTTATCAGGGCGTGCTGCCGGTGGGCCGCGTGCAGACCCCCACCCTGCGCCTGGTGGTGGATCGCGACCGCAGCATCGCGGATTTCGTGCCGGTCGCCTATTGGGCCATCGACGTGCAACTGCGCCACGACGGCACTGTGTTCACCGCCCAGTGGCGCGCCGACCCGGATGCCTGCGACGATCAGGAACGTTGTTTGAACCAGGCCCTCGCCCAGGACGCCGCCCAAGCCATGGGCAACGCTGCCACCGCCCGGGTGATGAAACTGCGCACCGAGCGCTTGCGCGAAGCGGCGCCGTTGCCGTTCGACCTGGGCACCCTGCAGGAAGTCTGCTCGAAGAAACTCGGCCTCGGCGCCCAGGAAACCCTGGACATTGCCCAGTCGCTCTATGAGACCTACAAGCTCATTACCTATCCGCGCAGCGATTGCGGTTTCCTGCCTTTGAGCCAGCACAGCGAAGCTGCGGCCATCCTCGCCGCCCTCGCCCAGGCCGACCCGGGTCTTGCGCCGCTGCGCGAGCACTTGCAGCCCCAACGCAAATCCCGGGCCTGGAACGACGCCAAGGTCAGCGCCCACCACGGCATCATCCCTACCGCTGCGGCGAAGAACCTCGACAAGCTCGCCGGCAAGCAGCGGGCCGTCTATACGCTGATACGGGCGCGGTATCTGGCGCAGTTCCTGCCCAACCACGAATACGACCGGACCCAGGCCGACTTCGACTGCGCCGCCCAGGCATTGCGGGCCGTGGGCAAGCAAATCGTCGAACCCGGCTGGAAACGCGCCCTGCCCGAAGCGCTGGCTCCGGCACGAGGCCGTGAAGCACCGGTACCACAAAGCTTGCCGGCCCTGGTCGAAGGTCGCGACTGCGCCGTGGACGAGGTCAAACTCAAGGACCTGTGGACCCAGCCCCCCAAACCGTTCACCGAGGGCGACCTGATCAAGGCGATGAAGAACGTTGCCCGGCTGGTGGAGGATCCGCTGCTCAAGCAAAAGCTCAAGGACACCACCGGCATCGGCACCGAAGCGACCCGGGCCTCGATCATCCAGGGCCTGCTCGACCGCGGTTACCTGGTGAAAAACGGCAAGGCCCTGTCCGCCACACCGGCGGCCTTCAGCCTGATCGATGCGGTGCCCCGCGCCATCGCCGATCCAGGCACTACCGCCATCTGGGAGCAGGCGCTGGACATGGTGCAAAGCGGAGAGATGAGCCTGGAAGAGTTCGTGACCCGCCAGGCCGCCTGGATGAGCAAGCACATCGCCCGCTGCCAGGGCATGAGCCTGACCATCAACGGCCCGGCCAGCCCTGCCGGCCGTGGAGCCACCCCATGGAAAAGCAAACGCAAGCCGGCCAAGCGCAAGGCCAGCGGTACACCTCGCAAGGCGAGCAAAGCCAAGACGACCTGATAAATACATGTTCGACGCGTCGCCCTGTGGGAGCGAGCCTGCTCGCGATAGCGTTATGTTAGTCACCATGGATACCGACTGATACACCGCCATCGCGAGCAGGCTCGCTCCCACAGGGATATCTGCCCTGATCCAGAATTTTCATAACAAAACCATTTTGTCCGACAATATGTAGTGACCAAAAATAATCACTACAAAACCGTTGACGCCTCCGATTTGGCCTTGCATGATGCAGACGTCTCCCCGATCGGGAGTACAGGTAAATGCTTGAGCAAGCTCGTCTGACCGCCGAGCTGTTTTTTGGATAAGGGACTGCCCACAAGGCAGATTGAAGGTGCTGACCTGGCATGACCGTCCGGTGACAAGGACGAGAAACGTCGGCGACGATCCTCATGACGCGCGTGGTCGACCCTCGAAAGTTGACAATGCCTGAAGGTTCTTCGCTGTTTCTCTTCGTTGTAGCGCATTTGCGTAGCAGCCCTTCGATAACACTACACAACCGATGCACGACCCCGTCGAAGTCAGACGGCCGGGTGCTGACGGCCTGGTTTCGGTGCTAGCCATGCAGCACTGGACAGGCACTTACCGAAAGAAGCGAAGTTTTTGCGAACCACCAGACAGATCAACCAAATGGTCAAGGGGCTTACACATGAATCTGAATAATCAACCATCTATTGATGAACTGGCTCGCATGTTCGCAGCACACAAAGACACCCTGGACAGCCATATCCTGTGGATCAGCAAGAATGGCCAGGTCCATATGGACTGCCTGTCGCCGTTCACCCAGGAAGACGAATTCGAGAAGAATCAGCAGGACCTGTGTGCCCGGTTGAAGATGTACCGTCGTGGCCAGGGCTACGTCGGCAAGAAGGCCGCGGCCGACAAAGACTTCATGGGTCGCGTGCTGCAAACGCTGACCCAGGCGTGGCAGTCGATGCAGAACACATCTGAAGTTCGGGTCATCGACCGCCTCTGCTGATCGCGCTTAAAACAAAGGGCCCGTTCCTGATTGGAACGGGCCCTTTTTTTGGGCGTTAGAACACCGACCAGCCGATCCGTTGGCTGAGCAATTCCAGCGCCGCCATGCCTGCCAGGGAATTGCCCGCGACATTGAGTTCCGGCGACCAGACGCACACCGTAAAACGCCCCGGCACCACGGCAACAATCCCGCCACCCACCCCGCTCTTGCCCGGCAGGCCAACGCGATAGGCAAAATTGCCGGCTTCATCGTACAGCCCGCTGGTGGCCATGATGGAGTTGACCTGCTGGGTCTGGCGGGCGCTCAGGATCTGTTCGCCACTGTGCTTGCAGAAGCCGTCGTTGGCCAGGAAGCAGAACGCCCGGGCCAGATCGATGCAGCTCATGCGCAACGCGCAGTGACTGAAATAGCTGCGTAGCACCGCTTCCACGTCGTTATGAAAATTACCGAAGGACTGCATCAGGTAGGCCATCGCCGCATTGCGGGCGCGGTGCTGGTATTCCGACTCAGCGACCTTGCCGTCCACCATGACCTGTGGATTGCCCGACAGGCGCCGTACGAAATCACGCATCGAAAGCGCTGGCGCGGCAAAACGCGACTGATTGATGTCGCAGATCACCAAGGCGCCGGCGTTGATGAACGGGTTGCGCGGCCGACCGCGTTCAAATTCCAGCTGCACCAGAGAATTGAAGGGCTGGCCGGAGGGCTCATGGCCCAAACGCTCCCAGATTGCCTCGCCGGAATGGCCGATGGCCTGCACCAGGCTGAAAACCTTGGAAATACTCTGCACCGAAAACGGCGTTTCAGCGTCACCTGAGCAATACATTTCGCCATCGTTGCCGTAGACGGCAATGCCCAACTGGTTGGCCGCAACGGTGCCAAGGGCGGGAATGTAGTCGGCCACCTTGCCCTGACCGATCAGGGGGCGAACCGCATCGAGGATCTCGTTCAACAATGCTTGCATATGCGCATGGGTCCAATCATTCCCCGTTCGAGTGCGGGGATACAGACGCTAGACGCTGATGGGTGCGATCAGAGCACACTCAATAGACCAGCAACATCTGTTGCGAGGCGATCCGTGGGAGCAAAGCTTGCTCGCGATCAAGCTCACGCGGTCTGTCTGGAACCGAATCGCCTGCTTCGCGGGCAAGCCTTGCTCCCACAGAATTCAAGAGATTTCATGGGCGCTTGTCATCCAATCGAGCGGTCTATAGTTGAAGGGATCAATCGGCAGGAGACATCGATGCGACAGATCATGCAGAAGGAACCCTGGTGGGCCTCGCCCCCCAGACCCGGTCAAGATGAAAGTGAGCTGGAATGGGGCTGGCTGGTGATCTACAGCGAAGGAGAGCCGCGCTTCGAATTCATCAAGGAGCGGCCCTCGGACGAACAGATCCGTCATCGCAAGGGTTGCCGCGTCACCCTCGGGGCAGAATGAACCGTCCGTCACGGTTTGATGGCTGGCAACTCCACCGCGCGATTGGCCAGGTCCGCCGCCACCAGGCTGCCTTCGATTTCCTCGGCTAGGTAGTACACCGGTGCCATCACCCCGCTGAGGGGATGCTTGAGCGACTGGAACCAGGCTTCGTCGAACGCTGCGCTGAGGCTCTTGCGGATTTGAGTCTCCATTTCCGGACGCTCGCCCTCATGAATGATCGCGCGAATCCCCGCCACGCCAACTGAGATCAACGCCCCCGCCGCTTTCCCGGCCACGGCTGCCGCCGCCCCGGCCGCACCTCGCGTGGCGAATTGCGCTTCGATTTTTTCACTGGTGCGTTGTGCCACCGTGGCGATCACCGCATCCGATGGCCCCGAACCTGTCACAGCGGCTTTGTTGACGTGGTCGATCAGCGCGGCGTACGCCGGCAATGTATTGAGGGGCTCGGTATGCGCCATCTCATACAACGAGGCGTTACGCGCCGCTGGCGGCCCCAGGCTGATGGCAGGAATGCCGTGCAGGCGCCGACTCATCAGCTCCGGCGGGATTCGGTGCTGGCGGGCAATCACTTGGACCTGTTGATTGAGCAGGCGCACGTAGTAGCCCGTCGCGTTGGCCCTGATCGTCTCGGGGTCGATTTCCACCGCCACAGGTGCCAGCACCTGCTCGCGGTACTGCTCTTGCAGGTAAACGGCCAGACGTCTGGCCGCGGAGTCCTCTTCGCCTTCGGCACTGGCGGCATACCAACTGACCTTCACCGCCAGCCATTCCTGGGTCCAGTAGCTGCTGAACCAGGGGATGAATTGAATCTCGGTCCGTTCATACACGAGCCGGCGCCAATGCTCCATCGAGCCGCGCGCGTAGAGCCCGGCCTGTTCGATAGCGCTTTTCGACGCGGCGACGATCTGCCGGTCAACCTGCCGCCAGGTGTCCTGGGAAACCGCCACGGTGGCGACCTGCTGCTCGCGCGGCGACGTGGCGCACCCCGCCAGAACCAACAAAACGGCCAGCATCAGTGAACGCAGCACGATTGCGCCATCCCGAGGTCAAGTCATCCACGGGGTTGAGTATAGGTCGCGAGGAACACGGGCCTGGAGGAAAAACACAAACCAATGTGGGAGCGAGCCTGCTCGCGATGGCGGCTCAAAACCGCGTGAAATGCTCGAACTGCCAATCATCCGCCGCCCCGTCCAGGGAACACGTGTGCACCGCGCCGGTCGGTCTCCAGTCGGTCTGCTTGCCCACCAAGGTACCGAGGTAAGGCCTGGCCACTTCCAGCACACGTTCGTAGTCCATGTGCTCTGGCTCGACGATGCCGCGATCCGGGTTTTCCACCGCCCAGACAATCCCCGACAAAACCCCCGCCGCCACTTGCAAACTGGTGGCATTGTTGAAGGGCAAGAGCGCCCGGGCTTCATCGATGGTCAATACCGAGCCGAACCAGTAGGCATTGAGTTCATGCCCCATCAGCAAGACGCCCAGCGCATCGGCTCCGATGCTGTCGATTTCACCGTTGAGAATGCGTTGCTGCTGTTGGCTCTGCCAGCCTCGACCAATCAACTCATGGATCGACAGCAAAGCATCGTTGCACGGGTGATAGGCGTAATGCAGTGTGGGGCGATAGATCAGTTTCTGCTGGTCCTTGAGTGTTAGCAGATCCGCTGTAGAGGCGGTTTCGTGATGGGTGATCATCAGCCCCAGGCACGGCCCGCCCAACGGTGTCCAGGTCTTGACCGGCACAGTGGCGCTCGGGCGCTCGAGGTAGATGGCATTGCGACTGCCGAAGCGGTGGCGCCTGGCAGACGTTGGCCAGGTGCGCTCGTGGGTGCCCCAGCCCAACTCGGCCGGTTGGTGGCCCTCGCTGATCAAGCCTTCCACCGACCACGTATTGACGAACTCATCGTCCTGCTTGAGGCGGCTGGAGCGCTGAGTGTCGCGCTCGGCAAAATGAATCACCTTGATGCCGGTCTCCATGCACAGCCTGGCCCAGTCCACGCCTTCGCGGTTCTGTGGCAAGCGATGGTTCAATTGCACGGCCAGTTCCACCAGGCCAGCCTTGAGCAGATGAGTGATCAAACCGGGGTTGGCGCCATGGGCCACGACGGCGGTCGGGCCATGGCCCAGTTTTTTGCGCAGGCCCAGCATCTGGTAGCGCAACGCGTAATTGGTGCGATGCGATAAATCCAATGAAGGGTCATCGTAGCCGCCGGCCCAAGGCTCAATGCAGGTATCCAGGTACAGCGCGCCCTTGCCGAAGGCATAAGTCATCAGGGCCAGCGAACTGACTTCCACCGACAGGTTGACGATGAAGTCGCCAGGTTTGATGAAGCGGTCCAGGGTCTGCGTGAAGGTGTGTTCAGTCAGCGCTTTGCGGACAAAGCAAATGCCCCGCTCCTTGAACCAGATATTTTTCTCGATCACGGGCGCAATGACCGTGATCTGATTGACCGGGACGTGATCCTGCCGCAACAGCAGCGGCAGCGTGGCCCGGGTAATGGAGCCAAATCCGATGAAGATCAGATGGCCCGAAAACCTGACCCGGTGCTTCATGTGCAGTCTCCCCGGAACGTTGACGATGGAGCCATGAAATACCGGTCACCGGACTTTGGCTACTGTCAGGCTCGACAGGCACCCGGCGCAGGCGTTGCCGGCCCTGCGCCGTGGACCGCGTTCAACTTAAGACGTGCCCAGCCCCTCAGACAGGTCCGTACCGGAACGCGCCTGAGCACGCGGTGAAGTTTCGTCACGATGCTCGGTGGTCTTGCTCACGCTATCGCGCACCGTTGCATACCCCTCGCGTGCCGCTTGCCTGGCCTTGTCGGCCAGATCGGCGCTGGTCTTGCCCATCACCCGCTGCTCAGTGGCAGTACTGGGCAGTGCGGCGCCGAGCATGGCGCCCAGCGCGATTCCCGCGGCCGCCATCATCAACGGTTGCTCCTTGAGCAGACGGCTGAATTGATCACCCAGGTCCTGCGAGCCATGGGCCACGCGCTCACCCGTCTCGTGAGCTTTGCTCCGGGCATGGCTGGCGCTGGCGCCCAAACCGTCGGCCAGATGCGAAGCCTTGTCCTTGAGATGATGAAACCCGTCGCGCAACGAGTCGGTGGTGCTGTGCAGATGCTCCTTGGCACTGTCCAGGCCACCGGCAAGCCCTTCGCTCCAGCCGCTGGCATCCTGGTCCGGCCCGACGCGATAACCGACCCGTGGCGGACGGTTCTGACCCAGCATCAGCCAGCACAGCCCCACGGTGGTCAGCACGGTGGGCACTGGGTTGTTGCGCACGGTGGTACCCAGGTTGCCAAAAAACTGCGACCCGTTGCCTTTGGCCAGGGTCAGCGCCTGGTCGAGCATCTGCCCCGGCGTGAACTTGCTGCCCAGGGCGTCGACGATATGGCTGATGTGGGCCCGTTGCTCGTCGATCTCGCGCTCGATGGTTTCCGGGCTCTTCTGGGATTCGGTTTTGAGTTCATCCTTCATGAGACTTTCCTCCGCAGGGCTTCCTGGTCTTTGTTCAACGCATCCAGCGTTCGCTCAGGCTTGAAGTGAGACGGTTCGAATTGCTTCTTGCCCGACTGCACCATGATGAAACCAATGATCATGACCACTGCGCCGACGATCAACGCTGCGAGCCAGGGCTGCATGATCGTGCTCAAGCCGTAGACCACCGCCATCAGCAGGATAATGAAACCGGCCAGCAGCACCATCGCACCACCGGCTACCCCGGCGATACCCGCTTTCAAAGTGTTCAGGCTCGCTTGGAATTCGGCCTTGGCCAGTGCCAGCTCCTTGGTAAAAAGCGAGGGGACTTCGTGGGTCAATTGCTTTAACAGCCCCATCACCGACGCATCGTGATCGGGCACCGACGTCCCGACGGGACGCTGAATATCTGGGTCTGGTCGGTTCATTGCAATTCTCCTCGGGTATTGGCCGAACCGGGCAACGAGCCGGTAGTGGCATCACTGGGCTGGTCCTGGGTGCCGGACGCAGCGGGAGTGCTGGCGGTGGCGTGGCCGCCGGCAGAATTGACGCCCGGTGCGATAGGATCCGGGTTCGGATCAAAGGGTCCACGGGCGGCAAATCCTCCGCTTGGCGGGCTTGAGTGGCCGGCGGCGGGATCGACTACTTCGGCCGGGACAGGCGAGCTGCCGGCCTTCAGAAACCGCGACAGGCCAAACCCCACCGCTACGCTGCCGACCAGGAACAGACCCGGGTTTTCCCGAGCCAGTCGAGAACCATCGTGCAGCAATTGCTCGGCGCTCATGTGGCGTAATTTGCTGGACAGGCCGCTCATCGAATCGGCCATGTCTGCCAAATAGTGGGACAGGCCCAGGGTGTCGTTGGCTTCGATTTCCGACACGGCTGACTTGGCACCACGCGCCAGTGCATCGATCTGATCCGCTGCCGTATCGCGGTATTGGCCGAAATGCGCATCGGCCTGCTCACGAGCGCTGCCTATGGCCTCGCTCACGTCCTCCTTGATGTGGTTCAGGTGATCCTCGGGTCGGGCCTGGCCCGACGTGCCGTTTTCTCGCTCGGGGTTGTTGTCCGGGATAGTCATGTCTGCCCATCGCCTCCGTGATGAATACTCGATACCGGGAAGCCCCGAGGGGTGCCCGACTACGTGCCTCTCAGTACAGATGACGGAGCAGGTTGAGGCGTAGTTCAAACGAGTTTCACTGCGGGACGCCGTGCGGTATCACAGGCCGCTGGTTTGTCTGCGGGCACAAAAAAATCGGGCCCTGGCGCATTCGCCAGGCCCAATTTCGATCCTGCTGATACCCTTCGTGGTTCAGTGCTCGACGGCCTGCTAACCCAGTGCCGTGTCGAGGAACATCATCACCGCAAACCCCATCATCAACCCCAGCGTGGCTGGCGTTTCGTGGCCGTTGCGGTGGGTTTCCGGAATCACTTCATGGGACACCACGAAGATCATGGCCCCCGCCGCCAGCCCCAGGCTAATGGGATACGCCACGGCCACGCCCGAAGACATGCCCAGCCCGATCACCGCGCCCAGCGGCTCCATCAGCCCCGAGCCCACCGCGATCAGCGCGGCACGCAGCGCACTGATCCCGGTGACTCGCAGCGCCATGGCGATGGCAAGCCCTTCGGGGATGTCCTGGATCGCAATGGCAGTGGTCAGGGGCATGCCGACCCGCAGATCACCGTTAGCAAAACTGACGCCGATGGCCATGCCCTCGGGCAAATTGTGCAAGGTGATGGCCAGCACGAACAACCAGACACGGTTGATGCGTTCCGATTGCGGACCGCGCCGGCCACTCACTTCATGTTCGTGGGGCACGAAACGGTCAAGGCCGATCATCAGGAGCACGCCCAGACCCAGGCCGACCACAACGACAAACGCGGCGAGCAGTTGATTGCCCACGATACTTTGTGCAGCTTCGATACCCGGCAGGATCAGCGAAAACGAACTGGCGGCGAGCATCATGCCCGCGGCAAAACCGAGCATGATGTCCTGGGTCCGCGAGGAGATATCACGCAGCACCACCGCCATCAACGCGCCCAGGGCCGTGGCGGCGAAACCGGCGGTGCCGCCCAGAACGGCGTAGCCCAGGTTGTGCCGGTCGGCCCCCACCAATGCGTTGTAACCGCTGTAGAGCAACAGCGCGGCGATCACCGCCAGCCCCAGCCAGAAGCTTACCCCCAGCAGCAGGTTGTTTTGCACAGGATCCAGCCAGGTACGCCAGGGCGATCGGATCCGGGAGGTGGGCTGGTCCATCGAATATCCTTACTGGTTTTGCGCCAGGTCATGTCTGATCGTTCCCCCAACGAGGGGTCCGCTCAAACGCAATTTTCAGGCGAAGGAGCCAGGCCCCCTCGCCGGTTTCCTACAGTTTGTCACCTTGCATCCCTGAACCCAAGTCGGCACCTGTCATGGGGTCGCTTTCCGGGTTGGACATGGTCCGCGCCTTCATGTCCATCAGCAGCGCTTCGTCTTTCTTGCTCAGTTGCACACTCGCCAGACCATCGCCGCCATCCACCGCCGGCGTTGGGTTCTCGACGAATTCCCACTCATCGCCCTGGTTCCATGGGCCACGCACCGAAGGCTCGCCTTGGGACATGTTGAAGTACACGTTGGTGAACTCTGGCATGCCTGGCAGTTTACCTTGAGGGAAATTCGGCTGGATCGAGTGCAGGGCTTTCTCGAAGGACATCTGGTGCGCGATTTCACGGGTCATCAAAAAGCCCAGCGCTTCTTTTACTCCAGGATCATCGGTGAGATTCATCAGGCGCTCATAGATGATTTTCGCCCGTGCCTCGGCGGCGATGTTGGACCGCATGTCCGCTGTCGGCTCACCTATGGTGTCGACGTAAGCGGCTGTCCAAGGTACACCGGCCGAATTGGTCAGCGGGGAACCGGCGCCATAAAGCAGGCTGGTGATGTGAGAGTCGTTGCCGGCACCGTTGATGTCCCGGTACAGCTGACCTTCCTTTTCCACACCCTCGGCCATTCGGCCCTTGGCGCCTTTATTGAGCATCACAATGATCGAGCCGATCACCTCCAGATGACTGAGCTCTTCGGTGGCAATGTCCATCAACAGATCCTTGCGGCCGGGATCATCCTCGGACAGGGCCTGGGTGAAGTAGCGCGACGCCGCCGCCAACTCGCCCTGGGCACCGCCGAACTGTTCAAGCAACAGATTAGCCAGCCCTGGGTTAGGCTCGGCGACACGTACGGTGTACTGCAGTCTTTTGTTATGTAAGAACATGATGAAACTCCTCGTTCAGGGACACAAGCCAAAGGGACACTGCCGGGGGCAGGCCCACAGAAAATCTGAAGAAGTTAAACAGTTAAAATTTATCTTTTATTTAATAAACGAGACGAACGGTAATCGGTAAGGCGCACTTGCAGAAATGCCAGGTAACTGAACAACTTACACTCCCCTCACGCTTGAAGACATTCCTTGCCGCGATCCCGTTGTATATAAATCCGACAGGCCCCATGCGATTAACACAGGGCCCGTAACGTCATTGAGTATTCAGAGTTGCGCCCATGATCCTGGCTGTTTCCAGGGCCTTTTTGACTTGTTTCGGAAACTGTCTAGCGGTCGCTGGTAACGTTGTCGCCGGATGCCTGACCGCCCTTTCGACCGGCCTCGGAGGCCCGCTCAGGGTCTTTGGCAAAATTGCCACCCGAGGCTTGGCCACCTTTTCGGCCGGCGGCGGCGGCTCGTTCCGGGTCATTGGCAAAATTGCCGCCCGAAGCTTTCCCCCCCTTGCGCCCGGCCTCGGATGCGCGCTGCGGATCATTCGCGAAGTTACCACCTGACACGTGGCCGCCCTTCTTCCCCGCTTGCGATGCCTTTTCACGATCGTTAGCGAAATTGCCAGGATTCTTATTTCCTGTGTTAGCCATTTCATTCACCTCGTTAGTTGATGTTGCGAACCTGCTGACTCCTAACAATCTGAAAGTCTGGCGCCGACAAGGTTTTAAACACATCTTGAAAACAGCGACGAACGGCTCATGCAATCCCACACGCTCACTGCGGCGTCGAGTTACAACGGCCTTTCAAAGAAATGACGCCCAATAATGAATTCAACTACTCAACTTGAGCGATACCCATCGTTAGCGGGCCGCAATCTCGGTTTATATTCAGGATGAAATGGGATAGCTGGGCGCAAAGGTGTCCTCCAGCGCTTCATCCCGTTAATTGCCATCCATGTCTGGCCCGCCATTCTTGCCGCTGCGTTCGCAATGGCAATCCGGTGCCGGACAAGGTTCACCGTTTGGATGTTGGTCGGCGCAGGCTTGACTGCAATAGGCCTCGCCATCGCGATTGAACACCTGTTGCGGGTCCACATCGCATTGGCAATCGGGGCAACCGCACTTTAACTCGCTCATGTTCGTTCTCCTGGGTTCCGGGTTTAAAGCTGTCGTCAGGATCACACCAGCAATTGAACCTCAAGGTTCGCCGCCGCAACGCCATGGTTCGCCACATAAACCTCGGCGGTCCAGCCTTTGGTCAGGTTGCGATAAGACTGGGTGCCCAAGGCCTTGCCACTGTCCCACTCCATGACGTCACCAATATCGATGTCGTTGGCGGAATCGAGCTCAAGGACTGTGTGGTTGTCTTCTTCCTCGACGTACACACCGACCATTGCTCTCTGTCGATTGATGGCCCGTACTTCACCGGTGGTCTGTTTCATACGCCTCCTCTTCTCGGTGCGTTAGATGCCGAAGCACGTCAGCGGCCGCATGTGTCACGCTCAGCGCTTGGGTCGACACAGCATTGCAACACGACAGTTTTGAGTGCCGTACATAGAGGTGGATGTCGCGCAGCCGGGGAAAGTTTGAAGAAACAACAACGCAGTGCGACGAAAGGCATTCCCACCGCCCTCTCGACGAACCACGGTGCTAACCTCAACGACTCCAGGCCAGCGGAGCGACATCTATGCCCGACGACTTTCACCGTCAACCGATCGATCAATTGCTGGAGCATATGGCCGGGCGCCGTTTTCTGGTGCTCACCGGTGCCGGCATCAGCACCCCGTCGGGCATTCCCGACTACCGGGACAGCGAGGGTGTGCGACGGGGTCGGCAACCCATGATGTACCAGGAGTTTCTCGCCAAACCCGAAGCACGGCGGCGCTACTGGGCGCGGGCGATGCTGGGCTGGCCGCGGGTCCGTCAGGCCCGGCCGAACGTGGCCCACGAGGCGTTGGCAAAGTTGCAGGCGCACCAACGCATCAGCGGTCTGATCACCCAGAATGTCGACACCCTGCATGACCAGGCTGGCAGCCACGACGTGATCGAACTTCACGGAAGCCTGCATCGGGTGGTGTGCCTGGATTGCGAGCAGCACAGCGAGCGCCAGCAGATCCAGCTATTGATGCAAGCGCAGAATCCTTACCTGGCCGGTGTCGACGCGGTTCAGGCGCCGGACGGCGATACCCTGCTGGATGCCGCGTTCGAGGCGCGCTTCCAGGTGCCCCGCTGCCCTCATTGCGACGGCGAGCGCTTGAAACCCGACGTGGTGTTTTTCGGCGAAAACGTCGCCGCCGTCACCGCCGCTCGCGCCATGCAAGCCGTCGAACAGGCCGACGGCCTGCTGGTGGTGGGCTCGTCGCTGATGGCCTGGTCGGCGTTTCGCCTGTGCCGAGCGATCAAGGAACAGGGCAAGCCGCTGCTGGCGATCAACCGAGGCAAGACACGGGCCGATGAGTTGCTGGATCTCAAGCTTGAAGAGCCTTGTGAGCAACTGCTGCCGCTGCTGACTCAACGCCAGTTCTAACAGCACCGCAGCCCCCCTGTGGGAGCGAGCCTGCTCGCGATTGCGGCGGCACATCCAGCATAGAGGCTAGCTGAACCACCGCTATCGCGAGCAGGCTCGCTCCCACAAGGGAACCGTGGTTTACCGCGTGGTCAACTGCGCACCGATGTCCTGATCCCTGAGCGTATCGAACAACGCCTGCGCCGCCGCCGACAGTTCATGCCCCGGCTTGGTCAGCACACCGATGGCCCGTTCAATCACTGGATCGCTGAGGGTGATGCAGCGGGCGCCCAGCTCATGCATCTGCCCGACACACAGCGCCGGGACCGCACTCACCCCCAACCCGCTGGCGACCATCCGTCCAACTGTCGCCAACTGATGGCTTTCGAATTCCACCGGCAGTTTCATGCCTCGGCTTTGCAAATGCTCCTCCAGCATCACCCGCACAGTGGAGGGCCTTTGCAGCGTGATAAACGGCTGCTCCAGCAGCGTCTGCCACTGGATCTCACGGCGCTGCGCCAGTGGCGAGTCCAGCGGCACCACCGCGACAAAGCGGTCCAGATACAACGGGGTAAAGACCAGCGACGAGCTCTGCATCGGCTCGAACGCGACCCCCAGTTCAACGTGCCGATCACGAACCATTTCCAGCACCTGTTCGTTGATCACATCGTTGACCGTGACGTTGACATTCGGATAGCGGGCGCGGAAGGTCTTGAGGATCGGCGGCAGCAGGTTGCCGGCAAAGGACGGCATCGCCGCCAAGGTGACGCGGCCGCGTTGCAAGGTGAAGCGTTGGCGCATTTCATCCTCGGCGTTGTCCCAATCGGCAACCAGGCGCCGGGCCAGGGGCAGCAGCGATTCGCCTTCAGGCGTCAGCGCCACGTTGCGAGTATTGCGACTGAACAGACGCCCGCCCAAGCCTTCTTCCAAGGCCTTGATGGTCAAGCTCAGGGCCGACTGGGACAGGTGCAGCCGCTCGCAGGCCACGGCGAAGCTCAGGCTTTGGGCCACGGCGAGAAAAGCGCGGATTTGCTTGAGGGTCATGGGTCGCTGTGCTCCCGGCGGCAAGCGGTCAGTTTCAAGCCGCAAACGGATATCGGCAATTAGTGAGTTTTATCAATCAATCCAACCTAAAAATCAACTTAACAAATATATGACTTGGCGCAACACTGCGTTTCATTGCGACCCCATCAAGAATAAAAGAGGTGTCTATGGCAGGTTTCGACAAACGTGTGAGTAGCTACGAAGAAGCGCTGGAAGGCTTGCAAGACGGCATGACGGTGATCGCCGGCGGTTTCGGCCTCTGCGGCATCCCGGAGAACCTGATCGCCGAGATCAAGCGCAAGGGTATCCGCGACCTCACCGTGGTTTCCAATAACTGCGGCGTCGACGGTTTCGGTCTGGGTGTATTGCTGGAAGATCGGCAGATCCGCAAGGTGGTTGCCTCTTACGTCGGCGAAAACGCTCTTTTCGAAAAGCAGCTGCTGAGCGGCGAAATCGAAGTCGTGCTCACCCCGCAAGGCACCCTCGCCGAAAAAATGCGCGCCGGCGGCGCGGGCATTCCGGCCTTCTTCACCGCCACCGGGGTCGGCACGCCAGTGGCCGAAGGCAAGGAAGTGCGTGAATTCCATGGCCGCCAGTACCTGATGGAAGAATCCATCACCGGCGACTTCGCCATCGTCAAAGGCTGGAAAGCCGACCATTTCGGCAACGTGGTCTATCGCCATACCGCCCAGAATTTCAACCCGTTGGCGGCCACAGCCGGCAAGATCACCGTGGTTGAAGTCGAAGAAATCGTCGAACCGGGCGAGCTGGACCCGACGCAGATCCATACCCCAGGCATCTACGTCGACCGGATCATTTGCGGCACGTTCGAAAAGCGCATCGAACAGCGCACCGTGCGTAAGTGATCCCCTGCCCCCGGCCCGAATGAAGGAATAACAACATGGCACTTTCCCGCGAACAAATGGCTCAACGCGTCGCCCGCGAAATGCAGGACGGCTACTACGTGAACCTGGGCATCGGCATTCCGACCCTGGTCGCCAACTACATCCCCGAAGGCATGGAAGTCATGCTGCAGTCGGAAAACGGCCTGCTCGGCATGGGCGCGTTCCCTACCGAAGCGGAGGTCGATGCCGACATGATCAACGCCGGCAAGCAGACCGTCACCGCACGTATCGGCGCCTCGATCTTCTCTTCGGCAGAATCCTTTGCCATGATCCGTGGCGGGCACATCGACCTGACCGTGCTGGGCGCCTTCGAGGTAGACGTGGAGGGTAATATTGCTTCGTGGATGATCCCCGGCAAGCTGGTCAAGGGCATGGGCGGCGCGATGGACCTGGTGGCCGGTGCCGAGAACATCATCGTCACCATGACTCACGCGTCCAAGGACGGCGAGTCGAAACTGCTGCCCCGGTGCAGCCTGCCGCTGACCGGTGCCGGTTGCATCAAGCGCGTGCTGACTGACCTGGCCTACCTGGAAATCCAGGACGGCGCCTTCATTCTCAAAGAACGTGCCCCAGGCGTCAGCGTCGAGGAAATCGTCGCCAAGACTGCCGGCAAACTGATCGTGCCGGACCACGTGCCTGAAATGCAGTTCGCTGCCCAGTGAGGAGAAATTCGATGCAAGAAGTCGTGATTGTCGCCGCCACCCGTACCGCCATTGGCAGTTTCCAGGGTTCGCTGGCCTCCATTCCCGCACCGCAACTCGGTGCCGCGGTGATTCGTCGGTTGCTGGAACAGACGGGGCTTTTGGGTGAGCAGGTCGATGAGGTAATCCTCGGCCAGGTGTTGACCGCAGGCAGCGGGCAGAACCCGGCCCGCCAGGCGTCGATTTTCGCTGGCCTGCCCCACGCGGTGCCGGCGCTGACCCTGAACAAGGTCTGCGGCTCGGGGCTCAAGGCCTTGCACCTGGGTGCCCAGGCGATCCGCTGTGGCGATGCCGAGGTGATCATTGCCGGCGGCATGGAAAACATGAGCCTGGCCCCGTACGTGCTGCCGGCTGCCCGCACTGGCCTGCGCATGGGCCATGCGCAGATGATCGATAGCATGATTACCGATGGTCTGTGGGATGCGTTCAACGATTACCACATGGGCATCACCGCCGAAAACCTGGTGGACAAGTACGAGATCAGCCGCGAGGAACAGGACGCCTTTGCCGCCGCTTCCCAGCAGAAGGCCGTGGCGGCGATTGAAGGTGGCCGGTTTGCCGATGAGATCACGCCGATCCTGATTCCCCAGCGCAAAGGCGATCCTGTGGCCTTCGCCACCGACGAACAACCCCGGGCCGGCACCACCGCCGAATCCTTGGGCAAGCTCAAGCCGGCGTTCAAGAAGGACGGCAGCGTTACCGCCGGCAATGCCTCGTCGCTGAACGATGGCGCCGCCGCCGTGCTGCTGATGAGCGCGGAAAAAGCCAAGGCACTGGGCTTGCCGGTACTGGCGAAAATCAGCGCCTATGCCAATGCGGGGGTAGACCCGGCAATCATGGGCATCGGCCCGGTGTCGGCTACCCGCCGCTGCCTGGACAAGGCCGGCTGGTCTTTGGACCAACTGGACCTGATCGAAGCCAACGAAGCCTTCGCCGCCCAGTCACTGGCCGTGGCCAGAGAGCTGAAATGGGACATGGAAAAGGTCAACGTCAATGGCGGCGCCATCGCCCTGGGCCACCCGATCGGTGCTTCGGGTTGCCGAGTGCTGGTGTCGCTGCTCCATGAAATGATCAAGCGCGACGCCAAGAAAGGCCTCGCCACGCTGTGCATCGGCGGCGGTCAAGGCGTGGCCTTGGCGCTGGAACGAGCGTAACCGGCAAAGAGCCCGACAGTGAATGCGCGGACCCACGAACATCCGCACATCCACTGGCAACACACCGGCGCAACCTGGGTTGCGCCGGTTTTTTTGTCTGCTGGTTTTGAGCATGATCTGGCGGCCTCATCGCGAGCAGGCTCGCTCCCACAGGGATCTCGGGCGATTACAAGACTGGCGTCCACCACCGATCCACTGTGG
>NZ_WUUD01000035.1:113899-114101 GCF_009831705.1 Pseudomonas sp. PICF6 | reverse complement strand
ATTCGCGAGCCCGCTCCCACAGGGGGATTGGGTTTTAAGCACAAAATCGAAGAACACCACCGATCCACTGTGGGAGCGAGCCTGCTCGCGATGGCGGTGGGTCAGCTTGCATCGATGCTGAATGTGCCGGCCCCTTCGCGAGCAAGCCCGCTCCCACAGGGGATTGGGTTTTAAGCACAAAATCGAAGAACACCACCGATCC
>NZ_WUUD01000035.1:90824-113889 GCF_009831705.1 Pseudomonas sp. PICF6 | reverse complement strand
GTTGGTCAGGTGCAGCCACATGGCGGCGCGGGCGGCGTCCGGGTCCTGGCGCTTGATGGCATTGAAAATGGCCTCGTGCTCCAAATTAGCCAACTGCGCCAGTTTCCCCAGGTCCGCTTGACCGCGTTCGACCACGTTCACCCGGGTTCGGGGAATCATCGCACTGCCCAGGTGCTGCATGATTTCGACAAAACAGGTGTTGTCCGTGGCTTCAGCGATGAGCAAATGAAAGCGCCGGTCGGCGTCGACGCAACTGTCGTTATTGCTGAGCAACCGCTGGTAATCATCCAGGGCCTGGCGCATCTGCTGCAGTTGGCGTTCATTGCACCGTAAGGCCGCCAGGGCCGCTGCCTGGGTTTCCAGGCCCAGGCGCAGTTCCAAGATCCCCCGCACACCTGCGGCGGTGTCGACATTGAGCCTCAGGCCCGGCTCACCGGTCTGTTCCAGCACAAAGGTGCCGATGCCGTGGCGAGTTTCCACCAGCCCCGAGGCCTGCAGCTTGGATATCGCCTCGCGCACCACCGTGCGGCTGACACCATGGGCCTGCACAATGGCACCTTCCGACGGCAGTTTTTCCCCCGGTTTCAACTGTCCCAGCAAAATGCTCTGGCTCAGCTTCGCCACCAGGTCATGGGCCAGGTTGTGGGTGCGTTTGCGCGGCGTTGCCTCGGTGTCTGGGTGCATGGGCCGTGGGTCCTCGAAACGGAGCAGACGGGTCGTGAGGTAAAAACTCCACGCCCCTTAGCTTGTATGACAAGTGCAATCATCTCAGTCATCGAACGGTTCCGCCAGCGCTAAACTGATCTTCCCCATGTTTCTTTTCTTTGCTAAAAAATCCAGCAAATTAAGGTGTTTCCGAATTTATTAAGGCAATTCATCCAAAAAAACCGACCAGCCTCCCTTGTAAGATAAAAAAATCAAGTTGTATGATGTCTATCAACATCGCCCTCCTGCGATGCCCCGCATAAAAACAACGAGTGGGAAAAACATGCAGACCCAAGAAGCCACCAAAGCCCCCATCATCACCAGCATGCAGGTCGTGCCGGTGGCCGGTCATGACGGCATGCTGCTGAATCTCAGTGGCGCCCATGGCCCGTTCTTTACCCGCAACATCGTCATTCTCAAAGACAACGCCGGCCACACCGGCGTGGGCGAAGTGCCCGGCGGCGAGCGCATTCGCCAGACCCTCGAAGACGCCCGCTCGCTGGTGGTCGGCAGCCCCATCGGCACCTATCAGAAGATTCTCAACACCGTACGCCAGGCCTTCGCCGACCGGGATGCCGGTGGTCGTGGCTTGCAGACGTTCGACCTGCGCATCACCATCCACGCGGTCACCGGCCTGGAAGCGGCGTTGCTGGACCTGCTGGGCCAGCACCTGGATGTACCGGTAGCCGCACTGCTCGGCGAAGGCCAGCAGCGTGATGAAGTGAAAATGCTCGGTTATCTGTTTTATGTGGGTGATCGCCAGCAAACTGACCTGCCCTACCGCAGCGAGCCGGACGCCGACAACGACTGGTTCCGCGTACGCCACGAAAAAGCCCTGGACGCCGACGCCGTGGTGCGCCTGGCCGAAGCCGCTCATTCGCGTTACGGCTTCCAGGACTTCAAGCTCAAGGGCGGCGTGCTCAAGGGCGACGAAGAAATCGAAGCCGTCACCGCCCTGGCCGAACGCTTCCCTCAAGCACGTATCACCCTGGACCCGAACGGCGCCTGGTCACTCAAGGAGGCCATCCGCCTCTGCCGGGACCAGCACAAGGTCCTGGCATACGCCGAAGATCCTTGTGGTGCCGAGAACGGTTATTCGGGCCGTGAGGTGATGGCCGAGTTCCGCCGCGCCACCGGTCTTAAAACCGCCACTAACATGATCGCCACCGATTGGCGCGAAATGGGCCATGCCATCACCTTGCAGTCGGTGGACATTCCCCTGGCCGACCCACACTTCTGGACCATGCAAGGTTCGGTTCGAGTGGCGCAGATGTGCAACGAATGGGGCCTGACCTGGGGCTCGCACTCCAACAACCACTTCGACATTTCCCTGGCGATGTTCACCCACGTAGCGGCGGCCGCACCGGGTGAGATCACGGCGATCGACACGCACTGGATCTGGCAGGATGGCCAGCGGCTGACCAAGGCTCCGTTGCAGATCCAGGGTGGCTGCGTACAGGTGCCAAAAAAACCGGGACTGGGGATCGAGCTGGACACCGACCAATTGGCCAAGGCTCATGAACTGTACAAAGGGATGGGGCTTGGCGCGCGGGATGATGCGGTTGCAATGCAGTATCTGATTCCGGGCTGGACGTTCAACAACAAGCAGCCGTGCCTGGTGCGCTGAACGAACCTTCTGGCTGAGCACCTATCCAGGTGGGAGCGAGCCTGCTCGCGATGAAGGCGGCACATCCAACATCGCAATCGCATCGCGAGCAGGCTCGCTCCCACAGGGTTAGTGCATGATAGGACCTGCTCCTAACCCTCCGGCCGCAGAATCAACACCGCCAATGGCGGCAAGTTGAGTTCCAGCGAAAGCGCCTGGCCATGGCTGGGCACTTCTTCGGTGAAGGCACCGCCGCTGTTACCGTAGTTGGAACCGGCATAGGTGTCGGCGTCACTGTTGAGCAATTCCACCCAGCGCCCGGCGAACGGCACGCCGATGCGGTATGCCGCGCGCGGCACGGGCGTGAAGTTGGCAACCACCAGCACCGGTCGACCTTCCTTGCTCCAACGCAACCAGGCGTAGACGCTGTTCACCGCATCATCACCAATCAGCCACTGGAACCCCTGAGGCGCGTCGTCCTGATCGTGCAGCGCCGGCTCTTCGCGATAGAGACGGTTCAGGTCGCTCACCAGCTTCTGCACCCCACGGTGCTCCGGGTATTGCAACAGGTACCAGTCCAGCTGCTGGTCGTGGTTCCACTCGCGCCATTGGCCGAACTCGCAGCCCATGAACAGAAGCTTCTTGCCGGGATGGCCCCACATGAAACTCAGATAGGCCCGCAAGTTGGCGAATTTCTGCCAGCGATCGCCCGGCATCTTGTCGATCAGCGAGCGTTTGCCATGCACCACTTCGTCATGGGAAATCGGCAGGACAAAGCGCTCGGACCACGCGTACATCAGGCCGAAACTCAGTTCGTTGTGATGGTGGGCGCGGTACACCGGGTCCTGCTGGATGTAATGCAGCGAATCGTGCATCCAGCCCATGTTCCACTTATAGGCGAAACCAAGGCCGCCCTGTTGCGTGCTCTGACTGACGCCGGGCCAGGCGGTGGACTCTTCGGCGATAACCAACGCACCGGGGGTTTCCAGCGCCACCACGTCATTGAGGTGCCGCAGGAAGTCGATGGCTTCCAGGTTCTCCCGTCCACCGTGGCGATTGGGCACCCATTCGCCGGCCTTGCGTGAATAGTCGCGATACAACATCGAGGCGACGGCATCCACACGCAGGCCGTCGATGTGGAAGTGCTTCAGCCAATGCAGCGCCGAAGCGAGCATGAAACCATGGACTTCGGTGCGACCCAGGTTGTAGATCAGGGTGTCCCAATCCTGGTGAAAGCCTTCCAGCGGGTTGCCGTATTCGTACAGCGCGGTGCCGTCGAACTGGGCCAGACCGTGGGTATCGGTGGGGAAATGCGCCGGCACCCAATCGAGAATCACGCCGATGTCGGCCTGGTGACAGGCATTGACGAACGCCGCGAAATCGTCCGGCGTGCCGAAACGCGCCGTCGGGGCAAACTGTGAAAGCGGCTGGTAACCCCAGGAACCCCCGAACGGATGCTCCATGATCGGCATCAGCTCGATGTGGGTGAACCCCAGGTCCTTGACGTACGGAATCAGCCGTTCGGCCATTTCGTGCCAGGTGTATTGCCGGGCAACTTCTCCCGCCTCGTCGATTTCGCACTGCCAGGAGCCGGCGTGCAATTCGTAGATCGACAGCGGTGCGCCAGGCAACTGCCGCTCGCGACGATCTTGCATCCATTGCCCATCCTGCCACTCGATTTTCAGCGGCGCGGCGACCTTGGAAGCGGTATCCGGCGGCATTTGAGTGGCCAGCGCCACCGGGTCAGCCTTGAGCGGCAAAATGCCGTGGGCGCCGAGGATTTCATATTTGTAACCCTCGCCCGCGCCAAGCCGCGGGATGAACAACTCCCATACCCCGGACGGATAACGGATGCGCATTGGATGCCGGCGCCCGTCCCAGACGTTGAAATCGCCCACCACCGAGACTCGTCGCGCATTCGGTGCCCATACAGCAAAGCGCACGCCGTCGACGCCATCGACAGTGGTCAACTGCGCCCCCAGACAGGAACTGAGGTCGCGATGATTGCCTTCGGCAAACAGATATAGGTCCATTTCCCCCAGCAGTGGCCCGAAGCTGTAGGGGTCTTCGGCCACCTGCTCACCGCCGGCCCAGCGGGTGCGCAACAGGTAGGGTTGGGCGCGGTCGAAATGGCCGACAAACAGCCCCGGGGTTTCGCTGAGCTGCAAATCGCCCAGGACTTCGTCGCCATCGCGGGCCAACACTTGCACGCTCAAGGCGCCGGGCAGATACGCCCGGATGAACTGTCCGCCGGCACCATCGCCGTGAGGGCCAAGGATGGAAAACGGGTCCTGATGTTCTGCGCGCACCAGCGCGTCGATGTCATGGGGGGACGGCAGCAACGACTCTTTGGCCTGCCCCTGTGGTTCTTTGTTCGAGACACTCATGATTCTCTCCACTAAATCGGTCCGGCTAAGTCGGAAAAGGGTTTCAGCCCGCTCAATAACCCGTACAGACCGTGCAATGGCACGGGCAGCCAGGCGGGGCGATTCTCGGCTTCATAGGCCACTTCATAGGCCGCCTTCTCCAGGCCGAACAACGCCAGTGCGGCGTCTTCGCCTTCAGCATCCTTCCACTCATGGGCAAGACTAGCTGCCGCCAGCCGATATGCCTCAACAAATGCCTGACGGGCCTCTTTCAAATAACGATCAGCCACCCGTTGCCGTGCCGCGTCGGCGTCGGCGGTGCTGTCAACGGTGTTCAGGTGGATCGCCATGGCGGCTGCGTAATCGAAGGAGCGCAGCACGCCGCTGACGTCCTTGTACGGGCTGTGCTTGCCGCGGCGCTCATGCAGTGGTCGTGCCGGCTCGCCCTCGAAGTCGATCAGGTAGGCGTCGCCCTTGATCACCAGCACCTGCCCCAAGTGAAGGTCGCCGTGGACGCGGATGCGCAAGCCACCGACAGCCTTGCCGGCCAGTTCCTGGATGTGCGCCAGAACGGTCTTCTTGTGTTCCAGCAAGCGGGCGACCAAGGCCTGGTCCGCCGGGTTCAATTGGCCCTGGTTCTGCTTGAGCAGGCGCAAGGCGTTCTCAACCTGCGCGGCCACATCCTTGCCGATGGCCTGGGCCTCCTTGGCGTTGGTGGCCTGGGGCGCGAAGTCCGGGTTATCGGTGGCCTGAGCCAGTACCTCGTGCATTTCCCCCAGGCGCTGGCCGAGCATGCCGGCGAAGTCCTTGAGTTCGCCCAAGGCGTTGTAGTGCTGTTCCTGCTCGGACACGGCATCGGCCAGCTCATCACGCAGGGCGCGTTCGAGGTTGTTCTGGGTCCATTCCCAGGCGTCGCCCTGATTGCTCAGGTAGCCTTGGGCGATCATCAGCAGCGCATCTTCGCCCTCGGTGTCACGGCGAATCACCGAACCGAGCAGCGGCGAAATATTGCTGAAACCTGCGGCTGTCAGGTAGGCACTCATTTCCAGCTCCGGGTGTACGCCCGACGCCACTTTGCGGATCAGTTTGAGCACCAGACTGCCGCCCACCACCACCGAACTGTTGGACTGCTCGGCGGACAGGTAACGCACCTCCGGCTCGTCTCCCAGGTTCAATGGGGCCAGGCCTTCGGTGGGTTCAAACCGCAGCTCGCCTTCGCTGCAAGGCAGCACCGTATTGGCCTGCATGCTTTGCAGAACCGCCCGCACGAAACTTTCCAGGCTGAACGCATCGGTGATCAAACCGACCTGACGGACCCGGCGAACCCGAGACAGCGCCAATTGCTGTGGCAACGCCGCGCCCACCTGGTCTTCGGCCAGCAGACCGAAGGGCAGTTGGTAACGCAGGGTCTGGCCAGCGCTGGTGACGTCGATTTCGCTGAGCAGCACCGGGTGCTGCGGATCGCCGAAACGCACGCCATAGACAATATTGACCTTCTCGATCGCGCTGTCTTTGCCGGCAAACCAGCGACGATTTTGCAGCCAACTCGGCAGGATAGTCTGCTCCAGCGTGGTGCGCGACGGTGCTTCGAGCAGCTCTTCCAGGCGTTTCTTCAGCACCAGGGTGGTGAAGTCCGGCAGGCTCTGGGCCGGCTCCACATGCCAGCTTGGCATCTGGTTTTCTGTTGCCAGGGCAAACCAGTAGAAGCCGTACGGCGGCAAGGTCAGCAGGAAATTCAGCTGGCCGATGGGCGGGAAGGCATTGCCCCCCAGCATTTCCACCGGGACCATCCCGGCATAGGCCGACAGGTCCAGTTCGGCGGCCTGGGCGCTACGGGACACGTTGGCCACGCACAGGATGATTTCGTGCTTGCCATCGGGGCCGGTGTATTCGCGGGTATAAGCCAGGATCCGGCGGTTGCTTGGCGAGAGCATCTTCAGCGTGCCACGGCCAAAAGCCTTGGACTGCTTGCGCACCGCCAGCATCCGCCGGGTCCAGTTCAGCAATGAATGAGGATCGCCGGCCTGGGTCTCGACGTTGACCGACTGGTAACCGTATTGCGGGTCCATGATCGGCGGCAGTACCAGGCTGGCCGGGTCGGCGCGGGAGAAACCGCCGTTGCGGTCGATCGACCACTGCATCGGCGTGCGCACGCCGTCGCGGTCGCCCAGGTAGATGTTGTCGCCCATGCCGATTTCATCGCCGTAGTACAAGGTCGGCGTGCCGGGCATCGACAGCAGCAGGCTGTTGAGCAACTCGACACGGCGGCGGTCGCGCTCCATCAGCGGCGCCAGACGTCGGCGGATCCCCAGGTTAATCCGCGCCCGACGGTCGGCCGCGTAGTAATTCCACAGGTAGTCGCGCTCCTTGTCGGTGACCATCTCCAGGGTCAACTCATCGTGGTTGCGCAGGAAAATCGCCCACTGGCAATTGGCCGGAATTTCCGGGGTCTGGCGGAGAATGTCGGTGATGGGGAAGCGGTCTTCCTGGGCCAGCGCCATGTACATGCGCGGCATCAGCGGGAAATGGAACGCCATGTGGCATTCGTCACCGTTCAAACCCTGGGCGTCGACATCGCCGAAGTACAACTGGGTGTCTTCCGGCCACTGGTTGGCCTCGGCCAACAGCATACGGTCGGGGTAATTGGCATCGATCTCGGCGCGGATCTGCTTGAGGACGTCGTGGGTCTCGGGCAGGTTCTCGTTGTTGGTGCCGTCGCGCTCGATCAGGTACGGGATCGCATCCAGACGCAGGCCGTCGATGCCCATGTCCAGCCAGTAACGCATCACCGACAGTACGGCTTTGATCACTTGGGGGTTATCGAAGTTGAGGTCCGGCTGGTGGGAATAGAAACGGTGCCAGAAGTATTGGCCGGCTACCGGATCCCAAGTCCAGTTGGATTTCTCGGTGTCGAGGAAAATGATCCGCGTGCCATCGTACTTGTGATCGTCGTCGGACCAGACGTAGAAATCCCGCGCCTTCGAACCCGGCTTGGCTTTGCGCGCGCGCTGGAACCATGGATGCTGGTCGGAGGTGTGGTTGATGACCAGCTCGGTGATCACCCGCAGATTACGCTTGTGGGCTTCGGCGATGAAACGCCGCGCATCGGCCATGGTGCCGTAGTCGGGGCTGACACCTCGGTACTCGGCGATGTCGTAGCCATCATCGCGCCTGGGCGAAGGATAGAACGGCAGCAGCCAGATCGTGTTGACGCCCAGATCGGCGATGTAGTCGAGCTTTTCGATCAATCCGGGAAAGTCACCGATCCCGTCGTTATTGGAATCGAAATAGGATTTGACGTGGACCTGATAAATCACCGCGTCCTTGTACCAGAGCGGGTCTTTGATAAAGGTGGCAGACCGGGGTTTCTTCGCCATTTGCAACTCCTGAGAAATTCTGTAAAGCCGCTGAAACAGGCTTGTAAGGTCTTTTTGTGTCGTGGGGCCTTTTTGTGGCGAGGGGATTTATCCTCACTTTGTGGGAGCAAAGCTTGCTCGCGATGCAGGCGCCTCGATTCCCCTGAAGAGCGCGTCAACTTCATCGCGGGCAAGCCTTGCTCCCACAGCCTTACGCCACGCTGATCCGCCATATCCCGAACGGTTGGTAGGCCGGGTCGATACGCATGAACTGGTACTTGCCATACCACGTCCAACGATGCCCGCTCATCAAATCCTCGCCTTGGGTCTGGGCATCGTCCGGCAGCCCCATCTCCCACAGCGGCAACTCGAAATTGGCTTCCTGCGGGGTATGCGGGTCGAGACTCACTGCCACCAGAATGAAATTGCTGCCATCGGCGGTGCGTTTGCCGAAGTACAGGATGTTGTCGTTCCAGGCGTTGTAGATCGTCAGGCCCAAGTGCGTATGCAGCGCCGGGTTTTGCCGGCGGATGCGATTGAGCTGGGCGATTTCGGCAATGATGTTGCCCGGCGCGGTGAAGTCCCGGGGGCGGATCTCATACTTCTCCGAGTCGAGGTATTCCTCCTTGCCCGGCACTGGCGCCGATTCGCACAATTCAAACCCCGAGTACATGCCCCACAGGCCCGAGCCCATGGTCGCCAGGGCCGCGCGGATCAGAAACCCGGCGCGCCCCGACTCATGGAGAAACGCCGGGTTGATGTCCGGCGTGTTGACGAAAAAGTTCGGCCGGTAGCACTCGCGTAACGGAGATTCGTTGAGCTCGGTGAAATACGTCGCCAGTTCGGTCTTGGTATTGCGCCAGGTGAAATAGGTGTAGCTCTGGGAATAACCGACCTTGCCCAGGCGCGCCATCATGGCCGGCGTGGTGAAGGCTTCGGCGAGGAACATCACTTCAGGGTGCTGGGCCCGCACATCGGCAATCAACCACTGCCAGAACGGCAACGGCTTGGTGTGGGGATTGTCGACACGGAAGATCTTCACGCCTTCATTGACCCACCCCACCACCACGTCCCGCAGCTCCAGCCACAGGCTGGGAATCGCATCCGCGGCGTAGAAATCGACGTTGACGATGTCCTGGTATTTCTTCGGCGGGTTTTCCGCATATTTGATCGTGCCGTCCGGCCGCCAGCTGAACCAGCCCGGATGCTGCTTGAGCCACGGGTGGTCCTGGGAACACTGGATAGCAAAGTCCAGGGCAATCTCCAGGCCATGGTCGGCCGCCGCGGCCACCAGACGCCGAAAATCCTCGCGCGAGCCCAACTGCGGGTGAATCGCTTCGTGACCGCCCTCCTCGCTCCCGATGGCATAAGGGCTGCCCGGATCGTCGGGGCCGGCGGTGAGGGAGTTGTTCGGGCCCTTGCGAAAACTGCGACCAATAGGGTGGATCGGCGGGAAGTACAGCACATCGAACCCCATGTCCTGGATCACCGCCAGACGCGAATGCACGTCATTGAAGGTGCCATGACGCTTGGGATCATCGGTGATCGAGCGGGGAAAAAGCTCGTACCAACTGGCGAACTCGGCCAACTTGCGTTCGACGTCCAGAGGGTATTGCGGGCTGATACTCAAATAGGGGCGATGATCGGCCTGGGACATGAGACCGGCACTGCGGGGTGCCAGGAACAATGCCACCTGCTCGGCTGGCAACAGGCCGGAAAGCTCATGGTGCAACGCGGTCAATTGCTCCCTCAGCTCACCTTCGCTGCGCTCGGCCGCCATCTGCACCTGATTGCGTCCTTCCTGCAATTCCAGGCTGATGGGCACGCCGGCCGCGAATTTTTTCTCCAGCTCGTAGCGGAAACTGGCGAACTGGTCGATCCAGGCCTCGATGCGGAACACATAGAAGCCCTGCTCGGGCACATTGAACTGGCCTAGCCAGCCGTTATTGCCCAGCTCGGTCATGACCGCGCTGTTCCACGACTCATCCTTCAGCGCGCGCCAAAGGATATGCACGGCCAATTTGTCATGACCGTCGGCGAAGACTTTGCTGGTCACCGTCACGTCCTGCCCGGCCACGGCCTTGGCGGCGAATTGCCCGCCTTCGATGACCGGCATGGTGCTTTCAATGGCAATACGCGGCAGTAACAGGGCCTGGGACAATGGCAAATGCGGGTTGTACGACAGGTCAGTCGGGTGTTGTTCAGCAGTCATCGAGCATCGCTCCTTTTACGCCCCATGGACGTTGTGGCGGTAAAGGCCCAGTAGTCCTTGAAAGGATGGATCCCTGAAAAAACTCACTTAAACTCCGAACCGAACCGACGGTTAAAAGTTCAGAGTGATTTGCCCCGATGGCAGCGGGATCAAACCAGGCGCAGGGTGGTCAACAAGGTTAAGCACGACTCAAGCCATGTGCGTCACGGAGACCCGTCCTGATGAATATTCCCATCCCGGCTGAAACACCCGACCCCAACATTGACGACCCCACCCTGCCGCCACCCGGCCCCGAGCCGGAACCGATCCCGGAAAAAGACCCGCCGCTTGATCCCCAGCCTCCTCTGGGCGACCCGCCGAGCGAGGCGCCGGAGCGGGTTTGAACCAACAGCCTAGTGGATAACAAAAAACCTGTGGGAGCGGGCTTGCTCGCTCCACACAGGATTATGTGTTCTGGCTGGAGATCGCGGTCACGGCTTTTCCTCCTTCTCCAGCGCCCGGACAATCAGCGGCATTACGCTGAAGATCGCCAGCGCCAATACCGTACTGAGCACTGCCGTGGACTCGCGCCCCAGCCCGGCGGCGACGCCGATGGCGGCGGTCATCCACAGGCCGGCGGCGGTGGTCAGGCCTTTTACATGGCTTTCGTCACTATCGTTGCCCTTGAGGATAGTGCCCGCGCCCAGGAAACCGATGCCGGCGATAACACCCTGCACCACACGGCTCATGGCGTCAGCCTCGGAGCCGGACATCTGCGGCACCAGCACAAACAGCGCCGCCCCCAAGGCCACCAGCATATGGGTCCGGACCCCGGCGGCCTTGCCCTTGTGTTCACGCTCAAAACCCAGGATGCCGCCCAACAACGCAGCCATCAGCAGGCGTACGGTGACCCGCGTCATCTGCTGCGCATCGGTGATATCGGCGAATTCCGATTGCAGGGTTATCCAGACTTCATGCCACCAGGCGTCCATGAACGGTCCTCTTTCCAGTCGATAAACGATGGACCGCAAGCCAGGCCAGAGGTGCGCTCGACCGCTGATCAGACGCAACGAACCGCGGCTGCGGGCCGACGCCTAACGTTCAGGACATCCAGAAGGAAACCTAACCATGAGTTTCAATATCGATAGCAACCACATCTGCACCTTCGACACCGAAGAGTTCAACGAACAGCGACCCGCCAGCGAGTTGACCGTTATCACTGATGCGGAAAAAGCCATGTCGGCGGTGGATCTCAACGGCGGCCGGGTGTACATCACCGAGGCGCAAGCCGATGCCCTGACCGTGGCCGGGGCGGTCGATGGGCGTAAGAACCTCAAGGCGACTGATAGCGATTCGGTGATCTGAATCCCTTTGTCCCTTTGATTGAAGAGAAAATCGTCCTCTGTGCAGAGAGGCTGCGTGGGAGCAAGCCTTGCTCCCACGGCGGTCTTCGCCAACGAGATCTGTTCGCCTGATCTGGATGCATCAAAGTGTCGCAGGGCCAGGGCCTCACGGCATCTGATCCGGTTTTTATCGATATACCTGAGTCTGTTATGAAAACAGTTCGATGGTCATAGTGCGCCGGCCAGTTACAGGCTGAGGAGCGACCGACCATGAGCGAAAGAATCCCCGTCCAGTTGATACAGCACTTCGAACCCGCGCCGACGAAGATAAAGGCCCGGACCACCGATAACCTGATCCACACCCGCAGCTTCACCGGTTTGTTCCGCACTTTGCGCATCAGCGGTGCAGGGCTTCTGTTCCTGCTGTTTTTCGGTACGGTGTGGCTGAACTGGGGCGACCGCCAGGCGGTGCTCTGGGACCTCGCCGAAAGCAAATTCCACATTTTTGGCGCGACCTTCTGGCCCCAGGATTTCATCCTGCTGTCGGCACTGCTGATCATCGCCGCCTTCGGCCTGTTCGCGATCACCGTATTTGCCGGTCGGGTGTGGTGCGGCTACACCTGCCCGCAGAGTTCCTGGACCTGGATTTTCATGTGGTGCGAGAAAATCACCGAAGGCGAACGGCACCAGCGGATCAAGCTGCAGGCGGCGCCCTGGACCTTGAACAAGCTGCTGCGTCGCTCAGCCAAACATACATTGTGGCTGGCAATCAGCCTGCTCACCGGCTTGACCTTTGTCGGTTATTTCACGCCGATCCGCCCGCTGGCCGAAGAACTTCTGACCCTGCAAATGGCCGGTGTCAGTCTGTTCTGGGTGCTGTTCTTTACCGGCGCCACCTACCTCAACGCCGGCTGGCTGCGTGAAGCGGTGTGCATGCACATGTGCCCCTATGCACGGTTTCAGAGCGTGATGTTCGATAAAGACACCCTGACCATTTCCTATGACACCGCACGTGGCGAAATCCGGGGCCCGCGCAAGCGCGAAGTGAACCCGGCCAATGTGGGTTTGGGCGATTGCATCGATTGCCAGATGTGCGTGCAGGTCTGTCCCACCGGCATCGACATTCGCGACGGCCTGCAAATGGAGTGCATCGGGTGCGCCGCCTGCATCGATGCCTGCGATTCGATCATGGACAAGATGGGTTATGCCCGTGGCCTGATCAAGTACACCTCTGAACATCAGTTGCAAGGTGGCAGGACTCGCCTGCTGCGACCGCGGTTGATTGGCTATACCGCCGTGCTGCTGGTGATGATCGGGGCCTTGGCCGTGGCGCTGGCAGAACGCCCCATGGTGTCGCTGGACGTGACCAAGGACCGTGGGCTGTTCCGCGAAAACAGTCTGGGCCAGATCGAGAACATCTACAGCCTGAAAATCATCAACAAGACCCAGCAGCGCCAGGATTATCAGCTGTCCTTGGCGGACGCCGAAGGTTTTGTCCTGCAGGGCAAAACGCAACTGAGCCTGGCGCCGGGGGAAATCCTCGACGTACCGGTGTCGGTGGCAATGCTCAGCGAACGGCCCCGTAGCGGCTCCCGGGAAATGGTCTTCAAGGTGGCCGACAGTGACGAGCCTGGGACTTTCAGTGAGGCCACGAGCCGCTTTGTGGCGCCGATAAATCGTTGAGGCTTAAGATGCCGAACCTTTGTGGGAGCGAGCCTGCTCGCGATGGCGGACGGTCAAACAATATCAACATTGAATGTACCGGCCCCATCGCGAGCAGGCTCGCTCCCACAGGTAACTGCGCAAGCCGTGCGTTACCCCCTGAATTGTTCAAGAGCGGGCCCGCTATGAAACGCTACGAGAAATTCGCCGACGACATCGCTGAGCTGATCCGCTCCGGCGTGCTGGGCCCAGGGCAGCGTGTGCCATCGGTGCGTTATGCCAGCCAGACCTACGGCGTCAGCCCGTCCACGGTGTTCCAGGCCTACTACCTGCTGGAGCGTCGTGGCCTGATCCGGGCTCGTCCGCGCTCCGGCTACTTCGTCAACGCCCATACACCGAATCCGTTCGCCGAGCCGGTGATCAGCACCCAGGTGCACGACAGCACCGAAGTCGACGTCAGCGAGTTGGTGTTTTCGGTGCTGGACTCGATCAAGGATCCAGCCACCGTACCGTTCGGCTCGGCGTTCCCCAGCCCGACCCTGTTTCCCCTGCAACGACTGTCCCGCTCGCTGTCCAGCGCAACGCGGGATATGGACCCCCGAATGGTGGTCACGGACATGTCGCCGGGCAATCCGCAATTGCGCCGACAGATCGCCCTGCGCTACATGGTCGGCGGGCTGATGCTGCCCATGGAAGAACTGCTGGTCACCAATGGCGCCCTGGAAGCCTTGAACCTGTGCCTGCAAGCCGTCACCGAGCCCGGCGACCTGGTGGCCATCGAGGCGCCGGCGTTCTACGCCAGCCTGCAAGTGCTGGAGCGGCTCAAGCTCAAGGCAGTGGAAATTCCGGTACACCCACGCGACGGCATCGATCTGGATGTATTGGAGCAGACGCTGGAGCGCCACCCGATCAAAGCATGCTGGTGCATGACCAGTTTCCAGAACCCCATGGGCGCGACCATGCCCGAGGAAAGAAAACAGGCGTTGGTGGAGTTGTTACGCCGTCATCAGGTGCCGCTGATCGAGGACGACGTGTACGCAGAACTCTATTACGGCCAGCAGGCACCCAAGCCGGCCAAGGCGTTCGACACCGAAGGGTTGGTGATGCATTGCGGTTCGTTCGCCAAGAGCCTGGCGCCGGGCTATCGCATCGGCTGGGTCGCCGCCGGGCGTTACGCTCAGAAGATCGAACGGCTCAAACTCATGACGTCACTGTGCGCCTCGATGCCGGCCCAGGCGGCCATCGCCGATTACCTGCAACACGGTGGTTATGATCGTCATCTGCGCAAACTGCGCTACGCCCTGGAAGAACAGCAAAGCGCCATGCTCGCCGCCATCGCCCGCTACTTCCCCGCACAGACCCGCGTCAGCCAGCCGGCGGGTGGGTATTTCCTGTGGCTGGAACTGCCGGAGCAGATGGACTCGCTGAAACTGTTCCAGATGGCCTTGGCCCAAGGCATCAGCATCGCTCCTGGGCCGATCTTTTCACCGACCCGGCGTTTCGGCAATTGCATCCGTTTGAACTACGGCAGCCCGTGGACCGAAGTGTCGGAGAAAGCCATGGAGACGTTGGGGCGGATTATTCGGTCGTTTTGATATGGGGTTGTCTGTTATTGCCCCATCGCGAGCAGGCTCACTCCCACAGTGGGTTTGCGGCGAGACGAATCTCTCAGCTACTCAGCAGATCTCATGTGGGAGCGAGCCTGCTCGCGATGGCGGCAGAACAGACAACTGATATTTCAAAGCTCAGCGCCCGCCCCCCAAATCCACAAACGTCCCGGTCGCATACGAAGCCTTGTCCGACAGCAACCAGATAATCGCTTCAGCCACTTCATCGGGACGGCCGCCACGTGCCATGGGGATTGCCGACTCCAGCTTGCTGACCCGGTCCGGGTCGCCGCTGAGGGCATGAAAATCGGTGTAGATATAACCTGGGCGAACCGCATTGACGCGGATACCTTCTCCAGCGACTTCCTTGGACAGGCCAATGGTGAACGTGTCCAGCGCGCCTTTGGAGGCCGCGTAGTCGACATACTCGCCCGGCGCGCCCAGGCGGGCGGCCACCGAGGAGACGTTCACAATACTGCCACCTTGCCCGCCATGCCTGGGCGACATGCGCAACACCGCGTGCTTGGCGCAGAGGATTGGCCCCAGCACGTTGGTCTTCATGATCTTGAGAATGCGGAACTCGGACATTTCGTCGAGTCGGGACTTGTGGGCGACCGTGCCGGCGTTGTTCACCAAAGCGGTGACGCGACCCAACTCAGCGTCCACACGATCGAACAGCGCGACCACTTCGTCTTCGATGCTGACATCCGCCCGCACGGCAATCGCCTGGGCGCCCTTGGCCCGGACCTGTCCGAGCACATCCTGCGCGGCGCCTTCATCAGACTGGTAATTGATGCAGATCCGATAGCCCAGGTCGGCAGCCAACAGCGCCGTGGCCGCCCCGATCCCGCGGCCGCCACCGGTGATAACGATGACTTTATCCACGTTTGCTCTCCCCATTGCACGGATAGACGTCCGGCCCAAGAATAGCGTTCACGCTGCGCTTTTGCACAAGCCGTTGCGCGTGGCGCCGGCCTCAGCGGCTCAAGGCCCGCAGATCCAGACGTCCATCCAGCAACGGCGGGCACCAGTAGTAGCCCCCCGTGATCGGCCGGCTCATGCGATACAGGCCGTCGGTGATACCGTCCTCCAGGCCGCTCATGCGCCGCAGTTGAGCCTCGAAAGCGTCGAGGGAGAAACCGAACGCCAGGAACATCAGGCCTGCGCGATCCCCTTCAATCCACGGCATGGAACGGCGTACGACGAAGGCTTCCGGGGCGAAGCTTTCCTGGGCGGTGCGTTTGACGTGGGCCGACTCCGGGGCATCGTCGATTTCCTCGTTGTCGCTCAGGCGCCGGCCCATGATGTTGTCGCGCTCATGGGGTTGCATGGCGGCGAAACCATCCAGATCGTGTTGCCACTGCTGGATCGCCGCAAAACTGCCACCGCGCACTCCATCGACACCTTGAGCCAGGGCAGCGGCGATGGCCGCTTCATCGTGAGGGTTCTCAGTGCCGTCTTCATAACCGGTCAGGTCATGGCCGGTCATATGACGGAAAGTTTCGTTCATCTGCACCAGGCGCAACGCCGGGGCCAGAGCGGCCTCGATGGCACGGCTGCGGTGCAGCAGCTCGCCACGGTCTTCGCCGTGTAGCCAGCACCACAGCGCGTGCTGGGTCGAAGGGTTGTCCACGCCCACGCCGGCCAGGGCCGGAAACGCCCGCAGGCCTTCGACCTGCGCACCCAGCGCCTGGACCAGCGACTCGCCCAGGCCGATCACTACTCGATCATCGACTTGCAACAAAAGCTTATCGATCGCAGCCGGCAGCGCCTCGACCGATTCCAGGGCAAAAAACAAGTGACGGGCCTGAGGCGGAACAGGGGTGGCGAGAATGCCGGGCTGGTAGTAGCTCATGTGGACTCCTTTAGAAAGAGCGCAAGTTTACCCGGCGACCAGTGGTTTGTGTGGTTTGCCATGGGCTGTCGAAGGCCAGGACGCTAAAGATTTTCGTAGGAAGTCTCTTGCAACCCGGTCAGATGACTCGGAACCCGGTTCGAACTGCAAGGATCCCGATTGCCGGACATCGGAAAACTCCCTAGATTGGGTGCCCCCAAAGCTGCTGGCAGAGCGGCTGGCACCCTCAGGACTCATGGAGAACGGTCAGACATGCACATTGCCAAATCGATACTTACGGGCGCTTTTTTCATCGCCTGCGGCACGACAACGGGCTTTGCCCAGGAGCGCGTTGAAGACACCGTCAATGCCGTGATCCAGCCCTTGATGAAACAACAGGACATCGCCGGCATGGCCGTGGCAATCACTCACAACGGTGAACGTCATTACTTCAATTACGGTGTGGCCTCCAAGGACACGAAGCAGGCAGTGACCGACCAGACGCTGTTCGAAATCGGCTCGGTCAGCAAGACCTTCACCGCCACCCTCGGTGCCTACGCCCAGGCCCAAGGCAAGCTGTCGCTGTCGGACCCGGCCGGTCGCTTCGCCCCCGAGCTGAGCGGCAGCGCCCTGCAAGGCATCAGCCTGCTCAACCTTGCCACCTACACGCCGGGTGGCCTGCCGTTGCAGTTTCCTGGCGAAGCGGACCATCCGGACCGGATGTTCAGTTACTACAAGACCTGGAAACCACTCTATCCGGCCGGTACCCAGCGGCTCTATTCAAACCCGAGCATCGGCCTGTTCGGCTACCTGGCGGCCCGCAGCCTGGAACGACCGTTCGATGAGGTGATGGAACAGACACTGATGCCGGGATTAGGCCTCAAGCACAGTTATGTACGGGTGCCCAAGGATCAATTGAGCCGTTACGCCCAAGGCTACGCGAAGGACGGCAAGCCAGTGCGGGTCGGACCGGGAGCGCTGGACGCCGAGGCCTATGGCGTGAAAACCAGTTCATCGGACCTGATCCGCTTCATCGAGGCTAACCTGCGGCCTGAAAAGCTGGACGCCGATCTGCGACAGGCCATCGCCACGACGCATACCGGGTTCTACAAGGCCAATGGCATGACCCAAGGGTTGGGTTGGGAGTTCTACCCCTACCCCGTCACGCTTGACGCACTATTGGCCGGCAATGCACCGCAGATGGCCCTGATGCCACAAAAAGTGGAGCCGCTCAACCCACCCCTGCCTGCGCCGGCCGACAGCTGGATCAACAAGACTGGCTCGACCGGTGGCTTTGGTGCCTATGCGGCGTTCGTTCCTGGAAAGGATATGGGGATCGTGATGCTGGCAAACAAAAACTACCCGATCGAGGAACGGGTGAAGGCCGCGCACAAGATCCTGACGGCGCTGGAGAAACGATAGGCGCCACCATCGCCTGACCGATCAATCCTCCAGCGGCTTCGGCGCAGTCATCGGTTTGCCCGTCTTGCCTGCCTTGGCACCCTTGCCTTCCTGGGCCGGCGCAGATTCAGGCGCGGGAGTCGGGGCTGGCGCCGCCGCTTCCTTTTCTGCTGGGGGCAGTTTATCGACGGTGTCGAAGATGTCCTTCAGCTCAATCGCTCCCGAGTGCTCAAGCTTCTTTTCTCCGTCCTTGCCCACCAGGATGATCTTGGTCTGGGCACCGGCCCCCAACCTGAGTGACCGGATCAGCGCCATGGTGCTTTGCGGGTCCAGGTCTTTGCCATCGCGCTGCCCCATCGTGTTGAGCACGGTGTAAAGCACTAGGTTGCGCTCGGAAAAACCCTGTTTGCCGGCCGGTTCCTCCAATGCTTTTTTCAGGCTGACCCATGCAGGATCGACGGTGCTTGGCGCGATGACAATCAAGGGGCGGGATTTGCCCTTGTCCGCGGCCAAGGGTGAGTCGCCATCCGCGGCGAACAAGGGACCTGCAATGGCCAACAAGGTAGCGAAGGTCAACGACCGAATGAGCATGCGCCTCTCCTTTTGATATCTACGCTGTACTGATTGCGCATGGCGGCGATTGTTCCGCGACAGTCGCCCAATACCGCGCCTGCCTGCCTTGAAGCTTAGGCCAGAGGGGTCATTGCGCAACCGTGGCGTGGGAGATGAACAATTTCGTGACAGGAGTCGGGCACAACTTATGTGGGAGCGAGCCTGCTCGCGATGGCGCACAGTCAATCCAGCAGATGTTCTGCTGTACCGGCCTCATCGCGAGCAGGCTCGCTCCCACATTGATTGGTGCGCAGGTTAGTTAGAACGCCAACTTGAACCCGATCATCGCCAGCATCACTGCCAGGCATGGGCGCAGCACCTCATCGGAAATGCGGCCCGACAAGTGACTGCCCAGGTAGATGCCCGGCAACGAGCCGACCAGCAGGTAACCCAGGATGTGCCAGTCCATGTTGCCCATGCTGGCGTGGCCCAGGCCAGCGACCAGGGTCAGCGGTACGGCGTGGGCGATTTCAGTGCCCACCAGGCGCTTGGTGACCAGGAATGGATAGAGAATGAACAGTGCGACAGTGCCCAGTGCGCCAGCGCCAATGGAGGTCAGTGCGACCATGACGCCCAATATCAGGCCAGTGACGACGGTGAGTACATTGAGCCGCGAGCCGGTGGGATTGTAGTGGCCGCCCGCACGATCATGGGCAAATTGCAGGAGGCGTTTCTTGAACAGAATCGCCAGGGCGGTGGCGAACAGCACAAAACCCAGGGCTTGCTTGATGATCGCGTTCATGGCGTCGGGCGAACTGTGCAGACTGCTGAGAAACCACAGCGTCAATCCTACCGCCGGCACACTGCCCAAGGTCAGCCAGCCGGTGATGGCCCAATCGATGTTGCGGTTCTTGGCGTGAACCAATACACCGCCGGACTTGGTAATCGCCGCGTACAGCAGATCGGTACCCACTGCGGTTGCAGGGTTGATACCAAACCACAACAGAATGGGGGTCATCAGCGAACCGCCGCCCACGCCGGTCATCCCGACGATAAAACCGACAACCAAGCCCGCTATGACTAAACCGACATTACCGAAATCCATTAAGCGCGACCGCATGAAATAAAATCTGGTCGCGAGCATAGCGATTTTTCTTATAACCACCTATACCAATGTGATCTATCTTTATTCCCTTTTCCTCTGACGTTACTGAACCGGCAGGAAGTTAAGAAAGAGCAGGCTCTGGGCATAGTTCAGACCGATCCGCCGGTAGCGCTCGTCCAGCATTTGGGTCAGCAGGTCCAGGCGCGCAACGATTTTTCCAAACTCCACGGCAAAGCTGAGATTGCTGCCCTCCTCCGAAATCTCATTGGAAAACAGCAGCGGTTTGCCGTCTTTGTCCAGTCGTTGGCTGAGTATCCAAGTGGCTTTTTCGATGTTGCGCGCCGCGTTGCTGACAAAGCGCGGGTCGATCGCGTCGGTCATGTAGAACTCGAGACGATTGCCATGGGCCGTGACCAGCATGCTGCCAATGGCGTAGATGAACGCCCCCACCCGATCCCCCAGGAACTCAGGGCTCATGGCATAGCTCAGGGCGGCCAGGTCCTTCTTGCCGCCCAGGGTCGGTAACGGCTGTTGCTGCTCGATGGCCAGGCGCACCTGCTTTTCCGCGGCACGGGCGTCGAGAAATCCGGACTTGCGCAACTCTTCGGGGTTGCGCAGATAAAGCTTGTTCATCAGCAGATAGAGGCTTTGCAGGTTGTCATGCATCGCCAGTGTGGCCATGCGGTCAACGCTGGTCTGCAGCAGTTCCTGAGGCCTGGTGTTGCTTAACTGCCTGACCATGTCTTGCCCCTGCTGATGACTGCAACCGCCGCCAAGCAACATCAACACGCCGACCAACAGCGCTGAACAGCGACGTCGCGACACCATCACGAAATGAAAAACACCGGCCATCGAGTCTCGGTCTGGGCTTGGGGAGGCGGTGGGGGTCGCCGCTTCCTGGCCATGGATAGAGCGGCAAAAAACGTAAAAGTGCGATGGACGAGGGAAAACCACACAGATGGGGAAGATCCGCCCCGCTCAATTAGTATGACTTTTTAATTGATTAATCGCGATTAATGGCTATAAATCCCTTCTAGCCTTTCAAATAGAAAGACTACTAACCGAATATACCTTCATCGCTGTCCGACTAAACACCGGACTCGACCCGCGTTCCAAACAACAACAAGACAGGAAGGAAGGTCACACCATGCTTGAATCCAGACATCTGCTCACGGCTCTCGGAGTGTCTCTGATGATCGCCACCTCTGCATCCCAGGCCGCCGGCCTGAGCAATGAACGCGCAGCGTTCGGCAAGACCAGCGACGGTACCGCGGTGGAAAAATTCGTCCTGCGCAACAGCCACGGCATGGAGGCTACTGTCATCACGTACGGCGGGATCCTCCAGTCACTGATCGTGCCGGACAAGAACGGTATGGCCGCCGATGTTGTGCTGGGCTTCGACGATGTGCAGGGTTACCAGAAGAACGGCAATGTGTATTTCGGCGCAACCATTGGCCGCTTCGGCAATCGCCTGGCTGGCGGCGCATTCGAGTTGGACGGCAAGCGTTACCAGGTGCCGCAGAACGACAAGAGCAACTCCCTGCACGGCGGACCGCAAGGTTTCGACAAACGCGTCTGGAAGGCCGAACCCCATGACGGCAAGGACTCGGTGGGCGTGACCCTGACCTACCTGTCGGCGGATGGCGAGATGGGTTTCCCAGGCGCACTGAAAACAGATGTCACCTACAGCCTCAATGAACAGAACGAATTACGTATCGAGTACCAGGCCACCACCGACAAACCCACAGTGCTGAACCTGACCAACCACAGCTATTTCAACCTCGCCGGTGCCGGTAACGGCGACATACTCAAACAGGTCGCGACCCTGCATGCCGCCCATTACACCCCGGTGACCGACAAGCTTATCCCCACCGGTGAGTTGGCCCCCGTGGCCGGTACGCCGATGGACTTCACCAAGCCCACCGCCATCGGCACCCATATCAAGGCCGATCACCCGCAGCTCAAATTCGCCGAACCCAAACAGGGCGGTTTCGATTTCAACTGGGCGCTTGACGCCAAGGGTGACGTGAGCAAACTGGCCGCTGATGTCTACGACCCACAGTCCGGACGGCGCTTGGAGCTCTACACCACCGAGCCTGGCGTGCAGTTCTATACCAGCAACTTCCTCGACGGCACGATCAAGGGCAAGCACGGCAAGGTCTATCCGCATTGGGGCGCGTTCACTCTGGAAACCCAACACTACCCCGACTCGCCAAACCAGCCGAACTTCCCATCGACCCGGCTTGACCCCGGCCAGACCTACACCCAGACCATGGTGTTGAAGTTCTCCGCACAATAAATCCTGCCCTTCGAAAAGATCGTTCCCACGGCGGTGGGGACGACCAACCTTGAACACCTGGTCTATCCTGCTGCCACACGTCTGATGTTCTGCAAACAGGAGGTAGACATGAGGACTCTGGAGCTGGCTGGCGAGGCCGTACCGGTGATTGGCCAAGGCACCTGGCGCATGGGTGAAGAAGCGTCGCTTCACAAGAAGGAAGTGGCGGCCCTGCGCCTGGGCATTGAATTGGGCATGACGCTGATCGACACGGCGGAGATGTACGCCGAGGGCGGCGCCGAAGAGGTCGTTGGGGAAGCGATCACCGGCCTGCGGGACCAGGTTTTCCTGGTGAGCAAGGTGTATCCCCACAATGCCAGCCGCAAAGGCATTGCGCTTGCCTGCGAACGCAGTTTGCGCCGACTGGACACCGATTACATCGACCTCTATCTGCTGCATTGGCGCGGGCAATACCCGCTGGAAGAAACCGTCGAAGCGTTCGAACGCCTGCGCGAAGAAGGCAAGATCGGCCGCTGGGGCGTGTCGAACTTTGATGTCGCGGACCTTGAAGAACTGGCTTCACCGGCCTGCGCCACCAACCAGGTGCTGTACAACCTGCAGGAGCGTGGCATCGAATTCGACCTGCTGCCCTGGTGCCAACAGCAGCGCATGCCAGTCATGGCTTACTGCCCGGTCGGCCAGGGCGGGCAACTGCTCAAGGACCACACCTTGGGGCAGATCGCCGAACGCCATGGCGCAACCCCAGCGCAGATCGCCCTGGCCTGGCTGTTGCGTCAGGACAATGTCATTGCCATTCCCAAAGCCGTTCAGAGCGAACATGTGCGCTTGAACGCCGAAGCGGCCAACCTGAAGCTCGCACCCCAGGATCTGGCGGCGCTGGATTTGATATTCCCGCAGCCCGAAGGCAAGCAGCGCTTGGCGATGGTCTAGTTCTCACGAGCAAAGCGCTTTTGTGGCGAGGGCGCTTGCTCCCGCTGGGGCGCGTAGCGGCCGCTTCTGGCGGTTGCTGCGCAACCCAGCGGAAGCAAGCGCCCTCGC
>NZ_WUUD01000035.1:83132-90814 GCF_009831705.1 Pseudomonas sp. PICF6 | reverse complement strand
ACAAAAGCCTCCCGCCCGCAACACTGGCGCATCCGTCAGAACAAGCCCATCTGGCCCCCCACCAGGGTCGAGAAATCGTCATCCACAAACGGCAGAATCGCGTCCGCCACCGGTTGCAGCTGTTTGGTCACGTAATGGTCGTAATCGATCGGCGCGCTGCGGGTTTCCAGCGGCTCGGGGCCGGCGACAGTGATCACGTAGCTGATCCACCCGCCGTTCTGGTATTGCCGCGCACGGCCCTGGCGCTGGTTGAACTCGTCAGCCAGCCGCGCGGCGCGCACGTGCGGCGGTACGTTGCGTTCGTAGTCTTCCAGAGGTCGGCGCAAGCGCTTGCGGTAGACCAGCCGATCATCGAACGCTCCGGCCAGGGTCTGGTGCACATAATCGCGCACATAATCCTGGTAAGGCTTGCGGTGGAAGATCCGCCCATACAGCTCCTGCTGGAACTGCCGGGCCAGCGGCGACCAGTCGGTGCGCACGGTTTCCAGGCCCTTGTAGACGATCTCGTCGCTGCCGTCGGCGCGGGTGACCAGCCCGGCATAGCGCTTCTTGCTGCCCTCTTCCGCGCCACGAATGGTGGGCATCAGAAAACGTTTGAAATGGGTTTCGAACTGCAACTCCAGTGCGCTCTCCAGCCCGAACTCATCACGCACGTGTTCGCACCACCACTTATTGACGTATGCCACCAGCTCCTGGCCGATGGACGCCGCCTCTTCCTGGCCGTGGGCCCGGCGCAGCCAGACGAACGTGGAGTCGGTATCACCGTAAATCACCACATGCCCCCGGGCTTCGACCAACTGCCGGGTGCGCTGCATGATCTGGTGACCGCGCAGGGTGATGGAGGACGCCAGCCGCGGATCGAAGAAACGACAGCCACTGGAACCGAGTACGCCATAGAAGGCGTTCATGATGATTTTCAATGCCTGGGACAGCGGTGCATTGTGTTCCCGCTTGGCGGTTTCCCGGCCTTCGGCTACCCGCGCCACAATGGCCGGCAGGCAATGCCGCGTGCGGGAGAAACGTGCCCCGCGAAAACCTGGCACCGACTGGCTTTCGTCCGGGTGGCGCAGGCCTTCGATCAGGCCTACCGGGTCGATCAGGAAGGTGCGGATGATCGACGGATACAGGCTCTTGTAGTCCAGCACCAGCACCGACTCGTAGAGCCCCGGCTGGGAATCCATGACAAAACCACCCGGGCTGGCCTCGGGCGGGCGCTGGCCAAGGTTCGGCGCGACGAAACCCTGGCGGTGCATCAGTGGCATGTACAAGTGTGTGAAGGCCGCCACCGAACCACCGCTGCGGTCCGCCGGCAGACCGGTGACACTGGCCCGCTCCAGCAGGAACTTGAGCAGCTCGGTCTTGGCGAAGATCCGCGTCACCAGCTCACAGTCCTTGAGGTTGTAACGGGCCAGGGCCGGTTTGTCCTCGGCAAACATGCGATTGATCTCGTCCATGCGCTGGTATGGGTTGTCGATGGACTTACCCTCTCCCAACAACGTCTGGGCGACATTCTCCAGGCTGAACGAAGGGAAACTCCAGGTCGCCGAACGCAGCGACTCAATGCCGTCGATGATCAGCCGGCCTGCCGCCGAGGCGAAAAAGTGATTGTTGCGCGCGCCATGTTCGCGCCACTGCATCTCCTCCCCGCCTCGCCCCAGGCGTAGCGGCACGGCCAGGCGCCGGGCGTGCTCATGCAGCACGCGCAAATCGAACTGCACCAGGTTCCAGCCAATGATCGCGTCAGGGTCGAAACGGGCGAACCAATCGTTGAGTTTCTTCAGCAGCAAAGTGCGCGATTCACAATATTCGAGCTGGAAATCCACGGCAGTATCGTCGCCATTGGGCGGGCCGAGCATATACACCTGACGCTCGCCGCAGCCTTCAAGGGCAATGGAGTACAAATCGCCCTGGGCGGTGGTTTCGATGTCCAGGGACACCAGACGCAAAGGCGGACGATACTCGGGCGCCGGTTTCATCTGGGCGTCCAGCAGCAGGCCCTCAGCGGCCTTTGTGCCACCGAACCAGACCGGCGCGGTGATGAAACGCTCCATCAGGTAGCGTTCCGGTGGACGGATGTCAGCTTCGAACACCTCCACGCCGGCACGGCGCAAGGTGGTGTCCAGGCGCATCAGTTGGGCATGTTGCCGGCAATACAGGCCCAGCACCGGTCGATGCTCGAAATCCAGCAGGTCCAGGGGTCGCAATTCAACGTCCTTCTCCCCTTGCAGCAAGGCTTCGACCTGACCGCGCTGAATCTGTGGCACGAATGCCACCGACGGCTGCACCGGCAAGCGCACGCGCCGGGGGCCGGTGTCGGTCGCCAGCCAGAATTCGACTTCGGTGCCGGCCGGGGTATCGCGCCAATGCCGGGTCAGGACGAAGCCCTGCTGTAGATCCACCGCTGCAACCTCGATTTTTTGCGTAAGCGACGATTCTACCTGTGGTGAGGGGATTTATCTGTGGGAGCAAGGCTTGCCCCCACAGTGGCGATAAATCCCTCGCCCCAACAGTGCATGGCCTCACTTCGGTGGTGAACTCACCGACAATGACGTTTTTGGACGACTGACTGCCGCTTTACCGCTTGCTCTGCGCCGTTGGGTCTACGATTCTTAAACCACCTGCAAAAACAACACCTGAGGCTTCCCCATGAAAACCGTCGCGCAGTTGCTCCGGATCAAAGACGAGAAAAACCAGCAAGTGCACACCATTTCACCGGACGACATGGTGCTGCAGGCCCTGATGCGCATGGCCGAGAAAAACGTCGGTGCCCTGCTGGTGGTGAAGAACGGCGAAGTACTGGGGATCATCAGTGAGCGCGACTACGCGCGCAAAATGGTCTTGCATGGCCGCTCCTCAGTAGGCACCAAAGTGAGCGACATCATGGTGTCACCCGTGATTACGATAGACCCCCACCAGAATGTCGAAACCTGCCTGAGCATCATGACCGAAAAACATTTGCGGCATTTGCCGGTGGTCGAAGACGGCAAACTCGTCGGTCTGCTGTCCATTGGTGACCTGGTCAAGGAAGCGATTGCCGAGCAGGCGGACCTGATCCGACAACTGGAGCAATACATTCGCGGCGAATGACCCGTTCGGGCGGGTTGCTCAATCCCAACCTCCTTCTATATTGAAGGAGTTGTCCTGCCGAGCATCCCGATGGCCGATACCGACCGACTGATCATTTGCGAACATTGTGATGCGGTGTACGAGCCGATGGTGCTCGCTGCGCATCAGAAAGCCTCGTGCGTGCGGTGTGGCGCGGTGATTCAGCGCTACAACGGCCTGACCATTGAACAGCGCCTGGCCTTGAGTGTGACGGCAGCGGTGTTGTGGGCTTTCGCCAACATCTATCCAGTGATGAGCATCCGTCTCCAGGGGCTGAGCAACAGCGCGACGCTGTGGGATTCCATCGTGGCCCTGAGCCAGGGCCCCATCACCTTCATCGCCCTGGTGGCCGCGGTGGCGATCATCATTGCCCCGGTCTTTCAGTTGGTATTGCTGATCTGGGTGCTGGCCTACGCCTACGCCAATCAACGGGCGCCGGGGTTCAGTCTGTGCATGCGCAGCCTGGAAGCACTGCGGCCGTGGAGCATGCTGGAGGTGTGCCTGTTGGGTGCGCTGGTGGCGGTGATCAAACTCGCCGGGCTGCTGGACGTGCTGCCGGGCATCGGCCTGTTTGCCCTGGCCGCCCTGAGCCTGCTGATGATCCGCATCGCCGGACGCGATGTGCGCGATTTGTGGGACAACCTATGAACCGCGAACCGTTGCCTCCCCCGCCCTTGGCCCGCGACCTGAACCTGTGCCTGTGCCACAGCTGTGGCCTGGCCTGTGACATGAGCGACGAGCCCGAGACCTGCCCCCGCTGCGACGCCCCGTTGCACCGGCGCAAACCCGACACCCTCACCCGTACCTGGGCCTACATGCTGGCGGCATTGGTGTTCTACATTCCGGCCAACCTGCTGCCGGTGATGAATACCCAGATGCTCGGGGATGGCGCCGACAGCACCATCATCAGTGGCGTCATCGAATTCTGGCAGGGCGGCGCCTGGGACATCGCCCTGATCATTTTCATCGCCAGCATCGCGGTACCAGGCATCAAGTTCGTGGTACTGACCTTGCTGTTGGTCACCGTGCAGCGGCGCAGCACCTGGGCCCAGGTCCAGCGGGCGAAACTGTATCGGCTGGTGGAAGTCATCGGCTACTGGTCGATGCTCGACGTGCTGGTGGTGGCGCTGGTCGCGGCGCTGGTGAAATTCCAGGCACTGAGCGATATCGAACCGCGACCGGGCATCCTGTTTTTCGGCCTCGTGGTGCTGTTCACCATGCTGTCGGCCATGAGCTTCGACCCGCGCCTGATCTGGGACACCCAACCATCCGAGGAGGCCATGGATGAAGTCGCAAGCCACTGACGGGCAGCAACCGGCACCAGGTCGCGCCCATGTCACCAGCCGCCGCTGGACGGTGTCGCTGGTATGGATAGTGCCGATCATCGCGGTGCTGGTAGGGTTGTCCCTGGTGGTCAACAACTGGCTGCAGGAAGGTCCGACCATCACCATCACCTTCAAGACCGGCCAGGGCCTGACCGCCAACAAGACACCGGTCAAATATCGCAACGTGGTCATCGGCCAGGTCACCGACGTGCAATTGAGCGACGACCAGAAGAACGTCACCGCCACGGTCAAGCTGGCCAAGACGGCGGAGACCTTCACGCACGAGGACTCGGTGTTCTGGGTCGTACGCCCGCGTATCGGAGCCGGCGGAATTTCCGGGATCGATACCCTGCTGTCAGGGGATTTCATCGGGGCCGACGCCGGTCAATCGAAGGTTCGTGCCAAGTCCTTTACCGGCCTGGAAGCCCCGCCACCGATCACCTACGGTGAACCGGGCAAGCGCTTCACCCTGCATTCCCAGGACCTCGGTTCACTGGACATCGGCTCGCCGGTGTACCTGCGCAAGATTCCGGTGGGCCAAGTGGTGTCCTATGCGCTGGATGCCGATGGCAAAGGGGTCAACATCGACGTATTCGTCAATGCCCCCAACGATGTCTACGTCACCGAAAACACCCGGTTCTGGAACGTCAGCGGCGTGGACGTGAACGTCGGTGCCAACGGCTTTGCGGTCAAGACCGAGTCACTCTCGGCGCTGCTGGTGGGCGGCATCGCATTTCGGGCACCGGAATACAGCCCCAACGACAGCCCCGCTAGCGAGGACAAGACGTTCGAGCTGTTTGCCGACCAGCAGAGCGCCCTGGCCCCGCCGGATGGCAAGGCGCAATACCTGGCTTTACGCTTCGATCAGGCATTGCGCGGATTGCGGGTCGGAGCGCCGGTCGAATTCCTGGGCATCGAAGTGGGCAGGGTCGTAGCTATCAATCTGGATTTCGACGAGAAGCTGCGCAGCTTCCCGGTCAATGTCGGCGTGGTGTTCTACCCTCAGCGCCTGGGCAAGGCCCATGAAAAACTGCTCAAGGCGCTCAATCACAACCCGGATGACGAAGCTGCCGGCGCTCGCCTGATCGGCAGTTTCGTCGAACGCGGCCTGCGTGCCCAGGCCCGTAGCGGCAACCTGCTGACCGGGCAGTTGTACATCTCGCTGGACTTCTACCCCAAGGCCGAAAAAGTCACTTTCGACGCCAACGCCCGCCCGGTCCGTATACCGACCATCCCGGGCAGTCTCCAGCAACTGCAGGAACAACTGCAGGCGATGGTCGAGCGAATCAACAAGCTGCCCCTGGAAAGCGTTGCCAACAACCTGAACGGCAACCTGGTTGAATTGCGCAAAGGTCTGGCCCAGTTCAACAGCAAGACCCTGCCAAGCGTGCAAAACACGTTGCAGGACGTGAGCAAGACCCTGCAATCGGCCAACTCGACCCTGGCCGAAGATTCGCCGCAACGCGAACAACTGACGCAGACCCTGGACGATCTTGGGCGCATGTCGCGTTCGTTGCGCGAGCTGTCCGACTACCTGAGCCGCCATCCCGAATCACTGCTTCGCGGCCGTCCCAAGGATGCACCGGCGCAGAACCTCACATTGCCGGCGAACGAATGACCACAGGAGCACGCCCCATGCCGCTGATGCTGAAACTCCCCCTGGTTGCCTTGGTGCTGCTGCTTGCTGCCTGCCGCGGCGATCCGATCCAGTACCACACCCTAAGCCCGGCTCAACCTGCCGGCCAGCCACGCACGAACATGGACATCCAGCTCGAGCAGGTGAGCGTTCCGCCTCAGGTGGACCGCGCGCAAATGGTCATCCGCCAAGGCAACAGCGGGCTGGCGATCCTGGAAACGCAATGGTGGGGCGCCAGTCTGGCCGATGAACTGCGCAGCAGCCTGGACGAACAACTGAGCAACCCAGGCGCAGCGAAGTTATTGCTGCGGGTGGATGTGCAGCGCTTCGATTCGATCCCCGGCCAATATGCCCGCATGGACGTGCAGTGGCGCCTGCGCGACCTGGGCAACGAAGCCCATACCCTGACCTGCCGTAACAGCCTGCAAACGCCGGCGGGGAGCAGCATCGATGAGCTGGTGACGGCCCATCAGCAAAATGTGCGGCAGTTTGTCGGCCTCGTCGAGCAAGCCGCCACCAAAATGAGATGCCCCTGACCCGAAGGCTCGGGCCGCGTTTGGACGATCTTTCTGTTTTGATCTTTCGTTTGCTACTCGGAAAAACCGCAGCCTCGCTGCGCTCGACAGCGCCTACAAGGGCCAGTGCAGCGACAGCACCGGCGCAATGCGCGGATGGCGGTCGATGCGCTCCAGTAGCTCGTAGAACGGCGGTCGGGCATTCAGCATGGCCTCCCGCGTGTCTTCCCACTTCGTGACCACGGCGGCCAGGATATCCAGCGCTCCCGGCTCGGCACCGCTGAGAAAAGGACGAGCCGCAAACTGGTCGGCAAACAGCGCCCAGTTGCGATGTAGCCGCTGTCGGGTGCCCGACACCAATTGCTGCCGGGTCGCTTCATCCGCGTCGACCAGCCAGCGCTCTGGAAAATCGATGATGCCGATGGGCGTGTAGCAATTGGCGACGATATAGACCAGGCCCCGTATGGCTTGAGCACGTTGGTTCGGATCGTCCGGCAGCAACTTCGATTCAGGAAACACCAACCCTAGGTGGATCAAAATCGCCGCGGCTTCGGTCAGCACCGAACCGTCCGGCAATTGCAAGGTCGGGACCTGCTTCTGAGGGTTCAATGCCTGTAGCTCTTTCGACGCCTCGTTGTCTTCGGTCGAATAGGCATCGACACGGCGATAAGGCACGCCACACAGGCACAGGGCGATCTCCACAGCCGAAGAGCCGGATTGCCTGTAGCCGAATAACTGATACATGAACTTGCCTCCTGCACTTGGGGGGGGTAGCCGGTAGAACCCGCGGGCCCGCCAGTGTTCCACCCTGCAGACGACACGCACTCTCCATGGAAGCGAGCCTGCTCGCGATGTCGGCGGATCAGTCAACATCAATATTGCTTGCCAACCGCTCGGCGAGGTATCACCGCCGTCGATATTCACCATCAGGCCAATGAAGTTCTCTTGATTGTCGCTCCGGACAACAATGGCTCCACACCAACCCACTGCATCCCCGGAGCACACCATCATGAAACGCCAAATCATCCTCAGCCTCGCTTTCTCGGTACTGGCAGCCAACGCATTCGCCGCCTCCTCCCACCCGGTCGTTGCCGAAGGTGG
>NZ_WUUD01000035.1:76504-83122 GCF_009831705.1 Pseudomonas sp. PICF6 | reverse complement strand
GGAGCCCCCTCGCCACAATGCTTCAAACACCTCTGGAACCTAACGCATCACCATGAAAGCCCGGCCTTATCCGCCGGGCTTTTTCATTGCCCACCGATTGCCTAGCGTCCCGCAGCCCGCGTCATACAACGCCGGTAACGCTCATCCACTCGCTTGGCGAACCACGCCGTGGTCAGCTTGCGCGTGATTTTCGGGCTCTTGAGCACGATTCCCGGTAACACCGCCCGAGGTAATTGCTTGCCCTCGGCCTTCTCAGCCAATTCGAAGACCCGCTTGTACAGTTTGCTGTCCTCGAACGCCAGGCTGTCGCCCTGCTCCAACTGGTCGCGAATGGTCGGGTTGCGCATCCCCAACGACCGGCCCAAGGTGCGCACCGCCAACTCGGTGCTGCCTGGCATGATGGAATCATGCAAGATCAAATCGCCGTCCAGAGCCAGGGGAATGCCTGAGGCACGACTCACTGCATGCTGGAATGCCGCGTTGCGGCTGGCGTACCATCCGGCATTGAAATCGGCGAAACGATACAGCGGTTCGGTGTAGCTCACCGGATACCCCAGCAGATGCGCAATACCGAAATACATCCCGCCGCGACGACTGAACACCTCCCGACGAATCGACCCATCCACCGCATAGGGATAATCCCGGGCATTAGCCTGGGCAAACGCGATGCTGACCTGCATCGGCCCGCCAGTGTGCACGGGGTTGAAGCTGCCGAACAGTGTCTTGCCCAAGGGCACCATGCCAATGAAGTCATCGAAAATCGCACTCAACTCCTTCTCGCTGCGCGCGGCATTGAGCCGATCACTGTAGCTTTTGCCATTAGGCGAACGCACCTGGAGGGCGCCGCTGATCAATAGACCCGGAATGTGCATCTTTGCCGCGCGACGATCGATTTCCTGCCGGGCGATCTTGCCCAACCCCGGTACCGCCGGATCAGCCTGGAACGTCGATTCCTGTTCGGTCACCGCCAGGACGGAACAGATATTCTGCGTCGTGGGTGAGATTTGCTGAGCGGCAAAAGCCACGTAGATATCCGTCGCCCAGCCCTCGCGATCCACAGTCTTGGCCGGCAACAACCGCACAATCTGCGCCTTGACCTCGGCGGGCTGGCGTTCCGGTTCCTGGGCCTGACGGCTGCCGCAACCGGCCAGGGTCAACAACGCGGTGAGGCTGATCATCAATCGATTGAGTTGCATGTTGCTCCATCAAGTCTGTTATTGCGCAGCAACCATACGATCAAAAGCCGGTACAGGCTATGTTCTGTTCATCAGAGCCAAAAGGGGTCTTGAGAGCAAAGAAGGCTCGACAGCAGCAAAAAGCTGACGTGAGAGGATGGGTGGCCTAACACCATCAGTGTGGGAGCAAGACTCCACAGTAGATTTGGGTGGGTGTCTGTGGGAGCAAGGCTTGCCCGCGATGACGGCGGCACATCCGACATTAATGCAAGCTGGCCTACCACTATCGCGAGCAAGCTCGCTCCCACAGGGTTGACCGCGGATGCTCACAGTTTTAGTCCACGCCACAAGTCCAATGTGGGAGCGAGCCTGCTCGCGATGACGGTGGCACATTCGGCATTGAAGCCAGCTGGCCCCACTATCGCGAGCAGGCTCCCACAGGAAATTCGGCGTCGATCAGATCCCGCTCAGCGCCAGATCCATCGCAAAATAGGTGAAGATCAGGTCTGCCCCTGCTCGTTTTATCGCGCCGAGACTTTCTCGCACGACGCGGGCTTCGTCGATGGCGCCGGCCTGGGCGGCGAATTTGATCATCGCGTACTCGCCGCTGACCTGATAGGCCGACAGGGGCAGGTTCGAAGCCTGGCGAATATCGCGGATGATATCCAGGTACGCGCCGGCAGGTTTGACCATCAGTGCATCGGCCCCTTCCTGCTCATCGAGCAAGGATTCGCGCAGCGCTTCGCGGCGGTTCATCGGGTTCATCTGGTAGCTTTTGCGGTCGCCTTTCAAGGCACTGCCGCCCGCCTCGCGGAACGGACCGTAGAGCGCTGAAGCGAACTTGGTTGAATACGCCATGATTGCCGTCTGGCTGAAACCGGCTTCGTCCAGGGCTTTGCGAATGGCCTGGACCTGCCCGTCCATGGCGGCGGACGGCGCGATCACATCGGCCCCGGCACGGGCCGCCGCCACGGCCTGTTTACCCAGGTTGAGCAAGGTCCGGTCATTGTCCACTTCATGCCCGTGAAGCACCCCGCAATGGCCGTGATCGGTGTACTCACAAAAACAGGTGTCAGACATCACGATCATTTCCGGCACCGCGTCCTTGCAGATCCCGGCCATGCGCGACACCAGGCCGCGCTCGTTCCAGGTGTCGCTGCCATCGCTATCCAGATGATGGGACACGCCAAAGGTCATCACTGACTTGATACCGGCACGGGCATACCGCTCGATCTCACCGGCCAGTTTCGATTCAGGAATGCGCGCCACGCCCGGCATACTCTTGATCGGTACAAAGTCATCGATTTCTTCTTCGACGAAAATCGGCAGCACCAGGTCGTTCAGGGTGAACTCGGTTTCCTGGAACAGACTGCGCAGGCTCGTATTGCGACGCAGACGGCGTGGACGTGCTTCGGGGAACTGACTGGACATGGGACTCCTGAAAAATGGGTGCTCGATCGCAGGGGACAAAGCTTATGCCCTCACCCGCCTGGGCACAAACGCCGACCGGAAAACAGAGTTTTACCGGCCGGGCAATAATCGGCTTACAAGGTCAGTGAGCCATTGACGCAGGTCACCACCGCACCACCAATCCAGACGTCCTCGCCCACCTGCTCAACATGAATCCGCCCCGCCCGGCCCATGGTCAAGCCCTGGCTGACCACATAGCGCGACGGTGCCAGCCCCTTGGCCAGCATCCACTGGGCCAGCCCGGCGTTCAGGCTGCCGGTGGCAGGATCCTCCGGCATGCCGTCACCGGCAATGAAACCGCGCACTTCAAATTGCGCCTCAGCGCCATCCACGGCCGGTTCCCACGGCGCGATGACGCCCACGGCCAGATCCCGCAACTGCTGGTAATCGGGCTTTAGTGCCAACACTTGCTGGCGATTCTTGAGCATCAATGCCAGCCAGCCGGCACCATTATCAACCCACTGCGTCTCGACAATCGCCTCGGCCTGCAACCCCAGTCCCTTGCGCACTCGCTCCAGCACTAGAGCCTCCAGCGGGCCGGACTTGAGCAAGGGCGGCGCCTGAAAAGCCAACCCGAAATCGCTGCGGCGAATTCTTACCAGGCCAACGCCACATTCCTGCACGATCTGCGGCCCTTTCGGCACGCCTCCGGCCTCCAGCCAGGCATGACAGCTGCCCAAAGTCGGATGACCGGCAAACGGCAGTTCAGTCGAGGTGGTGAAAATGCGCACCCGGTAATCCGCCTCCGGATGCTGCGGCGCCAGCAGGAAAGTGGTTTCGCTGAGGTTGGTCCAGTTGGCAAAAGCGGCCATGCGCTCGTCACTGATCTCGTCCGCCCCGAGCACCACCGCCAGCGGATTCCCCTTGAGCGGCACTTCGCTGAACACGTCCAATTGTTTGAAATTGAAACAGCTCGTCATCAGTCCACTCATTCCGGAATTTTCAACCCGCGTGCCACTGCCGGCCGCGCCAGGAAACGCTCCAACACCCGCGTTACATTCGGGAAGTTCTGGATACCCACCAGATCCCCCGCTTCATAAAAACCGATCAAGTTGCGCACCCAGGGAAACGTGGCGATATCGGCGATGGTGTAGCGCTCGCCCATGATCCAGTCCCGGCCTTCAAGACGACCATCCAGCACCTTGAGCAGGCGCTTGCTTTCCTCGACGTAACGATCACGAGGTCGCTTGTCTTCATAGTCCTTGCCCGCAAACTTGTTGAAGAAACCCAACTGCCCGAACATCGGCCCGATCCCGCCCATCTGGAACATCAGCCATTGAATCGTCTCGTAGCGCGCCGCCGACTCCTGGGCCAGCAACTGCCCGCTCTTGTCCGCCAGATAAATCAGAATCGCCCCCGACTCGAACAACGCCAACGGCTGATCCCCCGGCCCATGGGGGTCGAGAATCGCCGGGATCTTGTTGTTGGGGTTCAAGGAGAGGAACTCTGGGGACAGCTGGTCATTGCTGCCGAAGTCCACTTTGTGGGGTTCGTAGGGCAGGCCGATTTCTTCCAGCATGATCGAGACTTTCACGCCGTTGGGGGTCGGCAGGGAGTAGAGCTGGATCCACTCCGGGAACTGGGCGGGCCATTTTTGGGTGATGGGGAATGGGGTTAGGTTGGGCATCGGGCGAATTCCCAGTATTAGCTAGAGAGAGCTGAAGCATAAATCAGATGACGGAGATTTTGGATCCCAAGTCATGATCCTGCGATCACAGATTGCAGCCAGCGCTGATGATATTCAACCTGCTCCCTGATATTGCTTGTTAGATTTTGATCTTCATAATCAAATATATTCACTATATCGCCTTCGTCAGCCGGCTCCCCCCAACGAACTTCGTATGCAACTATCCCCCCAGACATCTGCGAAGTCATCCGAGATGTATGGACGTTTAGTTTGGCGCCTTTACATAAAAATTTCACATCAGGAAAATCCTCTCTCACTTTCCCTAGACACACGTAATAATCCAGTCCTGTATAAACCCGAACCTCCCCATCCGGCATTGTAATCCGCATCTCAATAGTTCTTCGTGCACACTCAACAACTGCATGCTTCACAATGCCACCAACCTCAACCGCCACTTCCTGCGTATCCATTTTCACCACCTATCAAAATTTGGTATCGAGTAGCCCACATACGACCCATCATCATTCACGGGCGTCGCTCCTACTATATCTTTCTTATCTATGCCTCCAGGCACAGCTATTTCCACCTCTTTTCGATGCGGCGACAGCACACCGAGTTTTTTATTAACATCAATACCTCTCACATTTTTGAGCACATACACATACCCTGATCGAAAACCAAAACTCGTAGCAAACTTTACCGCCTCTGACTTTGAAGTAGTGGTACTTACATAAATACTCGGAGGCTTTCGATTATCCTGAGCGTGCAAGTACAAATCCGTACTGAAGCCTAACGGCTCGAAACCTACGTCAAAAATTTCCCAAGGCTCCCTTGTGTCACCCCGATACGTATAGGTATTTTTTGGCTTGGTTTGAGGGAGCTTAGACTCACCCTCATCCACCCCAACCTTAGCCGCCGGATCCTGACTACCAACCGCCGACCGGCACCCACCCTTCCCCGGACAATCCACCAACCCCAATGGATCCACCCACCCCGTCGGGTTCAGGGTGTAGCGATACCCGTTGAGGCCACCCGCCAGCTTGCTCGGGTCAGCCGTCAGGTAGCGGCCGGTTTCCGGATTGTAGTAGCGGTGCCGGTTGTAGTGCAGGCCGCTTTCGGGGTCGAAGTATTGGCCCTGGAAACGCAACGGTTGTTCCAGCTGTTCGCCGCCGCCGTGGACCAGTTCGGTGGTTTTGCCGTAGCCGCGGTAGCGTGCCGACCAGACGATGGTGCCGCCGTAGTTGGTCAGTTCCTGGGGGGTGCCCAGGTGGTCGAGGTGGTAGTAGAACGGGCAGGCGTTCGGGCCTTTGCCGTCGAGCAGGGCCAGGGGGCGGAAGGTGCCCGGTTCGTAGACGTAGCTGCGGTGGTGGCGCGGGCTGCTTTCGGCGACGATCTGGTCACCTTGCCAGAAAAATTCCGTGGTCAGGCCGTCCACGGTCTTGCTGATGCGTCGGCCGAAGGCGTCGTAACGGTAGGACGTTTCGCGACCGTGCGCCGTGGTGACGCCGATCAGTCGGTGTTGGCTGTCGTAGCGGTATTCGCTGACGAGGCACTGGGCCTTGCCGCGCCGTTCGCGGATCAGGTTGCCGAAGGCGTCGTAGTCGTAGTGCCGGTCGCCCTCCATCAGCAGGCGATTGCCCTTGAGGGTCGTCGGGCCGGGGCGGTCCTGCATCAGCAGGTTGCCGGCCGGGTCGTGGGCGAAGTGTTCCGGCGGCTCGCTGTGGGAATAGTCGATGCCGATCAGGCGATCCAGCGGGTCGTACTGGTAATGACGGCGGTTGCGCTTGTCGGAAATGGACTGCAGGTTGCCATTGGCGCTGTAGGCATAATCGCGCCAGAACAGTTGCTGCTGGTTCTGCCACACCGTCTGGGCCTTGAGCCGGCCTTGTTCGTCGTAGTCGTACTGGCTGAGCAGCAGGCCTTGGCGGCGCTGGCGTTCGCGCCCGCCGCTGAGCTGGTGTTCGGTGAGGCGCGAGCCGTTCAGGTCGATGGCCGTCAGCGCGCCGCCCCGGGCGTGGTGGTAATCGAGCTGGCTGTTGTCCGGCAGGCGCAGGTGGTTGAGGCGTCCGCAGGCGTCGTAGCGATAACGCAGGGTGCCCCAGCCCTGGTGTTCGCTGATCAGCCGGTCCTGGGCGTCGTATTCGAAGGCCAGCGGGTGATCGGTGCCGTCGTTGACGTGGACCAGCCGGCCCAGCCCGTCGTAGCGGTATTCGATGGCCTGGCCGTCGGGCAAGGTCTTGACCAGCAGCCGCCCGGCCCCGTCGCGCTGGTAGCGGGTGACCCATTGGGCGCCGTCCGCGCCGTGCTCGGTTTTCTCCAGCAGGTGGCCATTGAGGTCGTAGGCGT
>NZ_WUUD01000035.1:75927-76494 GCF_009831705.1 Pseudomonas sp. PICF6 | reverse complement strand
TCGCCGGATTCGTTTTCGATTTCAGTCAGCAACAGCCGCGCCGAGTCGTAGCGATACTTCAGTTCGCTGCCGTCGGGGTTGAGCCGACGGCTGATCAGGTGCAGGTCGTCGGCGTATTCATAGCGGGTGGTCCGCCCCAGCTCATCGCGCTCGGCGGTGACCTTGCCGTAGGCGTTGTAGTGCCAGGCGCGGGTCGCACCACCCGGCAAGGTGGTTTCGAGCAGCCGGCCCACCGCGTCCCACTGGTAGTGCGTGAGGGCGCCGTGTTCGTCCTGGCGGGTCAGCAAACGCCCCAGGGCGTCGTAGGAAAAACACCGGCGCCCCGTGTCGGGCAGGGTTTCTTCGGTCAGTTGGCCCAACTGATTGCGGGTAAACCGATGCTCGCTACCGTCGGGGTAACGGATCGCCAGCAACTGCCCCTGGGCATCGTAGTCATAGCCGGTGCTCTGGCCGTGCGGATCGATGGCCTCGATCACATCGCCCTGGGCGTTGCGCCGGTATTGCCACACGGCCTTGCCGCGTGAGCGGGCGTGCAGGAAACCGTGGCGGTATTCGTAGGACGTTGCT
>NZ_WUUD01000035.1:75147-75917 GCF_009831705.1 Pseudomonas sp. PICF6 | reverse complement strand
GTGCGGATCAATGACCTCGATCACATCGCCCTGGGCGTTGCGCCGGTATTGCCACACGGCTTTGCCGCGTGAGCGGGCGTGCAGGAAACCGTGGCGGTATTCGTAGGACGTTGCTTCTTCGTCCGGCGGAATCAGCGCCACCAGCCGTCCGGCTTCGTCGTAGCGGTATTCGGTGACGGCGCCCAGCGGGTCCTGTTCGGCGATCAGCCGGCCCTGGGGGTCATAGGCCTTGAGGTGCTCGCCGCCATCGGGCTCGACCTTGCGCACCAGCCGTGCCCGCTCGTCGTGGACGTACACCTCCTGGCTGCCATCAAGGTGCTGGACCGTGACCTGCCCGTCCTCGCCCCAGGTGTAGCGGCTGTCCATCTGCGCAAACGAGGCCCAGTGCCGCACGCAGCGGGCTGCGCGCCCTGCCCCTTGCCATTCCCAGAAGAAACTCGCACCGCCGGCCAGTTGCCGTTGCAGGATGACGTGCTGGTCGTCGTAGTCGTAGCGTTCGCTTTCGCCGGCGGCGTTGGTGGCTTCGATCAGTCGGAAACGTCCGTCGTAGCGGTAGGACACCAACGTCTGTTCAGTGCGCCAGGCTTCGTCGAGGGTGATGGCCGGGTGAAAGCTCTGGTAGTCGATGGCGACCAGATGACGTTGCTCATAACGCAAGCGCAGGGCGCGTCCGGCGCCGTTGTCCAGGCGGCTGATGTCGCCATGGATGTTGCGCTTGATCGTCAGGCGGTTGGCGTAGCGGTCGCTGAGGGCGGTCAGATGGCCGTCGC
>NZ_WUUD01000035.1:55649-75084 GCF_009831705.1 Pseudomonas sp. PICF6 | reverse complement strand
CTGGGGGCGTCGTCGTAGGATTCGTCCTTTTTCAGTGTGGTATTGCGCTGCGCGCCCCAGCGCAGTTGCATCCGGCCCTTCTTCACTCCAGCCGCGATCCCCCGCGCCGCCACGGTTTTGTAGCGGTCCACATAGGTGATGAAACCGTTGACCACCGCGAAGATCGCGTTGATGAATCGCTGCGCGGCGCTCAGCAGACGCCCGCCAAACTGGCCTAGACGCATGGCCAAGTAAGCAACACCGGTCCCCGCCCCGGCGAAGGTCAGGACGACGCCGATCAGCAAGTCGATCACCAGTTGCACCACCGCCGTAGCGAGCGCTTCAGCGGTTTCACCGGCAACCTCACTGGGCGGCAGCATCTCCAGCCAGAGGCTGGCGGTGCGCACCAGCAGGCACAACGCCGCTTCGTCGCTGGCCAGCAATTGCAGCCTGGCCATGAGCAACGGCGTTTTTTCCGCCATGGCGCTTAGCTGATCCGCACTTTCGCCCAGCCGGTCTACAAACTCGCCAGGGTTCTTGAGGATGTCCGACAGCAGACTGATGCTGTCCCACACCCCCTCAATCGCCGCCCAACTGCCTGCGAGCAAACCATTGCCCACCGCGGCCGCCGAAGTCGCCAATGATTGCTGCGCCCACTGCGGCTTGAAGCCCTGCCACTGCCCGCGCAGCCACTGCGTCAGATCGTTGTTCAGGCCGTCGTAGGAAGAAAACAGGTCGGCGATTGTCTGGGGGGATACTTTGTCCTGGACGTGAACCCGATAGGACTTACCCGCCGTCCCCTGGAAAGTCCCCAGGCCCTCGGCATTCAGGGTGACGGGCGTGACCTCGCCGCTGTCCACGGCCACCACATCCACCACGATGCCGCCCAGCGGAATGTCGTACACCGACTCCAGTTTGCTCTCGATGGTCATCGGCCCGGCCGAGGGGCACTGGACAACGGTGGAGAGGAAATCATCGTCGCCGATGCTGACAGCGGAGCTGCTGTCACCGAAACGAATCAGCCGCTCCATGCCCATCAGCGAAGGCAGGTCGGCCGCATGGCTGGCGCGGTCCGCCGTCTGGCTGTACCAGCGGTCGAGCTGCTCGCGGTAGAGCGTCAGGGTGTCTTTGAAGCTGTCGAGTTCCTGCTCGATACGGTGCACCTGATCCATCAGGACACGGCTCGATCAGGGGCCGGCAGGGAAAAACGATCGAACATGGGCAGACGTCTCGCAGCACTCAGGGAGCGCGAGACTTTGCCGGGGATGCCTGGGGAAATAAGTCAGGTAAGGAGGCGGTGAATGTAGGGCGATTCGCTAAATAGCCCCCACTCGACAAACGAACAGCCGAAAGGAAAGAAGGGTTCAAAAATGCCTGTGGATAAAACTACTGGTCGTAGCCTTCGAGCGCCTTGAGCTTGACCTCCGCCAACGGATGGCCGGCTTTTGCCGCCAAACCCCACCAGCGCGCCGCTTCTATCGGATCCGGCGCCTTGCTGGCGGAACCGGCCAGGCTGATCACACCGACTTGATAGGCAGCCTTGCCATCACCGGCCAGCGCCGCCAGGCGCAACAGGCGAACACCTTCTTCCCGGGCACCCAAGCCCTGGCCGCGGAACGTCAGGATATGCCCATAGAAACTTTGCGCGCCGACGTCCCCCAGGTTCGCCATGCGAGCAAATTGACCTTCCAGCCAGGACCAGCCACGGGGCTGTCGAACAAACCAGGACCAATGAAACAATCGACGCGCCAGCCAGTAACCGGCCCGCGCCTTGATGCGCCAGAGCATTCAGGCCTCCGCTGATTCGGGGTACTCGTATTCGAATACCCGGACCACTTCCGAGGCGTGCCAGGAAGCGGCCGCGACACCATCGGAAGGCCCGGAAAAGCGCCCAAGACGCTCAACGCACTCGAAGAAGCCGGTACGCGGCAACCGGCTTGCCCCCTGGCTGATGACCAACGAACTTCGCAGCGGCTGTTCAGCCCGGGCATCCAGTGCTGCCAAGTGTTCAAGGGCCGCAGTCAAGGTCTGCATGGCCGGGCTGGGAAGCTGCAAACGCTCCAGCAAGGCCCGGTACGTCAACAAATGGCGCTGGCGACGCGCCTGATCCAGTTCACCCAACAACCCATCCCAATGCTGCCGACTGATACGAACACTCACGATTGATCCCTCCAACCCGGCACCGTCAACTCCCAGGCCAAACTGCGCCGAATCGCGGCATCGGGCTGACGCTCGCCACTTTCGATCATGGCCAGATAAGACGGGCTTATACCTACTGTGCGGGCCAACGCCTCAATGGCGATGCCCTTCCCTTCGCGCAAACTGCGTAGTTGATCCAGACCAGGAAGAACCTGGCCGGGTGCCGCCGCATGACGGACTGTGGCTTCCTGCGGCGGAGCTTGATTGATGCCGGCTGCCTTCAATAGCGACTGGTACTGATCCCACGGTAAAACCGCGTATTCGGGCTCTCCGTCGCGTGTGATTATTTGAATATCCATGTCTACCCCGTAGGACAACAACACTTAGCGAGTCAGCTTTTTCCTTGGAAGTGTAATCCTAATAGCGGCTAAGGTCGCGGGGCGATCAATCTCATAAGGCAAACACAACCGGATCAGTGCTTTTTCTGCCCTTGGAGCTGGAGCTGTTCCGGGGTGTCGGGAAGCCGCTCGACTTGAGCGAGCTTTTCGGGGGATTGCCGATAACGCCAGGCGCGGAAGGCTTCGAGTTCACTGTCGAGGGTCTTCATGATCCACGCCAGTACGGCGATATCGTCAAACATGCCGAACATGGGCAGGAAATCCGGAATCGCGTCCAGGGGGCTGAGGAAGTACATCAGTCCGGCCACGATCGACAGCAGCGACTTGGCGCTGACGGCCCGATATTCGCCACGCCAGTAGGCCAGGCACAGGGCCTGCAGCAAACGCAGATCCTCCTTGAGCTTGCCTAACCGACCGCCCTCTCGGGCGCCTTTGCTGGCGACGGCAAACAACAACGTCGGCAATCGACCGCGGGCCAGCAGTCGTCCTGCCAGAGGCAGAAAACGCGCAAAATTCCACGGAGCCTTCATGTTTTCTCCCACTGAAATGTTATCCACACAAATTGTGGATAACCTTGTGAACAGAGCTGCATTTACGCGCTGAAGCCCCCGTCAAATAAGGCCCCCAGTCAGATCGGGCGTTTTTTACTCACATAAAAAAACCCAATATTTCATTGACTTGACGGCCCGACTGGGTCTAGCACAGCGTCTGTATTGCCTATGACTATAACCCGCGCCGAGCGTTCGGTTTTTTGCCGTTTACCAACGCCCGGATACGACAACGCCCCGCATAAGCGAGGCGTTGTCGTTATAGCAGCCGCGGTTACTTGGCTGCGTCTTCTTTTGCCGGATCCTTGATCGCCAGCAGTTCCAGGTCAAACACCAGAACCGAATTGGCGGGGATGGCCGGGCTCGGGCTTTGGGCGCCGTAGGCCAGTTCGCTCGGGATGTACAGTTTGTACTTCTCGCCGACATGCATCAGTTGCAGGCCTTCGACCCAACCCGGGATCACACCGCTGACCGGCAGGTCAATCGGGCTGCCACGCTCCACGGAGCTGTCGAACACCTTACCGTCAGTCAACTTACCGGTGTAGTGAACAGTCACGACATCAGTCGGCTTAGGCTGAGGGCCGTCGGCTTTCTTGACCACTTCGTACTGCAGGCCGGAAGCGGTGGTGGTAACACCTTCCTTCTTGCCGTTTTCCTCGAGGAATTTCTTGCCGGCGGCTGCCGACTCTTCGCTCATCTTGGCCATACGCTCTTCGGCACGCTTTTGAAGTGCGGCAAAGGCTTCGACCAGTTCTTCGTCTTTCAGCTTCTGTTCTTTCTTGCCGACGGCATCTTCGATGCCCTGGGCCACTGCTTTGGAATCCAGGTCATCCATACCTTCCTGAGCCAGGCTTTTGCCCATGTTCAGGCCAATGCCGTAGGAAGCTTTCTGCGCCGGGGTTTTCAGCTCTACGCTGGTCTGCGAGTCACAACCCGCGAGTACCAGGCCAACCAGGGCCACCGCCGCCGCCAACCGATGCTGTTTCATGCTATTTCCTTGTTCATGCGCCAAAAGGGCAATCGAGTAAAGCCGCGAGCTTATCAGGCGGCCACGACCAATGGCTACCGGCATGTGAGCAGCAAAGCACTGATAAGTTCACGGTCCCAAACGCTTTTTAATCCTGGGCGGATGAAGCATCTGTCATCTATTACGTACAGGGACAAATTGCCACTCCCCCGCAGCCCCATCGGTAATGGCCACTTGCCGGCCACGCGGCACTGAGGCATAAGGGCATATCAAAAAAAACAAGGACGTTACTGTGCGCCTGCTATCTCGCCTTCTCTTGTTGCTCCTTGCGCTGCTCGTCATCGCCGTGGCCGTGGTGCTCTATTACGTTGCCAATCCTCGTCTGCCGACCTATACACCGGTGGAACAGGTGCATTATCTGGATCAATGGAGCGCCGCCGAACGCCAGACGTACTATTTCACCCCTCAGGGCACTCAAGTCAAAGGCCTGCGCTACGACTGGTTCACCGCCCTCGAATTGCCGTTCTCGCAACAGCGCTTCGCTTCGCCTGAATACCTGGCTCGATTCGGCTTTCTGGTGGACCCGGCGCAGAAACCCTCGGCGGACAATCCCGGCAATCTGCCCGTAGGTTTCACCCGCCACCAGAATCCGGGCAGCGCCGACCAGTTCCTGGATATCACCTGCGCCGCCTGTCACACCGGTGAGCTGCGCTTCAAGGGCCAGGCGATACGGATCGACGGGGGCTCGGCCCAGCACGTCCTGCCTTCCAGCGTTCCTACATTACGCGGTGGCAGTTTCGGACAAGCATTGGTCGCCAGCCTGGCCTCGACCTACTACAACCCCTGGAAATTCGAACGCTTTGCCCGCCAGGTCCTGGGGCAGGACTACGACGCCCGCCATGAACAGCTGCGCAAATCATTCAAAGCCTCTCTGGATACGTTCCTGCGTGTGGCCTGGAACGACACTCATCGCGGCCTCTACCCCACCGAAGAAGGACCTGGCCGTACAGATGCCTTCGGACGGATTGCCAATGCCAGCTTCGGCGATGCCATCTCCGACAAGAATTACCGGGTCGCCAACGCACCTGTGGATTACCCGCAGTTGTGGGACATATGGACATTCGACTGGGTGCAGTGGAACGGTTCGGCCCAGCAACCGATGGCCCGCAACGTCGGCGAAGCACTGGGTGTCGGCGCCACGTTGAATTTCTTCGACGCCCAGGGCAAACCATTGCAAGGTGATGCGCGATACCCCTCCAGCGTGCGCGTTCGCGATCTGCACAAGATTGAAGAAACCCTGCAGTTGCTCAAGGCCCCGGAGTGGCCTCAGGAACTGCTTGGCCCTATCGATATGCCGTTGGCCGCACAGGGCCGGGCGCTGTTCGTCGAAAACTGTGCCGGCTGCCATGTCCCCAACGTGGTTCAAGGTCCTGACAGGCCCGTCCAGCACCTGAACATGTTGCCGGTGAAGGTGATCGGCACCGATCCGGGTACCGCTAACAACATTGCCGACCACCGTTTCGATCTGACCAGCCTGCAATGGAATCCGGCCGAACTGGCCAAACTGGACGTACAACTGCATCCGACCCCGACGACGCCGCTGGATTTGAGCCAGGTTTCGGTCGCCAAAGGCTTGGCCTACGTTACCGCATTCGTGGAAGAGCGGGCTTACCGTGACGCGGGCGTCACACCGCTGGAGCGCCCGGCGCTGGACGGTTTTGGCCTGCCCATCGGCGTACGTGAACTACGCGCCTACAAAGCCCGGCCCCTGGCTGGCGTCTGGGCCACGCCGCCCTTCCTGCATAACGGCTCGGTGCCGACGATCTATCAATTGCTGTCTCCCCAGGACGAACGGGCGATCACCTTCTATAAAGGCAGCTTCGAATACGACCCACGGCACCTGGGCTATCGCACAGAAGCCTTCACGAATGGCTTTTTGTTCGACACCCGGATTACCGGCAACCACAACAGTGGTCATGAGTTTCGCGCTGGTGAGCGGGGTAATGGCGTGATCGGTCGGCTGCTGCAGCCACAGGAACGCTGGGCGTTGCTGGAGTACCTCAAGGTACTGGGCGGGCCGCTGGAGTCGCAACTGTGATGATGAACCCCTCAGGCAAAAGGATTGACCCATGCTGATTACGCTCTGGCTGCGCCTCGGCGCCTTTTTGGGCAAGACGCTCCTGTGGTTGCTGGGCATCGGGCTGCTCGGCTGGGCGCTGGCCACGGCCTGGTTCGCCTGGCAACACAGCGGGCCGGTCTCGGATAAAGAGCAGATTCCCCCCGGCGAAGCGGCCATGACCCAGGACATCATCCAGACCGCCATCCGTATCGTCGATCAGCACCGCGAAGGCACGCGCTACCTGCGCGATGCCCATGCCAAGGCCCACGGCTGCGTCATGGCGCAAGTGCAGGTGCCGGACGATCTGCCAGCACCGTTGCGCCAGGGTGTATTTGCCGAGCCGGGGAAGGTCTGGCAAGCGACGATTCGCTTGTCCAACGGCAACGCCTACCCACAGTTCGACAGCCTGCGCGATGCGCGAGGGATGGCGATCAAGCTGCTGGGCGTGCCGGGCAAACAATTGCTGGGGGACCGACAGTCACAAGGTGAACAGGATTTTGTGATGTTCAATCATCCGAACTTCTTCGTCAGCGATGTCGCCGAATATCGTCAGAATGTAGCCGCCCAGGCCGATGGAAAAAAGGCGATGGCGTTCTTTCCGAGCCTGGATCCCCGGAGCTGGCAGATCCGCCACCTATTCATCGCCCTGGAGACTCTTTCACCGGCCCCTGACAGCCCGACCCAGACCACGTATTTTTCGGTATCGCCCTACAAGTTTGGCGAGGCCAACGCGAAATTTCGCGTAGCGCCCGACCCGGATAACTGCCCGAGCTACACCCTGCCCGCACAAAACCAGGCACTGCCGAATTTCTTGCGAAGTGCACTGACGCAACAGTTATCCACAGACCGGATACCGGCGTGTTTTGTCCTGCAGATCCAGCGCCAGGACCCGAGCAAGTTCATGCCGATCGAAGACACCAGTATTGAATGGCGAGAAAGTGACGCACCGTTCGAGACAGTGGCGCGAATCACCGTGCCGGCCCAGGATTTCGATACGCCCAAGCTGAACCTGGCCTGCGACAACCAGTCCTTCAACCCGTGGTTCGGCATTGAGGCCCATCGCCCCATCGGCGGCATCAACCGTTTGCGTAAAGCGGTGTATGAGGCGGTCAGCGATTACCGTCATAGCCGCAATGCCGAGCAGTAAATAACGGGGCGTGGGATTCAATCTTTTTTTGGGGCTGCTGCGCAGCCCATCGGGGATAAGCGAACAGCCTTGCGCCGTTGCCTCGCCACTTCAACCGTGCTTGGTGTTCACCAGTTCTGCAATCAGAAAATCCTTGAACGCAGAAACCGCCGCCGGCAAATTGCGTCCAGCCATGCTTTGCAGTTCGATGCGCCGTGCCTGCATCCCTTCATCCAGGATTGGCAGGCACTGCAACTGCTTGTCCGCCACCTGTTTGTGCAAGGTCATCTCGCTGGCCAGGCTAATGACGCCTTCCTCGCGGACGAAGCTGTACAGCGCGGCCACGTAATTGGTGGTCAGTACCGGATCGAACAACAGCCCCTGTACACCGCAACAGATGTCGAACAGTTGCCGTATCGTGGTATCGGCCTTGGGCAACGCAATGGGCCAGGGTTGTAACTCGGCGAGGCTGACCGCTTCACGCCCGGCCAAGGGGTGGGAATTGGAAACCACTGCAAAAATCGCCCCGCTCAAGACATGCTCAACCTTGATTTCCTTCTGCGGTGACAGGCTGAAGGTCATCGCCAGATCGGCTTCGCCGGAACGTACTTTTTCAGTCGCTTGCGCAGGCGCGCAAACCTCCAATGTGAAATGGATGCCCTGGTACTCACGCCTGAATGCGCTGATGCTCCTGGGCATGTACTCCAATGCAAAACCTTCCGAGCAGGCGACATGCACATGCCCCCGTTGCAAGCCATGCAGCTCGGTAATTTCCAGCACCACCTGCTCAGCCTCAAGCTGCGACTTGCGCGCATAAGCCGCCAATCGCGTCCCGGCCTCGCTGAGCACCATGCCTCGGGCACGACGCTCAAACAGGCTGGCATCCAGAGCCAACTCAAGCTTGGAAATCTGTCGGCTCACCGCTGACGCCGCAACATTGAGCCGCACCGAAGCTTCACTGACCGATCCGCACCTGGCTACTTCCAGGAAATAGCGCAATGCCGTGGACTGCACGCCATACAACTGCATCGGAACCTCCGAGCATTGCCTTTTTGGCAAAGAAAGTATCGAAAGATTGTACTTGTGGCATTGATAGCCTTTCCCTACATTCGTGTCCAGACCAAAAAAAACATCGCCTGAGCTTCTCCTCCTCATTTACCGCATTTGCGATTCGCTGCCCTTTGATTCAACCACTCTCGCCAACGGAGACGACGGCATGGGCATCAAAGGTTTCGCCTGCAGTATCGCGCTGATGGGTTTGATCAACAGCTTTGCGGCTCATGCCGACAAAGCCAACGACACCCTGGTTTACGCTTCCGACAGCGAACCTGAAAACGTCAGCCCCTATCACAACGATCTCCGCGAAGGAGTGATTCTCGGCCGGCTGATCTGGGACAACCTGATCTACCGCGATCCCACCAGCGGCGAATACAAACCCATGCTGGCCACCGGTTGGAAACAGGTCGACGACACCACCATCGACCTTGAGCTGCGCAAAGGCGTCAAATTTCACAACGGCGACCCCTTCACCGCCGACGACGTGGTGTTCACCCTCAACTACGTGGTGTCGCCCGAAGCGAAAGTCGTGACCGTGCAAAACGTAGACTGGATCAAGAGCGCCGAAAAAACCGGTGACTACAGTGTCCGCCTGTATTTGAAGAAGCCTTTCCCTCCTGCGCTGGAATACCTGTCCAACGCCGTTCCGATGTTCCCCAAGCAATACTTCGAGAAGGTCGGCCTGGCCGAATTCAGTCGCAAGCCAGTGGGCACCGGACCGTATAAAGCCCTGTCGGTGGTGGCCGGCGAAGGCGTGAGCATGGCGATCAACAAGGACTACTTTGCGGACAGCCCACAAGGCAAGCCACATATCGCTCACCTCAAGTTTCGGGTAATCCCGGATGCAGAAACTCGCCTGGCCGAGTTGATGACCGGCGGTGTCGACTGGATCTGGCGCGTCACCTCGGATCAGGCAATCGACCTCAAAGGTATACCGAACCTCACCGTAACCAGCGCCGAAACCATGCGCATCGGTTTCCTGATTCTTGATGCTCGAGGCACCTCCAGCGAAAACTCGCCCATGAAAAACCTCAAGGTGCGTCAAGCGATCAACCATGCGATCAACCGCGAGGCACTGGCGACGCAGTTGGTGGGTGGCGAAGCCAAACCCTTACAGGTTGCGTGTTATCCACGCCAGTTCGGTTGCGATACCTCTGCGGCCACTGTCTACAACTTTGACCCGGCCAAAGCCCGCGCGCTGCTCGCCGAGGCCGGTTACCCAAATGGCTTCGAGACGGAAATATTCGCTTATCGCGACCGTGATTACGTCGAAGCCATCATCGGTAACCTGCGCGCGGTGGGCATCAACGCCAAGCTGCGCTACTTGAAGTACGCCGCCCTGCGTGATCAGCAACGTGGCGGTAAGGTGCCCATGTCGTTCCAGGCCTGGGGCTCGTTCTCGATCCTCGACACCTCGGCGTCGGCCGGCACCTGGTTCAAGGGCAATCCGGACGACAACATCAAAGACCCGCAAGTCCAAAACTGGTTGCAGAGCGCCGATAACGCCCTCGATCCGCAAGTGCGCAAGGACAACTACCGCAAGGCGTTGCAGCGCATCAGCGAACAGGCGTACTGGGCCCCGCTGTTCAACTACTCGATGAACTACGCCTACACCTCCGAACTGGCATTCACGCCGTATCCGGATGAACTGCCGCGTTTCGTTCAGTCCAGTTGGAAGTAATCCGCAACCGGGCGGATTGAGCGAGCGATTCCGTGGCGCGTGGGCCAGCCCCCCACGGCCACGTCCTCCACCTGTCATCCATTGAACATGAGGAAACTTGCCATGCTTGGGTTCCTTCTACGCCGTCTGGGCATCGCTTTTTGCGTCGCCATTACCGTGTCGGTGATCAGCTTCTCTCTGTTGCATCTGTCCGGCGACCTGGCCACGGCCATTGGCGGGCCGGAAGCCACCAGCGAACAGATCGAACAGATCCGTGTGCAATACGGCTTGAACAAACCGCTTCCCACCCAGTACGTCAACTGGCTGGGCGGTTTGCTGCGGCTGGACCTGGGTAACTCCTTTTTCTTTCAGGAGTCGGTCTATAACCTCGTCGCCAGCCGTTTGCCGATCACCCTCGGGTTAGGTGCCATGGCGCTGGGTATCGCCTTGCTGGTGGCGATTCCCCTGGGCGTACTGGCCGCGATCAAACGCGACACCTGGGTTGATCGACTGGCCTTGAGCATCGCGGTACTGGGCCAGGCAATGCCCAGTTTCTGGTTTGCGCTGATGCTGATCGTAGTGTTTGCGGTGACGCTCAAGTGGCTGCCAGTCTCCGGCAACTCAAGCATGCTGCATTTCGTCATGCCGGCCATTGCCTTGGGGTACTACGCAACGCCGGCCATCATGCGCCTGACCCGCGCAGGCATGCTGGATGTGCTCAGTTGCGATTACATCCGCACCGCTCGCGCCAAGGGGCTGCGCCCTGCGCAGGTGTTGTTCAAGCATGCATTGCGCAATGCATTGATTCCGGTCGTCGCACTGGCAGCGGTGGAGTTCGGCTTCATGCTCGGCGGTTCGGTGGTGATCGAAACCGTGTTTTCCCTGCAAGGCATCGGACAACTCGCCTGGGACGCCATCGCCCGTGACGACTTCCCGGTAGTCCAGGCCGTGGTCCTGTTGATTGCGGTGATCTACATCATCCTCACCTTGCTGGCCGATGTGCTCAACGCACTGCTCGACCCGCGCATTCGCGTGCGCTAGGAGCCCTTCATGAGTACCCCCGTTACCCTCGCGATCAACGACTACCTGCCCCCACCAAGTAGCCTGAGCCGGGTGCTTGGCAAAAGCTTTCGCCACCGCGGCTTCGCCATCGGCAGTGCGTTGCTGCTGATCATTTTTGCTGGTGCGCTGTTCGCGCCATGGCTGGCGCCTTATGACCCTTATGCGCAAGACGTGATGTTGCGCATGAAGCCTCCGGTCTGGATGGCTAACGGCACTTGGGAATATGTCTTGGGCACCGACAAGCTGGGCCGCGATTACCTCTCACGGTTGCTCTACGGCGCCCGTATTTCACTGTTTATCGGCGTTGCGGCGGCGCTGATTTCCGGCGTCATCGGCACCGTCATGGGTCTGCTGGCCGGTTACTACGGTGGCAAGGTGGATGCGTTTATCAGCTACCTGATCACCACTCGGCTGGCGCTGCCTGTGGTCATGGTGGCCCTGGCCTCTGCCTCGTTGATGGGCGGCTCGCTGAAGGTGGTGATCATTCTGCTCGGTTGCCTGCTCTGGGACCGCTTCGCCGTGGTGGTTCGGGCCTCGGTGCAACAGATTCGCGATGCCGAATATGTTGCCTCGGCACAAGCCCTGGGCTGTTCGACCCTGCGCATTCTGGTCAGTGAAATCCTGCCCAATCTGGTTGGCGCGCTGATCGTGGTCGCGACCCTGGAAATGGCCCACGCGATCCTGCTGGAGTCAGCGCTGTCGTTCCTCGGGGTGGGCGTACAACCGCCGACGCCGTCCTGGGGACTGATGATCGCAGAGGGCAAACCCTACATGTTCTTTTCCCCGTGGGTCATCGCCATCCCAGGCATCGCCCTGATGATTCTGGTGCTGGGCATCAATCTGGTCGGCGACGGCCTGCGCGATCTGATCCTGCCCGATGGCCGCAACTGAGACTGATAGAGGAGTACCGGACATGGCACTACTCCATGTTGAAAACCTGCGGGTGGACATTCCCATGGGCCATAACCCGACAGCGGATGACATGCTGCATGCGGTGCGCGGCCTGGATTTTCAGGTCGAGCGCGGCGAGATGCTGTGCATTGTCGGAGAGTCCGGCTGCGGCAAATCCCTGACCTCGCTGGCACTCATGGACCTGCTGCCCCGCAAGGCCAAGCGCACCGCCAGCCGACTGACACTGGACGGCATCGACCTGCTCGGCCAGAGCGAGCGAAGCATGTGCGACCTGCGCGGCAACCGTCTGGCGATGATCTTCCAGGAGCCCATGACCGCGCTGAACCCGGCCTACAGCATTGGCGACCAGCTCAGTGAAGTGCTGACCCGGCACCGCAAGGTGTCGCGCAAGGATGCGCTGGCCCGCGCCGCGCAAATGCTGGAAAAGGTCGGCATCAGCAATGCCGGCGAGCGTCTGCGTCAGTACCCGCATCAACTCTCCGGGGGGTTGCGCCAGCGGGTGATTATCGCCATGGCGTTGATGTGCGAGCCCGACCTGATCATCGCTGACGAGCCGACCACCGCACTGGACGTGACCATTCAGGCGCAAATCCTGCGCCTGATCCGCGATATTCAGAAAGAACTGGGGCTGGCGGTGATCTTTATCACCCACGACCTTGGCCTGGTGGCCCGCATCGCCGACCGGGTTGCCGTGATGTATGCCGGGGAAATCGTCGAAAGCGCTCCCGCCCGACAACTCTTCGAGAACCCGCGGCATCCGTACACCCGTGGCCTGCTGGCCAGCATCCCGATTCCAGGGCGGACCAAACCGGGCGAAGCGCTGGGCTCGATTCCCGGTCTGGTGCCGAGCCTGGTGGGTGAACAACACGGGTGTGCCTTTCGCAATCGTTGCGAGCATACCGTCCAGGCGTGTGCCCGGGACGTGCCCGAAGTGCAACAGGACGGACATATGGCGCGCTGCCTGCTGGCGGCTTCTGGGCCAAAACCGATACTGATCAAAGAGAGTGCCCGGTCATGAAAAAAGACATCGCTCTGGAGCTGTGCGATATCCGTCGCGAGTTCCGTATCAGCAAAGGCTTTTTCAAACCTGCCGCCACACTGAAAGCGGTTGATGGCGTATCACTGCGCCTGATGCGCGGTGAAACCCTCGGTCTGGTAGGTGAGTCCGGTTGCGGCAAAAGCACCCTGGCCAAGATCCTGCTCGGCCTGCTACAGCCCACTCAAGGCGACGTGCTGGTCAATGGCAAACATCTGGCAGCGACAGATCGCAAGGAGATGTCCCGGCGTATCCAGCCGATCTTCCAGGATCCGTATTCATCGCTGAACCCCCGCAAGACCCTGCGCGAAATCATCACCCTGCCGTTGATCGTCCACGACATCGGCACGGCCACCGAGCGCCGCAAGAAAACCGAACAAATGCTGGATGTAGTCGGCCTTCCCAAGCGCGTGATCGATAGCTATCCAGCCCAGTTGTCCGGCGGCCAGCGCCAGCGCGTGGCGATTGCCAGGGCGCTGGTCATGCGTCCTGATGTGTTGATCTGCGACGAGCCGACTTCGGCGCTGGACGTGTCAGTGCAGGCGCAGATCCTCAATCTGTTGCAAGACCTCAAGCGCGAATTCGGCCTGACCTATCTGCTGATCAGCCACAACCTGGCGGTTATCGAGCACCTCGCCGACCGGGTGGCCGTGATGTATCTGGGGCGTATTGTCGAAGAACGCACCCGCCAGTCGCTGTTCGCCGAACCCGGCCATCCGTATACCCGCGCATTGCTGGATTCGGTGCTGACCCCCGATCCGCGCTTGGGCATTCCAGACATCGGCCTGCACGGTGCCTTCCCCAACCCGATGTCCCCGCCATCCGGCTGCACCTTTCACCCGCGCTGCCCGAACTGCATGGACCGTTGCAAAACGGCCTATCCGGCCAACGATCCAATTATCGGCGGCAACGTACGTTGCCACCTGCACGACAGTCCCACCCAAACACTGGAGCTTGTCCACTCATGAGTCGTTCCCAGGCCATCAGCAACACCCTCGAACAGTTCGACAACGGTGCTTTTTTCAACCTGCTCGAACGTAGTGTCGCCCTGCCCACCGAAAGCCAGGCGCAAGACAGCCAACCTGAGTTGTATCGCTACCTCAACGAGTTCATCACTCCGCATGTCGAGGCGCTGGGTTTCAGCGTAAAAATCTACGACAACCCGGTAGCGGAACGCGGACCATTCATGATCGCCACGCGCATTGAACACCCGCAGCTGCCCACCGTACTCAGCTATGGTCATGGTGATGTGGTGCGCGGCTATGCGGCACAATGGCGTGAAGGCTTGTCACCGTGGCAAGTCACCGTCGAAGGTGATCGCTGGTACGGGCGCGGCACCGCCGACAACAAAGGCCAGCACCTGATCAACATCACCGCGCTGGAGCAGACCCTCAAGGCCCGCGAAGGCAAGCTCGGCTTCAACGTCAAACTGCTGCTGGAAATGGGCGAAGAAGAAGGTTCCCCCGGCCTCAATGCGTTCTGTGCCGCCCACCGCAAGGAGCTGGCGGCGGATATCTTCATCGCCTCGGACGGCCCGCGTCTGGCCGCAACACGGCCTACCATTTTTCTAGGCTCACGCGGGGTGTTCAACTTCGAGCTGGCGGTCAATCTGCGCGAAGGCGCGCACCACTCCGGCAATTGGGGCGGGCTGCTGGCCAACCCCGGCATCATCCTGGCCAACGCCATCGCCAGCATGATCGACGAACATGGCCGGGTAAAAGTCGAGGGCTTGCAGCCCAGCGCACTGCCGGATTCGGTGCGACAGGCGCTGGCCGATATCGAAGTCGGTGGCGGGCCGGATGATCCGCAAATCGACGCCAACTGGGGCCACCCGGATCTGTCGCTGAGCGAGAAAGTCTTTGGCTGGAACACCCTCGATGTCATTGCCTTCAAGACTGGCAATCCAGACGCCCCGGTGCATGCAATCCCCGGCAAGGCCAACGCTCACTGCCATATCCGCTTTGTGGTAAACAGCGATTACACGACCTTTATCCCCGCCGTGCGCGCTCACCTGGATGCCCATGGTTTCAACAATGTCGAGGTCAAGCAAAGCCGCATCGATGTCATGCACGCCACCCGGCTCGACCCGCAAAGCCCATGGGTCAACTGGGCCCTCGACTCGTTGACGCAAACCACCGGAAAGAAACCGGCGCTGCTGCCCAACCTTGGCGGCTCCTTGCCCAACGACGTGTTTGCCGACGTGCTCGGCCTGCCGACCTTGTGGGTGCCGCATTCGTACCCGGCCTGTTCACAACATGCGCCCAACGAGCACTTGCTGGCACCGGTGGTCAAAGAAAGTCTGCAGATCATGGCCGGGCTGTTCTGGGACCTGGGCAACGATGCGGCACGTCTGAGCGAGGAACATCGGGCACGGGAGCGTGCGCAATGAGCGAGACCCACCAACAGGCGCTGGACTGGCTCGCCGGCCAGCGCCCCGCCATGGAGTCGTTGTTGCAGCGTCTGGTCGATACCGACTCCAACAGCTATGACAAGGCGGGGGTCGATGCCGTAGGCGCATTGCTCGCAGCGGAACTGGAGGCCGACGGTATCGAGCTCAAGCGGATGCCGGTCGAAGGTTTTGGCGACGTACTGCTTGCCCAAGTGCCCGGCGAGGCTGGCAAGCCGGTGCTGTTGCTGGGCCATCGCGACACGGTATTCCCCAAGGGCACGACCACCACCCGTGGCTTCAGCCGCGATGGCGACCTCGCCTACGGCCCCGGCGTAGCCGACATGAAAGGTGGGTTGGTGCTCAACTGCTTCGCCCTCAAGGCACTCAAGCGCGCCGGTCCTTTGCCCTGCCCGGTGCAGGTGCTCTATACCGGTGACGAAGAAATCGGCTCTGGCAGCGCCCGCAGCCATATCGAAAGCGCCGCCAAATCAGCCCGCGCCGTACTCAATACCGAGCCGGGACGGGCCAGCGGCAATGTGGTCAGCGCCCGTAAAGGCGGGGCCACACTGGTCATCGAAGTCAGTGGCCGCGCTGCGCACGCCGGCGTCAACCATGCCGACGGGGCCAGCGCCATCGAGGCGCTGGCCCGAAAGATCGTCAAACTGCATGCCCTGACCGATTACCCCGCAGGCATCACCACCAATATCGGGCTGATCGCCGGCGGCACCTCCAGCAACACTGTCGCGCCCAACGCCTCGGCCAAGCTGGATGTACGGTTTATCGAGTCGCAACACTGGGAGCAGATATTCGCCGCCATCCAAGGCATCGTCGCTGAAGAGGAACTGCCCGGCACGAGCGCCATCCTCAAGGAAGCGACGACCTTCCTGCCGATGGAAGCACGGCACAGCGAGCAACTGCTGCACATCTATCAACAACAAGCACTGGCGCTAGGCTTCAGTGTCGAGGGCGAATTCACCGGCGGCTGCGCCGATTCCGGGTTCACCGCCAGCTTGGGCATTCCAACCCTGTGTGGCCTCGGGCCGGTGGGTGGCAAAGTCCACACCGATCGTGAATACCTGGAACTGGACACGCTGGTTCCACGCGCCCAGGCCTTGGTGGCAACCATTCTGGCCGTCGGCGAGAACCGTTGAGGCAATTAGCCTCTACCCATCACCGGGAGTACTTTCATGCATACGATTTCGCAATCCGCAGTCTGGATAAAAGCGCCATTAACGGATGTGGGTGTCGTTATTGTGACCAGTGCCGAGCTGCCCAAATACCTCATCGACGCGTTGCAGGTGGCGATCAAGGACTGGGACCAGGTGGCCTATCTGGTCGTCAAGCAGTCGCATGAGTTCATGCTCGACTGGCTCAGAGCCGGGTCTGAGGCATCGGAATCGAATCCATCCAGCCTGTGTCATGCCAGCCAATTGCTGCGCTCAGTATCGAAAGGCTGCTACCTGCTTGATGTCGAAGTCAGCCCGCTGCCTAGCCTGACTTGGCTGGGATCTGTCTGCGGCCACACATTGCGCTTCGTTAAACTGGGTAAGGTCGAGTTAACCGATGCTGCGATGGATAAGCAGGTGGAGGAGATCTTGTCGGTGGCCAGGGACCTGGCAAAAAGTGTCTTGCAAGAGCGCTATAGCGCCTGATGGGCCGGGTCCCGCGCTGCTCAGCAAGTGCGACATTGAACCTGTGGCAAGGGAGCTTGCTCCCCGCCACAGCTTACTCACCGCTAGCGCTAACGCTTGACGGACTTGAAGCGCAATCATCCGTTGCGGAACAGGAAGCTATAGGCGTTCAGCGCGGGAACCCCGCCCAAATGCGCATAAAGCACTTTCGAGCCTTCAGGGAACTCACCACGACGCACCATATCAATCATCCCGTGCATGGATTTACCTTCATACACCGGGTCTGTCAGTACGCCCTCAAGGCTCGCGCACAGTCGGATAGCTTCCAGCGTGCCGTCGTTGGGCAAGCCATATTCCGGGTAGGCGAAGCGCGTATCGAGGACCACGTCCTCTTCAGTGATCTCCCGACCCAGCTCCACCAGCTCAGCGGTGTGCCGGGCAATGCGCAGAATCTGTGCCTTGGTCTGCTCCGGTTTGGCCGAGGCGTCGATACCGATGACGTTCTTCGAGCGACCGTCAGCAGCGAAACCGACCACCATGCCGGCCTGGGTACTACCGGTCACCGAGCAGACCACGATGTAGTCAAACTTGAAGCCCAGTTCTTTTTCCTGTTGCCGTACCTCTTCGGCGAAACCCACGAACCCGAGGCCGCCGTAGGGATGCTCGGAACACCCCGCCGGGATCGGGAATGGCTTGCCGCCTCGCTCGACCACGTCGCTCATGGCCTTCTCCCAGCTAGGACGAATGCCGATGTCAAACCCGGCGGCGTCCAGACGTACCTCTGCACCCATGATCCGGGACATCTCGATATTGCCTACCCGGTCATACACCGCATCGGAGTAGTTCACCCAGTTTTCCTGCACCAGTACGCACTTCATGCCCAGGTGAGCAGCGACGGCGGCTACCTGGCGGGTCTGGTTCGACTGGATTCCGCCGATGGAAACCAGGGTATCGCAGCCTTGTTCAAGCGCTTCAGGAATCAGGTATTCAAGCTTGCGGGTTTTGTTCCCGCCGAAAGCCAGGCCACTGTTGCAGTCTTCACGCTTGGCATACAACTGCACCTTGCCGCCCAAATGTTCGCTGAGACGCTTCAAGGGGGTGATGGGAGAGGGACCAAAGGTCAGCGGATAACGTTCGAAACGATTCAGGTTCATGACTCTGCTCCTTGTGTATTGAATATCCAAGCACCAGGCCGAAAGACAAAGACTGCCTTCCAGGCTATTTCAGGGGGGCTTCGATGAGTTCAATATTAAGAAGAATATGAAAAATATGTGTTGCAAGTTTAAGGTACTTAAAGAACTATTATTTACGCAAACAATTACAGAACATACTTTAGTTGTTCGGGAAGAGAGATGAGCGCAACAAATAATCACAAGAAGCCTGAAGAAACAGCTGCGGCGCCGCAACCGCTTGATCGAACCGACCGAGCGATTCTCAAGACCCTGCAGCGCGATGCCTCCATCTCCAATGTGGCGCTTGCAGAGAAGGTGAAACTGAGCGCGCCGGCTTGCCTCAGGCGCGTCGAACGGCTCAAGCAGGCCGGCCTGATCAAGGGCATCGTCGCATTGCTGGACAGTGAGGCGCTGGACGCGGGAATGGTGGTGTTGATCGGCGTGGTACTGGACCGCTCCACACCGCAATCCTTTGCAGATTTCGAGGCGGCCGCACAAAAGGTATCCGGCTGTATGGAATGCCATGTGGTGACGGGAGAATTCGACTATTTCATGTTGCTGCGAACCAAGGACAGCCACAGCTTCAATCGGCTGCATGCCGAACAGTTGCTTTACCTGCCCGGTGTTCGGCAGATCCGCTCGTTCATGGGGTTGCGCCAGGTCTTGTCGACGACCCACATACCCATTTGATGCTCATATCCGCCGAGGGGCAGCACCTGCTATATCACGGCCGTGCCGTTTGCTGGGCTGCTGATGGATTGTGATGAAACGCCATAAACGAAAAAAGCGGCCAAAGGCCGCTTATTCGGTAGCTTCCAGGCGTTCAGTGGGCCTAAGTGGAAGCGAATATGGCGCAGCGGACGGGACTCGAACCCGCGACCCCCGGCGTGACAGGCCGGTATTCTAACCGACTGAACTACCGCTGCGCGTAACATTGAAAGCTTGGTGGGTGATGACGGGATCGAACCGCCGACATTCTGCTTGTAAGGCAGACGCTCTCCCAGCTGAGCTAATCACCCTTCACTTTCGATGCGGGGCGCATTCTCTCACAAATTTTCGTAACGTGCTGATTTAATTAACTATTCAGCAAAAAATGTGATTAACGTGCACCGCAGGAACTGCAAACAGCAAAAAGCCCGCGTTAGCGGGCTTTCTGTGGTGATCTGGCGTTCAGTGTTCCAGATTACCGAATATGGCGCAGCGGACGGGACTCGAACCCGCGACCCCCGGCGTGACAGGCC
>NZ_WUUD01000035.1:21803-55639 GCF_009831705.1 Pseudomonas sp. PICF6 | reverse complement strand
CTTTGGAGCGAATGGTGGGTGATGACGGGATCGAACCGCCGACATTCTGCTTGTAAGGCAGACGCTCTCCCAGCTGAGCTAATCACCCTTCGCTTTCGGTGTGGCGCGCATTCTACGGAGCGTCCTCAAAGCTGGCAAGCACTTTTTAATTTAATTTTTTCAGGCCTTCCAAAGGCTTAGCGAAGGGTTGGCCTATGGCGCCGCGAAGAGAATAATGCCCCCCTTTGTATAAAGGAGAGACTCACCCCATGTGGTTCAAAAACCTGCTTATCTATCGCCTGACCCAAGATCTGCCTTTTGATGCCGAGGCGTTGGAAACTGCACTGGCCAGCAAACTGGCGCGTCCATGTGCAAGCCAGGAGTTGACCACTTACGGTTTCGTCGCGCCGTTCGGTAAAGGCGAAGACGCACCTCTGGTGCACATCAGCCAGGATTTCCTGCTGATCGCCGCGCGCAAGGAAGAACGCATCCTGCCAGGCAGCGTCGTACGCGATGCCCTGAAAGAAAAGGTCGAAGAGATCGAAGCCGAACAAATGCGCAAGGTCTATAAAAAGGAACGGGACCAGCTCAAGGATGAAATCATCCAGGCATTTCTGCCTCGCGCGTTCATTCGTCGCTCGTCCACCTTCGCTGCCATCGCACCGAAACAGGGTCTGATCCTGGTCAACTCCGCCAGCCCGAAACGCGCCGAGGACCTGCTCTCCACTCTGCGCGAAGTCCTCGGCTCGCTGCCGGTACGCCCACTGACCGTGAAAACCGCACCCACCGCCATCATGACCGACTGGGTCAAGACCCAGAAAGCCGCCGACGATTTCTTCGTGCTGGATGAATGCGAGCTGCGCGACACTCATGAAGATGGCGGCATTGTGCGTTGCAAGCGTCAGGACCTGACCAGCGACGAAATCCAGTTGCACTTGAACACCGGCAAGGTGGTGACCCAACTGTCGCTGGCCTGGCAGGACAAGCTGTCTTTCGTGCTCGACGACAAAATGGTGGTCAAGCGCCTGAAATTCGAAGACTTGCTGCAGGATCAGGCGGAACAGGACGGCGGCGACGAGGCCCTCGGCCAACTGGACGCCAGCTTCACGCTGATGATGTTGACGTTTGGCGAGTTCCTGCCGGCGCTGGTAGAAGCGTTGGGTGGTGAAGAGATGCCTCAGGGGATCTGACAGCCCAATGATTACCCTTGTGGGAGCGAGCCTGCTCGCGATGGCAGAGTGACAGTTACCGACAGGTTGCCTGATACTCCGCCATCGCGAGCAGGCTCGCTCCCACAGTGTTTTTGTGGTGCTACTTAATAATAAGGATCAGGTCATGCGCGCACTGGCTGCATTGAGTCGTTTTGTCGGCAATACCTTCGCTTACTGGGTGCTGTTTTTTGCCGTGCTGGCATTCTTGCTACCGCAATGGTTCGTCGACCTGAAAGTCGCCATCGTCCCCTTGCTGGGGCTGGTGATGTTCGGCATGGGCCTGGCGCTCAAGCTGGAGGACTTTGCCGAAGTGGGCCGTCATCCAGGGCGGGTGGTCCTGGGGGTGATTGCACAATTTGTCATCATGCCTGGCGTGGCGTGGCTGCTCTGCCAAGTATTCAGCCTGCCACCGGAGATTGCCGTCGGGGTGATTCTGGTGGGTTGCTGTCCGAGCGGCACCTCCTCCAATGTCATGACCTGGTTGGCCCGCGGCGACCTGGCTTTGGCCGTGTCGCTTTCGGCCATCACCACCCTGCTCGCGCCTTTGCTGACCCCGGCGCTGATCTGGCTGCTGGCTTCCGCCTGGTTGCCGGTGTCGTTCTCGGCGCTTTTCTGGTCGATCCTGCAGATCGTACTGCTGCCTATCGTGCTAGGCATCGTTGCTCAACGCCTGCTGGGAGAGCGGGTTCGTCACGCGGTGGAAGTGCTGCCGCTGATCTCGGTAGTGAGCATCGTGATCATTGTGGCGGCGGTAGTGGCGGCCAGTCAGGCGAAGATCGCCGAGTCCGGCCTGCTGATCATGGCGATCGTTATGCTGCATAACAGCTTCGGTTACCTGTTGGGTTACTTCACCGCTCGCCTGTTCGGGTTGCCACTGGCCCAGCGCAAGACCTTGTCGCTGGAGGTGGGCATGCAAAACTCCGGTCTGGGCGCAGCCCTGGCCAGTGCGCATTTCTCGCCGCTGGCGGCGGTGCCCAGCGCGCTGTTCAGCGTCTGGCACAATATTTCCGGGGCGCTGCTCTCGACGTATTTCCGCCGTATGAGCGAAAAGCAGGACCGTGAACTGCTCGCCCGCCAAGCGGCGGACTGAAAGACAGACTTGATCGAGTGGTCAATAATGGGCAATCTATATGCCCATCGCGGGGACGACCCCGCCACTCGATCGACCTAAATCCGGGGACGACCCCATCCATCGATGGAGGTGTGTGATGTCCTGGATCATTCTGTTTTTTGCCGGCCTGTTCGAAGTCGGTTGGGCTGTCGGCCTGAAGTACACCGACGGTTTCAGCCGCCCGCTCCCTACCGTATTGACCGTTGCGGCCATGGCTATCAGCCTTGGCCTGCTGGGCCTTGCGATGAAGGAATTGCCTCTGGGCACGGCCTATGCCATCTGGACCGGTGTCGGTGCCGTGGGCACGGTGATTGCCGGAATCATTCTGTTTGGTGAATCCATGGCGCTGGTTCGGCTGGCCAGTGTGGCGTTGATCGTTGCCGGGTTGATCGGACTTAAGGCCAGCGCCTGAGCTCACCTGCAGGAACAATCTCTGTAGACATCTAGGCTTGTAGGGCTAGACCTGTGGGAGCAAGGCTTGCCCGCGAGGCGGTCTCAAGGACGCTATCGCGAGCAAGCTTTGCTCTCACATACCTACTTTCACAAGGCGTCTCTCGTTATCTGACAGCCCCGCGCAACTCCCCCACCAACGCCTGCAACTTCGCCGGTTCCGCCACCTCAACGGCGACCGCCGGCCCCGCCACCAACGTCACCCGCGACCACAACCGGCGAAACAGCCCCTTGTTCGGGTCACGACTGAAGAAACTGCCCCACAATCCCTGCAACGCCAGGGGAATCACCGGCACGGGGGTTTCCTGAAGAATGCGCGTCAGTCCGCCCTTGAACTCATTGATCTCACCATCGGCCGTCAATTTTCCTTCGGGGAAGATGCACACCAACTCGCCGTTCTGCAGGTATTGAGCGATGCGCGTAAAGGCGCTTTCGTAGATATGAATGTCTTCCTGGCGCCCGGCAATCGGAATCGTCCCGGCGGTGCGAAAGATGAAATTGAGCACTGGCAGGTTGTAGATCTTGTAGTACATCACGAAGCGAATCGGCCGACGCACCGCGCCACCGATCAGCAACGCGTCGACGAAGGACACGTGATTGCAGACCAGCAGCGCGGCGCCTTCATCGGGAATCGCATCCAGGTTGCGATGTTCCACGCGGTACATGGAATGGCTCAGCAGCCAGATCATGAAACGCATGCTGAACTCAGGGACGATTTTGAAGATGTAGGTGTTCACGCCAATGTTCAGCAGTGACACCACCAGGAACAGCTGGGGAATCGACAGTTCCAGCAAGCCCAGCAGGACAATGGAGACAATCGCCGAGACCACCATGAACAGCGCGTTGAGAATGTTGTTGGCGGCGATGACCCGCGCCCGCTCATTCTCGGCGGTGCGCGACTGGATCAGTGCGTACAGCGGCACGATGTAGAAACCACCAAAGACACCGAGCCCGAGGATGTCGATCAGCACCAGCCAGGCGTGGCCGAAACCGAGCACTTCGAGCCAGCCGTAGCCCTCGGCACTGCCAGGAATTCCGCCGGAATGCCACCACAACAGCAGCCCGAATACGGTCAGGCCGAACGAGCCGAAGGGAACCAGGCCGATCTCGACTTTACGCCCGGACAGCTTCTCGCACAGCATCGAACCCACGGCGATCCCCACCGAGAACACCGTCAGGATCAAGGTCACCACGGTTTCATCACCGTGCATCCAGTCCTTGGCGTAGGCCGGGATCTGTGTCAGATAAATCGCCCCGACAAACCAGAACCACGAGTTGCCGACAATGGAGCGGGACACCGCAGGGGTTTGTCCCAGGCCCAGTTTAAGCGTGGCCCAGGACTGGCTGAAAATGTTCCAGTTCAGGCGCATCTGCGGTGAAGCTGCCGCCGCCCGCGGAATGCCGCGACTCGCCAGGTAACCGGCTACGGCGATAACGACAATCGACGTTGCCACCACCGGCGCGTAATGCGCCGAGGACATCATGATCCCAGCGCCGATAGTGCCCAAGAGGATCGCCAGGAATGTGCCCATCTCCACCAGGCCATTGCCGCCGACCAGTTCGTCCTCGCGCAGCGCTTGCGGCAGGATCGAATATTTCACCGGCCCGAACAGCGCCGACTGGGTACCCATGGCGAACAGCGCCGCCAGCATCAACCACAAGTGATCGAACAGGAAACCCACCGCGCCGATCGCCATGATGGCGATTTCGCCGAATTTGATCAGACGAATCAACGCATCCTTGGCGAATTTTTCCCCGAACTGCCCTGCCAGTGCCGAGAATAAGAAGAACGGCAAGATAAACAGCAGCGCACACAGATTGACCCAGATCGAGCGGTCGCCCTCGATGGTCAGCCGATAGAGAATCGCCAGGATCAACGACTGCTTGAACACGTTGTCGTTGAACGCGCCAAGGGACTGTGTGATGAAAAACGGCAGGAAACGCCGCGTGCGGAGCAAGGTGAACTGCGAGGGGTGACTCATCTTCCATGTTCCTGAGTGGCGTGGTCGCTTATTGGAATGAGGTTTTTCGATCCAGGCCACACATTACCTGTCTTTAACGATTATTTCGCCAGCCCCGCAATGCATGGCGACACGAACAGCTCACCGTGCCAGGCGCCGAGCACCGTGCGGCGGCCGACGATCAGCCACATCACCGCCAGCATCGCCACCAGTACACAACCGAACACAGTAAAAAAACCCAGGCTCAGCAAGCTCGCCAGCTTCAGCGTTGCCAGCGCATACACGCCCAAGGGGAAGGTAAAGCCCCACCACCCGAGGTTGAACGGGATGCCAGTGCGCAAATAGCGTGCGGTGATCAGCAGCGCCATCAGCATCCACCAGAACCCGAAGCCCCACAGGGTGATACCGGCCACCACGCCCACGCCGGCGGCGACTTCACCTAAGCCCGGCAAGCCATTGGCGGCAAAAATCAGCGGCGCATCGCCTCCCAGCAACAACATGCCCAGAGCACCGGTCCCGATCGGGCCGAGGGCCAGCCAGCTGGAGGCGGCCATGTTTTCGTGGGGTAGTTTGTGCAGGGCCATGCGCAGCAGCAAAATCGTCAGGATGCTGAACGCTACGGGTAGGGAAAATGCCCAGAGGATGTAGCTGGTGACCAACATCACCAGTTGCGAATGAGCGTCTGCCAAATGCGGTGCCAACAACCCACCACTGGCGGCGGCGACTTCAGCGGCCACCACGGGCAATAGCCACACGGCGGTCATCTGGTCGATTCGGTGTTCCTGGCGGGTGAACATCAAAAACGGAATCAGCACGCCGCAGGCCAGGGCCATCGCCACGTCGATCCACCACAACGTTTCAGCCAGCAGCACTACGCCCTCGCCCCAACGCGGTAAACCGAATACCAACAAACCATTGATGAGGGTTGCCAGCCCCATGGGAATGGTGCCGAAAAACATCGAAACCGTTGAATGACCGAAAATCCGCCGGGCCTCGTCGAAGAACAACACCCAACGAGCGGTGTACAGCCCGGTGAACAACATGAACAACAGGACATTGAACAACCATACCCCTTCGGCCAGGACGCGCAGGCCTGGGACATCCCCCGGCCATTGCGCCAGGGCCAGGGCCAATACGCCGGTGCCCATGACGACAGCAAACCAGTTAGGTGTGAACTGGCGAATGGCTTCCAATGGCCTGGGCAAATGACTGAGTGGGCGCAAACGGTTGGTTGCAGCACAGCATGGCATGGCGAACTCCTGCTCTGGGACGAGATAGAGCCATGCTAGATTCAAATCGAATATCTATATAACGGGTAATATCTCTATATATTATCGATTATGCAAATAGTGATCAGATACTGCCCTTGGTCTCGATCACCAGAATTCTCGCCTCTCCCAATGGCTTGGCCAGATGTTCGGTGCCCACCGATGCATAGAAAATATCCCCCGCACTCAGCAAGGTATCTTTTTCGATACCGTCTTCCCGATAGCACATCTGCACTTGCCCATCGAGCACCACGAAGACTTCCTGACCTTCATTGATGTGCCATTTGTAGGGCTGATCGGTCCAGTGCAGACGCGTGGTAATGCCGTTCATGTCGGCGATATCCAACGCCGCCCAGGCGCGGTCGCCGGTGAAGGATTTGCTGCGGATGATGTTCAACCCAGATCGCCCCAAAGGAAACACACAGGCGCCAAGGTTAACCCAAACCAGGCGCTGGCCGCGCCTGACGCGACAGCCCGAGCAAGGCGACGGTCGACAGCACAATCAACACCGCGCCATAGCCATCGGTGGTCGGGATCAGCCCAAAGACCCGGGTCAGGCTTCCCGCCAGCAGCGACGGCAGGCTGAAAGCCAGATAGCTGAGGACATAAAACGCTGACATCAACCCGGCCCGTTCATGGGGCAAGGCCAACGGCATGATGCTGCGCAATGCTCCCAGAAAGCCCGCGCCGAAACCGCTGCCAGTGACCAGCGTGCCGACGAAGAACAACGGCAAGCTAGCAGCGTGCACTGCGAGCAATACCAGCACCAGACCGACCATCAACAGGCTGGCGGCCAGGCGCAGCATTTTGTCGGCCATCTGGTTGCGCAGCGTGTAGATACTCAACGCTCCGGTGAGCGTCAGCACCGCCACCAGCGCGCCGCCAATCAGGTTGGAGGTGGTGCCGGTTGCGACCCGCACCAATGACGGCGCCAGTGATAAGTAGAAGCCGCCCACCGCCCAGGCCACCAGGTTCAAGGGCAGTATCAGCCACAAGGCGCGCCGTGCCTGGATCGGCACATGCAAGGTGGGGCGCAAAGATCGCCAGGCACCGGGCTGCGGGCTGACGCTCTCGGCCAGAAACCAGAGGTAAATGGCCTGGATCAGGAACAATCCCAGCAGAATCCAGTACGTCAGTTGCAGGGGCAACGGCGCGAACTCGGCCAACATGCCGCAGCCAAATGCTCCGCAAGCCATGCCCAGCAAGGGCGCGACGCTGGTGATCAGCGGACCTTGCCGACGATCGAAGTCCAGCAAGGCAGCGCCAAGCACACTGGTGGCCATGCCCGTCGCGAAGCCCTGAATCAACCGCGCACCGATCAACCAGGCGATACTGTCGGCGTTGATAAACAGCAGCATTGCCAGCATGTTGAGCAACAGCGCTACGAAAATCACCGGTTTGCGTCCCAGATAATCCGACAACGAACCCACGGTCAGCAACGCCGCTAACAGACTGAACGCGTACACACCGAAAATCAGCGTCAGGACCCCAGGGGAAAATTGCATTTGTTCCTGGTAGAGGTGATACAGCGGGGTTGGCGCACTGGACGCTGCGAGGAAACCGAGCAGGGTGATCGCCAGGAATATCAGACTGGCACGGGTCGAAGCTGGACGGGACATGGGCACACTCCACAAGGCGATCCACAAAAGCTAATTTTTTGCTTTTGCGGAGTGTGCTATCGACGCGCGCTTAAAGCAAATTCTTTGTGTTAAGGTCCGATCCATGGCTATTAAAGAAGGTTTACGTCCCGGCGGCAGAAGCGCCCGGGTACAAGAGTCGATTCATTCGGCGGTTCGCAGCCTGCTCCAGGAGCAGGACCGCGCCACCCTGACCGTGCCGCAAATCGCGGCCCGCGCAGGCGTAACCCCGTCCACCATTTACCGGCGCTGGGGCGACCTGCCGGCATTGCTGGGCGACGTCGCGATTGCCCGCATGCGCCCGGACTGCGCACCGCTGGACACCGGCAGCCTGCGCGGGGATCTTCGCGCCTGGGCCGAACAGTACCTGGACGAAATGAGCTCCGAGCCCGGTCGCAACATGATGCGCGACATTCAGGCCTGCGCCACGCCGGGCTATTGCGTGGGAATCATCAGCGGCCAGTTGCAGACCATCCTGGATCGCTATCCTGACGAGCCAAACCCCGGGGTCGAGCGACTGATCAATGTGGTGGTCGCGCCGACGGTGTTTCGCATCCTCTTTGCCACCGCGCCGTTGGCGGTTGAGGAGTTGTATCGGTTGGTGGATATCGCGTTGGCCCAGTAATACCGCCATCGCGAGCAGGCTCGCTCCCACATTTGAGCAGTTGTGAATACAAAATCCATCTTCGCCGAAGATCCAGTGTGGGAGCGAGCCTGCTCGCGATGAGGCCGACCAGCACACCCCATGCCCCATTGCTGAGCGCAACCGGCGATACCTCGACACGCCTCGACCTTGGTCGACACTGACGAACCCGAGCGGGCATGCGAGACTGTTCTGCCGGGCACTGCCCCCGGGGTCTTTCGTTCAGGAGCTTCCATGTCGTTGTCCAGCGGGCTGATTGCCGTTGTTGCCCTGGCCTATATGGCCATCCTGTTCGCCATCGCCTTCTACGGCGACCGGCGCAGCACACCTTTACCCCCTCGGGTGCGGGCGTGGGTCTACAGCCTGTCGCTGGCGGTGTACTGCACCAGCTGGACATTTTTTGGCGCGGTGGGCCAGGCTGCCGAACAACTCTGGTCATTCCTGCCGATTTACCTCGGGCCGATCCTGTTGCTGGTGCTGGCCCCGTGGGTCTTGCAGAAAATGGTGATGATCAGCAAGCAGGAAAACATCACCTCCATCGCTGACTTCATCGCCGCCCGCTATGGCAAATCCCAGTCCCTGGCGATTGTGATTGCCCTGATTTGCCTGGTGGGTGTGTTGCCGTACATTGCCTTGCAGCTCAAGGGCATCGTGCTCGGGGTGAACCTGCTCATCGGCGCCGGGGCCGACACCACGGGCACCCGCGCCCAGGACACGGCGCTGATCGTTTCACTGATCCTCGCGCTGTTCACCATCGTGTTCGGCACCCGCAACCTGGACGCCACCGAGCACCACCGAGGCATGGTATTGGCCATTGCCTTTGAATCGCTGGTCAAGCTGTTCGCCTTCCTTGCCGTTGGCGCCTTTGTCACGTACGGGCTCTACGACGGATTCGACGATCTGTTCAACCAGGCGATGCTCGCGCCGCGGCTGGAGCAATACTGGAAAGAAACCATCAACTGGCCGTCCATGGTGGTGCAGACCGGGGTGGCGATGATGGCGATCATCTGCTTGCCGCGGCAGTTTCACGTGACCGTGGTCGAGAACATCGAGCCCCAGGACCTGCGCCTGGCCAAGTGGGTATTCCCCGCCTACCTGGCCCTGGCGGCGTTGTTCGTGGTGCCCATCGCCCTCGCCGGGCAAATGATGCTGCCCGACTCGGTGCTGCCGGATTCATTCGTCATCAGCCTGCCGTTGGCCCAGGCCCACCCGGCGCTGGCGGTGCTTGCGTTCATTGGCGGCGCCTCGGCGGCCACCGGCATGGTCATCGTGGCGAGTGTCGCGCTCTCCACCATGGTGTCCAACGACATGCTGCTGCCTTGGCTGTTGCGCCGCAACAACGCCGAGCGGCCCTTTGAAGTGTTTCGCCAGTGGATGCTGTCGGTTCGCCGGGTGAGCATTGTGGTGATCCTGCTGCTGGCCTATGTCAGCTACCGCCTGCTGGGGTCGACGGCGAGCCTGGCGACCATCGGCCAGATCGCCTTCGCCGCCGTGACCCAACTGGCGCCTGCCATGCTCGGCGCGCTGTACTGGAAACAGGCCAACCGTCGCGGGGTGTTCGCCGGCCTCGCCATGGGGATTTTCCTGTGGTTCTACACCTTGGTGTTGCCGATCGCGGCCCACAGCCTGGGCTGGTCGCTGAACAGTTTCCCGGGGCTTGCGTGGCTGCATGGCAACCCCTTGAACCTGCCGATTTCACCGCTGACCCAAGGGGTCGTGTTATCCCTGGCCGGTAACTTCACCCTGTTTGCCTGGATCTCCGTGCTGTCGCGCACCCGCGTGTCGGAACACTGGCAGGCCGGACGCTTCATCGGCCAGGAAATCAGCGCCCGCCCCAACCCCCGCTCGATGCTGGCGGTGCACATAGATGACCTGTTGCAACTGGCCGCGCGCTTCGTTGGCGAAGAACGGGCGCGCCAGAGTTTCATTCGCTTTGCCTACCGCCAGGGCAAAGGCTTCAACCCGAACCAGAATGCCGACAGCGAATGGATCGCCCACACCGAACGGCTCCTGGCGGGCGTCCTGGGGGCTTCGTCGACGCGCGCAGTAGTAAAAGCCGCGATTGAAGGTCGGGAGATGCAGTTGGAGGATGTGGTCCGAATTGCGGATGAAGCCTCGGAAGTGCTGCAATTCAACCGTGCACTGCTGCAAGGTGCCATCGAAAACATCACCCAAGGCATCAGCGTGGTCGATCAGTCCCTCAGGCTGGTGGCCTGGAACCGCCGATACCTGGAGCTGTTCAACTATCCGGACGGTTTGATCAGTGTGGGTCGGCCCATCGCCGACATCATCCGCTACAACGCCGAGCGCGGCCTTTGTGGCCCGGGCGAAGCAGAGGTCCATGTCGCTCGACGCCTGCACTGGATGCGCCAGGGCCGTGCACACACCTCTGAACGGCTGTTTCCCAATGGTCGGGTGATCGAGCTGATCGGCAACCCCATGCCCGGCGGCGGTTTTGTCATGAGTTTTACCGACATCACCGCTTTCCGCGAAGCCGAACAGGCCCTGACGGAAGCCAATGAAGGATTGGAACAACGGGTGGCGGAACGCACCCGGGAACTGTCGCAACTGAACATGGCCCTGACCGAAGCCAAAGGCACCGCCGAGTCGGCCTACCAATCCAAGACCCGTTTCCTGGCAGCAGTCAGTCATGACCTGATGCAGCCGCTCAACGCCGCACGCCTGTTCTCCGCAGCGCTGTCCCATCAGCACGACGCCTTGCCGAGCGAGGCCCGGCAACTGGTACACCACCTGGACAGTTCGCTGCGCTCGGCCGAAGACCTGATCACCGATCTGCTGGACATTTCCCGCCTGGAAAACGGCAAGATCAACCCTGACCGCAATCCATTTGCCCTCAACGAACTGTTCGATACCCTGGGCGCCGAGTTCAAGGTACTGGCCCAGGAACAAGGCCTCAAATTCCGGGTGCGGGGCTCACGACTACGGGTCGACAGCGACATCAAGTTGCTACGTCGTGTGTTACAGAACTTCCTCACCAATGCCTTCCGCTATGCCAAAGGCCCGGTACTGCTGGGCGTTCGCCGTCGCAATGGCGAATTGTGCCTGGAGGTGTGGGATCGCGGCCCAGGCATCGCCGAAGACAAACTGCAGGTCATTTTCGAAGAGTTCAAACGTCTCGACAGCCATCAGACCCGTGCGGAAAAAGGCCTGGGCCTGGGTTTGGCGATCGCCGACGGGCTGTGCCGCGTGCTGGGTCACACCTTGCGGGTGCGTTCCTGGCCGGGGCGCGGCAGTGTCTTCAGCGTCAGCGTACCGCTGGCCCAGGCGCAGACTGCCTTGCCCAAGCCCGCAGCCGAACTCAACGGTCATTTACCAAAAGGCGCCCAGGTGCTGTGTATCGATAACGAAGACAGCATTCTGATCGGCATGCACAGTCTGCTCACTCGCTGGGGCTGCCAGGTGTGGACGGCGCGCAACCGCCAGGAGTGCGAGCGTTTGCTCAGCGAGGGAAGCCGACCACAACTGGCCCTGGTGGATTTTCACCTGGACGATGGCGAGACCGGAACCGAGCTGATGGCCTGGTTACGCAGCCGTATGGGTGAACCGATACCAGGCGTGGTGATCAGCGCCGATGGCCGCCCTGAGACGGTGGCGCAGGTGCATGCGGCGGGTCTGGACTACTTGGCCAAACCGGTGAAACCGGCCGCATTGAGGGCGTTGTTGAGTCGGCATTTGCCGTTGTAGAGAATCGATTTCCCACTGTCAGGCACACACTGCCTGGCATCAAGCCCAGGTTTTTACATCAAGCCTGAGGCTTTTCGGTCTCTTCAGGCAGTTCGGGCAGCCCATCGACATCGGTCATTGCCCGTTCGAGCAGTTCGGCTGGCAGGCTTTTGCTGGCCCGGGCGCCGAGCAATTTGAGTTGTTCGCTGCGGCTGATCAGATTGCCACGCCCTTCTGTGAGTTTGTTGCGCGCCGCACTGTAGGCTTTGTCCAGTTGCTGCAAACGGCTGCCTATTTCGTCCAGGTCCTGAATGAACAGTACGAACTTGTCGTACAGCCACCCTGCCCGCTCGGCGATTTCCCGGGCGTTCTGACTCTGGCGCTCCTGTTTCCACAAGCTGTCGATCACCCGCAACGTCGCCAATAGCGTCGTCGGGCTGACGATCACGATGTTGCGGTCGAAGGCTTCCTGGAACAGGTTCGGTTCGGCTTGCAGCGCGGCAGAAAACGCGGCCTCGATCGGTACGAACAACAACACGAAATCCAGGCTGTGCAAACCATCCAGGCGCTTGTAATCCTTGCCGGCCAGACCTTTGACGTGGGCCCGCAAAGAGACCACGTGCTGCTTGAGAGCGAGTTGGCCGATGCTGTCGTCCTCGGCGGCCACATATTGTTGATAGGCCGTAAGACTGACCTTGGAATCCACCACCACCTGCTTGTCGCCGGGCAGGTAAATCAGCACGTCCGGCTGGAACCGTTCGCCGTCCGGGCCCTTGAGGCTGACCTGGGTCTGATACTCGCGGCCCTTCTCCAGGCCGGCGTGTTCAAGCACCCGCTCCAGAATCAGCTCACCCCAGTTACCCTGGGTCTTCTGGCCTTTGAGGGCACGGGTCAGATTGGTCGCTTCATCGCTCAGGCGCAGGTTCAGCTGTTGCAGCCGTTCCAACTCCTTGCCCAGGGAGAAGCGTTCCCGCGCCTCGGCTTGATAGCTTTCCTCGACACGTTTTTCAAAGGATTGGATGCGCTCCTTCAGCGGGTCGAGCAACTGCCCCAACCGCTGCTGACTGGTTTCCGCGAAGCGTTGCTCACGCTCATCGAAGATTTTTCCTGCCAGCTCGGCGAACTGTGCCCGCAACTCGTCTCGCGAACCTTGCAGGTCGTCCAGACGTTGCTGATGACTTTCTTGTTGCTCACGCAGTTCGACATGCAACGAAGCCGCCTGGGCATCGAGACGCCGCAGTTCCGCTTCTTTTGCGGCGCGCTCCAAGTTCCAGGCGTGGGCTGCGTCTCGGGCATTGTCGCGTTCGATCTGCAACAACTCGACTTCGCGACAAGCGGCGGCAAGCTCGGCTTGCCGGGCGGCGTTGGCCTGGCCCAAGTCGCTGATTTCATCGCGGCACGCATCGAGCTGGGCGTTCAAGCCGTCGTGGGCCATGTGGGCGGTGGCCAGACGCTCCTCCATTAACGCGAGTTCGGTTTGCGCGGCGTTGGCCTGGCGTTGCAGGTGCCAGGCCAGGGCGAGCAACGGCACCGCAGCACCCGCCAGGCCAAACAACAGGCTGGTCAAATCCATAGCCATGACAATTCCCGCCGATGAAATAAAGCCCGCAGGTTAACCAAGCGGCCAGGGGATGCCCAGCTCAGTCTTCGATTTCACCCAGCGCCTGGCGCGCACGATGATCCCCGGCCCTGGCAGCCTGACGCAGCAGATCCTGGCCAATACGGCGATCGCGCGCGTTCCCGCATTCACGGCACATCAGCTGACCGAGGCGACTTTGCGCAGCTACCACGCCTTCCCGGGCTGGTTGCTTGAGTAAACGGCCGGCCAAGTGTTTGACACTGGTGTTTTCCCCAAGGCGCGGGCTGTCGAGCAGCCATTCGGCCACGCGCATCGAAATGCGTTTGGGTGGGGTAACACCGGCGGGTGTGGAGGTAACAGGATTTGATACTGAGCGAAACTTCATAAAGCACTGTGGGACAGATCAGGAAGGCGCGCCACTCTACTCCTTTTTTCGCACGGGTAAAGTCGAAAAAATCCGGCACGCCCGTGCTAGAGCAAGCGCTTGGGACAATCCACAGAAGCTGTGGATAACTCAGTGGACAACCCCCCCTGAAGTCGCCGTAAGCCCTGTGGAACGGGGCCTGCGCTCAAACTGACGATTTTTTCACCAGTAAAAAAAAGCGATGTTTTTCATTGACTTAAATTTTGGATACAGGCACCCACCCCAGATTGTTTCCACATGACAATACGGTGACAACCACCGCATCGAGTGTGCACAAGTAACACGTGAAATGGTTATATGGTTGCGCCGTTTTGGCTCATTTGCGCGGTAAAACCTGGGGATAACCTGACGACGTGCGGGCCGTTGTCCGTCGGCTAAGCGCAAAACCATTGATCGGTTCCTGTGCTATGGCCGATCACCTATGGGCAAACAAGCGATCAGTCGGCGACCAGGCAGGATCTTTTTTTCCCATCGCCCTTCCCTTCGACCACTCGATCCGTTACTATCCGCGGCGTTAGTACCAAGCTGAAAGTCAATTCCGGGTCGAATACATCTCCACGGTCAGCCTTCTTCAAGAGAAGCCTCACCGACAAAAAGAGACCGACCCCCTCGATGGTTTCCAGGTAATTCTTGCGTCAACACTGCCTTTGATCGATTGCAAAGGATGTTGCCAGACTCGTTACTCTGACCGAACCAGCCTGCAAAATTGATCAGGATCTTCACCCCGGGCCCAGAACCTTTGCCCTTGATGTGTTGCCTGCCCTCCTAAGTACCTACCTGCCAGCCCAAGCGCGCACTTTATATAGCGCTCAAACTGGCTGCTTTGTTCCAGTCGGGTTCTTCGTTCGACCAATGGTGGTCGACGTTACTGGAACGTTTTAACGTTGCACGGTTCTTAACCGTGTCATTTGTAGGAACACCCAAAACATGTCGACTCAAATCCATACACAGGATGCCATCCGCACCCTAACCAACGCTTTTGCCCCAATGAACTGCCTGATCATGGCCGCTCGCAAAGGCTGCTTCAGCTTCACGCTGGTCAACGAACATGGCATCGCCCGTCACAGCGAACGCCTGTACCCCGATCAGTACTCCAGCGCAGAACCGCTGCAGGCCGTGATCGAGCGTACCCGTCAGGCACTGGTTGCCTGATACGCCGCAAAGGCTGAAACCCTAAGGCCCCGCCCCAAAAGCGGGGTTTTTTATTGCCCAGAATTTCTCGATAAAGCGCAACGGCTTAAGCACCGGGGGATATAACGGTTATAACCGTTCGGCGAAGATGTTTTAAAAACAGTCCTTTACAGCGGGAATATGACACTACACTTCAAGTCAAGCGGCATGATCCGCTTCCGGCGGAGCCTGAACCGAACCACTGCTGCCAAGCCCACACCCATTTCAGGCTCTGCCCCTTTCACGTTTCGAGGGTTTTATGGGTATCGCTGCCAGCGAACTGTGTCGATATGTGATCCGCCCGACGCTCCTGTACCTGGAGCGCCACAGTGCAACGGCGGAATCCTTGTTGCTGGGGATTGCCGCCAGCCAGTCCGCCCTGGGATCAGCCCTGCATGACCGTCGCGGGCACGGCCTGTACCGCATTCCCGAACCCCGCCACCGGGCGCTCTGGGACCATTACCTGGCTCTGGATCCGGAACGAGCCAGCCTGGTTCGGGGCCTGGCCAGCCAGCACGCCTTTCTCAGCGGCCCGCACCTGGAATTGACCGTCAATCTGCGTTACGCCACCGCCATTGCCTGGCTTTTGGTGGAGGAACAGAACCTCGCGCTTCCTGAAGCCGATGACCTGTTAGGCATGGCCCGGATCTGGCGCCAGACATTTCACCCTCAAGGGCGCCTGCGGGATTTCACCTGCGCCTGGCAAAGTTGTGTTTCGCCGCTGAATCAGGTCGCCTGCTAAGGTCAGATCTAGAAAGTTCCTACAACAGCCGCGAATTTGGTCTGATTGTCCTACAAAACCGCTCTAAATCAAGCCATACAGCCTATAGCGCTTAAACGAAAATGTTGGTAATTTTCGCCCCGGTGATCACCTGGAGTTCTAACAATGAAAAAAATGATGCTCAAAACCACCCTTGGCCTTGCCGTTACCTTGGCATCCACGCAGATTTTCGCCAGTGGCTTTGCCTTGAACGAACAAAGCATCAGTGGCATGGGCACCGGTTTCGCTGGGCGTTCTTCCTCTGCCGATGATGCAAGCACTGTGTTTGGCAACCCGGCCGGCATGTCGCGCCTCAAGCGCCAGCAAGTTACGGGCGGTATGGCCGCTATCGACGCGTCCACCGACATCAACGACGCCAGCGGTAGCCAATCGGGCACCAACAAGGGCGACATGGTGCCGTTCACTGCCGTTCCGATGGGCTATTACGTCAAGCCTATCGATGATCAATGGGCTTTCGGCCTGGGTGTATACGCACCGTTCGGCCTGATCACCGATTACGAAAGCAGCTTCCAGGGTCGCAACTTCGGCAGCAAGAGCGAAGTGAAAGTCGTCGCCTTCCAGCCCACCGTCAGCTACGCCTTCAACGACAAGGTGTCGATCGGTTTCGGCCCGACCATCAACCACATTTCCGGCGCACTGGAATCGACCCTGACCACGCCGCTTTCACCGAACGATGGCGAAGTGAAGATCAAGGGCGACGACATTGGCTATGGCTACAATATCGGCGTGCTGGTCCAGGCGACCGACACCACTCGTGTTGGCCTGACCTACAACGCTGAATACGAAAACAGCGCAAATGGCTTCGGTGTCGGTGCAACCTACCGCTTCTGATGATTCACGGCGAGCCTGAACCCCTCGCCATCTGAAGCGAAAAAAGCCCCGCACTCTGCAAAGAGGCGGGGCTTTTTCGTGACTGGCGATCAGGGGCGAGAGGCGATGGCCGCTTCTACCGCCTGGATGAATTCAGGATCGTCGGGTTTGGTCCGACTGGAGAAACTGGCGACGACTTTACCCTGGCGGTCCACGACATACTTGTAGAAATTCCATTTCGGTGCCCCGGACTGTTCGGCCAGATGCCTGAACAACGGGATGGCGTCCGCGCCGCGTACCGGTTGGGGCTCGGTCATGGTGAAGGTTACGCCATAATTGACGTAGCAGACCTTGGCCGTCTCTTCGCCGTCCTTGGATTCCTGTTTGAAGTCATTGGACGGTACCCCCAGCACTTGCAGACCGTCACCTTTATAGCGCTGGTTGAGTGCCTCCAGACCTTTGAACTGCGGGGCGAAACCGCAGAAGCTGGCAGTGTTGACCACCACCAGCGGCTGGCCGGCGAAACGCTGGCACAGATCGATGTTTTCCTTGGCCCGCAACTTGGGCAGCGAGCCCTCCAGCATGGGTGGGCAGTCAGCGGCCCATACGTGCCCGGTCAAAGCCAGCAGCAGAGCGGGTACAGCAAACCTGCGCATCAGCATGTCGCAATCTCCTTGAAAGCACGTCAGACCCCGACGTTACTCCCCCCTGCCCGGCGCCGTCCACCGCTCAGCAGGTGCCCATACCCAGTTGCATCAACGCCAGCCCGCCCTGATGCCACCCCCACCAGGCGACCACCAGCAGCAGGCCGGCACCGGCAGCAATCAACCACGGGCCTACGCGGCTCATGCCGCACCTGCCTGAACTTGCAGCCGCGCCACCGGACGCTCACGCACCGGCCAGTTCAACGCCGCCGCCAGCAGACTGAGCAGGATCGACACCTGCCAGATCAAGTCATAACTGCCGGTTCGGTCGTATACCACCCCACCCAGCCAGCCCCCCAGGAACGAACCTAACTGGTGGAACAGGAACACGATCCCACCCAACATTGAGAGATTTCGTACACCAAACAACGTCGCTACCGTGCCGTTGGTCAAAGGCACCGTCGACAGCCACAAAAAGCCCATCGCCATCCCGAACAGGTAAGCCGTGGTAGTCGTCACCGGCAACCACAGGAACAAGCCAATCACCACCGCCCGCAACAGGTACAACCCGGTCAGCAAGCGCGGCTTGGACATCCGACCGCCCAACCAGCCTGCGGTGTAGGTGCCGAAGATATTGAACAGGCCGACCAGGGCCAGCACGGTCGTGCCGACGCTGGCCGCCAGGTGCTGGTCCACCAGATAGGCCGGCAAATGCACGCCAATGAATACCACTTGGAACCCACAGACAAAAAAGCCAACCGCCAGCAGCCAGAAGCCGGAGTGGCTGCAGGCCTCGCGCAGCGCTTCGGACAAGGTTTGCTCATGACCGGTCAGCGGCGCAGGGGTGTCCTTGAGCATGCTCACCAGCGGCACGATCAGCGCCACCAGCAGCCCCAGCGCCAACAGCGCGGCAGACCAGCCGAGCCAGCCAATCAGCCCCAGCGTGCCCGGCAACATGGCGAATTGGCCGAAGGAGCCGGCAGCGCTGGCGATCCCCATGCCCATGCTGCGTTTTTCCGGCGGCACAGCACGCCCGACCACGCCGAGGATCACCGAAAACGACGTGCCGGACAGACCGATACCAATCAACAGACCCGCGCTCAATGAAAGCGACCATGGCGAGTCGGCCATGCCCATGAAGACCAGACCGAGGGCATACAGCACGCCACCGATGAGCACGACTTTCGCGGCACCGAAGCGGTCGGCCAGCGCCCCGGTAAAAGGTTGCGCCAAGCCCCAGATCAAGTTCTGCAAGGCAATGGCGAAGGCAAACACCTCACGACCCCAGCCAAACTCGGCACTCATCGGCGCCAGAAACAGCCCGAAGCCATGCCGTACACCCAGGGACAACGCCAGGATCAGCGCGCCGCCCACCAGAACCCAACCACAGGTACGCCACATCGATGTCATTATTATTCTCCGGTCACGGGTATATACCCGCTTATCTTCGAACGAACCGGCTTCACGCCAGTTCATCCAGCAAGGCCAGCAACGTTGCGCGCTTTTCGGCGCCCAGCTTATCGATCAATCGTTGTTGCGCCGCTTCCCAGGCCGGCAACGCCGCCGCCAGCCGGGCATGCCCGGCTTCAGTGAGTTCGACAATGCGATTGCGCAAGTCTTCACCTTCGGCCAGCGCCACCAGCCCCTCACCTTCCAGTACCCGCAGGTTGCGCCCCAGGGTGCTGCGGTCCAGGCCCATGGCCTCGGCCAGGGAAGAGATACTCGGTTGGTCCAGGCGCGCCAGGTTGCTCAGCAAGGAATACTGGGCGACGTTGATCCCGAAGCCGTCGAGGGCGCCGTCGTAATACCTGCTGACGCCCCGAGCAGCGCGACGCAGGTTGATGCACAAACATTGGGAGGCAAGCATAGTGCGTGTATATACCCGCGATTAAGTGAATGCAAATTTTAATTCAGGAAATTTCAAACTGAATCCCCAGCCAGACAGGTAGCGCTCAATTCCAGATCAGCACCAGCCCCACCAACACCACCATTTCAAGCAGCTCCAGCAAGGCGCCTGCCGTATCCCCGGTACAACCTCCCAGCCTGCGCAACATCATCTGGCGCAACCCGATAAATACCGTTAGAGCGATGACCAGCGCCGATACCCCGACCCAGCCCGCCACCAGCACGCCCCCCAGCGCACAGGCCAGCAATACCTGCCAGCCGCTGTGGCGCGGCAGATGGTCGGCGAGCGCCTGCCCTAACCCGCCGGCACGCACGTATGGGGTGGTCAGGAATAACCCCAGCAACGCGCCACGCCCCAACACCGGCACGATGATCAATGCCAGGGTTTGTCGCTGCTCGATCAGGGCCAGCAATGCGGCGAATTTGAGCAGCAGCACCAACACCAGCGTAATCACCGCAATCGGCCCGCTGCGAGGGTCTTTCATGATCAGCAGCGTACGCTCGCGATCGCCAAAACCGCCGAGCCAGGCATCCGCGCTGTCGGCCAGCCCGTCCAGGTGCAGGCCGCCGCTAAGCAGCACCCAAGCGGTGAGCAACAGGGCTCCATGGAGCAGCAGCGGCGTGCCAAGCAACAGGGCATCAAGCCCCCACAACAAGCCTCCGAACAACAGACCTACCAGCGGATAAAACAGCAACGAACGCCCCAACTGCGCAGGCTCAGGCATGCCCGGCAAGCGAACCGGCAGGCTGCTCAGGAACTGCAAGGCGATCCAGAACGCCAGCATCTTCAGCCCTCTTCCTTCAACACCGAACCAGGCGACACCCGAAGAGAAAACAGCGCGCCATGAGCCACTTCTACATTGAGCAACTGCTCCCGAGGCAGACCGCGGGCTCGCGCCAGCAGCAAGCGCATCACCCCGCCATGGCTGACCAGCAATACGCGCTGCCCTGCATACGCGGTCCTCAGGCGTTCAACCGCCGCCAGGACTCGCTTCGAAAACTCCAGCACCGGCTCGCCGTCTGGCGGGGTGAATGCGTAGGGATCGGCCCAAAAGCGGCCCAGCGCCTCGGCGTCGGTGTCCATCAACGCCGCCGCGCTGCAGCCTTCCCAGGCGCCGAAATGCAGCTCCTGCAGATCCTTGTCCAGGTGCACCGGCACATCGAGCTGGACGCCGAGTTGCTCAGTGAAACGAGCGCAGCGCTGCAACGGTGAACTCACCAGCCGATCCCAAGGCCCGCGCGCCGCGACCGCCTCGCGCATCTGCTGCCAGCCCCTGTCCGTCAAGGCATCGTCGAGGCTGCCACGCAGCCCGCCGCCCAGTTCGGTCTCGCCGTGGCGCAGCAGGTCCAGGTGCAAAGTCATGCCGGGCGATCCGCCACAGCCGCTTCGGCAAACGTCGCCATCTGCCCGTGAAGATCACACGCCAGGCGCAACAGCGGCACCGCCAACGCCGCACCACTGCCCTCACCCAGGCGCAGACCCAGGTCAATGAGCGGCTCAGCGCCGAGGGTTTCCAGAACGTGCCGATGCCCCGGCTCGGCACCGCGATGGCCGAACAACAGCCATTGCCTGCATTGAGGATTGAGACGCACCGCCACCAGTGCTGCGACGCTGCAGATGAAACCATCCACCAGCACCGCAACGCCCTGCTGGGCGCAGGCCAGATACGCGCCAGCCAACGCTGCGATTTCAAACCCGCCCAGGTTGAACAGTGTTTGCAGTGGATCGTTACGCTGTGCACCGTGCAACGCCAGGGCGCGCTCGATGACTTGAGCCTTGCGGCTGACACCCGCGGCGTCCAGCCCGGTGCCCGGCCCGACCAGGTGAGTCACCGGGCAGTCAAGCAAGGCACAGGCCAGGGCACTGGCCGCCGTGGTGTTGCCAATGCCCATTTCGCCGCCGATGAACAGCTGCGTTCCGGCGGCGACAGCACGCAACACACTGTCACGTCCGGCCAGCAATGCCTGCTCGCCTTGGGTCACGGTCATCGCCGGCCCCTGCACGAAATTCGCGGTACCTGGCCCCACGTTCAGATGCCGCACACCGGGTAGCGCCAGCGAAGGCGTCACAGTGCCCAGGTCAACCACTTCCAACGAGGCGCCCAGTTGCCGCGCCAATACACTGATCGCCGCGCCACCGCTGACGAAGTTGAGGAGCATCTGCCCGGTGACTTCCTGGGGATAGGCCGATACGCCTTCGGCCACCACACCGTGATCACCTGCGAAAATTGCGATCCAGAGTTGATCCAGGCTCGGCTTGACCTGCCCTTGCAAACCCGCCAGTTGCACCGCCACTGCCTCGAGTCGCCCCAGGGAGCCGGCCGGCTTGGTCAGTTGTTGCTGACGGACCGCAGCCTGCTCCAGGGCCTGGGTGTCGAGGGGCTTGCACGGGTCCAGCCACCAGCGATGATTCATAACGCAGTACCTTTGAGAGTCAGGGGCAAGCCGGCAACGGTCAGCACGACGCGCTGGCAACGTTCGGCCAAAGCTTGATGCAGCCAACCGGCTTCATCGACATAACGGCGAGTCAACTCGCCCAGCGGCACGACACCCATTCCGGTCTCGTTGCTGACAAAAATGATTTCGCCCGGCAGCGCGCCAACGCACTCCAGTAGAGCGTCACGCTCGGCGTTCAACTGCTCGAGGTTGTCGAGCATCAGCAGATTGGTCAGCCACAGGGTCAGGCAATCCACCAACAGGCATTGCCCTGAACCGGCGTTATCGCGCAGCACCCGCGCCAGGGCCAACGGCTCCTCCACCAGCGCCCATTCGGCCGGACGGCGAGCGCGGTGTTGGGCGACCCGTTCGTTCATCTCGCCATCCAGAGGTTGGCTGGTGGCGATGTAGGTAACGGGCAATCGGCTGTCTGTGGCGAGCTTTTCGGCCAGGCGACTCTTACCGGAGCGGGCGCCGCCGAGGATCAGTTGCAGCATGTTTTTTACCTTTCAAATTGGCCGTGTTGCTGCCGGCTTCATCGCGAGCAGGCTCGCTCCCACAGTGGTTGTGCGATGCACACAAGTCCCTTGTGGGAGCGAGCCTGCTCGCGATGAGGCCAGTGCAGCCACCCTAGATCCCACACAGCTCACGCAACAGCCCGGTATCCAAATGCCGCTCCACCAGATCCGCCAACCGCTCGATGTCCCGCTCGCGCAACCCGTGGTAGTCCACCGCCTGCACATTCTGCAACCCGGCCCAACGCAGCAAGGCGCTGCTGGCCGCCGCTGACTCGAACAGCCCATGCAGATAGGTGCCGAAAATCTGTCCATCCAGACTCTGGGCGCCATCACAACGCCCGTCATCCAACTGCACCGCCGGGTTTTCCAATGCCGGGCCTGAGGTTACACCGGCATGGATTTCATACCCGCTGACCTCGGCCTCTTCCAGGGCCAGTCGACCGCGCACATTGCGCAACTGCTTCTCGTGTTCCAGGGTCGTTTCGAAAGCCAGCAAGCCCAGCCCGGTGCTGGAGCCCGCGGCCCCTTCCAGCCCCAGCGGATCGTGGACCTGCTGGCCGAGCATCTGCAAACCGCCGCAGATGCCTAGCAACTTGCCTCCATAACGCAGGTGACGATGGATGGCCGTCTCCCAACCGTTGGCGCGCAGGTAGGCCAAGTCACTGCGCACGCTCTTTGAACCCGGCAGGATGATCAAGTCAGCCGCGGGAATGGGCTGGCCTGGGCCGATGAATTGCAGATCGACCTGCGGATGCAGGCGCAGCGGATCGAAATCGGTGTGGTTGCTGATGCGCGGCAATACCGGCACCACTACCTTGAGCACCTGCTCGGCCTTGTCGGCCTGCCGTTGATCGAGACCGTCCTCGGCTTCCAGATGCAGGTCCATCACGTACGGCAACACGCCAATCACCGGTTTGCCGGTGCGCGCCTCAAGCCAGTCCAGGCCCGGTTGCAGCAGGGCGATGTCGCCGCGAAAACGGTTGATGATGAAGCCCTTGACCCGCGCCTGTTCGCTGGGCGAAAGCAGCTCCAGGGTACCCACAAGGTGGGCGAAGACGCCGCCGCGATTGATATCGGCAATCAGCAGCACCGGACAGTCCACCGCCTCGGCAAAGCCCATGTTGGCAATGTCACCGGCGCGCAGATTGATCTCCGCCGGGGAACCCGCGCCCTCCACCATCACCACCGGATACGCCGCGCTCAAACGTTCGTGGGAGGCCAGCACCGCTTGCATCGCGATGGCTTTGTAATCGTGATAGGCCACGGCATTCATGGTGGTGACGGCGCGGCCATGGATAATGACCTGGGCGCCGGTGTCGCTGTTGGGCTTGAGCAGCACCGGGTTCATGTCGGTATGCGGTTGGAGACCGGCCGCCTGGGCCTGCACGGCCTGGGCACGGCCGATTTCACCGCCATCGGCCGTTACCGCGCTGTTGAGTGCCATGTTCTGTGGTTTGAACGGCACCACGCTCACCCCCTGACGCCTGACCCAGCGGCACAACGCCGTAACGAGAGTGCTTTTGCCGGCATCGGACGTGGTGCCCTGCACCATTACAGTGGTCATTGGATGTCCTTGGCGTAGGCCTCGAAAGCTTGCTCGAGGCGCAGGAATTCACCGTCATCGGCCGGCAACCCGAAGCGCAGGCTGCTGGTATGGGTAAACAACCGCAGAAGAATGCCGCGCTGGGCCATGAAATCGTAAAGTGCCTGGGCGTGCTCAGTGACCAGCCATTGGAACAACCCGCAGCCGCCCTGAGGCTTGAAGCCGTGGCGTTCGAGCGTCAGCGCCAGGCGCTGACTGGTGTCTTCGCAGCGTTGGCGCTGGCGGGCCTGGGCGTCGGTGTCCAGCAGGCACGCCTGGCCCACCACCCGGGTCGGCCCGCTGACGGCCCACGGCCCGACTTGTTCGGCGAGCAACTTGAGCAAGTGGCGCTCGGCCAATACAAATCCCAGGCGAGCCCCGGCCAGGCCAAAAAACTTGCCGAACGAACGCAGCACGATCAATCCGACCTGATGGGCATGGGCGGCCAGGCTCAGTTGTGGCGTGACATCCATGAACGCCTCATCCACCACCAGCCAGCCACCGCGCTGGGCCAATCGGGCATGCCAGTCCAGCAAGCGCTCGGGGCTCAACAGCAAGCCCGTGGGGTTGTTGGGGTTGACCACCACCAGCACGTCAAGGCTGTCGAGGAAGAAGTCCACCTCCGGCTCCAGCACTTCACGCACGATGTAACCACTGCGGCGCCAGGCTTCGGCGTGTTCGGCGTAACAGGGTGAGAGGACGCCGACCTTGCCGGCCCGACGCAGGCGCGGCAAGAGTTGGATGGCCATCTGCGAGCCCGCCACCGGCAGCACATGCTTGGCGCCGTAATAATCGCAGGCGGCCTGTTCCAACCCGTCATCGGTCTCAGGCAGGCGTGCCCAGGCCCGCGGTGCAATCGCCGGCACGTCGAACGGCCAGGGCGCCAGGCCGCTGGACAGATCCAACCAGTGCGCCTCGGCAATCGCGTATTGCCGGGCCGCGTTGCGCAGGCGCCCACCGTGCTCAAGCATAAAACTCAGCTCCCAGGCAGAGAATCAGCAACCACAACCATACGCCACGCTGGACCAGTTGCCAGCCGCGATCAATGGCGTCGGCGTTCGCCGGCGCGCCTTCGCCCAAGGGCGGACGTTGATGCAATTGGCCGTGATACACCGCCGCGCCACCCAGTTCGACCCCCAGCGCACCCGCGCCGGCGGCCATCACGGGCCCGGCATTGGGACTGTCCCAGGTCGGGCCCTGGGTGCGCCAGCACTTGAGCGCCAGGCGGGTTTTTCCAAGCACGGCGTAAGTCAGCGCCACCAGGCGCGCCGGAATGTAGTTGAGCCCATCATCGATCTTGGCCGCCGCCCAGCCGAAGCGCTCAAAGCGCTCGTTGCGATAGCCCCACATGGCGTCGAGTGTATTGCTCAGGCGGTACAACACCACACCTGGCGCGCCCGCGACGGCGAACCAGAACAGCGCGGCGAACACCGCGTCGCTGCCGTTCTCCAGCACCGACTCAGTGGCGGCACGGGCAACGGCAGTCTCATCCAGTTCAGCGGTTTCGCGACTGACCAGATAGCCGACCCGCCGGCGCGCTTCATCCAGATCCCCGCCGCGCAGAGCCCGGGCCACTGGCTCGACATGCTCCCCGAGACTGCGCAGGCCAAGGGCAAGGTACAGCGCCAGGATTTCCACCAGCCAGCCCACCAACGGCGCCCAGGACAGCGCCGTCGCGAGCAGGGTCAACGGCACCACGGCGATGATCCACGCCGTCACGCCATGGCTGCGCCAGCCACGCCCGCCGGAGTTGAAACGCTGTTCGATACGATCGGCAAAGCGACCGAACGCCACCAGCGGATGCCAGCGTCGGGGTTCGCCCAACAGCGCATCCAGCGCCACCGCGGCAGCACTGAGCAACGCCACACTCATGGGCTTACTCCCCAATGGTTTTCGTAGAGCAATTCATCCAGCGCACGCGGCTGCGCCCAGCCTTCCAGAGCGAGCATCGGTGCCGGGTAAAACCCCTCGACCGGCCCCAGGCACAATATTGCCAGCGGTTTCGCGCCGGCGGGCAGGCCCAACAGCTCGGCCAGGGCCTGGGGCTCGAACAGCGAAACCCAGCCCATCCCCAGCCCTTCGGCGCGAGAGGCCAGCCACAGATTCTGGATCGCGCAAGACAGCGAGGCCAGGTCCATTTCCGGCAGGGTTCGTCGACCGAAGACATAGCGCTCGCGATCATCCATCAACGCCGCCACCAGCACTTCGGCGCAGTCGTTGAGACCTTCGACCTTGAGCTTCATGAATTCATCGCTGCGCTCACCCAGGGCCTCGGCGGTGCGGATGCGTTCCTGTTCCACCAGTTGACGGAGTTGCCCACGCAAGGCGCGGTCGCTGATGCGAATGAACCGCCACGGCTGCATCAGACCCACACTGGGGGCTTGATGCGCGGCTTCCAGCAGGCGGCGCAGCAACGCTGGCTCAACGGTGCCGCCGGTGAAGTGGCGCATGTCGCGGCGTTCGGCGATGGCCCGGTAGACGGCATCGCGTTCGGCCTGGGAGAAGGAGTTGTCTGTCATGACCGCTTCGCGAGCAGGCTCGCTCCCACAGGGGTCAGGTGATCAGAGGTGGGGGCGAGCCTGTTGGCGATAGCGGCCTCAGGATCAGGCGCAAACAGCGCGGCAATCGCCCTTGGATTCGACGGAAAATAGAAGTGCACATAGGAAGCCGTCATCCGACCCTGCCGGAAAACCGCCTCCGCGCCACGCCCGCCATTGGGGCTATGGCCTCGGGCAATCGGCTCCAGCCCGGTGCTGGTGAGGGAATGATGATAGGTATGCCCGCGCAAAGTGCCCTCCGGCAACTCCACCGATTGCAGCGCCAGGGCCGCCAGACGCTTTTGCATCTGCGCGTCACCGGCCAGCAACCCAAGCAGCTCGGCGCGGGTGCCGTCCACATCCGTCAACGAGTCCAACAGATAAAGCATGCCGCCGCATTCAGCCAGCAAGGGTTTGCCTGCTTGATGGTGCGCGCGGATCGCCGCCAGCATCGGCGCGTTTTGCGCCAGCGCAACATGGTGCAATTCCGGATAGCCACCGGGCAGATACAGGCTGTCCGCCGCCGGCAGTTCGCTGTCATGAATAGGTGAAAAGAAGCTCAGTTGCGCGCCCATGGCTCGCAACAAATCAAGGCTGGCGCCATAGGTGAAGGCGAACGCTTCGTCCCGGGCCACGGCGATGTGCACACCTTCCAGCCACGGCTGCGCGGCAATCACCGCTGGCGCGACGAACTCCACAGCCGGCGGCAACGCCACTTCACAACTGCCAGCCAAGGCATCGGCGGCGGCGTCGAGGCGCAGGTCCAGATCATTCAATTCACTGGCCTGGACCAACCCAAGGTGGCGACTTGGCAGCTCGATACCGGTTTCCCGTGACAGGGCGCCGTACCAGCGCAGGCCTTCGGTCAGGCTGCCTTCGAGCAACTGCGCATGACGCAAGGTGCCGACCCGATTGGCCAGTACCCCGGCGAAAGGCAAGTCCGGCTGATACCGCGCCAGGCCCAGGGCCAGGGCACCGAAGGTCTGGGCCATGGCCGTGCCATCGATCACCGCCAGCACCGGCACGCCGAAGTGCCGGGCCAGATCGGCACTCGATGGCGTGCCATCGAACAGCCCCATCACCCCTTCGATCAGAATCAAGTCGGCTTCGGCAGCAGCTTCCCACAACAATCGACGACTCTCCTGCTCGCCGACCATCCACATGTCCAGTTGGTAGACCGGCGCGCCGCTGGCCCGCTCCAGGATCATCGGGTCGAGGAAATCAGGTCCGCACTTGAAGACCCGCACCCTACGGCCCTGCTTGCGGTGCAAGCGGGCCAGGGCGGCGGTGACCGTGGTTTTGCCCTGCCCGGAAGCAGGAGCGGCGATCAGCACCGCCGGGCAGTGACGACTCGCCAAGGGAACATCGCTCACAGTTCGACGCCCTTCTGCGCCTTGATACCCGCTTGGAACGCGTGCTTGATCATGCCCATTTCGGTGACGGTGTCGGCCAGTTCAATCAATTCCGGCTTGGCGCCGCGACCGGTCACCACCACATGCTGCATCGGCGGACGGGCCTGCAAGTCGCTCAGCACCTGGTCCAGGTCAAGGTAACCGTGCTTGAGGGCAATGTTGAGTTCATCGAGCACCACCAGGCCTATGGACGGGTCGCTCAACAATTGACGCGAAACTGCCCAGGCCGCTTCAGCCGCGGCGATGTCGCGCTGGCGATCCTGGGTTTCCCAAGTGAAGCCTTCGCCCATGACATGAAAGCGCACCTGCTCCGGGAAGCGACGGAAAAACAGCTCTTCACCGGTGCTGTTACGCCCCTTGATGAACTGCACCACGCCGCATTGCATGCCATGGCCCATGGACCGGGCCAGCATGCCGAACGCAGAACTGCTCTTACCCTTGCCGTTGCCGGTCAGCACCAGCAGCAGGCCACATTCGTTGGGCGAGTTGGCGATGCGCTCGTCGATCACGGCTTTCTTGCGCAGCATGCGCGCCAGGTGGCGTTCGTCGCGATCGGGGGTGTGGGTCATGGGAGCTCTCCGTTGGGATTGGATAACGGCGGGCGGGCACAAAAAAGACGGCAACAAGCCTGGCATCGCCCACCGTGATGCCGTTGGATGAATCAGGCCGGTCTCCGGGCTCATGAGCGGCGTGATGCCGGGCTGCGCGCCTTCCCATGTCTACGGACACAGTGGCTGGTGGCCTGTGTAGTGCCAGGCGCAGCGTTGACTCATTTACCGTTGCGGGGGCAGCGCCGGGTTCGTATGCACTCACCGGCTTCCCTGTTTCACTCTGTCGACCCAACGATCGCCCGGTCACAGAGCACCTGAAACAAGCCGCGAAGGTTAGAGGGTTGGGGGTGGAGCGTCAATTAAAGCCGGCACAGGTTCAACAGCGGACATTGGCCCTGATCAATAAAATGACGCCAATCTTGTGCCATGCTGCGGCAAGTGATATCAAATAGGCATCACGACCCGATATCACAATAACAAGAGGGCAAAAGCATGCAAGGCATGATCATCAGCAATCCAAAACTGGAATTCCTGCGCCCGGTGCTGGAACGCTGGTTTGACTGTATCGACCGTTACAACGCCGTGCGCGGCGATAACGACACACCTTACTGGTTCGATGAAAAAGCCAATCTTGGCTTGCTCTCGGCCGCAGCCTGGATGGCCGAGATGGTCACGCTGCAGAACACCCCCACTCGCAAACAGAATGAAGAAGGCGAACGCAACGTCAGCGCCGATCTGTTCATCGCCGGCACCGAGGAGCGCGCGTTCATCCAGGCCACTCAACGCTGGCCGAAGGTCAAGAACCTCAATCTCACCCAGCCGCTGCTCGACATCACCAGCGATGCCAAACGTATCAGCTATTCCAGTGACCTGCGATTGGGCTGCCTGTTCGTCGCACCGCAAAAGGCCCAGCAGAGCGCCACGCCGGAAGAACTGCAGGACATGATCGATGAACTGCAGAAGGAAAATACCTGCGCCGTGGCCTGGTACTTCCCTTATGCCTATCGCAAGTTGCGCAATGAGGCCGGGCAGTATCATCCGGGCATCGCCGTGCTGTTCAAGCAGGCCCACGGCTGACCGGTTGAACCATCGCGGGTCTAAGCTTCTCTATGAATAACCACCATGCACTCATAGGGAAGCCCGCATGCTCAAGCCACCACACCTTCTGATCGTCGCATTGGCCGCAGGGCTTGTTGCTTGCGGCGAGTCCTCCACACTGCAGGTTTCCGACGGCACTGGCCCCTCGCCAAAACTGCCGGAACCGAACAAGACCCTGATCCCCACCGTCAACATTGCCGAGGCTATCGGCTGGCCGGATGGCGCCAAACCTACCCCGGCCCAGGGCCTGCAAGTGGGCGCATTCGCCGAAGGGCTGGATCATCCACGCTGGCTCTACGTGCTACCCAACGGTGACGTGCTGGTGGCAGAAACCAACGCGCCGCCCAAACCGGACGACTCCAAAGGCATTCGTGGCTGGGTCATGGAGAAAGTCATGGGCCGCGCCGGCGCGGGGGTGCCCAGCCCCAATCGCATTACCCTGTTGCGTGATGCCAATCATGACGGCATCGCCGAAACCCGTACGGTCTTTCTGGAAAACCTCAATTCACCGTTCGGCATGACACTGGTGGGCAATGATCTGTACGTGGCCGACACCGACCGACTGATTCGCTTCCCTTATAAAGAGGGCGATACGCAAATCAAGGCGCAGCCGACCAAGGTCGTCGACCTGCCGGGTGGCACGCTCAATCACCACTGGACCAAAAACGTGATCGCCAGCCAGGACGGCAGCAAGCTGTACGTCACTACCGGCTCGAACAGCAATGTCGGGGAAAACGGCATGGAGGCCGAGGAAGGCCGCGCGGCCATCTGGGAAGTGGACCGTGCCAGCGGCAATCACCGCATCTTCGCCTCGGGCCTGCGCAACCCCAACGGCCTGGCCTGGGAGCCGCGCAGTGGCGCGCTATGGACCGCGGTGAATGAGCGCGATGAGATCGGCAGCGACCTGGTGCCGGACTACATCACTTCAGTCAAGGACGGCGCCTTCTATGGCTGGCCCTACAGCTATTACGGGCAGCACGTCGATAAGCGGGTCGAGCCACAAAAACCGGAACTGGTGGCCAAGGCCATCGCCCCGGATTACGCCGTCGGCCCCCACACCGCGTCACTGGGCCTGACGTTCGCCGAAGGCAGCACCTTGCCAGCGCCGTTTACCGAAGGGGCTTTCATCGGGCAGCACGGCTCATGGAACCGTAAACCCCACAGCGGCTATAAAGTGATTTTCGTCCCCTTCAACGCCGGCAAGCCGGTGGGGCAACCGGTGGATGTGCTGACCGGTTTCCTGAATGCAGATGAAAAAGCCCAAGGCCGACCAGTGGGTGTGGTGATCGACAAACAGGGCGGGCTGTTGGTGGCAGATGATGTGGGGAACAAGATTTGGCGGGTTTGGGCTAAATAACCGCTGAAGAAGCTGACCTGAACACTGGAACCTGTGGCCAGGGATTGTTCTCTCGCCACAAGAGCTCTGCTGAGCCGGCGCAAAAAGCGAACTTGAATCGTCAGGGATTACGCGCCAGATGCGCCGGTTGCAGCACACGCTTGGCACTCAGATAGGCTTTCTGCCAATAAGCCTTGGACAGGCTATCGAGCTTGACCGTACCCCCGGTCGCTGGTGCATGGACGAAACGCCCCTCCCCGACATAGATCCCGGCATGGCTGACCTGAGAGCCACCGTTGGTGGCGAAGAAAATCAAATCACCGGTCTGCAATGCGTCCTTACCGACACTCTGGGCGCGCATGCCAATCATCTCGCGGGTGGAACGCGGCAGGGAGATACCGGCCGCATCGCGATACACATAGCCGATCAGGCCACTGCAATCAAAGCCTGAATCCGGCGTATTGCCGCCCCACCGATAGGGTGTCCCCACCAACCCCAGCGCCCGGAACAGCACGTCTTCGGCAACCGGGGAAAAGCTTTGCGCGGGAGCGAATACCACCGGAGCCCGCGCTGGCGCAGGTGGCGGAGTACGGCTGGCGCAAGCGCTGAGCAGCGCGGCAAGGAGCATGAGAGCGAGGCGGGCCGACGTCGACATATGCAGAACAATCCTGATCTGGATGCGGCTTTTCTGCCGTGGGCATGAAAACAAAGCCGCCTGCGGAGTACGCAGGCGGATTGCCATCAATCAATGATCATGGATTCTAGCGGCTATGAGGCAAACTTCAAGTAAGACTTTAAGTTTGCCTTACAAACTGTGAGCTTACTTGCGAGCAGTGACCACGGTCGGTGCCATCGCGAGTGCGCGCTTGGCTTCGATGAAGGTCTTGCTCCAGTAGCTGTCGCCCAGGCTGTCGATTCGCACGCCACCGCTGCGACGGCTGCTGGAATGGATGAACTGGTTGTCACCCAGGTAGATACCGGCGTGACTGACGCGACCACGACGACCGTTGGTCGCGAAGAACAGCAGGTCGCCCGGCTCAAGCTCGTTACGAGCAACCAGCGGGGCCTTCACGTTGATCATTTCGCGAGTGGAGCGCGGCAGACTCATGCCAGCCTCTTCGCGAAACAGATACCCGATGAAACCGCTGCAATCGAAGCCGGCCTCGGAGGAACCGCCAAAACGATAGCGGGTACCGATCAAGGACATGCCCCGCTCCAGGATGCTGTCAGCCAGCACCGGAAGCTGATAAGGCTTGCTGCCGGCGAAGTCTGCCAGCTCTTTGTCGGTGGCCATTTCTTCCTCAAGTGCAACAGAGGAAGACTGGGCAGTAACGGAATTTTGAACCTGTGGCTGTTGCGCTTGCTGGGACACTGGAGAGTGGGCAGCACAACCGAACAACAGGGTAACGAGTGCGAGAGGCACCAGGGGTGCGAAGCGACTTAGCATGGGCACGACCGTGGCTGAAGTTGTAAAGATGGCGAGACTATGCCCACTATCAAGCTCATTTGCAAATTCAATCGATGCAAATGTGACTTCTCGGTTTTAGGTTTACATCTAAGCGCCCCAACCGTTTTCAACCCTCTGCAGCCTGCAGCCCAGAAGGGACGCGGGCTGTGCCGTGGTAGAAACAGGCTATAAGCCACTATTGCTGCGACTTCTACCAGCCAAGGGTTTCTTTCAAAAAAGGGATGGTCAGCTTGCGCTGGGCCTGAAGCGACGCCTGGTCGAGACGTTCGAGCAGTTCGAACAACGCGCTCATGCTGCGGGTGCCGCGGGTAAGGATGAAGTGCCCTACCTCATCGGTCAGGTGCAGGCCACGCCGGGAAGCGCGCAGCTGCAATGCACGGAGCTTGTCTTCATCGGAGAGCGGGCGCATCTGGAAAATCAGCGCCAGGGTGAGACGGGACTTGAGATCGGCCAGCTTCACCGGCAGCTCCCGCGGCGACGTCGATGCAGCAATCAGCAAACGCCGGCCGCTGTCGCGTAACCGGTTGAACAGGTGAAACAGCGCTTCTTCCCAATCAGCCTTGCCGGCCACCGCCTGAAGATCATCCAGGCAGACCAGTTCGTACTGTTCAAGGTTGTCGAGGATCTCCACGCCGCGATCCAGCAACTCGGCCAATGGCAGATACACCGCCGGCTCACCTAATTGCTCGAACCGCAGGCAAGCGGCCTGCAACAGATGCGTGCGCCCCACCCCGTCCTTGCCCCACAGATAAATCAGGCTCTCGGTCCAGCCGGCGTCGGCTTCGCAAAGCCGCTCGACATAGCCGAGTGCAGCGGCATTGGCGCCTGGGTAGTAGTTGATAAAGGTGGCGTCATCACGCAGACGCACACCTAGGGGCAGCTGAATCGGTTTCATGCTGACTGAACAGTTCCAAAAGAACCGTTAGTGGCCTCTGTGTAAAGTGCGCAAAGTTTATACCCGTGACGCGGACCGCACAATGCGCCGGACCACGAGCAAAATCAAAGGTTTGCAGCGACAGAACGATGGAGCGACGGTTTCCCTGACGCTGGGACAACCGCCGCGCCCGCCATTGGCGCTATAGCTCGGGGTCTTCGACGCCACTGTAGATGTCTGAATCCTTGTACAGATCGTGCATATGACGCACCAGCACCATGATCACCGCCGCCACCGGCAGCGCCAGCAGGACCCCGGTAAAACCGAACAACTCACCCCCTGCCAGGATCGCAAAGATCACCGCCACTGGATGCAGGCCGATGCGATCACCCACCAGCAACGGTGTCAGCACCATGCCTTCCAGCGCTTGCCCGACCATGAACACCGCCACGATGCCGACCATCGGGTACAGATCACCGCCAAACTGGAACAAGCCGGCAATCAACGCCGCGCCGATACCGATGACGAAGCCCATGTAGGGCACGATGGCCGCAAGCCCGGCGATCAAGCCGATCAATAGCCCCAGCTCCAGGCCCACCAGCATCAATCCCGCCGCATAGATGAAGCCCAGCGCCACCATCACCAACAATTGCCCTCGCACAAACGCCCCCAACACTTCATGGCATTCGCCGGTCAGGGTCATGATGCGTTCTTCACGATGGCGTGGCAGCAGGCTGCGAATCTTGGCCATCATCAAGTCCCAGTCG
>NZ_WUUD01000035.1:6093-21793 GCF_009831705.1 Pseudomonas sp. PICF6 | reverse complement strand
AGCAGATAAAAAGCCACCACCGGAATCAACACCAGGTTCGCCAGCCAACCGATCAACGCCAGCCCCGAGGCTGTGGCCTGGCTCAACACCACACCGACGATGTCAGAGGTCTGGCCCATATGCTCGCTGATGGCCGCCTTGACCTTGTCGAACTTCCAGAAGCCTTCAGCCAACCCCAGCCTCGACTGCACCCACGGCACGGCAGTGTGCTGTAACCAGTCGAGCATCTGCGGCGCCAGCTCGTACAGGCGCATCAGTTGCTTGGCCAGCATCGGTATCAGCACCAGCATCAGAGCAATGACAATCAAGATGATCAGCCCAAACACCGACACCACGCCCCAGGTCCTGGACAAGCCGAGTTTTTCCAGGCGATCTACCAGTGGGTCGAACAGATAGGCCAGGAGCAACGCAACCAGGAACGGCGTGAGGATCGGATGCAGCAAATAGATGAACACAAACAGCAGGGCGACCCCACCCAACCAGAACCAACGCCGCGTATCGCCCATGAACCACTCCTAGCTATATAAGAAAGAAAAACTACCAGCGAAACCGCAGGTTGGCGGTCGGCGCTGGCGCTGGCGCGGCGGCCGGAATGGAGCCATCAGCGGCTGGCTGGGCCACAGGCACTGGCGCGACGGCTTCGCCAGCAGGAATTTCCTGCAGTTTCGCCAGGGCCAATTGCGCTTTCAACTGTTCGGCGCTGCCGTTGACCCGATAAATGATCCGGTCCCCTTCAACCCGCTGCAACTGCCCACCGAACGGCTCGAGCAAACGCCCAAGCGCCGCATAACGCTCCAGGTTCATGCCCTGCACTTCCAGCAGCTGCTCGGTGGCCACGCCCGGCTTGGTAACGAAACGCGGCGCCAGGCGTTGACTCACCGCCAGCATCACCGCATCAGCCAGGGCGGCAGGGTCGGCGCCCTGGGCATTGCCCTGCTCGCGCTGGTCACCCTGCCACAAGCGCCAGGTCGCCTGCCATTGGCCGCCCTCTTCCTTGGCATGGACCGCCAGCAAGGCGTCTGCACCATAACGCTGCGATGCCTCGCGCAGCGGGGCCGGATCACTGCCTTCCAGGTTTGGTGCGGTAGCAACGATCTGCTCGCTCAAATCCGCCAGGGGCAGGTGCAGCGGCAGGCCGCGGTGCTGGGCGGCGCGGCGCAGTGGCTCGGCACTGCCCTGGCCATCGCCTACCAGGTTGGAACCTTCAGCCGAGTCGTTCAGCCACCAGCCCAGGATCGCAGGCCGATTCGCGCCCCACAGCGACAAGCCCGCCGAGCGCAAGGCCCGGTCAGTGCTCGCTGGATCGAAATCCACCTTGAGGCTTTCCGGCGGCCCGGCGTCGTAACCATATTGAAGAATGATCTGCTGGGGATCCTTGCGGATCGCCGCCAGACCGGGATTCTGCGCGGCCTTGGCATCGCCGGTCAGGCGCAGCACCAGCGTGTCGAGGGCGCGCAAAGTCGCCTGGTCACGTTCTTGCGGGGCCTGGCTGCTGACCGGCTCGAGCACCTGATAGAGGCTATTGAGGTTTTCGGCATGGCTCGCCACGCTGATCAACGACAGGCAGCCCACAGACAAGAGTTTGAAAAAACGCATGGAAGATTCCCGGACATAACGGCTGGAACAGGCCGTGTGAAGAAAATTGAGCATGGCTGTGACCACAGCACCTGGCAAAACATTCACACACCCGCTGGAAGTTTCGCACTGTCATAACCATAGCCGGTTACCGCTACACCTTATACAGACGCATCGCGCAGCACCAATAGGAGAAATATCGGTTTTTTTCCAAGGATATGTCCCTGCCCGTCGGCGCGAGGATGGCCGCTGCCCCTCAAGCCTGATAAAATCGCGCGCCTTCGCAGACCGGCAATGGCTGGGCACCCGGAATAATTCGTACAACGGTTATTCAATGGCCCCGGCGGTCGGTCGTTACCCAGAAATCCCCCCTAAAGGCCTGGATCATGAGCAAGCAACCCTCCCTGAGCTACAAGGACGCCGGTGTAGACATCGACGCCGGTGAAGCATTGGTCGAACGCATCAAGAGCGTCGCCAAGCGCACTGCGCGCCCGGAAGTCATGGGCGGCCTGGGCGGTTTCGGCGCCCTCTGCGAGATCCCGGCCGGCTACAAGCAACCGGTGCTGGTTTCGGGCACTGACGGCGTCGGCACCAAGCTGCGTCTGGCCCTGAACCTGAACAAGCACGACAGCATCGGCATCGACCTGGTGGCCATGTGCGTGAACGACCTGGTGGTGTGCGGCGCCGAGCCGCTGTTCTTCCTCGACTACTACGCCACCGGCAAACTGAACGTCGACACCGCCGCCCAGGTGGTAACCGGCATTGGCGCCGGCTGCGAGCTGTCCGGCTGCTCCCTGGTCGGCGGCGAAACCGCTGAAATGCCAGGCATGTACGAAGGCGAAGACTACGACCTGGCCGGCTTCTGCGTCGGTGTCGTGGAAAAATCCGAAATCATCGACGGTTCGAAAGTCGCCACTGGCGATGCCCTGCTCGCCCTGCCATCGTCCGGCCCGCACTCCAACGGTTACTCGCTGATCCGCAAGATCATCGAAGTCTCGGGTGCCGACATCGAGAACACCCAGCTCGACGGCAAGCCACTGGCCGACCTGCTGATGGCCCCGACCCGCATCTACGTCAAGCCGCTGCTCAAGCTGATCAAGGACACCGGCGCCGTCAAGGCCATGGCCCACATCACCGGTGGCGGCCTACTGGACAACATCCCGCGCGTACTGCCAAAAGGCGCCCAGGCGGTGGTTGACGTGGCGAGCTGGACCCGTCCGGCCGTGTTCGACTGGCTGCAAGAGAAAGGCAACGTCGATGAAACCGAAATGCACCGCGTGCTGAACTGCGGCGTAGGCATGGTGATCTGCGTGGCCCAGGAGCACGTTGAAACGGCCCTGAATGTACTGCGTGAAGCCGGCGAGCAACCTTGGGTCATCGGCCAGATCAGTACCGCCGCCGAAGGCGCTGCCCAGGTCGAGCTGAAAAACCTTAAGGCTCACTGATGCAAGAACAGAAGTCTGCAACCTGTGATGTCGTGGTGCTGTTGTCCGGCACCGGCAGCAACTTGCAGGCCCTGATCGACAGCACGCGGACCGGCGATAGCCCGGTCCGCATCCGCGCGGTGATTTCCAACCGCGCCGATGCCTACGGCCTGCAACGCGCCAGGGATGCGGGTATCGACACCCGCGTCCTGGATCACAAAGCGTTCGATGGCCGCGAAGCCTTCGATGCCGCGCTGATCGAACAGATCGACACGTTCAATCCGCAACTGGTGGTCCTGGCCGGCTTCATGCGCATCCTCAGCGCCGGCTTCGTGCGTCACTACCAGGGCCGCCTGTTCAATATCCATCCATCGCTGCTGCCCAAATACAAAGGGTTACACACTCACCAGCGCGCGCTGGAGGCCGGAGACACGGAGCATGGCTGCTCGGTGCACTTCGTCACCGAGGAACTCGATGGCGGACCACTGGTCGTACAGGCAGTAATACCGGTAGAGTTGCACGACACGCCGCAAAGCCTGGCCCAACGGGTTCACGCCCGGGAACACCAGATCTACCCGATGGCCGTGCGTTGGTTTGCCGAAGGCCGGCTGACCCTCGACGATCGCGGTGCCTCACTGGACGGCCAGTTGCTCGCCGCCAGCGGCCATTTGATTCGATACTAGGAGATTTTATGCGTCGCGCCCTGCTCTTCGCTTGCGCTCTGCTTGCCCTGCCCCTGGTACAGGCCGCAGACCTTCAACCGTTCTCCGCCAGCTACACCGCCGACTGGAAACAGCTGCCCATGAGCGGCACCGCCGAGCGCAGCCTGACCAAAGAGGCCAACGGCACCTGGAAGCTGAGCTTCAAGGCTTCGATGATGATCGCCAGCCTGACGGAAGAAAGCACCCTGACCCTGGACAAGGACACACTGCTGCCACAGTCCTACCACTTTGAACGTGGCGGCTTGGGCAAGGCCAAGAAAGCCGATCTGGATTTCGACTGGAACACGAAGATGGTCACCGGCACCGATCGCGGCGATCCGGTCAAACTGCCACTCAACCGCGGCATGGTCGATAAATCCACTTATCAGTTGGCCCTGCAGCACGACGTGGCGGCCGGCAAGAAAAGCATGAGTTATCAGGTTGTCGATGATGGCGAGATCGACACCTACGACTTCCGCGTACTGGGCCCGGAGAAGGTCGACACCAAGGCCGGCCAGATCGACGCGATCAAGGTCGAGCGCGTGCGCGACCCAACAAAAAGCAAACGCATCACGGTGCTCTGGTTCGCCAAGGATTGGGATTACCTGCTGGTACGCCTGCAACAGGTCGAGACCGACGGCAAGGAGTACAACATCATGCTCCAGGACGGTACGGTCAACGGCAAGGCTGTCAAAGGCAGCTGATCCACACCGATATCAAGAGAAGCCCCGCCCAGTGCGGGGCTTTTTTATGCCCGGATTTCCTGAACACTAAAACTGCACCCGCGCAAAGTCACCCTGTAGAAGATGAATCGGTGGGAGCGAGCCTGCTCGCGATAGCGCTAGGTCAGCCGGCATCGGTATTGACTGATACACCGTTATCGCGAGCAGGCTCGCTCCCACAAGGTGACTGCCCGACATTTCACCCCCCCGAAACATGAAAACTTCTTCATGAAAAACACCCTGCGACCGAATGCCGCGCATTGCCTGACCTGCGGGATCGCTGAGTTTTTCATGAAATTTTCTTAACAGGCCCAGGCATTTACTTAGCCGGCTACCCAAATCTATAACAAAGTCCTGCACACGCCTTGCTGCAGATAACAGAGATTGGAGCTTGCAAGATGACTGTGAAAGTAACTGAACGCGATGACGCTCACATGTCCCACGAAGGTATTGCCGCCGGTATCCGCATCTGGGATGTACACCAACAGGACCTGCTGGTGGGGATGTTCCACTCCGAGACGGATGCCCATAACTACAAAGCCGAGCTGGAATGCCAGGAAAGGCAGCGCTCGGCTGAAATGACAGAATCCTGAACGATAAGCATCCCTGTGGGAGCGAGCCTGCTCGCGATAGCGGTGGATCAGCGACATCAATGTTGGCTGACAGACCGCCATCGCGAGCAGGCTCGCTCCCACAGTTTAGTGTTCAGTTCATCCTTACCACATCAAATCATCAGGGATCTGATACGCCGCATACGGATCATCAGCATCCACTTCTTCGGTCTGGGTATTGAGCTGCACGATGCGCTTGGGATCGCGCTCCTGGATCTTCAGGGCCGCTTCGCGCGGGATCACTTCGTAGCCGCCGGCATGATGGACGATCGCCAGCGAGCCGCTGCTCAACTTGTTGCGCATCAGCGTGTTGACCGAGATGCGCTTGACCTTCTTGTCGTCGACAAAGTTGTAATAATCCTCAGTGGTCAGCTTCGGCAAACGCGAGACTTCGATCAATTGCTTGATCTGCGCGGCCCGGGCTTTCTGCTCGGCTTTTTCCTGCTGCTGACGGTTGAGTTCCTGATCGCGCTTGACCTTCTCGGCCATGGCCTCTTGGGCGGCGCGCTGCTGGGAGTCATCCAGTTCGATCTGGCCCTTGTGGGCCAGGCGCTGCTGTTTCTGTTTCTCTTTGCCGACCTGCTTGGCCTGCTTTTGGTTGACCAGCCCTGCTTTGAGCAACTGGTCGCGAAGGGAAAGGCTCATGGTGCTTACTCACTTAGGCAACAGCCTCAGCCACAGCTGGGCAAATTCTTTTCCTGACGTTTGGCTTCGCCCCATAAGGCGTCCAACTCTTCGAGGGTGCAATCTTCCATGGGACGGTGGGTGTCGCGCAATGCCTGTTCGATAAATCGGAAACGTCGCTCGAATTTCCCATTGGCGTCACGCAGGGCCGTTTCCGGGTCGATTTTCAGGTGCCGGGCCAGGTTCACTACGCTGAACAGCAGGTCGCCGATCTCATCGCTGATGGCCACCGAATCGTTGTCAGCCATCGCTTCGAGGACTTCGTCCAGCTCCTCCCGGACCTTGTCGAGCACCGGCAACGGGCCTGGCCAGTCGAAACCGACCTGAGCCGCACGTTTTTGCAACTTCGCCGAGCGGGACAACGCCGGCAAGGCAACGGGTACATCGTCAAGCAACGACAGCTGCTCCGGTGCCGAGGCCTTCTCGGCCCGCTCCTCGGCCTTGATTTCTTCCCAGCGCTGCTTGACCTGTTCTTCGCTCAGGCGCGGGATGTCCACGGGCGCGTAGAGGTCACCGGTAGGAAATACATGGGGATGGCGGCGGATCAGCTTGCGGGTGATGCTATCGACCACGCCGGCGAATTCGAAGCGGTTTTCCTCCCGCGCCAACTGGCTGTAATACACCACCTGAAACAACAGGTCGCCCAGCTCACCCTGCAAGTGATCGAAGTCGCCACGCTCAATGGCATCGGCCACTTCGTAGGCTTCTTCCAGGGTATGGGGGACGATGGTCGCGTAGGTCTGCTTGATGTCCCACGGGCACCCGTACTGCGGGTCGCGCAGACGGTTCATCAGATGGAGCAGGTCTTCAAGGCTGTACATCAATCCAACTCATCACAAATCACCCTGTGGGAAATAATCCACTGGGAGTATGCCTGTGGGAGCAGCTTGCTCGCGATTGAGGTGGTGGCCCCAACGTATGTCGGAACTGATCCACCGCTATCGCGAGCAAGCTTTGCTCCCACAGGCTCGCTCCCACATTTGGACCGCGCTTAACCCGGCGTGCGATTACGCCGGGTCTCGATGATGTTCGGCAGTTGGGAAATCCGCCCCAGCAACCGCCCCAGCGCATCCAATCCCGGAATCTCGATGGTCAGGGACATCAGCGCCGTGTTGTCTTCCTTGTTCGAACGGGTGTTGACTGCCAACACGTTGATCCGCTCGTTCAACAACACCTGGGACACGTCACGCAGCAGGCCGGAACGGTCGTAGGCGCGGATGATGATGTCCACCGGGTAGGTGAGCACCGGCACCGGGCCCCAACTGACCTGGATGATCCGCTCCGGCTCACGGCCGGCCAGTTGCAGCACCGAAGCACAGTCCTGGCGGTGGATGCTCACCCCACGGCCCTGGGTGATGTAGCCGACGATCGCATCCCCAGGCAACGGCTGGCAGCAGCCGGCCATCTGGGTCATCAGGTTGCCCACGCCCTGGATCTGGATGTCGCCGCGCTTGCCCGGTTTGTAGCCGGTGGCTTTGCGCGGGATCAGTTCCAACTGCTCGTTGCCGCGTTCCGGCTCCACCAGTTGCTGGGCCAGGTTGACCAGTTGCGCCAGGCGCAAGTCGCCGGCACCGAGAGCGGCGAACATGTCTTCGGCGGTCTTCATGTTGGCCTTTTCGGCCAGCTTGTCGAAATCCACCTGCGGCAGGCCCAGGCGACTGAGTTCGCGCTCGAGCAAAGTCTTGCCGGCGGCGACGTTCTGGTCGCGGGCCTGCAATTTGAACCAGTGAACGATTTTCGCCCGCGCTCGCGATGTGGTGATGTAGCCCAGGTTCGGGTTCAGCCAGTCGCGGCTCGGCGTGCCGTGTTTACTGGTGATGATCTCGACCTGCTCACCGGTTTGCAGGCTGTAGTTGAGCGGCACGATCCGCCCGTTGATCTTGGCGCCACGGCAGTTGTGGCCGATCTCGGTGTGGACGCGATAGGCAAAGTCCAGCGGCGTGGCGCCCTTGGGCAGGTCGATGGCGTGGCCGTCGGGGGTGAAGATGTAGACCCGATCCGGCTCGATATCGACCCGCAATTGTTCGGCCAGACCGCCGATATCACCGAGCTCTTCATGCCACTCGAGCACCTGACGCAGCCAGGAGATTTTCTCTTCGTAGTGGTTGGAGCCCGACTTGACGTCGGTGCCCTTGTATTTCCAATGGGCGCAAACCCCCAGCTCGGCTTCCTCGTGCATGGCGTGGGTGCGAATCTGCACTTCCAGCACCTTGCCCTCCGGACCGATCACCGCCGTGTGCAGCGAGCGATAGCCGTTTTCCTTCGGGTTGGCGATGTAGTCGTCGAACTCCTTGGGGATGTGCCGCCACAAGGTGTGCACGATACCCAGCGCGGTGTAGCAGTCGCGCATTTCCGGGACCAGTACGCGAACGGCGCGAACGTCGTAGATCTGGCTGAACTCCAGGCCTTTGCGCTGCATTTTGCGCCAGATCGAATAGATGTGCTTGGCCCGGCCGCTGATGTCGGCCTCCACACCCGTGGCCTGCAATTCTTCCCTCAACTGGGTCATCACATCCGTGATGAAGCGCTCGCGATCCAGGCGCCGCTCATGCAGCAACTTGGCGATCTGCTTGTACTGGTCGGGCTCCAGGTAGCGGAAGGACAGGTCCTCCAGCTCCCACTTGATATGGCCGATGCCAAGGCGATGGGCCAGGGGGGCGTAGATGTCGAACACTTCCCGGGCGACGCGGTTGCGCTTTTCGTCGTCGGCGGATTTCACCGCGCGGATCGCGCAGGTGCGTTCGGCCAGTTTGATCAGTGCGACGCGCACGTCGTCGACCATGGCCACCAGCATCTTGCGCAGGTTCTCCACCTGGCCCTGGGTGCCCAGGACCATGGACTGGCGTGGACTGAGACTGGCACTGATCGCCGCCATGCGCAGCACGCCGTCAATCAGCTTGGCGACCACCGTGCCAAAACGCTGGCTGACCACCGGCAATTGGATCTGCCCTTCGCGCACACCGCGGTATAGCACCGCAGCCACCAGGGAGTCCTGGTCGAGCTTGAGGTCGGCAAGGATTTCGGCGATCTCAAGGCCCGTCTGAAAACTCGAGGTACCTTCGGACCAGAGGTTCTTCGCCGCGTTGTGCTGCTGTTCCGCTTCACGCGCGAACTCGCAGGCTTCTTTCAAGGCTTCGCGATCCAGTGCCGTGTCGATACTGACCGCGTGATCGAGCCAAGCCTCGAGATTGATACTGCCGTCGGTGTTGATCGGCTGGTGTGCTCTCACCTGTACCATCTTTACATACCTTCCCTATGACGCAGATTCAATGCGTCAATAACGCTGACCTTCGTTGCCCGTGTCCCCGCCCAGGGCTGTGGCGGTTGGCACGAACGGGTCAGTCGGACAAGCCATCCTGGCTCGCTTCAAATAACGCCATGGCCTCGACATGTGCCGTCTGAGGAAACATATCGAGAATCCCGGCACGTTTTAACCGGTAGCCCTGCTTGATCAATTCGACCGTGTCCCGGGCCAAAGTTGCCGGGTTGCACGATACATATACCAACCGCCTGGCACCCAGGGATGCCAGTTTGCGCACCACCTCGAAAGCACCGTCGCGGGGTGGGTCCAAGAGTACCGCAGAAAAGCCTTCGCCGACCCACTCGGCACCCGACAACGGCTGGGATAAATCGGCCTGAAAAAAGGCAGTGTTATTCAAATTGTTGCTGACGGCATTGGCCGCCGCGCGGTCAACCATGGCCTGTACACCTTCCACCGCCACCACTTGGCGCACCGCCTTGGCCAGGGGCAAGGCAAAGTTGCCCAGGCCGCAGAACAAGTCCAGCACCCGCTCCTCGGCTCGGGGCGCGAGCCACTCCAGGGCTTGGGCCACCATCGCCTCGTTGACCCCGGCATTGACCTGGATGAAATCCCCCGGCCGGTAAGCCAGCTCCAGGTCCCAAGTCTCAAGGCGATAACCCAGCGTCTGTCCCGGTTCGACCGGTTGCGGCTCGCCCTCACCCTGCAGCCACAACTGGGCTTGGTGGGCGGCGCAGAAATCCTTGAGAATCGTCAGGTCAGGCGCCGACAGTGGCGACACGTGCCGCAGCAACACCGCAAGGGACGAGCCAGCAAACAATTCCACATGCCCCAGCGCCTGGGGCTTGCTCAGGCGACGGAGCATGTCCGGCAAGCGACTCATGATCGGCTGCAAGGGTTGTACCAGTACCGGGCAATCGCCGATGGCCACGATGTCCTGGCTGCCGACGGCACGAAAACCCACTTCGAGTTTTTTTGCCTTCTGATCCCAGCGCACCGCCACGCGGGCACGACGCCGGTAACCCAGTTCCGGCCCGCTCAATGGCGCAGCCCATTCATCCGGCTGCACGCCGGCGACCCGCGACAACTGCTCGGCGAGCATGCGCTGTTTCAGGGCGAGCTGTTCGTTGTGGGGCAAATGCTGGACGCTGCAACCGCCGCAGCGACCGGCATGCACGCACGGCGCCGCACGGCGCAGTTCACTGGACAGGAACACTCGCTCAGCGCGGGCCTCGACCACTTTGCCATGGGCCCCCAGCACCCGCGCCTCGACCTCTTCGCCGGCCAGGGCGCCGATCACGAACCAGGTGCGCCCGTCCAGAAAGGCAATGCCCCGGCCATCGTTGGCCAAGCGTTCGATGGTCAAGCGCTGCTTCTTTCCTGTGGGCACCTGCGGGGCCCGGCTTCCGCCGCTGGGCTGGAAGCGCAGACCTCTTTCTTGCTTGGCCATCAGTTGGGCGCGTCGAAAATGCCGGTTGACAAGTAGCGGTCGCCGCGGTCGCAGATGATCGCGACAATGACCGCGTTTTCGACTTCCTGGGACAAGCGCAGCATGCCCGCCACGGCACCGCCCGAAGACACGCCGCAAAAGATGCCTTCTTCACGGGCCAGACGACGGGTGATGTCCTCGGCCTCGCTCTGGGCCATGTCGATAATGCGGTCCACGCGGTCGGCCTGGTAGATTTTCGGCAGATACTCCTCGGGCCAGCGACGGATGCCGGGGATGGCCGAGCCTTCCATCGGTTGCAGGCCGATGATCTGCACGTTCGGGTTCTGTTCTTTCAAATAGCGCGAGGTGCCCATGATGGTGCCGGTGGTGCCCATCGAGCTGACGAAATGGGTGATGGTGCCATCGGTCTGGCGCCAGATCTCAGGGCCAGTGGTGGTGTAGTGGGCTTCGGGATTGTCCCCGTTGGCGAACTGGTCGAGCACCTTGCCGCGACCCTCGGCCTGCATCCGCTCGGCCAGGTCCCTGGCGCCCTCCATGCCTTCGTCTTTGCTCACCAGGATCAATTCGGCGCCATAGGCGGTCATCGCGGCCTTGCGCTCGGCACTGGAGTTGTCGGGCATGATCAGGATCATCTTGTAGCCCTTGATCGCCGCCGCCATGGCCAAGGCAATACCGGTGTTGCCAGAGGTCGCCTCGATCAGCGTATCGCCGGGGCGGATCTGCCCACGCAATTCGCCACGGGTGAGCATCGACAGCGCCGGCCGGTCCTTGACCGAACCCGCCGGGTTATTCCCTTCGAGCTTGAGCAAAAGCGTATTGCTGGTCACGCCGGGCAGGCGCTGCAAACGAACCAGCGGAGTGTTGCCGACGCAATCGGCGATAGTGGGGTACTGCACGGTCATGGCGTATTCGCAATCCGGACTGCGGGGGCGCCTATCATACCGGCAAACCTTGCCCGGCCATATCACGCAAAGTGTGGTGGTTATGGCTTATGGGAATAAGCAACGAAAGTGGGCTGCAAGCTGCCACTCAGAAATCCTGATTGAAGGGATCGCCGAGGCACGGCAACCGGCGAGACCGATGCACGGCGACATCAATTTTACGAAGATTGCCTGCCCGCAAGTCGCTACACTGCGCAGGTATTGCGTGCCGGATGCGCGCAAAGCTCAAACAGACCGCTGGATGCAGGAGAAAAGTGTGCTCAAGAAACTGGGAATCAAAGGCCGCGTGCTGTTGCTGACCCTGTTGCCGACCAGCCTGATGGCGCTGGTCCTGGGCGGCTACTTCACCTGGATGCAGCAATCGGACTTGCATGCCCAGTTGCTGCAGCGTGGCGAGATGATCGCCGAACAGCTGGCGCCGCTGGTCGCCCCGGCCATGAGCCACCAGGACACCGATCTGCTGGAGCGGATCGCCACCCAGTCCCTCGAGCAAGCGGATGTGCGCGCCGTGACCTTCCTGGCTCCCGATCGCACATCGCTGGCCCACGCCGGCCCGACCATGCTCAACCGAGCCCCGGAGGGCAACAGTGCCCAATTGCTGCAACGCACCGGCAACGATGCCACGCGTTACCTGCTGCCAGTATTCGGCAAGCACCGCAACCTGGCCGGCGAGCTGATTCCCGAAGAAGCCGATCGACTGTTGGGTTGGGTTGAACTGGAGTTGTCCCACAGTGGCATGTTGCTGCGCGGCTATCGCAGCCTGTTCGCCAGCCTGCTGTTGATCAGCGCCGGCCTGTGCCTGACCGCACTGCTGGCGTTGCGTATGGGTCGCACGATCAACCGACCCCTGAGCCAGATCAAGCAAGCCGTGGCGCAACTCAAGGACGGTCACCTGGAAACCCGTCTGCCGCCTCTGGGCAGCCAGGAACTGGATGAGCTGGCGTCGGGCATCAATCGCATGGCCAGCACCTTGCAGAATGCCCAGGAAGAGTTGCAGCACAGCATCGACCAGGCCACTGAAGACGTGCGCCAGAATCTGGAAACCATCGAGATCCAGAACATCGAGCTGGACCTGGCCCGTAAGGAAGCCCTGGAAGCGAGCCGGATCAAGTCCGAATTCCTGGCGAACATGAGCCATGAAATCCGTACGCCGCTCAACGGCATCCTCGGCTTCACCCATCTGCTGCAGAAAAGCGAATTGACCCCGCGTCAGCTCGATTACCTGGGCACCATTGAAAAATCCGCCGACAGCCTGCTGGGCATCATCAACGAGATCCTCGACTTCTCGAAGATCGAGGCCGGCAAACTGGTGCTGGACAACATTCCGTTCAACCTGCGGGACTTGTTGCAGGACACCCTGACCATCCTCGCCCCCGCCGCCCACGCCAAACAACTGGAGCTGGTGAGCCTGGTCTACAGGGACACGCCCCTGTCGTTGGTGGGCGATCCGCTGCGCCTCAAGCAGATCCTGACCAACCTGGTGAGCAATGCCATCAAGTTCACCCGCGAAGGCACCATCATCGCCCGCGCCATGATGGAAGACGAACACGAAGACAGCGTGCAACTGCGCATCAGCATTCAGGACACCGGTATCGGCCTGTCGAACCAGGACGTACGGGCCCTGTTCCAGGCGTTCAGCCAGGCCGACAATTCCTTGTCCCGGCAACCGGGTGGCACCGGCTTGGGCCTGGTGATTTCCAAGCGCCTGGTGGAGCAGATGGGTGGCGAAATCGGCGTGGACAGCACGCCGGGCGAAGGCTCGGAGTTCTGGATCAGCCTGCGCCTGCCCAAGACCCGTGACGACGCCGAAGATTTGCCTGGCCCGCCGCTACTGGGTCGGCGCGTAGCGGTGCTGGAAAACCATGAACTGGCCCGTCAGGCCCTGCAACACCAGCTCGAGGACTGCGGTCTGGTGGTGACACCGTTCAACACCCTGGAAAACCTGACCAACGGTGTGACCGTCGCCCACCAGACCGATCAGGCGATCGACCTGGCGGTGCTGGGCATCACCAGCAACGACATGCCGCCGGAACGCCTCAGCCAACACATCTGGGATCTTGAGCATCTGGGCTGCAAGGTACTGGTGCTGTGCCCCACCACTGAACAGACGCTGTACCACCTCTCCGTGCCCAACCCCCACAGCCAATTGCAGGCCAAGCCGGCCTGCACGCGCAAGTTGCGCCGCTCGCTTTCCGACCTGGTCAACCCGCGCCCGCCCCGCAACGAACCCAACGAACCGGTGGGCAGCCGCGCGCCCAAAGTGCTGTGCGTGGACGACAACCCGGCCAACCTGCTGTTGGTGCAAACGCTGCTCGAAGACATGGGCGCCAAGGTGCTGGCGGTGGAAAGCGGTTATGCGGCGGTCAAGGCCGTGCAAAAGGAAACCTTCGACCTGGTGCTGATGGATGTCCAGATGCCCGGCATGGACGGTCGCCAGAGCACCGAGGCGATCCGCCAATGGGAAAGCGAGCGTCATTGCACGCCGCTGCCAATCGTCGCCCTCACCGCCCACGCTATGGCCAACGAAAAACGCGCCCTGCTGCAAAGTGGCATGGATGACTACCTGACCAAGCCCATCAGCGAACGGCAACTGGCCCAGGTGGTGCTTAAATGGACCGGCCTGGCCCTGCGTAACCAGGCGCCGGACCGGAGCACCGACGCTCAGGGCGGCAGCGAACTGCTGGTGCTCGATCACGAAGAAGGCCTGCGCCTGGCCGCCGGCAAGGCCGATCTGGCGGCGGACATGCTGGCGATGTTGCTGGCGTCCCTGGAAGCCGACCGCGAAGCGATTCGCCAGGCCAGCGAGGCCAATGATCACAACGCCCTGATCGAACGTGTCCACCGCCTGCATGGCGCCACTCGCTACTGCGGGGTGCCGCAATTGCGCGCCGCCTGCCAGCGCAGCGAGACCCTGCTCAAGCAACAGGACCCCAAGGCCGAGGCCGCTTTGCAGGAACTGGAACGTGCCATCGACCGCCTGGCTAACGAGGCACGCATCAGCGCCTGATCCAGGGCAATAGCCCAAAACCCGGGATCAAGGAAAATCTAAACGCCTAGAGGCTTATCTTTTGTGCCAGGAGGCCGCCATGCGCGCGATTCTTTTCAGCAGCCAGACCTACGACCGCGACAGTTTCAGCAAAACCCCGGCGCCCGCTGGCCTTGAACTGCAGTTTCAGCCGGCACGCCTGAACCTCGACACCGTGGCCCTGGCCGAACACAATGAAGTGGTGTGCGCCTTCATCAACGACGACCTGAGTGCCCCGGTGCTGGAGCGGCTGGCACAGGGCGGCACGCGGCTGATCGCCCTGCGCTCTGCCGGCTATAACCATGTCGACCTGGCCGCTGCCAAACGGCTGGGGTTGAGTATCGTCCGGGTGCCGGCGTATTCGCCCCATGCCGTGGCCGAGCATGCCGTGGCGCTGATCATGGCCCTCAATCGCTGCTTGCATCGCGCTTACAACCGCACCCGGGACGGCAATTTCAGCCTCCATGGGCTGACCGGTTTCGATCTGGTGGGCAAGACGGTCGGCGTGATCGGCACCGGGCAGATCGGCGCGACGTTCGCGCGGATCATGGCCGGCTTCGGCTGCCGGTTATTGGCCTACGATCCGTCCCCCAACCCGCAGGTCCAAGCCCTGGGCGCTCGCTACCTGCCCTTGGCCGATCTGCTGGCGCAAGCACAGATCATCAGCCTGCATTGCCCGCTCAACGAGCAGAGCCGACATTTGATCAACGCCGATTCATTGGCTGCCATGCAACGTGGCGCGATGCTGATCAACACCGGACGCGGCGGCCTGGTGGACACACCCGCCTTGATCGAGGCATTGAAAAGCGGTCAGTTGGGTTATTTGGGGCTGGATGTCTATGAGGAAGAAGCGCAACTGTTCTTCGAGGACCGCTCCGACCTGCCCTTGCAGGATGATGTGCTGGCTCGGTTGCTGACGTTCCCCAACGTGGTGGTCACCGCGCATCAGGCCTTCCTGACCCATGAAGCGTTGGCCGCCATCGCCGCGACAACCCTGGACAACATCGGCGCCTGGGCCGCCGGCACCCCACAAAACCTGGTGGACAGCTGAGCATTACCCTTGTGGGAGCGAGCCTGCTCGCGATTACGATGGGCCTGTCAGCATGGCGTCGACTGACGCCCCGCTATCGCGAGCAGGCTCGCTCCCACAGGGGATTTCGTCGCCTGGATCATCCCAACCCATGGCCCGTGCTAGCATATCGCGCCTATCTGGAGGACCCATGGCCGAACACGATTTCCGCTACACCCTGATGAACCCGCAACACACCCTGACCGAGGTCCGCGCCCTGGCGCCGGGCCGTTATCAGG
>NZ_WUUD01000035.1:0-6083 GCF_009831705.1 Pseudomonas sp. PICF6 | reverse complement strand
ACCGCGCGCATTGCCGAGCTGGGCTGGACCACCGTCGGTGAAAAACACCTGTGCCCGACCTGCCAGGAAGCCGCCTGATGAAACGCCTGGCCCTGACCGCGCTGATCGGCGCCGGCCTGATGGGTTGCGCCGCCGAGCCGGTGCAATTGCAGCAAAACCGCAGCTACATCCTGGAATGGATTGGCGAACGGCCCTTGATGGACTACAGCAACCTGACCATCACCCTCGGGGACGACGGTCGGGCCTACGGCAACGGCGGCTGTAACCACTGGTTCGCGCCCTACACCCTGGAAGGCCACCGATTGAGCTTCGGCAAGATCGGCAGCACCCGCAAACTCTGCGCCCCGGCGCTGATGGAGCAGGAGACGCGCTTTTTGCAGGCCCTGGAAAAGGTCGAACGCTGGGACATCTCGCCCATTGAGCAAATGCGCTTCTGGCCGGCCCAGGGCAAGCCCCTGCGGTGGTGGCTGGAGGAAGGTTGAGACCCGAACTACGACGAGATCCCTTGTGGCGAGGGGATTTATCCCCGCTGGGCTGCGCAGCAGCCCCGAGCGCCTTGACTGATAAACCGCAGTGGCAAACAGAAGTATGGGCCGCTGCGCGCGCCAGCGGGGATAAATCCCCTCGCCACAAGGTATCCACCCTAGCCCCACAGGTGGTTATTTGAACGCCTGCAACGCCTCAAGCTTGGCCATCACCCCCGCCGCCGTCTGTTCCCCCAACATCTGCTCGCGCACCTTGCCCTGGTTGTCGATGATGTAAGTCACCGGTAACCCTTCGCTGCGCGGGATATCAAAAAAGTCGGCCGGGTCACGGGCCATCACGGTGAAGCGGATGCCCATTTTCTCGCTCGCGCTCTTGAGCTCCTCACCTTGCACCTGATCAAAATTGACCCCGAACACCCCCACGTTACGGCCCTTGAGCTGTTCGGCCAGGGCATTGAACTCGGGGATTTCGGTACGGCACGGTGCGCACCACTCGGCCCAGTAGTTGAGCACCACCCACTGTTTGTCCAGCCGTTTTGAGGCGATAGCCTGGCCGTTCTGGTCAACTCCGTAGTCATTCCCGCAGCCGGCGAGCAATAAAATCCCCATGAATGCCAGTGCCGTCGTCAATCGCCTTGCCATGTGCCAATCCTTGTATTGAATGTGAACGTCGGCGCGGCCCACCGTTTTCGAACGCGCCCGTCTCAGGTGCCTGGTACCTCGCGACACAGTAGAATAGCCGCCACCTTACGCAAGATGCGACCCGCTCATGACCGATCTGACGCTATATCACAACCCGCGCTGCTCCAAATCCCGCGGTGCGCTGGAACTGTTGGAGGCCCGTGGCCTGACGCCCACCGTGGTCCGCTACCTGGAAACCCCGCTCGACGAAGCGCAGTTGGAACGCCTGTTGGCCAAGCTCGGCATCACTGCCCGGCAACTGCTGCGCACCGGTGAGGACGAATACAAGACCCTGAACCTGGCCGATGAAAACCTGAGCCAGTCCCAACTGATCGCCGCCATCACCGCTCACCCCAAACTCATGGAACGACCGATTCTGGAAACCGCTGACAAGGCCGTGATCGGGCGCCCGCCAGAGAAGATCCTGGAGATCCTGCCGTGAGCACACCGTACATTCTGGTGTTGTATTACAGCCGCAGTGGCTCGACCAACGAAATGGCCCGGCAGATCGCCCGGGGCATCGAGCAGGCCGGGCTGGAAGCGCGGTTGCGCACGGTGCCGGCGATTTCCGCCGAGTGCGAAGCGGTATCGCCGGACATTCCCGAACAAGGCCCGCTGTACGCCAGCCTCGATGACCTGAAAAACTGCGCCGGCCTGGCCCTGGGCAGTCCGACCCGTTTCGGCAACATGGCCGCGCCGCTGAAATACTTTCTCGATGGCACCAGCAACCTGTGGCTGACCGGCGCCCTCGTGGGCAAGCCGGCGGGTGTGTTCACTTCCACCGCGAGCCTGCATGGCGGCCAGGAAACCACTTTGCTGTCGATGATGCTGCCGCTGTTGCACCACGGCATGCTGATCACCGGCCTGCCCTACAGCGAGTCAGCCTTGATCGAAACCGAGGGCGGAGGCACGCCGTACGGCCCGAGCCATCACGCCGGGGCCGACGGTAAAAGCGGCTTGAACGAACATGAAGTGGCGCTGTGCCGGGCACTGGGCTTGCGCCTGGCAAAAACCGCCCTACTGCTGGAGAACGGCCGTGGCTAAGAAGCCGAAAATCCTGCCGCCCATTCAGTGGCTGGAACCGCGGGTACGCATCGCCCGGGTCCTGAGCCTGCTGTGCTTTTTCGGGCTGGTGGGGTTGCTCTGTGTGTATTACCTGCTGATCGCCGACCTGCACGGCGCGCGCCCCTGGGTGATTCTGCTGATCGAGCTGGTGCCGCTGCTGATACTGGCGCCAGGCATGATCAGCGGCAGCCCCCGCGGGCATTCGTGGATGTGCTTTGTGGTAAACCTGTACTTCATCAAAGGCGCGCTGGCGGCCTATGACCCGAACCGACAGGTGTTCGGTTTGCTGGAAATGGCGGCGAGCGTGGCGGTGTTCTGCTCGGCGCTGCTGTATGTGCGCTGGCGGTTTCAGTTGAACCGGCGGTTGGCTGGAGAAGGCGAGATTTCCGTCGCCTGATAGATGGCTATCGCGAGCAGGCTCGCTCCCACATGAGATTTGTGGCGTTCACAGATCCCCTGTGGGAGCGAGCCTGCTCGCGATGCGGCCTCAATGATTGACGGTATACGCCAGCATCATCGAAATCTGGCTCATGGGCCTTCCACCACTCTCTTCATGCCACTGGTTGAAGGCCTGCTGCACCGTCGCCAGATCCCGCAGGCTGGTGGGAACTTTGTCGATGATGTCCTGCGCATTGAGCGCCGCCACCACGTCATAACTGGGCACAAAAGTGTCCTTGCCCATCATCCGCAGGAAACGCGGAGCCGACAGACCGCCCAGTTGATGGCCGTGCTTTTTCAGGTAGGTCCACAGGCCTACGATGTCGGTCACCGGCCAGTCGGCGATCAGCGCGCCAAAGCTGCCTTTTTCATGGGCCACGTCCAGTATCAATTGCGCGTTGCGCGGCACGCTCTTGAGCTTGCCCAAGTGACGGATGATCCGCGCGTCCTGCATCAGCCGCTCCAGGTGCTCGGCGCTCATCAGCACGACTTTTTCCGGGTCGAACTTGAAAAACACTTCCTCGAACGCCGGCCACTTGGCGTCCACCAGGCTGTGCTTGAGCCCGGCGCGAAACACCCGCAACGCCATGGTCGAGAGGTAGCGGTCGTCGCTGATCTTGCGCAGTTGGGCCGGGGTCTTGGGAACAGGCAGGTGGGCTTCCAGTTCAGCCGCCGAACCGAAGCGGTTCAGACAATACTCGTGCAGCCACTTGTAATCGCGCATGCCCTCTCCTGGGGTCGGAAATGAAAACGGCGCTCTAAGTGGCCTGGCCACGAGCGCCGTGAATAGGAGCCGCTGAGTTCGTCAGAGGTTCACCACGTTGACGAATCGCGGCGTGGCGCTTTCGTCGATGCGCAGGTTGGTGAAGTCGAACAGGTTACGGTCCGCCAGTTGCGACGGAACGACGTTCTGCAAGCCGCGGAAAATGCTCTCGGTACGGCCCGGGGTCTTGCGTTCCCACTCCTGCAGCATCTCCTTGACCACCTGGCGTTGCAGGTTTTCCTGGGAGCCGCACAGGTTGCAAGGGATGATCGGGAACTGCTTGAAGTCCGAATAGGCCTGGATGTCTTTCTCGCTGCAGTAGGCCAGCGGGCGGATCACCACGTTGCGCCCGTCATCGGCGCGCAGCTTGGGCGGCATGGCTTTGAGCGAGCCGTTGTAGAACATGTTGAGGAAAAAGGTCTCGACGATGTCGTCGCGGTGGTGCCCCAGGGCCATCTTGGTCGCGCCGATCTGGTCGGCAAAGGTGTAGAGCGTGCCACGACGCAGGCGTGAGCACAGCGAGCAGGTGGTCTTGCCTTCCGGGATCAGTTCCTTGACCACCGAATAGGTGTCCTTCTCGACGATGTGATACTCCACGCCCAGCGATTGAAGGTAGGCCGGCAACACATCCTCGGGAAAACCGGGCTGCTTCTGGTCCATGTTCACCGCGACAATGTCGAACTTGATCGGCGCAACCTTCTGCAAATGCATCAGCACATCGAGCAAGGTGTAGCTGTCCTTGCCGCCGGACAGGCAGACCATGACCTTGTCGCCGTCTTCAATCATATTGAAATCAGCGACCGCCTCACCGGCCTGGCGGCGCAGGCGCTTTTGCAGTTTGTTCTGGTTGACCGTAAGAGTGCCCATGACGCGAAATCCGTGAGGTGTGACGAAAGGCCGGCATTTTACGCAAAAAATCCGCCGTCGGCGAAGGCTGATGACATGCCCTTTTGTGGCGAGGGGATTTATCCCCGCTGGGCTGCGAAGCAGCCCCATTATCCAAAGGCTACTGCGGGGCATCAGACCGACTCAGAGGGCTGCTGCGCAACCCAGCGGGGATAAATCCCCTCGCCCCAACGCCAGTGTGTTCGCCAAAGACGATGTACACAGACCCATCGGCGATTAACACCGTCGCCTACAGCGCGATTTGCTCTAAGCCCCCCATCCCCCTGGCGAGAACTCCTTTCTATACTGCGACATAAGGTCGCACACACTTACAGACCTGTACTTACTCGGCCGTTTGGCCCGTAGGCGCTCCGTTGGGGGGCGATGGCAATAACAAAGGAGTGACTGACTATGATCCATCATGTCGTGGGGCTCTTTACCCACCCTGATCAAGAATGGAAAGAAATCCGTGGCGATCAGGAGGAAAGCATCAGCCACATGTACCTCACCCACACGCTGATCCTGGCGGCCATTCCCGCGGTATCGGCGTTTATCGGCACCACGCAGGTGGGATGGGTCATCGGCAACCGGCCTCCGGTGATGCTCACCCAGGAAAGTGCGCTGTGGATGACCATCATGTCGTACCTCGCCATGTTGGGCGGTGTGGCGGTGATGGGCGCCTTCGTGCACTGGATGGCTCGCACCTATGACGCCAACCCGAGCCTGGCGCGCTGCGTCGCATTCGCCACCTACACCGCGACCCCCTTGTTCATCGGCGGCCTGGCGGCGCTCTATCCGCACATGTGGCTGGGGATGATCGTCGGTACGGCAGCGATCTGCTACACCGTCTACCTGCTGTATGTGGGCCTGCCCACTTTCATGAATATTCCTCAGGACGAGGGTTTTCTGTTTTCCAGTTCGGTGCTCGCCGTGGGCCTGGTGGTGCTGGTGGCTATCATGGCGTTTACGGTGATTGTCTGGGGGCTGGGCGTCGGTCCGGTGTATACCAACTGAAGGGTTCGAACCCGCTCAGGGTTCCCTTCTGAAAACAAAGCAATATCTGCCAATACAGGCCGCCGCAAGGCGGCCTTCCTGTGTTTGGCGCTGGCGAAACGACCACTGGGCGTCTGGGCGATTCGCAACGGCCGGCGCTTGCGGCATACTCAAGCCTCTGGAGACCCGTACAGCATGCTTGAGCAACTCAATACCCGCGTCGAAGAGTGTTACCAACAAGCCGAAACCTTTTTCAAACGTCCTTTCAAACGTCCCGTGGTCAGCTTCAAATTGCGTGGCCAGAAGGCCGGTGTCGCGCACCTGCATGAGAATCTGCTGCGCTTCAATCCACAGTTGTACCGGGAAAACGCCGAAGACTTCCTCAAGCAGACCGTCGCCCACGAGGTTGCGCACCTGATTGCCCATCAGCTATTCGGCGAACGCATTCAGCCCCATGGTGAAGAGTGGCAACTGATCATGCGCGGCGTGTACGAACTACCGCCCAACCGCTGCCATACCTACGAGATCAAGCGCCGCAGCGTGACCCGCTACATCTACAAATGTCCCTGCGACGGCAGCGACTTCCCCTTCTCGGCCCAGCGTCACAGCCTGGTACGTCAGGGGCGCCGCTATTTGTGCCGCAGTTGCCGCAATACCTTGGTGTTCAGTGGGGAGACTCGGGTGGAGTAGCAGGTTTTTGTTGCGTCTGGGCTGGCCCCATCGCGAGCAGGCTGAACTGGTCAAGTAATTCTGGACACCAGTTAAGGTTTCAC
>NZ_WUUD01000034.1:0-345 GCF_009831705.1 Pseudomonas sp. PICF6 | reverse complement strand
GCAGGTCGAGGCCGGCGGAACCCGGTGTGGCGTAATGCGGCAGCGGGAATTCGGTGCCGATGCGAGGGTCGAGGATCTTGGCTTGTAGAGCGTGCATGTCAATTAAACCTGGTTCAGCCGTTCGGCGATAAAAGTGATCAGCTGGCGGGCAATCTTGCTCTTGCTGGTCTGGGCGAAAAGGGTGGCGTGCAACTGGCGGTCGATCACGCTGCAGGCGTTTTCCTCGCTGTTGAAGCCAATGCTCGGGTTGGCGACGTCGTTGGCGACGATCAAGTCCAGGTAATTGACATAGAGCATGCGTCCCATGCCGACATCGCCGCAGGCCTGGCTGCCGGAAGCCGGGCC
>NZ_WUUD01000033.1:385469-407288 GCF_009831705.1 Pseudomonas sp. PICF6 | reverse complement strand
GCTCGCGATAGCGGTGGTTCAGTTGGCATCAATGTGGACTGATACGCCGCCATCTCCTTCGTTTCCAGATGATCCAGTGCCCGCTCAACCAACAACTGAACCCCATCAGCCATGCGGCTGATCGCCAGGGCTACGCAGCGGCGTGAGTCATCGACATCGTCTGCCAGGTCGGCGGCGATGGTGCTGATGGACAGCAGGTCTTCGGAGGCATTGGCGAGCAGGGTTTCGGTGTCGATGTGAGGGGAGACGATGAAAAGCTGGTTTTTATCGGGTTCGGGCGGTGAGGAAGGCTGGGGTTTGAGGTAGTAATCGAGGGCGCGGGTGGCGGTGTCTTCGAGCTTTTTTTCTTCGAGGGCTTCGACGCGGGATTTATGGCCGCTTTGCGGCGGATTCGGTGTTGCTTTGAACATAATGATTTCCCTGGAGGTGGAGCCGACACCCATCGATTGCACTTCGAAAAAGGTGGCAGCTGTACGTAGGTGTGCAAGACCGGTCCAGGAACCCGGCAGACCCGAAAGTCTCCCACGCGCAGCCGCCATAACAGTCGGCGAGCATAGAAAAATGCTCGGCGAATAGCCATAACGAATGCGTTCCTAGATCGGACTTGCACGTCCGTGTCACCGTTTTTTGCGATGACGGACAAAGGTTAGCGGTGCTCGAAATCGCTGCCTAGTTCATGAACAACGCTGCGTATTGAAGGAAATGTCCGAGGGTTTGGCGGGGGAAAAGATCAAAGGATCGCAGTCTTCGGTAGCTCCTACAGAAGTGGGTGTAGGAGCTACCCAAGGCTGCGATCCTTTGATCTTTCGCTTGGAATTCCATGCCCTGCGCAATTGATCAAGACTTGTTGGGCGACAACTCCGCCATCCCCTTGAGCAACTCGATCGGCAGCGGAAAAACGATGGTGGAGGTCTTGTCCCCGGCAATGGAGCCCAGTGTCTGCATGTAGCGCAGTTGCATGGCACCAGGCTGGCGACCGAGCATTTCGGCGGCTTGCATGAGTTTTTCCGAGGCTTGCAACTCGCCTTCGGCGTGGATCACCTTGGCCCGTCGTTCCCGCTCGGCTTCGGCTTGCCGGGCGATGGCGCGGATCATCGATTCATTGAGATCCACGTGCTTGATTTCCACGTTGGCCACTTTGATACCCCAGGCGTCGGTCTGGGCGTCCAGCACTTGCTGGATGTCGCTGTTCAGTTGCTCGCGCTCGGCCAGCAATTGGTCCAGGTCATGTTTGCCGAGAACGGCGCGCAAGGTGGTCTGGGCCAGTTGGCTGGTCGCCATGAGGAAGTTTTCGACCTGGATAATCGCCTTCTGTGGATCGAGCACGCGAAAGTACAACACCGCGTTGACCTTCACCGAGACGTTGTCGCGGGTGATCACGTCCTGCGCCGGTACGTCGAGGACAATGGTGCGCAAGTCGACGCGGATCATCTGCTGCACCACGGGAATCAGCAGGATCAGCCCGGGCCCTTTGACCTGCCAGAACCGGCCGAGCTGAAAAACCACCCCGCGTTCGTATTCGCGCAGGATCCGGAACGTTGAAGCCGCCAGTGCTATCAACAGCAACAACAGCATCGTGAAACCGATTTGCATACCCATATCAGGCTCCTTGTGAATCAGCGGCGGCCACTTCCAGTAGCAGACCCTTGCGTGCGATGACCCGCACGGCCTGGCCAGGCCGCAGCGGCATCGCGCTTGTCACCTGCCAGCGTTCGCCTTCCAGCTGGATCCAGCCATGATGGTTATTGCCGGCCTGTAACGCTGTCACCGCCGTGACGCTGCCCAACAACGCGGCATCGCCGCTGACGGGTTGGCGCGGTCGGGTTTTCAATGCGCGGACCAGGAGGGCTATCAGCAAAAAGCCACTGATCAGACCCAGGACGATCATCAGTGGGACCGGTATATCGGCGTTGGTCAGGATGATCGCGCCAATGACGCACAGAATGATGCCGCCCAACCCGGCGACTCCGTAGTTGGGCAAGGCGGCCTCGGCGATCAGCAAGGCCACGCCCGCGGCAATCAGCCAGAAACCCAAGGGATTGGCCGTCAGTAGCGCGAGTCCGTCGGCCGCCAATGCGGGCCCGCTCATGGCCAGCAATGCGACCATCAAACAGCGAATGTTCACTGGATCCTCCGCGATGTGATTGGGAACTCTATCTAGAGTCTAGTTCACGCGTGGTTTGATCGAATTTTGATCAGTCTGGCGGTCGTCAAGAGGCTAGACTGCGGGGAGTAACCCAGCCATCCGATCTATGCTCAGGAGTCCCGCATGCAATCCCCGATCCACAGCCTGCCCGCGCTGTTCAAACAATTGGGCCTGTCTGACGACCCCGTTGATATCGACAAATTCATCACGACCCATTCACCCCTCAAGCCTGAACTGCACTTGGCTGACGCGTTTTTCTGGAGCACAAGCCAGCAGCAGTTACTGCGTGAAGAAATCCTTGAGGACGCGGACTGGGCGGAAGTGGTGGACCAGTTGAATGTGTTGCTGCGCAAGGGACGCAACGAGTGACACGGAAGCAGAACCTGTGGGAGCGGGCTTGCTCGCGAATGCGTCGTATCAGCCAGCATCACCGACAACTGGCCCAGCGCTTTCGCGAGCAAGCCCGCTCCCACAGAGAAAGGTTGTTATTCTTTACTGTTATTAATAAATAGCTTCTTATTCCTTAATCAATCTGGCTCACCTCCCTATACTCGCCTGCAACAGACACGCGGGAGAGCACCCATGCGCAACGAATCGATTCGCTACCTGATTGTGCCGGGCTGGCAAGGATCGCCGCAAAACCACTGGCAAACCCATTGGCAGAACAGCCTGCCCAACAGTGCCCGGGTCGAGCAGGCCGACTGGTTGACCCCTCGGCGTGAAGACTGGGTGGCGGCGCTGGCCGAAGCCATTGCCGCCGACAGCAGGCCGGTGATCCTCATTGCCCATAGCCTGGGTTGCATCACGGTTGCCCATTGGGCGGCCAGCGCGCCGGTGCAGTTTCTGCAGCAGGTGCGCGGGGCGTTACTGGTGGCGCCGGCGGATGTCGAACGGCCGGCCTGCGCGCCTGCGTTGCGCAATTTCGCGCCGATTCCCACCGATCTGCTGCCATTTGCGAGCCAGGTGGTCAGTTCCGACAATGACCCCGCCGTAAGCGTTGAGCGCGCGCTTGAACTGGCGCGTCATTGGGGCGCCGAGGCCGGGATTCTGGCCGGGGCGGGGCATATCAATGTCAAGTCTGGCCATCAGCGTTGGGAGCAGGGGTTCGCCTATCTCTATCGTCTGCAAACCCGCATGGAGCACCACGCCCTGCGTCGCGCCTGAATTTTTTTGCCCTCCCGTCTCCCGGCGGTTGGGGCGGGAGTCTGCCATGAGCTTGCATGAAACACTGGGTCAGCCGTTGCTGACGTTTCCCGACGCACAAAAAAGCCCCCTGAGCATTCGCGCCAAGGCGTTGGTGTTCGTCGACCCGCGTTCGCGGCAACTACGCCACGCATTGGAGCAACTGGCGCCGCGCTCGATCGCGGTACTGATTCGCGGCCAAACCGGTACGGGCAAGGAGTTGCTTGCCCGTTACCTGCATCGTGAAAGCGCTCGCGGTGGGCTGTTCGTTTCGGTCAATTGCGCTGCGATCAGCCCGACTTACGCCGACGCCGAATTGTTCGGTTATGCCGTCGGCAGCCACAACGGCTCGGCCAGTAGCCGCGCCGGCTGGTTCGGCTCGGCCAATGGCGGCACCCTTTATCTGGATGAGATCGGCGATTTACCGCTGCCGATCCAGCTAAAATTGTTGGCGGCTCTGGAGAACCACGAAGTCATCCGCGTCGGCGCCCACCAGCCCAGCCCTGTGGATGTGCGCCTGGTTGCGGCCACCAGCATCGATCTGGCGCAAGCAGTGGCAGCCGGTAAATTCCACCAACGGCTCTATGACTATCTCAGTGAAGGTCAACTCGAGTTGCCGGCTTTGCGCGAGCGGGTGGGCGATATCCTGTCCCTGGCCGAGTACTTCCTGGGCATCTACAGCCAGCGCCTCGGCCTGGCGGTGCCGCTGATCAGCGAAGCCGCGCAGCACGCGCTGGAACGGCACGACTGGCCGGGCAATACCCGCGAGTTGGAGAACGTCATTCATTTTGCGTTGCTGGTGAGCACCGGCGATCAAATATTGCCAGAACATCTCAATTTACCGCATCAACCGACACCCGCAACGGTGATTGAGCAAATGGTTCTTGAGTTGATCAGGCAAGGTGACCGGCAACAACTTGAGCGATTAAAGACATGGATCGCCGGGATCTGATGCCTGCGTCAATAATGTTACTGAATCATTTGAGCACTGATGATTTTTATATTGTCGGCGTTGTTGTTGCGCGGATCCCGTAAATGTCGGGGCTGTTTCATTTTGCGGCCAGTTATAAGTTGTCATTCAAATAATTTGTCTGGGTTTTGATCTTGATTGGTGGCGCCGTAGTGATGGTTAATTAAATGGCGCAAGCAATGTGGCGGCCGAACTTGAAGGCTGCCACTCTTCAATCAAGTAACGGACTAAGGATTTGAAAATGGAACTTAAGAATAATGAACCTGGCGTGGCGACATGGTCGGACCTGAAAACCTTTAAGATTTTTTCAGTCTCGGGCGGTAATCAGTTGTACCGCAACGGTTATCAGCAATTGAAGGTTAAAGTGGTTGTCGAGGTCGAAGACTGGCTCTGGGGCAGTGTCGCTCTAAGCCAGTCCGAGCTGGACTCCATTGTTCTGGTCGATGCATTGACCGGATTGGCATTGACCAAAGACCGGCACCGCGAAGACATCAAAGACTGGAGGTACACCGAGCGGGAGGACAGCCGTTTTCGCCAGCTTCCTCCGAATGGCCCTATCCAAGGCTCGGTGCCGTCGGGTGAGTTTATTTACACCAAAGATTTTTATGTCACGACCCGTTCCGACACACCGATAGATTTACAGCTGTGCATCACGCGGGCCGATGGCAAAAAATTTCTATCTTCCAAGGCCAGCGAGTTTGGCTCTCTGGTATTGATTCCACTGGCGCCCGCTGTTTACCGAAGTGAGCAGTACTCTGTTCGCACCATCCCCGCCTACTATTCCAGCCAATCGCCTGATATCGCGAAAGTCGAGGGTTTTGTCCTAGAGTTGATCGTTGACCAGCAGCGAATGGAATTTGTGGCGGACTTTTATATGAGGACGCATCTTCAGATAGGAAGCTCGGACAATCGATACTCGGGTTATTACGTGGTGGGCTATGGCGATGGCCGCGCAATACGAACGTCAGCCTATTTGAGTTGGGAACGGCCGGATGCGGTAGGAAGGAATTTAAGCGAAAAGGGCGCGGTTGCATTCGTTCTCGCGTTCGGAAAAAAGGGTGGGCCGGTGTGGGTCCGAGAGAATAGAAACAGTGCTGCACTGGAAATGCGTGATGTATTTGGAAATTTCCATCAACTGCGCGTCGGGATAACTGAAGAGACGTTGGCGGTCTGGGTCGCCCGGTAAATCAGAAACCATGTTCAAGGAAGAATAGATGAGTCGCTCAGTTTCATTCAAAGAGCAGTTAACTTCGGCTGCCTTCAGGTTTGATAGTTTCATTCGCTCGGGTGTTGATCCTCGTACCGGTAGTTATAGTTGCAGCGTGGCGCTGGATGCAGCGCCCACTGACGCAGCCGGCGGGTCGAAGGTACCGCTTACCCTTTCATATGATTCTTTCAATAATCAAAACATGGGTTTAGGCACCGGCTGGTCCCTGCGCACCTGCAGCTATGAGCAACGCCGACGCAAGCTGACGCTGTCGAACGGCGTGACCTATCGGCTTCTGGTCAGCGAAGGCCAGGCCATTTTCAAGGATAAAAAGCTCGATAACCTGAACGTTACGGTGCAAGGCGATGAACTTGTCATTGAGCACATCGATGGCCGGACCGAAATACTCTCGCGCCCCTCTGCAACGGCTGACGAGTGGCTGCTGACGCATGCGTATTGCCCCAATGGCACGCAAACGCGCTATGCCTACAGGCTCATTTCCGGACAGCGACGGCTGACGGAGGTTTATCACCAACATCACCGCCTGTTGAGTATCGACTATGCCCAGAACGGAGGAACGCCACCGACCATTACCTTGTGGCCGGATATGCCTTCAAAAAGACTCCAATACCGGTTCGCGCTCAACAATGAACTACTCCAGCGCATCATTCTGGTCACGGCCGAAAATAATCAGTTGATGTGGTCCTTTGGTTATCGGCGAATCAATGGTTTTTTGCTGATGACCAACGTCCAACAGCCAAGCGGCGCGCAGGAAACGCTCAGTTACAGGCCTGAGGGACATCGCTTGCCTACGGGGGCGCCGGTCTCTTCGTTGCCGGTTGTCATCCAGTCGGTCATGTCCCCCGGCGGGGGGCAGCCGGCCATGATGAGCCAATATGAATACACGCGCAGAAACTTTCTCGGGTTCGATTCGCGGGCGCTCTGGACCGCGGACAGTGACGTGCTTTATGGCTTGAGCGGGCAGTACGAGTACGCTTGCACCCAGATACAGATCGCCCTGGATGAAGGTGGTCAGCGTGAGGCGTCTCGCGTCACGCGTACCTACAACCGCTTTCATTCGATGATTTCGCAAAGAACGATCAGTGGCGGCAAGATGCAACTGCGGGAGATCGAATACCACGATGTCCCCAATAGGGCTTTCGAGGATCAGCCCCCACAGTTCCAGATGCAACGCGTGGTGCGCGACAGCTTCTTTGACAGCAGCGATGCCGCGGATGCGGGGCGCAGTAGAATCAGAAGCGAGGTCACCCGCACGTCCTATGATGAATATGGGAATCTGCTGGAAAAGACCAGTCCGAGCGGAGTGCGTGAAGTCTATGAATACTTCCCCGCACAAGGGGATGCTGACTGCCCTGCCAGTCCATTGGGCGTGCCGTCCTTGCTCAAACAGAAGTCCATTTTCGCTTCCCCTGACTTCGCTGCCGCGCCTACAACGGTGGTCCGTTACACCTACGCTGAGCTGCCCTCGTTACGTCCCGGTGGCGGCCGCTGTGTGCAGCTCGCCAGTGAAACACTGTTCGAAGGCGGCGTCAGCGAGCCACGGGTGGACTGTCGATTAAGGTACGTCAATGACGTCAATGACGTCTTCCATGCGAGGCTGCAAAGCAAGGTTGAAACGGTAGGCGGTGTGCGGACTGAATACCATTATGCGTACCAGCGTGAAAACGGGCATGTTCGCACCGACCAGACCTTTAGCGCCGAAGGCGTGAGGCACTTGCGACAGAGCTGGCATGACGAGTGTGACTGGCTGATCAAGACCCGTGAATCCGGGGGCAGCAGCGTCAGCATGGAATACGATTCGCTGGGGCAACTGATCCGTGAAACGGTGATGCCAGGCACCGACAGCGCAGTGTCGCGTCAATTCACCTATCAACCGTTCACACCCGAAGATCCGTTTGTCACGGTCATCGTCACGGATTCGCGGGGTGTCCAGACAGCGACCCGCAGTGACGGCGTCGGCCGCACCATCAGCGTCCATAAGCAGGATGTCGATATGCCTGGCGCGCCTATGCGCCTGATCTATCAGGCCGAATACGACAGCCTCGGGCGCCTGAAGGCGGATGAAGAAACCGACTGGTTCGAGGGCCAGGCGAAATCACTGAAGACCCTGTACGAGTATGACCCGTGGGGACATCAGAGCCGCGTCCGTCGCCGTGGACAGGTGATCGTGCATGATGAGGTCGACCCGGTAGCGCTCACTCGCACACAGTGGATGGAAGGCGCCGGCAAGACGCGTACGTTCACGAACGTTTTTGGCAAACCGTCGCGCATCGAACGGGTGGACCTGTCAGGCGTTGTTCGAGAGGTCACCGCCTACGAATACGATGGGCTGGGACGGTGCATCAGGCAAAGGGCTTCTGACGGGGCGGTGACTCGCTTCAGCTACGATCTGGCGGGGAGGGTCCTGAGTACGGTTTTGCCCGACGGTACGGTCATCAAGAAGCAGTACGCGGTACACAGCCAGGGTGACCATCCCACGCAAATCAGCGCCAATGACTACGTGGTGGGTAGCCGAACCTACGATGGGCTGATGCGTATTACGCTCAATCGCTCAGGTGGTCGCACTGAACGATTGGTCTATGAAGGCTCCAGCAGGAACGCTTCACAGAGGATCACTGCGGCCGGCAAAGTCCTGCGGTTCACCCTTGATCCGTTGCTCGATGATTGTGTCACCGAGCGCGCAGGCAGCCAGGCGCCGGTTTCGACAAGGCATCGTTTTGATCCGCGCACCGGCCTGCTCCAGGAGTCGGCCAACGCGCTGGTGCAGCGACGCATGGAATATTCTGCGTCCGGTCGGCTCAAGCAGGAAAAATGGGTAACTGCGCTCGACCGGTTCGAAAGTTCGCAAACCCACTCGTTGATGGGAAAGCCGATTTGCCATACAGACGTCAACGGCGCGGATCGCACCTGTCTTTATGACGAGACAGGACGGTTGTCGGGCATCACCCAAGGCCGAGTCTGCGTCGCCTACTCGTACAACGCTCAAGAGCACCTCAGTTGTATCACCGTCACCGACGCTCAATCGGGCCTGTCGATGGTCACCGACCTGGTGTACGACGAGTTTGGCCGCGAGGTTCTTCGACGTTCCTCCTCCCAGGAAAAAGACGTCCTGGAGTTGGCCCAGTCGTTCGGCCCCGGCGATAAGCTCAGCCAGCGCACGCTCAAGGTCGGGAACGTCCTCCTGCGCCTGGAATCGTTCACCTATGATCTGCGTGGCCGCTTGGAGCGTTACGCCTGCAAGGGTGAGCAGGCGCCCGTGGATACGCAGGGAAAAGTTATCGTTTCCCAGGATTTCACTTACGACTATCTCGATAACATTCGTCAGGTCACCACCCGTTTCGTCGGTGGCGAGAACATTGCGAACTATCGGTATGACCTGGCTGACAAAACGCAACTCAGTGCCGTCATCCACAGTCATCCCGACTATGTGGCGGGCAATACAACCTTCAGTTATGACGCGGACGGCAATCTGCTCAACGATGGGCAAGGGCGCAGGCTGCTTTATGACGAGTTGGGCCGCCTGGAAAGCGTGACGTCGGCGGACTCCAGATCGACGTTGGCCCGCTATCGGTATGACGCCGCGGATTGGCTCCATGCCTTCGAGCTGACGGGGGAGAAGGCATACCGGCGTTTCCACCATCAAGAGCAGTTGTGCAGCGAAGTGGCGGGTGACGAGAGGCGCAGCATCGTGCGCGAAGGGCGGCAGTTGCTGGCCCTGTTGCAAGGCCGGGAGACGGCGCTGTTTTGCACCGACGCTTACGGCAACGTCCTGCAGGCACTTTCCGGTGCAGACACCACCACGCAGGCTTATTCACCCTATGGGCAACGCCCGGTGTCCGACGGGTTGGGTAGCCTGTTCGGTTTCAATGGCGAGCCGCTGGACCCCGTGACGGGATGTTACCTGCTGGGTAATGGCTACCGGGTTTACGATCCGGTACTGATGCGATTCCACCGGCCCGACAGTTGGAGCCCGTTCGATGGCGGCGGCCTCAATCCTTATGCCTATTGTCTGGGAGACCCGATCAATCTCAGCGACCCGACAGGCCATATTTCTGCCTGGGGTTGGGTCAAGATAGGTCTTACTGCTGCTTTTGCTGTGGCTTCCGTCGCATTGACCCTTGCGACCCTTGGCGCATCCGCACCTTTGGTCGGGGTGTCATTTTCGGCCGCGGCGGCGTTGACGCTGGAAGTGGTGTCAGGCGCGGCATCGATTGCATCGGTGGTGTTGACGGAGGCAGCCCCGGATGCCGTCGCCACGCAGATTCTCAGTTACACCAGTATTGCGCTGGGTGTTGTGTCCGGCGGGGCTTCCCTGGCGGGCAAGGTATTGGGCAAAGGCACAAGCGTGGCGTTGCAGAAAACCGTCGAGGCACTCGGTGATACCGTGACATTGAATCGTGGCAATGCCTTGCGTGCGGTACGTGTTGGTGAATATGCCAAGGCCGCGAGCCGTCTGGTTCCTGAAGGCGGGCGGCGTAACTTCATCGCTGTGCAAAACGACCTGAGGAATGTACTGACAGCCAAGGATGTGGTCGGTTACGTCAAGTATCCGGTTGACGGCGTCAGGTACACGATCGATAGAGATCGGTACATCGAAAAAGCCAAAGAGTATCTCCAGCGCGCGGACGAATTTTTCGGCAGCCAGTCGCTTTGGCAGGCACAGGACGAAATCTATGGTGACGTCAGGAAGCGAAGCGCCGATATCCGATTTGCCTGACGAGGAAATTACGCCTGCTCATTTATGGCTTATGGGTATAAGCACCTCAATAAAAGATATTGTTAAGGCATAAAAAATATCGGTATCGTCCACATCACGCCAGCGATAGCACTTCGCTGGCACTTCCATTGTTTGACCGTGGTCCATGACGACGGTGATCTTCGATAAGGACACTGCATGAAAAAGGTTCTGTTATTCACCGCGTTGGCAGCAGCCCTGACCTCGGGTCTGGCCCAGGCGGCGGAGAAACTCGTCGTGGCGGCCACCCCGGTGCCCCACGCTGAAATCCTTGAGCTGATCAAGCCGGCCCTGGCCAAAGAAGGCGTGGACCTGCAAATCAAGGTGTTCACCGACTACGTTCAACCCAACGTACAGGTTGATCAGAAGCGTCTGGACGCCAACTACTTCCAGACCCTGCCGTATCTCAAGAGCTTCAACGAAGGCAAAGGCACCGATCTGGTGACCGTGATCGGCGTGCATGTGGAACCGTTCGGTGGTTACTCGAAGAAAGTCAAAAGCCTGGCCGAACTCAAGGACGGCGCGACCATCGCCATCCCCAACGAAGGCAGCAACAGTGGTCGCGCCCTGATCCTGTTGCAGAAGGCGGGCCTGATCGAGCTCAAGGACCCGAAAAACGCCCTGGCCACGCCCAAGGACATCGCCAAGAACCCGAAAAACTTTCAGTTCAAGGAGCTGGAATCGGCCATGCTGCCGCGTGTGCTGGATCAGGTCGACCTGGACATGATCAACACCAACTACGCCCTGGAAGCGGGTCTTAACCCGGCCAAGGATGCGCTGGTGATCGAAGGTTCGGATTCGCCGTACGTGAACTTCCTGGTGGCCCGCCCGGACAACAAGGACAGCCCGGCCATGCAGAAACTGGCCAAGGCCCTGACCAGCCCGGAAGTGAAGGCATTTATCGAGAAGAAATACAGCGGCGCGGTACTGCCGGCGTTCTGATCGAACAGCAAGGATTTGAAGTTTCAACGCCGACGGCTTTGCCAGCGTCGGCGTTTTTTTGTGCCGACGCTCAGAACCCGTCTTGATCGATGTAGCTATGCAGGCGGTTTTTTCAATGCGCGGCGCAGGGCCACGAGCAGTTTGACGATGTCGCGTGGGTCGAGGTGTTGCGGGGCTTTCACGTCAGCCATTGTGATCTTCCTTGTGATGGGGGCCAGGCAGTCTGGCCATAAGCTGCGGTTCCTTGGAGAGGTCCGTCGAGAAATAGACCCGTCCTACAGCCAGTGGAAAAATAGCCTTCTTACTTGGCCCCTGCAAATACCGTCGATCAATCCGGCCAGCTCCAGGCCGGCGCATCCAGTATTCCCTGGCCGACGATCCCGGTCTGGCCCAGATCTTTCTCCAGCACGATGCAATTGCAGTCGTTGTCCTGCTGCAAGGCGGTGATCAAGCGCCGGGCATGGGAGACCACCCAGACCTGACAGTGCGCTGAAGCGCGGATGATCAACCGCGCCAGGGCCGGCAACAGGTCCGGGTGCAGGCTGGTTTCCGGTTCGTTGAGCACCATCAGCGAGGGTGGGCGCGGGGTGAGCAGTGCGGCTATCAGCAGCAGATAGCGCAGGGTCCCGTCGGAAAGTTCGGCAGCCGACAGCGGGCGCAGCAAGCCATGCTGATGAAACTCGATGCCGAAACGCCCGCCTTGCAGTTTCTCGATATGCAGCCGGGCACCGGGGAATGCGTCGCTGATGGACGAGTGCAGGGCTTGATCGTCGCCGATCTCAAGAATGGTTTGCAGGGCAGCGGCCAGGTCACGCCCGTCGTGGTGCAGCACCGGCGTGCGGGTGCCCAGTTGCGGCTGGCGCGCCGGGGCGTCGGCGTCGCTGCGAAAGTGGTCATAGAAGCGCCAGCGACGAATGAACTCGCGCATCTGCAGCACCTCCGGTGAGGTGCGCAGGCTGCCGACCTGGTCGAACAAACTGTCAAAGGTGGGCGTGTACTGAGCCAGGACGTCCCAGGTGCGACCGTCCCGGGCACGGATCATGGGCCCGTTGCGATCCACCAGCAGGCTGGCGGGACGAAACACCGGGCCGGCCCAGATGCATTCGCGCTTGATTTCAGGGTCCAGCGAAAACGCGGACAAACTCGGTTCTGGCAGGCCGAGGGAAATCGAATAGCTGAAATCTTCCCCGGCAAAACCCAGGCGCAGACGTTTCGTGCTGAGCCGCACCGTAGCTCCGATGGGCACCTCGCCGTTGCGCATACGCCGGCTGATCACTTCCGGCCCGGCCCAGAAGGTCGAGTCCAGCCCGCCTTCGCGGGCCAGGGCGTTGACCACGCCACCCTGGGCGGTCTCCGCCAACAGGCGCAGGGCACGATACAGATTGGATTTGCCACTGCCGTTGGGGCCGGTGATCAGGTTCAGCCGGCCCAGGGGGATCACCAGTTTGTTGATCGAGCGGTAGTTGGCCACCGCCAGTGTCTTGAGCATGTGCAAATTTTTCCCGCTGCCGCAAAGGCACTAGTCTGCCTGATGGGTGTATCCATTGTGATCCTGTGGCAGGTGTTGAACCCTGTTCTAAGCTCACAGTCGTATCGTCACTGGTACGTCCGTACAACGCAAAGGAGTCTGCATGGCTGGTCCTCGAAGTAAAGTTCTGGTTGGCCTTGGCTTGTGTGTGGTGTTGGCCGGATGCGGTGATGAAAAACCCGAGGAAAAGGCCCTGCCGAGGGTTTTCGTGCAACAGGCCGTGCCCACCGAATATGCCGCCTCGGTGACCCTCACCGGTGACGTCCAGGCTCGGGTGCAGACCGATTTGTCGTTCCGCGTGGCCGGCAAGATCGTCGAGCGCAAGGTGGATGTCGGTGACCGGGTTTCGGCTCGACAGGTGCTCGCCCGGCTCGACCCCCAGGATCTGCAGACTCGTGTCGACTCCGCCCAGGCTCAGGTGGCTGCCGAACAGGCGCGGGTCAAGCAGAGTGCGGCGGCGTTCGTGCGCCAGCAAAAACTCTTGCCCAAGGGTTATACCAGCCAGAGCGAATATGACACGGCCCAGGCGCAACTGCGCAGCAGCCAGAGTGCGCTGACCGCTGCCCAGGCCCAGTTGGCCAACGCCCGCGAACAACTGAGCTATACCGCGCTGATCGCCGAGGCTCCGGGCATCATCACGGCACGGCAGGCGGAGGTCGGCCAGGTGGTGCAGGCCACGGAACCGATCTTCAGCCTGGCCCAGGACGGAGAGCGCGACGCCGTGTTCAATATCTACGAGTCACTGTTGCGCGAACCGCCCTCGGATCCCGCCATCGTCATCAGCCTGCTGGACAACCCGGCCATCAAGACCACCGGTACGGTGCGCGAGATCACCCCGGCGGTTTCCGCTGAAACCGGCACCGTGCAGGTCAAGGTGACGCTCAGTGAGTTACCCGAAGGCATGCGCCTGGGTTCGGTGGTCAGTGCCACCGCCAAGTCTGCCGGCAAGACCGCCGTGGAACTGCCCTGGTCGGCGCTGACCAAGAACCTTCACGATCCGGCGGTGTGGCTGGTGGACGATGCAGGCAAGGCGCAGCTGCACAATGTCACCGTCGGCCGGTATCTCACCGGAAAGGTCATCATCAGCGACGGGCTCAAGGGGGGTGAGACAGTGGTCACCGCGGGTGGGCAATTGCTGCATCCCGGCGTGCGCGTAGAGATCGCTGAAAATACCCATGAGAAATCCCCGACGGGAGTCCAGCCATGAAGCGTTTATGGATGGTCTCGGCCGGTCTGTTGCTGGTGGCATGCTCGAAGGAAGAGCCGCCACCTGAGCCGGTGCGCCCGGTGTTGTCCATCGAGGTTCGCGCGCTCGACCAGCAAGCCCTTGGGCGCTTCGCCGGCAGCATCCAGGCCCGTTACGAGACCAATGTGGGCTTCCGCGTGCCGGGACGGATCGCCAGCCGCAACGTCGATGTCGGCGCCGAAGTGAAGAAGGGTGATTTGCTCGCTACCCTCGACCCCACCGATCAACAGAACCAGTTGCGCGCCGCCCAGGGCGACTTGGCGCGGATCGAGGCGCAGTACATCAATGCCCAGGCTAATGCCCGTCGCCAGCAGCAGTTGTTCGACCGTGGTGTCGGCGCGCAGGCGCAACTGGACATTGCCCAGACCGATCTGAAAACCACCGCGGCTTCCCTGGAACAGGCCCGTGCATCGGTGGAGCAGGCTCGCGACCAACTCAACTACAGCCAGTTGCACACCGACCACGATGCCGTCGTCACGGCCTGGAATGCCGAGGCCGGGCAGGTGGTCACTGCCGGCCAGCAAGTGGTGACCCTGGCGCGCCCGGACATCAAGGAAGCGGTGATCGACCTGCCGGCCGGCCTGGCTGAGCGCCTGCCCGCCGATGTCGTGTTCGAGGTTGCCGGGGAACTGGACCCGAGCATCCGCACGACCGCCACCGTGCGCGAGATCGAACCCCAGGCCCAAAGCGCCACCCGCACGCGCCGCGCACGGCTGACCCTGGGCGATACACCGCCAGGCTTTCGCCTGGGCACGGCCATCAGCGTGACCCTGAGCTCAACCATCGAGCCGCGCATCGAGCTGCCGCTCAGTGCCTTGCAAGAGGTCGATGGCACAACGCGGATCTGGCTTGTCGATCCGCAGAATCAGACCGTTTCCCCCCGAGAGGTGAGGATTCTCAGCCGCTCCACCGACTCGGTGCTGGTGGCCAATGGCATCAAGCCCGGCGACCGTGTGGTCAGCGCCGGTGTGAACAGCCTCCAGCCGGGGCAGAAAGTGAAACTCGACGAGGACGCACGATGAAAGGGCCTTTCAACTTATCCGAATGGGCCCTGCGGCATCAGTCGTTTGTCTGGTACTTAATGTTCGTCGCCCTGTTGATGGGGGTGTTTTCCTACATGAACCTGGGGCGCGAAGAAGACCCCTCGTTCACCATCAAGACCATGGTCATCCAGACTCGTTGGCCTGGCGCGACCCAGGAGGAAACCCTCAAGCAGGTCACCGACCGCATCGAGAAAAAACTCGAAGAGCTCGACTCTCTCGACTATGTCAAAAGCTATACCCGACCAGGGGAGTCGACGGTGTTCGTGTACCTGCGCGATACCACCGACGCCGAGGAAATCCCCGGGATCTGGTATCAGGTTCGCAAGAAGATCGACGACATCCGTGGTGACTTCCCCCAGGGCCTGCAGGGCCCGGGATTCAACGACGAATTCGGCGATGTGTACGGGTCGGTCTATGCCTTCACCGGCGACGGGCTTTCGATGCGTCAGTTGCGCGATTATGTGGAGCAAGTGCGCGCCGAAATCCGTGAGGTACCGGGCCTGGGCAAGGTCGAGATGGTGGGCGAGCAGGATGAAGTCCTGTACCTGAATTTTTCGACCCGCAAGCTCGCCGCGCTGGGTATTGATCAGCGCCAGGTGGTGCAGAGCCTGCAATCCCAGAACGCTGTGACTCCCGCCGGGGTGATCGACGCCGGGCCGGAGCGGATTTCCGTACGCACTTCCGGGCAGTTCCAGTCGGAAAAGGACCTGGCCAACGTCAATCTGCGGCTCAATGATCGTTTTTATCGCCTGGCCGACATCGCTGACATCAGTCGCGGTTATGTCGACCCCGCGACCCCAATGTTTCGCTTCAATGGCACGCCGGCCATTGGCCTGGCCATTGCGATGAAGAAGGGCGGCAACATCCAGGAATTCGGCAAGGCACTGCACGCGCGCATGAACGAACTGACCGCCGATCTGCCAGTGGGCGTCGACGTGCATACCGTGTCGGACCAGGCCGAAGTGGTGGAGGAAGCGGTCGGCGGTTTCACCAGCGCGTTGTTCGAGGCGGTGATTATCGTGCTGGTGGTCAGCTTTATCAGCCTTGGCTTACGGGCCGGGCTGGTGGTGGCCTGCTCGATTCCGCTGGTATTGGCGATGGTCTTTGTGTTCATGGAATACAGCGGCATCACCATGCAGCGGATTTCCCTCGGTGCGCTGATCATCGCCCTCGGTCTGCTGGTGGACGACGCGATGATCACCGTGGAAATGATGGTCACGCGCCTGGAGAAAGGTGAAACCAAGGAGCAGGCCGCGACCTTCGCCTACACCTCAACGGCGTTCCCGATGCTCACCGGGACCCTGGTGACCGTGGCCGGGTTCGTGCCCATCGGCCTGAACGCCAGCTCCGCCGGCGAGTACACCTTTACCCTGTTTGCAGTCATTGCCGTGGCGATGCTGGTGTCGTGGATCGTCGCGGTGCTGTTCGCCCCGGTGATCGGCGTGCACATCCTCAGTACCCATGTGAAACCCCACAGCAACGAGCCAGGACGGATCGGCCGGGCTTTCAATGGCGGCTTGCTGTGGGCGATGCGCAATCGCTGGTGGGCCATTGGCATCACCGTGCTGCTGTTTGCGTTGTCGGTGTTTTGCATGCGTTTTGTGCAGAACCAGTTCTTCCCGTCTTCGGACCGCCCGGAAATTCTGGTGGACTTGAACCTGCCGCAGAACGCTTCGATGGACGAGACCCGCAAGGCGGTCGATCGCCTGGAGGCGACGCTCAAGGGCGACCCGGACATCGAGCGCTGGAGCACCTACATCGGTGAGGGCGCGATTCGTTTCTACCTGCCGCTGGACCAGCAGTTGCAGAATCCGTACTACGCGCAACTGGTGATCGTCAGCAAAGGCCTGGAGTCGCGCACGGCCCTCACCGAACGCCTGCAAAAGCGTCTGCGCGAGGACTTCGTCGGCATTGGCAGCTACGTGCAGGCCCTGGAAATGGGCCCGCCGGTGGGGCGGCCGATCCAGTACCGGGTCAGCGGCAAGGACATCGACCAGGTGCGCAAGCACGCCATCGAACTTGCCAGCGAACTGGACAAGAACACCCACATCGGCGAAATCATTTATGACTGGAACGAGCCGGGCAAGGTGCTGCGTATCGACATTGCCCAAGACCGGGCGCGGCAACTGGGCTTGTCTTCGGAGGACGTGGCCAGGCTGATGAACAGTATCGTCAGCGGTTCGCCGGTGACCCAGGTCAATGACGACATATACCTGATCAACGTGGTTGGTCGTGCCGAAGACGCCGAGCGCGGTTCGCCGCAGACCCTGCAGAACTTGCAGATCGTCACGCCGAGCGGCACCTCCATCCCGCTGCTGGCGTTCGCCACAGTGCGCTATGAACTGGAACAACCCCTGGTGTGGCGTCGCGACCGCAAGCCCACCATTACCATCAAGGCCGCGGTGCGCGATGAAATCCAGCCCACCGATCTGGTGAAGCAACTGCAACCGGCCATCGATCAATTCGCTGCCGGTCTGCCGGCGGGCTACAAGGTCGCCACCGGGGGGACGGTGGAAGAAAGCAGCAAAGCCCAAGGGCCGATCGCCAGCGTCGTGCCGCTGATGCTGTTTTTGATGGCGACCTTCCTGATGATCCAGCTGCACAGTGTGCAGAAGATGTTCCTGGTGGCCAGCGTCGCGCCCCTTGGGTTGATCGGCGTGGTGCTGGCGCTGGTGCCGACGGGCACGCCCATGGGTTTTGTGGCGATCCTCGGGATACTGGCACTGATCGGCATCATCATCCGCAACTCGGTGATCCTGGTGACCCAGATCGATGAGTATGAACGTGACGGGTACGAGCCCTGGGATGCGGTGGTGCAAGCCACCGAACATCGGCGTCGGCCGATTCTGCTCACCGCGGCCGCCGCGAGCCTGGGGATGATCCCGATTGCCCGGGAAGTGTTCTGGGGGCCGATGGCCTACGCGATGATCGGCGGGATCATCATCGCCACCCTGCTGACGTTGTTGTTCCTGCCAGCGCTGTATGTGGCCTGGTACAAGATTCGCGAGCCCAAGCGCGACTGAACAGGCGTTGAATCATTGGGGCTGCGGTGCAGCCCCATCGCGAGCAGGCTCGCTCCCACATTGGATCTCGGTTGTACACCACGTGTGGCCGCTGAGATCTACTGTGGGAGCGAGCCTGCTCGCGATGCGGGTGCCTCATCACCTCTATTTACGCAACAACCGCAACCCATTGAACACCACCAGCAAACTCACCCCCATGTCGGCAAACACCGCCATCCACATGGTGGCAAACCCGGCAAAGGTGAATCCCAGAAAGATCGCCTTGATGACCAGCGCCAAAGCGATGTTCTGTTTCAGGATGCTCGAAGTCTGCCGCGACAGGCGGATGAACGCCGGGATCTTGCGCAAGTCATCGTCCATCAGGGCGACATCGGCGGTCTCAATGGCGGTGTCGGTGCCGGCCGCCGCCATGGCGAAGCCGATCTCCGAGCGCGCCAGGGCAGGGGCGTCGTTGATGCCGTCGCCCACCATGCCGACCCGGTGACCCAAGGCATACAGATCCTCGATGGCTTGCAGTTTGTCGCCTGGCAACAGATCGCCTCGGGCCTGATCCATGCCCACCTGTGCGGCAATCGCTTCGGCGGTATGGGCGTTGTCGCCGGTGAGCATCAGGGTCTTGATACCCAGCTCATGCAGTTGCTGGATGGCTTCGCGGCTGGAGTCCTTCACCGTGTCGGCGACGGCAAACAGCGCCAAGGGGCCTGAGTGGTCGAGCAACAGCACCACGGACTTGCCTTGTTTTTCCAGGGCGAAGAGCTTCTCTTCCAGCTCGGCAGAGCACAGGCCCAGGTCTTCCACCAGACGGTGATTGCCCAAATGATAGGTCTGGCCGTTGATATCGCCGCGCACCCCGCGTCCCGGCAGCGCTGCAAAGTTATCCACAGCGTGCGGCGCCTGCTGTTTATCCACAGCTGCGTTGGCGATTGCGTGGGAGACCGGATGGTCGGAACGGGCGGCAAGACTGGCGGCCAAAGCGGGTGCCGTCGCTTCCACTGTCGGGTCGAGTGGAACGTAGTCGGTCTGCACCGGCTTGCCATGGGTGATCGTGCCGGTCTTGTCCAGGGCCAGATAGTCGAGCTTGTGGCCGCCCTCCAGATACACGCCGCCCTTGATCAGAATGCCTTTGCGCGCCGCTGCGGCGAGGCCGCTGACAATAGTCACCGGGGTGGAAATCACCAGCGCACACGGGCAGGCCACGACCAGTAACACCAGCGCCCGGTAGATCCAGTCGAACCAGGTTGCCCCCATGAACAGCGGCGGGATCACTGCCACGGCCAACGCCAGGGCGAACACCGCCGGGGTGTAGATTTTCGAGAACTGATCGACGAAGCGTTGGGTCGGGGCGCGGGAGCCCTGGGCCTGTTCCACGGCGTGGATGATTCGCGCCAGGGTGGAGTGGTCGGCTGCGGCGGTCACGGTGTACTCCAGTTCGCCGGCCTGGTTGATGGTGCCGGCGAAAACCTTGTCGCCCACGGTTTTTTCTACCGGCAGGCTCTCGCCGGTAATGGGCGCCTGGTCGATGGTAGAGCGACCGGCGACGATGTCCCCGTCCAGACCCACCCGTTCGCCTGGACGAACCCGCACCCGTGCACCGAGGTTGATGGCCTTGACCGCTTGCACCTGCCAGGTGCCATCGGCCTGTTGCACGGTGGCCTGTTCCGGGGCCATCTGCATCAAGCCGCTGATGGCGTTGCGCGCCCGGTCCAGGGACTTGGCCTCGATCAATTCAGCCACCGTGAACAGGAACATCACCATCGCCGCTTCCGGCCATTGGCCGATCAGCACCGCACCGGTCACCGCGATGCTCATCAGTGCGTTGATGTTCAGGTTGCGGTTTTTCAGAGCGATCCAGCCCTTCTTGTAGGTACCGAGACCGCCGCTGAGGATCGACACCAACGCCATTAGCGCGACCACCCACTCCGGTGCGGCGCTGGTGAAGTGGATCACCTCGGCACCCAGGGCGGTGACACCCGACAGCGCCAGCGGCCACCAGGGCTTGGCCGGGGCGGGCAATTCGCTGGTTTCTTTTTCCTGGCCCGGGGCCAACGGCTCGGCCTGCATGCCCAGGGACTGGATCGCATCAATGATCGGCGAGTCGTTGGGCAAGTCGTGAGTCACGCCCAGCACGCGATTGATCAGGTTGAATTCCAGTTGCTGCACGCCTGCAAGTTTGCCGAGCTTGTTCTGGATCAGCGTCTGTTCGGTGGGGCAGTCCATGGCCTGGATGCGAAAACTGCTCAGCCGAGCGCCGTCCGTCGGCGCCTTGCCGAGCTTGACCACCGACGGTGCCGCTTTGGCTGAGCAGCAGGAATGCCCGTGGTCATGGCCGTGGTTGGGCTTGTGGGTATGAATGGAATCGCTCATCGGGTTACGTCCGTGAAAAGTGCCTGTTGCACAGTAAAGACCCTGTAGCCACTATAGGGTCAAGCACCTGTTTTGGAGGTAACGCCATGAAGATCGGCGAACTGGCAAAAATCACCGACTGCCAGGTCGAAACCATTCGCTACTACGAGCGCGAAGGCTTGCTGCCGGAGCCGGCCCGCAGCGATGGTAATTATCGGGTCTACACCCAGGCTCATGCCGAGCGGCTGACGTTCATCCGCAACTGCCGCACCCTGGACATGACCCTGGAAGAAATCCGCAGCCTCCTGGCTCTGCGCGACAGCCCTCAGGATCAGTGCGAAAACGTCAACGCGCTGATCGACGAACACATCCACCACGTCAAGGCGCGCATCGACGGTCTGCTGGCCTTGCAGACACAACTGATCGACCTGCGCCATCGTTGTGGCGAAGGGCCGGACCTGGATCAATGCGGGATTTTGCAGCGCCTGGAAGTGAGTGGCGCGGTGGCGCCGGAGGTGGAGCATTCACATGTGGGCAGGAGTCATGGGCATTGAGTCCTTGCCGTCAATCTCCAACACACTGAGCTCTGTGTGGGAGCGAGCTTGCTCGCGATAGCGGCTTAACAGTCAACATCTATGTTGAATGTAATGGCCTCATCGCGAGCAGGCTCGCTCCCACAGGGGGAGAGGTGGCGTGGCTTAGACCGCCATCGGCGCCGTCATCGGCGCGTGGTGCTGGTAGCCCTCGAGGGAGAAGTCGCTCGGCTCTACTAGCTCCAGCCACTCAGGCTGGTACACACCGGTCTTGGCGAACTCCGGCACGCGCTCGGAAATCACCAGTTTGGGCATCGGGAACGGCTCGCGCTTGAGCTGCTCGTTGAGCATGTCCAGGTGGTTTTCGTAGACGTGGGCGTCGCCGATGAAATAGGTGAACCAGCGTGGCGTGTAGCCGGTCAGGCGACCGATCAGGCTCAGCAGCGCGGCGCCTTCGGTGAGGTTGAACGGTGTGCCCAGGCCCAGGTCGTTGGAACGGATGTAGAGGGTCAGGGAGATTTCCTTGGTCTCGACATTCGGGTGGAACTGGTAGAGCAAATGGCACGGCGGCAGGGCCATTTCATCGAGCTGGGCGCAGTTCCAGCCGTGGAACAGGATCCGCCGGCTGCCCGGGTCCTTGATGATGGTGTCGACGCACTGGCGCACCTGATCGATGGCTTTGTACAGCACCACGTAGGCCTGACCGTTTTCTTCGCCCTCGGCGATTTGTCGGTAGCCCTGGGCCAGGGTTTGCTCGATGGCGGCCGGGTTGCTCAACGGGATCTGCTTGTAGGCTGGCCACTTGCGCCATTGCACACCATAGATCTCACCCAGGTCATCTTCGCCCTGGCGAAACGGGTTGGCCAGCCATTGGGCGTTTTCGTTGGCGTTCTGATCCCA
>NZ_WUUD01000033.1:383698-385459 GCF_009831705.1 Pseudomonas sp. PICF6 | reverse complement strand
TCCTTGAACCCGGGGCCAGCGCCCCGGGGTTCGAATTTAAATCTTGGCCGCCGCAGCCGGCGCACGATGATAGGCCAGCCAGATCAGCGCCAGGCCACCAATGATCATTGGCAGGCACAGCAACTGGCCCATGGTCAGCCAGTTCCACGCCAGATAGCCGAGTTGGGCGTCTGGTACGCGGACGAATTCAACGATGAAACGGAAGATCCCGTAGAACAGCGCGAACATGCCCGACACGGCCATGGTCGGCCGTGGCTTGCGCGAGAACAGCCACAGGATGGCAAACAGTGCCACGCCTTCGAGCGCGAACTGGTACAGCTGCGAAGGATGACGGGGCAGCTGCGCCGGGTCGCTGAACGGCGGGAAGACCATCGCCCATGGCACGTCGGTGGCCTTGCCCCACAATTCGGCGTTGATGAAGTTGCCGATGCGCCCGGCCCCCAGGCCAATCGGCACCATTGGCGCGACGAAGTCCATCAGCTCGAAAAACGACTTGTTGTTGCGTTTACCGAACCACAGCGCTGCCAGCATCACGCCGATGAACCCGCCGTGGAACGACATGCCGCCCTTCCAGACTTCGAAGATCAGCGTCGGATTGGCCAGGTACGCGCTCAGGTCGTAGAACAAGACGTAACCCAGGCGTCCGCCAACGATCACGCCCATGGATAGCCAGAACACCAGGTCCGAGAGCTTTTCCTTGTTCCAGGTCGGATCGAAGCGGTTGAGCCGGCGCGACGCCAGCAGCCAGGCGCCGCCGATGCCGATCAGGTACATCAGGCCGTACCAGTGGATTTTCAGCGGGCCGATGGCCAGGGCCACCGGATCGATCTGCGGGTAAGGCAGCATTGATATTCCTCGTAAACGTCAAAAATATCCGGGCGACGCTGCCACCTCGGGATTAAGCCAGGATTGCGTCAGAGCAGAAAACTCAAGCCCACGCTGAACAGCAAAGCGGCGAACAGCCGTTTGAGCAAGCGCGGTGACAGGCGATGGGCCAGTCGCGCGCCGAAGCGGGCGAAGACCATGCTCGTCAGGGCAATGCCCAGTAGCGCCGGCAAATAAACAAAACCGAGACTATGAGCCGGCAGCCGCGGATCTTGCCAGCCCAGAATCATGAAACTTAATGCACTGACCAGGGCAATCGGCAAACCGCAGGCCGATGACGTCGCCACCGCCTGTTGCATAGGCACGCTGCGCCAGGTCAGGAACGGCACGGTCAGCGAGCCGCCGCCGATGCCGAAAATCGCCGAGGCCCAGCCGATCACCGTCCCCGCCACCGTCAACCCGACCTTGCCCGGAACTGTGCGGCTGGCCTTGGGCCTCAAGTCCAGGCCCAGTTGTACGGCGACAATCAGGGCGAACACGCCGATGATTTTTTGCAGGTTCGGACCGGAAATCGCTTCGGCAGTGACGGCTCCGAAACCGGCACCGATCAGGATTCCAACGGTCATCCAGGCAAAAATCGGCCAGCGCACCGCGCCTTTGCGCTGATGCTCGCGCACGGCATTGACCGAAGTGAAGATGATCGATGCCAGGGACGTGCCGACCGCCAGGTGCGTCAACACCAGTGGGTCGAAGCCCTGCAAGGTAAAACTGAATACCAGCACCGGGACGATGATGATCCCGCCACCCACGCCGAACAGTCCGGCCAGCACGCCGGCACAGGCGCCGAGCAGCAGATAGAGCACAAATTCCACCAGCGTCCCTCGCCCATCCTAGAAACAAGAGCGGCATGGTAACGGATCCATGGCCTTGGGCTCC
>NZ_WUUD01000033.1:361520-383688 GCF_009831705.1 Pseudomonas sp. PICF6 | reverse complement strand
GGCGATGTCTGGGTAGAGTGAAACCCACAACAGCTGTGCTCGGCTTTATTTTTAATGGGACTATCTGATGTGCCTGATCGTATTTGCCTGGCGCCCCGGCCACGCCCGGCCGCTGATCGTGGCGGCCAACCGCGATGAGTTCTACGCGCGCCCGACCTTGCCCCTGGGGCAATGGCCTGACGCCCCTGATGTCCATGCCGGCCGCGATCTGGAAGCCGGGGGGACCTGGCTTGGCGTCGGCGCCGATGGCCGTTTCGCTGCCCTGACCAACATTCGCGACCCGGCCCAGCCGCCCGGCTTCAAGTCCCGTGGTGAACTGGTGGCGCGATTTTTGAGCGGAAATCTTTCAATTGCCGATTATTTGAGCGAAGTGGTGCCCCGTGCCGGTGAGTACGGCGGGTTCAACTTGCTGTTGGGCGATGGCACCGAACTGTGGCACCACAATGCCCGCGATGCCCGGCCACAGCGACTGGCCGAGGGTGTCTACGGTTTGTCGAACGCCGGGCTGAACACGCCATGGCCCAAGCTGCTCAAGGCCCGGGCGGCGCTGGTCGAGGTACTGGACGACCCGCAGCCCCAGGCCTTGTTGGCGCTGCTGAACGACCCGCAGCCGGCCCCGGTAGCCGAACTGCCGAACACCGGCGTAGGGCTGGCGACCGAGACACTGTTGTCGAGTGTGTTCATCGCCAGCCCTGCTTACGGGACGCGAGCGAGTACGGCGCTGATTGTCCATGCCGATGGGACGCGGCATCTGGTCGAGCGCAGTTATGGGCCGCTTGGGGGGCATTTGGGGGAGGTGGAGTTTAAGGTTTGATTTTGTGCTGTCATTTCTGGCCCCATCGCGAGCAGGCTCGCTCCCACAGTAGATCTTCAGTGAACACAAACGTTGTGAACAACCGAGATCCCCTGTGGGAGCGAGCCTGCTCGCGATGAGGTCGCTAAAGATTCAGAGCGTCTTGTTCGAAGCCGGATTGATCATCCGCGCCAACCCAAGGTTCTTCAGCGCCAGTTGCAAGGAGCTGTGGATCACCTGCGGATTATCGATCGTCATCACTTCGGCCAGCAGTTCCTGGGCCTTGCTGAGGTTGATCTGACGCAGCATCCATTTCACTTTCGGCAGGTTGGTGGCGTTCATCGACAGGCTGTCAAAGCCCATCGCCATCAGCAGCACCGCCGCCGCCGGGTCCCCGGCCATTTCACCGCAGATGCTCACTGGCTTGCCTTCGGCATGGGCGTCGCGGACCACATTCTGCAGGGCTTGCAGCACCGCTGGGTGCAGATAGTCGTACAGGTCGGCGACCCGCGGGTTGTTGCGGTCCACGGCCAGCAAATACTGGGTCAGGTCGTTGGAACCGACCGACAGGAAGTCAACCTGGCGCGCCAGTTCCTTGGTCTGGTACACCGCCGCCGGAATCTCGATCATCACCCCCACCGGTGGCATCGGCACGTCGGTGCCTTCATCGCGCACTTCGCCCCACGCCCGGTGGATCAGGTGCAAGGCTTCTTCCAGCTCATGGGTGCCGGAAATCATCGGCAACAGGATGCGCAGGTTGTTCAGACCCTCGCTGGCCTTGAGCATGGCGCGGGCCTGGACCAGGAAGATTTCCGGATGGTCGAGCGTCACGCGTATCCCGCGCCAGCCAAGGAAGGGGTTGTCTTCCTTGATGGGGAAGTAGGACAGGGATTTGTCCCCGCCGATGTCCAGGCTGCGCATGGTCACCGGTTGCGGATGGAAAGCGGCCAACTGTTCGCGATAGATCGCCAGCTGTTCCTTTTCGCTGGGGAAGCGCTGGTTGATCATGAAGGGCACTTCGGTGCGGTACAGGCCCACACCCTCGGCGCCGCGCTTCTGCGCCCGGGCAACATCGGCCAGCAGCCCGGTGTTGACCCACAGCGGCATGCGGTGGCCGTCGAGCGTCACGCAAGGCAGGTCCCGCAGCGCATCCAGGCCCAGGGACAGTTGCTTTTCTTCCTCCACCACATCGGCAAACTGCTTGCGCAGCAATTCGGTGGGGTTGGTGTAGACCTCGCCGTGGTAGCCATCGACGATCATCTGGATGCCGTCGACCTTTGAATACGGCAGGTCCACCACGCCCATGACCGTCGGAATGCCCATGGCGCGGGCCAGGATCGCGACGTGGGAGTTGCCCGAACCCAATACCGAGACCAGCCCCGCGAGCTTGCCTTCAGGCACCTCGCCGAGCATGGCCGGGGTCAGTTCTTCGCTGATCAGGATGGTGTTATCGGGATAGACCAGGGTCTGCTGGCGTTCCTGTTGCAAGTAGGCCAGCAGCCGGCGGCCGAGGTCCTTGACGTCGGAGGCACGCTCGCGCAGGTAGGCGTCGTCCATCAGTTCGAAACGGTTGACGTGGTCGGTCACCACCTGGCGCAACGCACCCTGGGCCCACTGACCGGTCTTGATGACCGTGGTCACCTCGCTGCCCAGGGAGGCGTCGTCGAGCATCATCAGGTAAACGTCGAACAGCGCGCGCTCTTCGGGGCGCAGTTGCGTCGCCAGTTTCGCCGACAGGGCGCGCATGTCGGCCCGTACGCCCTCGATGGCCGTCTTGAACAGGCCCAATTCGGCGGGGATGTCGACGATGGTCTTGTCCGGCACTACGTCGAGGTCGGCGGGTGGCAACATGACCACCGCCGTACCCACTGCCGCGCCGGGTGAACCTGGCACGCCGACGAACTTGGCTTCCTGGATGCCCTTGCCCTGGCGGCCCAGGCCGCTGATCGACCCGGTGGCTTCGGCGTGGGCGATAACCCCGGCCAATTGCGCGCTCATGGTCACGAGGAAGGCTTCTTCACCTTCGTCGAACTGGCGACGCTCCTTCTGCTGGATGACCAACACGCCGACGACACGGCGGTGGTGGATGATCGGCGCCCCGAGGAACGAGGCGTAGCGTTCTTCGCCGGTCTCGGCAAAATAACGATAGCGCGGGTGATCCGCGGCATTTTCGAGGTTCAGCGGTTCTTCGCGCGTGCCGACCAAGCCGACCAGACCTTCATTGGGCGCCATGCTGACCTTGCCGATCGAGCGCTTGTTCAAGCCCTCGGTGGCCATCAGCACAAAACGGTTGGTCTCGGGGTCCAGCAGATAGACCGAGCAGACTTGGCTGCCCATGGCCTCTTTGACGCGCAATACAATAATCCCCAACGCCGCCTTGAGATCCTTGGCGGAGTTAACTTCCTGGACGATCTTGCGCAGCGTATTGAGCATGGCTCGGGGTCGAACTCCGTCGTCAGTCGCGCGTCAGCAGGCGCGGGGCAAGCTCTTTGAGGGCGCGTCGGTATACCTCGCGCTTGAATGTCACCACCTGGCCCAACGGATACCAATAGCTGACCCAGCGCCAGCCATCGAACTCCGGTTTACCGGTCAAATCCATCCGCACCCGCTGCTCGTTGGAGATCAGGCGCAGGAGAAACCATTTCTGCTTCTGGCCGATGCACAGCGGTTGGCTATGCGTTCTGACCAGGCGTTGCGGCAAACGATAGCGCAACCAGCCCCGGGTGCAGGCGAGTATTTCGACATCTTCTCGCTCAAGCCCCACTTCTTCGTTCAACTCGCGGTACAAGGCCTCTTCGGGCGTCTCCTGAGGGTTGATCCCACCCTGGGGAAACTGCCAGGCGTCTTGATTGATACGGCGAGCCCATAGCACCTGCCCTGCATCATTCGTAAGAATGATCCCCACATTGGGTCGGAAACCATCGGGATCGATCACGGCAACAACCTCGCAAACGCATGTCGCCGCATTGTTCCACAAAGGTTGTGAAAGCAGCAACGAGCCTTCCTACCTTATGTGCACTCTTGTGAAAAGTCCGTATTCTGGACGCCTTTCTTCAGATTCTTCAGCGAGTAACTGCAATGCGGCTGGCTTTATTCGACTTGGACAACACCTTGCTGGGCGGCGACAGTGACCACGCCTGGGGCGATTACCTGTGTGAGCGCGGTTTCCTCGACGCCGTTACGTACAAGGCGCGCAATGACGAGTTCTATCAGGATTACCTGGCCGGCAAGCTCGACAACGCCGAGTACCTGAATTTTTGCCTGGAAATCCTTGGCCGCACGGAGATGGAGGTGCTGGCACAGTGGCATCTGGACTACATGCGCGACTGCATCGAACCGATTGTGTTGCCCCAGGCGATCGAGCTGTTGAGTAAACACCGTGAGGCCGGTGACAAGCTGGTGATCATCACCGCTACCAATCGCTTCGTCACCGCACCGATCGCCGAGCGCTTGGGAGTCGAGACCCTGATCGCCACCGAGTGCGAAATGATCGACGGGCGCTACAGCGGGCGCAGTACCGATATTCCGTGTTTTCGTGAGGGCAAGGTGGTGCGGCTCAATCGTTGGCTGGAGGAGACCGGCCATTCGCTGGACGGCAGTTACTTTTATAGCGACTCGATGAATGACCTGTCGCTGCTGGAAGTGGTGACCCATCCGGTGGCCGTGGATCCGGACCCGAACCTCAGGGCCGAAGCCCAGAAGCGGGGTTGGCCGGTGATTTCGTTGCGCGGCTGATATCTTCATCGCGAGCAGGCTCGCTCCCACACTGGATGTGCATCGTTCACAAACCCCTGTGGGAGCGAGCCTGCTCGCGATAGGGTCGACGCGGTCTAACGCCTTAAACCGGCTTGGCCCCCATCAACCCCGCAATGGCGACAAAGCAGACAAAACTGAACAGCGCCAAGGCAAAGGTAAATTTCCCGCTCCCTCCCGGCGCCTTGCGCAGTTTGTTCAACCGTACCAACAGCCAGAACCCCGCCAGCGCCGCCACGGTGTAGAGCACACTGGAAGCCAGCAACCAAGTCTGCCCCAGTGGCCAGCCGATCTGATGCACCATCCACCACCCCGTGAACGGCAGGCTCACCAGCGCCAGGACCATCACCAGCCAGACAAACACCCGCGGGCGTTGCAATGTGCGCGCGGCCGCCGTGGCATCGCCGTTGCGGCGCGTCCTCCAGACCCAGATGGCCAGCCCCAGGGCACCCGCCAAGAGCAATACTGTGGCGACGACATGAGCGATCTTCAGCGCGGTTAACGTTTCCATCGTTGGATTTCCTTGAGTCTTGCCGGGCAGTCTAGCTCTGCTTTAGCCCAGGAACAGCTGATACGCCGGGTTATCGCTTTCATCCCAGTACGGATAGCCGATTTCTTCCAGGGCTGCCGGTACCAGATGACGTTCATCGTGCGGTACTTGCAGGCCCGCAACCACACGACCATCCGCCGCACCATGGTTGCGGTAGTGGAACATCGAGATATTCCAGCGTCCGCCCAGCTTGTTGAGGAAGTTGAACAACGCCCCCGGACGTTCCGGGAATTCGAAGCGCAGCACGACCTCGTCGATGACGTGGGCCGCATGCCCGCCCACCATGTGGCGAATGTGCAGTTTGGCCAGTTCGTTGTCGGTCAGGTCCACCACCGGGAAGCCTTGCTCGGTCAGGCTGGCGATCAGCGCGCTGCGCGGGTCGTTTTCCGGGTGCGTCTGCACGCCCACGAAGATGTGCGCTTCGCTGCCCGTATTGTAGCGATAGTTGAATTCGGTGATCTGGCGCTTGCCGACGGCTTCGCAGAAGGCCTTGAAGCTGCCTGGCTTCTCGGGAATGGTCACTGCGATGATCGCCTCGCGGCCTTCGCCCAGCTCGGCACGCTCGGCCACGTGACGCAGACGGTCGAAATTGACGTTGGCGCCGGAGTCGATGGCCACCAGGGTCTGCCCGCTGACGCCGCGCGATTCCACATACTTCTTGATCCCGGCCACGCCCAAGGCGCCGGCAGGTTCGGTGATCGAGCGGGTATCGTCGTAGATATCCTTGATGGCCGCACAGATCTCGTCGGTACTGACGGTGATGACTTCATCCACGTAGTGCTTGCAGATGTCGAACGTGTGCTGGCCGATCTGCGCCACGGCAACGCCGTCGGCAAAGAGCCCCACGGTCGGCAGCACCACTCGCTCGCCAGCGGCCAGGGCGGCTTGCAGGCAATTGGAATCGTCCGGCTCGACGCCGATCACCTTGATGTCAGGCCGCAGGTATTTCACGTAGGCCGCGATCCCGGCGATCAGCCCGCCGCCGCCCACCGGGACGAAAATCGCATCCAGACGCCCCGGATGTTGGCGCAGGATCTCCATCGCCACCGTGCCCTGCCCGGCAATGGTGTGGGGATCGTCATAGGGGTGAATGTAGACGTAGCCCTTTTCGTCGACCAGTTTCAGCGAATAGGCCAGGGCTTCGGGGAACGAATCACCGTGCAACACCACTTTGCCGCCTCGGGAACGTACGCCTTCGACTTTGATTTCCGGAGTGGTCTTGGGCATCACGATGGTGGCTTTGACGCCCAGCACCTTGGCCGCCAGGGCCAGGCCCTGGGCGTGGTTGCCCGCCGAAGCCGTGACCACGCCGCGTGCGCGCTCTTCGTCGCTGAGCTGGGTCAGCTTGTTGTAGGCGCCGCGAATCTTGAACGAGAACACCGGCTGCAAGTCTTCGCGCTTGAGCCAGATGTTGTTGCCCAGCCGCTCGGAGAGCTGGCGGGCAGTCTGCAATGGGGTTTCCACGGCAACGTCGTAAACGCGCGAGGTGAGGATCTTTTTGACGTACTGTTCAAGCATCGGAAAGCATCACTGAGCGGGTTGGGCAGGGCCAAGGAGTCTAACCCGGCTTTTGGCTGGGCGACCACACGAATCCCAAGGTTTTGTTGGGTTATACTCGCGTCCCTCTTTACTCCCCGTCCGCTTTCGGAGCCCGCATGACCCAGGATCAACTCAAACAGGCCGTGGCCCAGGCCGCTGTCGACCTCATCCTCCCGAAACTGGATGACAAGAGCATCGTTGGGGTCGGCACCGGCTCGACGGCCAATTGCTTCATCGACGCTCTGGCGCAGCACAGAGGTGCGTTCGACGGCGCGGTCGCCAGCTCCGAAGCCACCGCCGCGCGCCTGAAGGGCCACGGGATTCCGGTCTATGAGCTCAATACCGTGAGCGACCTGGAGTTCTATATCGACGGCGCCGATGAAAGCGACGCGCACCTGAACCTGATCAAGGGCGGCGGCGCGGCCCTGACCCGCGAGAAGATTGTCGCGGCCGTGGCCAAGACCTTCATCTGCATCGCCGACGCCAGCAAACTGGTGCCAGTCCTCGGCGCGTTCCCGCTGCCGGTGGAAGTCATCCCGATGGCCCGCAGCCATGTGGCCCGCCAACTGGTGAAACTGGGCGGTGACCCGGTGTACCGCGAAGGCGTGCTGACCGATAACGGCAACATCATCCTGGATGTCCATAACCTGCAGATCACCAACCCGGTGGAACTGGAAAGCCAGATCAACGCCATCGTCGGTGTGGTCACCAATGGCTTGTTCGCGGCTCGCCCGGCGGATGTGTTGTTGCTGGGGACGCCTGAAGGGGTGAAGACCCTGCGGGCTGAGTAAGCCGGCCAGATAACCTGCTCTTTCAGTGATTCAGCCCCTGTGGGAGCGAGCCTGCTCGCGATAGCGGTCTACCCGACACATCCATGTTGGCTGACGCACCGCCATCGCGAGCAGGCTCGCTCCCACATCAGGTTTTTTGGGGATCAAGGCTGCGGTTTCTTGAAAACGTAGAACAGGTTCGGTTCGCTCACCACATACAAGTTGCCATCATCGTCCATGGCAACGCCCTCGGCCTGAGGGACGGTTTTTTGCAGCCCTTGACGGCCCTTGCTCAACGACAGCGTGCTCAACGGGCGGCCGTCGATGTCCAGCTCGATAATCAATCGCGACTCATCGGACAGCGCCAGTAAATGGCCGCTGCGCTCGTCGTATTGCAGGCTAGAAAGATCGCGTACGAACAGTCCGGCATCGCGCTTGGGGTTGTTGATTACATGGACAGCGTAGGATTTGTCCGGTTTGTGATGGGGAAAGCCCCGCACTTCATAAATCAGCATCGGATCGCGCTCCTTGGCCACGAACAACCGTTTGCCCACTGAGTCGTAGGCCAACCCTTCAAACCCTTTGTTACCGTTCAGGTGCAGGCCAAGCGTCATTTGCTCTGCGTCGGCGCCGTCGAGGAATTGGGTATCGTCGTCCAAGTGAATCTTGATCAGCCGCTGCTGACGCTCGTCGGTGATGACGTAAATGTCCTCGCTGATGAACTCCACCGCCTCCGGGTCGCCGAAGCCAATCAGGGCGATGCGCCTAAGAATCTTGCCGTCCAATGACAGCTCGATCAGTTCGGCATTCTTGTTGGTAACGGTAAAGAGGCTCTTGCGGATCGGATCGTACGTCAGCGCCGAAACGTCATTGTCCAGGCCTTCAATCACCCGCGCCTCGACCGTCACCCGATAGTGGTCCAGGGCAATGGCCTGTTCGCTGGGGGGCTGCCAGAGAGTGTTGAAGTTGAACCAGGCGCGCTCGAACAGGCGCAGGTATTGAGCTGCTGCGATCAAAGCGATCAGTACGATCATGATCAGCAGCAGGATCAAGGGCTTCGGGCGGGCAAGTCGACGCATGTGGGTGGGCTCGGATGAGAACAGGTGGTTGGAAATACCACGGCTGCCTGAACTGAAGCTTAATGGCCGGATGCCACACCCTACGGCGAAGGATGAATTACCTTACAGAGTTGCGCTATCAGCGTTGTTTTTCGAAACGATAGAACAGGTTCGGCTCGCTGACCATGTACAGGTTGCCGGACTCATCGAGGGCTACGCCTTCTGCGCGGGGGATCGTATCTTTGATGCCGTTGAAACCGCCCAGCAAGGTCATGAAGCTGACCTGTTCCCCTGCATCGTCCAGCTCCAGCAACAGATGGGAGTCGGCCGACAGCAGCAGCGAGTGCCCCGTGCGAGGATCGATCGCCAGCGCCGACAGGTTGCGCAGGTCCAGCTCGTCGCTGGCATGGATCTGTTTGTCGCCCTTGAGCAGTTGGCTGCCGTCGCTTTTCCAGGTGAACAACGCTGGCGGACGCTCTTCACCCAAGGTCAGTTGCTGGTTGCGTGGATCCCAGGCGATGCCTTCGAAGCCTTTGTTCTGGTTCTTGGACGGGCCGAGATCGTAGTGGGGGAAGTCCGTGCTGTTCAGTTCGCGAGTATCGGCATCGACCTGGATGATCGACAGCGTGTGTTTTCGTTCATCGGTAATGGCCATCAGGCCATTCTCCATGTAGGCCACGCCTTCAGGATTGCTCCAGCCCACCAACGGCATTTTGCGCAGCACGTCACCCTGCAGGGTGAGTTCCACCAGAAACGGATGCTTACCCATGATCGCGAACAGGGTTTTGGTCTGTGGGTTATAGGTCAGGTCGGACGCTTCATCCTCTTCCATTCCTGGCAGGACCTTGGCGTCAATCACGGCGTGGTAGTCCGGCAGCCAGATGCTTTCCTGGCGCTGGGCGGAGTTCTCGAAGCGTTCCGATGCCCAAAGCAGGGCCCGGTCATCCCAGTGCATGGTATACGCCAGCCAGTAAAAGGCCCCGGCTGCTAACAGCGACCAGGCATACCAGGGCAGCGAGAAGCGAGCGCGGCGGACGGGGCTGGAGGAGGGCCGAGCTAGAGGAGTGGCCATCAGGGGATGTGTTCCAGGTATTCGGGTTAGGAAAATGAATGGCTCAGACGCCGTATTCCCTGGAATTATCCGGATGGCATGTGAAAAAAATGGTAAATGGCGAGAGCCGTCCATCCATGTGGACACGAGCCGGCTCGCGCCCACGCGGGACAGCGCCTTGCGGTTAACGAACGCTGCTTTCGAAACGGCTCGCGCCTGGCAATTCCAGTACCAGTTCATCCCCGACGTTCAACGGTCCCACGCCCGCCGGAGTGCCAGTGAGGATCACGTCGCCGGCCTGCAATGAGAAGCAGCCAGCCATGTATTGGATCATCGGCACGATGGGGTTGAGCATCAGGCTGCTGTTGCCGTCCTGGCGCACTTCACCGTTGATGGTCAGGCGAACCGGGATGTCGGTCAGGTCGGCAAAGGTGCCGCTGGACACGAAAGGTGCGAGCACCGCCGCACCGTCGAAGGATTTGGCGACTTCCCAGGGCAAGCCCTTGGCCTTGAGCTCGGCTTGCTTGTCCCGCAGGGTCAGATCCAGGGCCGGGGCGAAGCCGGAGATGGCATCCAGCACTTCCTCGGCACTGGGCCGGGTCGACAGTGGCTTGCCGATCAGCACGGCAATTTCAGCTTCGTAGTGCACCGCACCACGGTCGGCGGGGATGCTGAAACCGCCTTCCAGCGGCACCGCGCAGCTGCCGGGCTTGATGAACAGCAGGGGTTCGGTAGGTACCGGGTTATCCAGTTCCTTGGCGTGTTCGGCGTAGTTGCGGCCAATGCACACGATTTTTCCCACCGGGAAATGAATACGGGTACCGTCGACATACTGGTGCTGATAGCTCATTACCGACTCCTGCTTCTGGGATTCATCAGGTATTTTTTGCATTAAACCGCGAAAATCTTGCCCGGGTTCATGATGCCGTTCGGGTCGAACACTGCCTTGACGGCCTTCATGTATTCAATTTCTACCGGCGAGCGACTGTAGGTCAGGTAATCGCGTTTGGTCATGCCTACGCCGTGTTCGGCGGAGATCGAGCCGTTGTATTTCTCGACGGTTTCAAAGACCCATTTGTTCACGGTCGCGCACTTGGCGAAGAATTCGTCCTTGCTCAGGTTCTCTGGCTTGAGGATGTTCAAGTGCAAGTTGCCGTCGCCGATGTGGCCAAACCAGACGATCTCGAAATCCGGGTAATGTTGGCCGACGATAGTGTCGATGTCGCGCAAGAAGCCCGGGACTTTCGAAACGGTGACCGAGATGTCGTTCTTGTACGGTGTCCAGTGGGAGATGGTTTCCGAGATGTACTCGCGCAACTTCCACAGGTTTTGCAGTTGGGTTTCGCTTTGGCTCATCACCCCATCGAGCACCCAGCCCTGTTCGACACAGTGTTCGAACGTTTCCAGGGCGTGGTTGGCGACTTCTTCGGTGGTGGCTTCGAACTCCAGCAGGGCGTAGAAGGGGCACTCGGTTTCGAATGGCGCCGGTACGTCGCCCCGATCCAGGACCTTGGCCAGGGCCTTGTCGGAGAAGAATTCGAACGCCGTCAGGTCCAGCTTGCCCTGGAAGGCATGCAGTACGGGCATGATCGAATCAAAATCGGCGGTGCCCAGGACCATGGCGGTGAGGTTCTTCGGAGCCCGGTCCAGGCGCATGGTGGCTTCGACCACGAACCCGAGGGTGCCTTCGGCGCCGATGAACAACTGCCGCAGATCGTAGCCAGTGGCGTTCTTGATCAGGTCCTTGTTCAGTTCCAGCAGGTCACCTTTACCGGTGACGACTTTCATGCCGGCTACCCAGTTGCGGGTCATGCCATAACGAATGACCTTGATTCCGCCGGCATTGGTGCCGATGTTGCCGCCAATCTGACTGGAACCGGCCGAGGCGAAGTCCACTGGGTAGTACAGACCGTGCTCTTCAGCCTTGTTCTGCAGTTGTTCAGTGACCACACCTGGCTGGCAGACGGCTGTGCGATCGGTGAGGTTCACGTCGAGAATCTGGTTCATGTAGTCGAATGACACGACCACTTCGCCGTTGGCCGCCACGGCCGCGGCGGAAAGCCCGGTACGCCCGCCCGATGGCACCAGCGCGACCTTGTGCTCATTGGCCCAGCGCACAATGGCCTGAACCTGTTCGGTGGTCTTGGGGAAGACGATGGCGCTCGGCGCCGGGGCGAAGTGCTTGGTCCAATCCTTGCCATAAGCGTTCAGGGAGTCGGCATCGGTCAAGACTTTGCCAGGCTCAACCAGGGTCTTCAGCTCATCTATCACGGCAGGATTGGTCATCGACAGAACTCTCGAACAATTCATGGTCATCCTGAGAACGCTTCACGTCGCAGGAATGAGTGTTTAGCGGGGTGCGTATGCTAGCATACCGACCCCGCAGCGTAGTGCCCATTGGCTGTTCTGCGGCGACGGCTGTCATGCCGGTCGGACCAGCATGCGCTGTCCGATTCCCTGCCATTTTTCTCCGGGACACAGGTTTACGCAGATGAGCAAGACTTCTCTCGATAAGAGCAAGATCAAGTTCCTTCTTCTCGAAGGCGTCCACCAATCGGCTGTCGACGTCCTCAAGTCGGCGGGCTACACCAGCATCGAGTACATCACCAGTTCTCTGCCGGAAGCCCAGCTCAAGGAAAAGATCGCCGATGCTCACTTCATCGGTATTCGCTCCCGTACCCAATTGACCGAAGAGATCTTCGACCACGCCAAGAAACTGGTGGCGGTCGGCTGCTTCTGCATCGGCACCAATCAGGTGGACCTCAATGCGGCGCGCGAGCGCGGTATCGCGGTGTTCAACGCGCCATACTCCAACACCCGTTCCGTTGCTGAACTGGTGCTGGCCGAAGCGATCCTGCTGCTGCGCGGCATTCCCGAGAAGAACGCTTCCTGCCACCGTGGCGGCTGGATCAAGAGCGCGGCCAACTCCTTCGAAATCCGTGGCAAGAAGCTGGGTATCGTCGGTTACGGCTCGATCGGCACGCAGTTGTCGGTGCTGGCTGAAGGCCTTGGCATGCAGGTGTTTTTCTACGACACCGTGACCAAGCTGCCGCTGGGCAATGCCACTCAGGTCAACGACCTGCACGAGCTGTTGGGCATGTCCGACATCGTGACGCTGCACGTTCCGGAAACCGCCGCCACCCAGTGGATGATTGGCGAGAAGGAAATCCGTGCCATCAAGAAAGGCGGGATCCTGATCAACGCCGCTCGTGGCACCGTGGTCAAGCTCGACGCCCTGGCCGAAGCGATCAAGGACAAACACCTGATCGGCGCCGCCATCGACGTATTCCCGGTGGAGCCGCGCTCCAACGACGATATCTTCGAAAGCCCGCTGCGCGGCCTGGACAACGTGATCCTGACCCCGCACATCGGCGGTTCTACTGCCGAAGCCCAAGCCAACATCGGCCTGGAAGTGGCGGAAAAGCTGGTCAAGTACAGCGACAACGGTACTTCGGTATCGTCCGTGAACTTCCCGGAAGTGGCCCTGCCGGCTCACCCTGGCAAGCACCGCCTGCTGCACATCCACGAGAACATCCCGGGTGTGATGAGCGAGATCAACAAGGTCTTCGCCGAAAACGGCATCAACATTTCCGGTCAGTTCCTGCAGACCAACGAGAAAGTCGGCTACGTCGTGATCGACGTCGATGCCGAATACTCCGATCTGGCGCAAGAGAAACTGCAGCACATCAACGGCACTATTCGTAGCCGGGTGTTGTTCTAAGCAGACCTGGCGTGCAACAAAAAAACGGGAGCCTCGCAGGGGGCTCCCGTTTTTTTCTGTCGAACACATAACCTGTGGGAGGGTTTTGTGTTGTGTCGACCTGTGCCGGTTTATTTCACGTTTACCGTGATCTTCTCGGACACGATCGTCGGATCGAACGGCATATGGCCGCTGTCGCCCAGTATCAGCTGCAAGGTGTGCTTGCCCGGTGCCAGTTTGATCGTAGCCTCGGTTTGCGCCTTGCCGAAATGCATGTGGTTGGCATCGGTGGGAATCGGCGCGCCCGCGGCAGGCAGTTTGTCGACATCAATCAGCAAATGATGGTGCCCGGTATTTTGGGTTACATCACCCGCCGGGGCCAGCGCGATGTTCTTGACGCCGAACTTGACCTTGAACTCCTGGCCAACGGTGGCACCGTCTTCCGGGGAAACGATGAATACCTCTGCACCCTTGGGAGCAGGGGTTGCGGCGGATGCCAGCATCGAAGCTCCCAGCAACAGGCCGGCCAAGGCGGCACGTGACATAAAGCTTTTCATTTTTTTCTCCAGTTTTTCCATGAAATCCGCGTGGTCATGACAACTTCATGACCATTCGTTGTCGAAGCCTGCAACAACCATAGCAAAGCGAACCTGAAACGAGCGTCGCTTGTAACAATACAAAGGAGTGACCATGCGTTTTCTGCCTGGGCTGATCTGCCTGCTACCCCTCTTGAGCCCTCTGGCCCATGCCGAACTGATCGACGACATCAACGACCGTGGCGAATTGCGCATCGCTCTGGAAGCCAACACCAGCCCTTTCAACTTCAAGGAAGACGGCAAGCTCACCGGCTTCGAAGTGGAACTGGGTCAGATGCTGGCCGGCGAGCTCGATGTTCGCGCCGACTTTGTGGTCACCGATGCCAGCGATCTGCTGGCCGGTGTGGAAAGCGGCAAATACGATGTCGCCATCAACCACATAGCAATGACCCCGGAACTGGCCGAACGTTTCGACACAAGCACCGCTTATAGCCAACCGGATGCGCAACTGTTGGCGCGCAAGGACGACTCGCAACGCCCGATGGTCATGGCACAGTCGTTCCAGCCGGAAGAAAAGAGCGGCCCGCCGCCGAGCCTGGTGATTCCGTTCCAGAAGGGCAATCCGGCGTTCAAGGCCAGCCTGGACAACGCTTTGGCGCGTATCAAGGACGACGGGCGGCTTGAGCAGTTGTCACAGAAGTGGTTGGTCAAGCAGGAGTAACAGCGGTGGACTGGGCGACGGCGGTGTGTCAGTCGACATCAATGTTGCTGATCCGGCCGTCATCGCGAGCAAGCTCGCTCCCACATTTGGATCATTGATGGTTCGCCATTTATGTTCGCAGTTGACCCGTGTGGGAGCGAGCTTGCTCGCGATGGCGCCCTCAAGTCCTAAGCAGGTCTACGCCAGACACTTGCCAACCAAGGCTGCTGCTCTCGCGGCAGCCCAGCCGGTCGGTAGTAATGCTCAAGCTCTACAAAGCCCGCTTCTGTGAGCAAGGTGCGCCATGCCGCAAGGTCGTGATACGCGCCGAAGCGCTGGCCGCTCCAGCCTTCCTGGTTTTCGCCCCGGGGGTTGGAACTGAACAGCACGCCGCCGGGCTTGAGGGTGGCGTGCAATTGCTTGAGCACCCGTGGCAGTTCCTGGACGGGGACATGAAACAGCACCGCGTTGGCGAAAATCCCGTCAAAGCGTTCGACCGGCAGGTCGAGTTCCAGGAAGTCCTGCTGCCACACCTCACAACCGCTGTCCTGGCGCGCCATCCGGGCAAATTCCTCTGAACCGTCGAGGCCGACCGCGACATGGCCCATGGCCGTGAATGTGCGCAGGTCGCGCCCCGGGCCGCAGCCGAAATCCAGGATGTGCAGCGGTGCCTGGCCCTGGATATGGCGCAGTAGGGCGTCGATGTTCTGGCTGACATCGTGGTCGCGGGTGCCGTCGCGAAAGCTCTCTGCCACGGCGTTGTAATGGCCCAGGGTCGTGGCGGTGATGGCGTGCAGGTCGTCGGTGGTGTGTTTCATGGGTGTGGGTTTGGGTGAGGAGTGTCAGCCGACTATACCGCAAGCCCGCTGATCTGCCTGTGGGAGCAAAGCTTGCTCGCGACTGCAGTCGTCCAGTTGGTATCCATGTTGGATGGAATACTGCTATCGCGAGCAAACTTTGCTCCCACAGGTCAACTGCTCCCATAGGTCAGCGTTTATTCAAGCCGCGCGCCAGGCGGTCACCACCCAATTGGATCACGGCGACCAATGCCACCAGCAACACGATCACCGTGAGTATGATCTGGCTGTCGAAACGTTGGTAGCCGTAGCGGTAGGCGATGTCGCCCAGGCCGCCGGCGCCGATCGCTCCGGCCATGGCCGAGGAGTTGATCATGGTCACCAAGGTGATGGTAAAACCGCCAACGATGCCCGGCAGGGCTTCGGGCAGCAGCACATGCCAGACAATGTGCCAGCGTCGGCAACCCATAGCCTGGGCCGCTTCGATCAGGCCATGGTCGACCTCGCGCAGGCTGACTTCGGCGATACGGGCAAAGAACGGTGTGGCGGCGATGGTCAGCGGTACAACCGCGGCCCACACGCCATAGGTGGTGCCGACGATCAGCCGGGTGAACGGGATCAACGCCACCATCAGAATCAGGAACGGTATCGAGCGGAACAGGTTCACGAACGCGCCCAGGGCCCGGTTCAAGGCTGGCGCTTCATAAATTCCACCCTTGCCGCTCGTGACCAGGATCACCGCCAGCGGTATGCCCGCCAGCAACGCAATCAACGATGACACGCCAACCATCAGGAACGTGTCGATAAAACCCTGCAACAACCGGTCAAACCACATAACCCAGCACCTCTACCCGTTGTGCCCAATTGCCCGCCCGTTGACGCAATTCCTCGGCGCCCCATGACGAACCGCTCACGGCCAGCAGCAATTGCCCCAGCCCGTGGCCCTGAATGCGCTCGATGCCGCCGTGCAGCAGCCGCACCCGTCCACCGAGGGCACTGAACAAGGCGGCGAGATCCGGTTCTTCTCGATCTATGCCGCTGAATTGCAGGCGCAGCACGGTAGCCGCATCCGCCGATGCCGGCTGCCCCTGCAAGCGACTTTGCAGCTCTTGCGGTATGGCGTGTTGCAACGGCGCCAGCAGCGTCCGACTGACCTCGTGTTGCGGGTTGCCGAATACTTCCCAGACCGGGCCCTGCTCGACCATGCGTCCTTGCTCGAGCACCACCACCCGGTCGCAGACTTCACGGATCACCGCCATCTCGTGGGTGATCAACACGATGGTCAGGCCCAGTCGCTGATTGATCTCGCGTAGCAAACCGAGGATCGATTGGGTGGTCTCCGGGTCAAGGGCCGATGTGGCTTCATCGCACAACAGGATCTGCGGGTCATGGACCAGCGCCCGGGCAATCCCCACCCGCTGCTTCTGACCGCCCGAAAGTTGCGCCGGATAGGCCTTGTGCTTGTCTTGCAGGCCGACCAGCTCCAGCAGCTCGCGGACTTTGCGCTGGCGCTGTTCCTTCGGCACGCCGGCGACTTTCAGCGGCAGCTCAACGTTCTGCCACACGGTCTTGGCCGACATCAGGTTGAAGTGCTGGAAGATCATGCCGATGCGCCGGCGCAATTCCACCAGGCGGTCCTCATCGAACTCGCCGATGTCTATCTGATCAATCAACACCCTGCCGCTGGTGGGTTGTTCGAGGCGGTTGATGGTGCGGATCAGCGACGACTTGCCGGCGCCGCTGCGGCCGATGATGCCGAACACCTCGCCGCGCTGGATCGCCAGGTCGATCCCTTGCAGCGCGGCCACCGGACCCTGGGCACCGTTGTAGGTCTTGCCCAGGCCGATGAAGCGCACAAGGGCGCGGTTCAACTCCGGATGCAGCTCGGTCTGGTCGGCGCTTTGGGGCGTGGGAGCTTCGTGTCTGAGTCGAGCATTGACGGCGTTCATGGTCAGCCTTCCCATCCGGCCTGGTAGAGCTTGCCATGGGCCTTGTCCAGGGCAGCGCGCACGACAGGTGAGTGCTGATAGATGTCGACGAATTTGATCAGCCTTGGGTCGGTTTTGCTCTTGGGTTGGATCACGAACTGGATGACGTACTCCTTGTGATCGAGGCCGTCGAACAGCAAGGCAGACGTGGCGTCGAAGGTCTTCGCCAAGCGGATGTAGGCGGGATAGCCCTGTACCAAGTCGGCGTCGTCATAGGCGCGCACCAGTTGCACGGCTTCGACTTGCAGGATTTTGATTTTTTTCGGGTTGGCGACGATATCGTCTTCGGTGGCCTTGTAACCCACTCCCGGCTTGAGGGTGATCAGCCCGGCTTTGGCCAGCAGTTGCAGGCCGCGACCGCTGTTGATCGGGTCGTTGGCAATGGCGACGCTCGCGCCTTCGGGCAGCTCGTCGAAGTTTTTGTATTTTTTCGAATAGAGCCCGACGTTGTTGATGATCCCCGGCGCAAAGGGCACCAGGTCGAACCCGGCGGCGGCCTTGGCATTTTCCAGGAACGGAATGTGCTGGAAGTAATTCACGTCGATATCACCGGAGGCCAGGCTGACGTTGGGCGCGATCCAGTCGCTGAACTCCACCAACTCGACCTTCAAGCCTTGCTTGCCGGCTTCTTCTACGGCGGCTTCCAGGGGAATGGCAAACGCGGCGGTGGTGCCGATCTTCAACGGTGCGTCGGCGGCAAACAGCGTCGAGCTGAACAGGCCGAGGGCCAGGGCCAGTGCTTTGACTGGCAGGGTCAGGAGTTGCTTGGTCATGTCGGATATTCCAGTCATTAATGGGCGGTGCATATTTTTTGTGGCGAACAGAGCTCTGTGGGAGCAAGGCTTGCCCGCGATGAAGTTGATGCGGTCTCTCAAAAACCGAGGTGTCTGCATCTCGAGCAAGCTTTGCTCCCACAGGGTCAGTGTCGGTAGGTCGAACCGGTGTGTCGTTCGGGCAAATGGGCCTCTGCGTGAAACAGCTTTTCGCGCAGGGTGCCGTTGTCGTATTCGGTCTTGTACGAACCGCGTCGCTGCAACTCGGGGATCACCAGGTCGATGAAGTCCACGTAGCTTTGCGGCGTGACGATGCGGGTCAGGTTGAAGCCGTCGAGGCCGGTTTCGGCGATCCACGCCTCCAGTTCATCGGCCACCTGTTCGGGCGAGCCGATCAGGGTGATGTAGCGACCGCCCAGGGCGTGTTGGTCCAGCAATTTGCGCCGGGTCCAGTCGTTGTTCTGCAGGATCTTGGTGGCAGACTGGATGGCGTTGCTCTTCACGTACTGGATCGGTTCGTCCAGTTCGTACGCGGAAAAATCGATTCCTGTCGAGGCGGAAAAATGCGCCACCCCGGCTTCGGCGCTGGCGTAGCTCAGGTACTCGGCATGCTTGGCCCAGGCGGCCGCTTCGGTCTCGCCGACGATCACGTTAAGGCCCATGAACACTTTGATGTCCCCGGGGTTTCGTCCGGCCCGGGCGGCGCTGGCGCGAACCTTGTCCACCTGGGCCTTGGTCGCGGGTTTGTTCTGGCCGCTGATGAACACGCACTCGGCATGCCGCCCGGCAAACAGCAGGCCGCGCTCGGAACTACCGGCCTGGAACAGCACCGGCGTGCGCTGGGGCGAGGGTTCGCAGAGGTGATAGCCCTCGACCTGGTAGAACTCGCCCTGGTGCCGAACCTTGTGCACTTTCTCCGGCCGGGCATAGATCCGCTGCTCGCGGTCGTTGAGCACCGCGTCGTTTTCCCAACTGCCTTCCCACAATTTGTAGAGCACTTGCAGGTATTCATCGGCCTGGTCGTAGCGGCGGTCATGCTCGACCTGCGCGGTAAGCCCCATGGCTTTGGCGGCGCTGTCCAGATAGCCGGTGACGATGTTCCAGCCGACCCGGCCGCGACTCAGATGGTCGAGGGTGCTCATGCGTCGGGCAAACAGGTAGGGTGGTTCGTAGGTCAGGTTGGCGGTGAGCCCGAAGCCGAGGTTTTTCGTCACGGCGGCCATCGCCGAGACCAGCAGCAACGGGTCGTTGACCGGCAGTTGGATCGACTCCTTGAGCGTGACGTCCACCGACTGTTGGTACACGTCGTAGACCCCGACGATGTCGGCGATGAACAGCCCGTCGAACAATCCACGCTCGAGCAACTGCGCCAGGGCGGTCCAGTATTCAATCGTGTTGTACTGGGTCGAGGTGTCCTGGGGATGAGCCCACAAACCATGGTTGATGTGCCCGATGCAGTTCATGTTGAACGCGTTGAGCAGGATCTTTTTCCTGTCGGCCGCCATCAGATAGTCCCCCGCAGCGGCGGTTTTTCATCGTTGAGGTAGAAGTTGCCCACCGCGTGGTATTTCCAGCGCACCGGGTCATGCAGGGTGTGCACCCGGGCGTTGCGCCAGTGGCGGTCGAGGCCATGTTCGGCCAGGGTCGCCTGGCTGCCGGCCAATTCGAACAGGGTGCTGCCGGCGGCCAGGGAAATCTCGGTGCTGATGGCGCGGGCTTCGGCTACGGCAATCGAGGCGGCGGCGACCGTGTCGGCCTGGGTGTCGGCCTGGGCCCGGTCGAGAAACTCACCGGCACGTTCCAGCAGGGCTTCGGCGGCGTGCAGGCGGATGCTCAGTTGGCCGAAACTCTTGAGGGTGTGCGGGTCTTCGGTGGCGACGTCGCTGGTGGCGTCGATCCAGGGCCGGGTTTTGCTGCGGACAAAATGCAGGGCGTCCTCATAGGCGGCGCGAGCGATGCCGGTGTCGATGGCGGCGTGAAGAATCTGCGCCAGTGGCCCCACCGGCGTCGGGCGTTCGAAGGCGCTATGGAAGGGCACGACGTCTTCGGCGGTGACATAAACGTCCTCGAACACCACCGATCCACTGCCGGTGGTGCGCTGGCCGAAACCGCTCCAGTCGTCGATCACCGTCAGGCCTCGGCTGTTGCGCGGGACGAATGCCAGTTGTTGCACGCCGTTTTCATCCACCACCGACGTGGGGATGCGCTGGGCGTAGATCGCCCCCGTGGCGTAGAACTTGCGACCGCTGATGCGGTAGCCCTCACCGTCGCGGCGCAGTTGCGTGATGCGGTCGTGGGCGGTCTTGGTGCCGAGCTCCGCCAATGCATTGCCAAAACGTTGGCCGGCCAGGACTTCGGCATACAGGCGTTGTTTTTGCGCTTGGCTGCCGTTTACCCGTAGCACTTCCAGGGCGTAGAAATGATTTTGCGGAATCTGCCCCAGCGAGCCGTCGGCCTGAGCAATCAGCGCGATGACTTTGGCCAGGGTGACGTTGGACACACCGGCGCCGCCATAGGCCTTGGGCACGCTGATGCCCCACAGGCCAGAGCGGGAGAAGGCCTCCAGTTCCGGGTACGGCAAGCGGCGCTCACGGTCGCGCAGGGCGCTGTCGCGCTTGAAGTCATCGGCCAGGTCGCTGGCCACGATCAGGGCTTGTTCATCGCTGGTGATCACCGCGACGTGTTGAGAAAACGTCATGTACTGCTCCAGAGGTCGGGTCGTCAGATCCAGGAATGCCGGGCCGGCAAGGTGCCGTTCAGGTGGTAGGCGCCTACCGCGTGATACTTCCAGCGCACCGGGTCGTGCAGGGTATGGACCCGTGCGTTGCGCCAGTGGCGGTCGAGATTGAATTCGGCGAGGGTGGCGCGGCTGCCGGCCAGTTCGAACAGTTTTTCGCTGGCTTGCAGGGCGATCTCGGTGGTGAGCACCTTGGCCTCGGCCACGGCAATCGAGGCGCGGGCAGCCGATTGCGCGGTGATGGGCGCGGCGCTGACCTGGTCCAGCACTTGTCCGGCCTTGCGCAACAACGCTTCGGCGGCGTGCAGTTCGATTTTCAGCTTGCCGATGTCGGCGATCACATAGAGGTCGTCACTGGCCCGGTCGACCTTGGCATCGATCCAGGGCCGGGCTCGTTCTCGGACGAAGGCGATGGCATCGTCGATGGCGCCACGGGCGATGCCTGCATCGATGGCGGCTTGGATCAGTTGGGAAATCGCGCCTTGCACGCCGGGCGTTTCGTTGATGCGCCAGTTCTCCAGCACCAAGTCGGCATCCACTCGCACATTGTTCAGCAACACGGTGCCGCTGGCCGTGGTGCGCTGGCCGAACCCTGACCAGTCGTCGACGATCCGCAGGCCCGGGGTGCCGCGCCGCACGAACGCCAGCACCTGCCGACCCTCGTCATTCAGCGCCTTGACCGCGACCCAGTGGGCAAACAGCGCGCCGGTGGAATAGAACTTCTGACCATTGATGACAAACCCGTCACCGTCAGCGGTGATCCGGGCCTTGAGTTCAAGGGTATTGCGAGTGCCACGTTCCGGCCCTGCGTTGCCGATGCGCCAGCCTTCGAGCACGCTCTGCAGCAGGATTTTTTTCTGCCGTTCGGTGCCGGTGCCGAGAATCAGTTGGAGTACGCCGAATTGGTTTTGCGGGATCTGCCCGAGGGCCGGGTCAGCGGCGGAAATGATCGCGAACACCTCGGCCAGGGTGACGAAAGAAACCTGCGGGCCGCCGTATGCCCGGGGAATGGCGATGCTGCCCAGTCCGCTACGGGTGAATTGCTCGATTTCTGCCCAGGGTAGCTTGCGTTGCTGGTCACGACGCGCGGCCTGCTGACGGGCGACCTGCGCCAGTTCATGGGCGGCTTTGATGGCCTCGGCATCGTTGCGCAACACCTGTGCGGGCAACAGCTGCGGTGCGATGTCCAGGTCGCTCTGGATCTTTGCTTGCGCCAAATCCGACATTACAGCCACTCCGTGGCTGCAGGCAGTGCTCTGGCATACTGCGCTGGGGTGATTGTGTTCCGTTCCATACCCACCTCACATCTCAAGAAACGCCGCGATGAATGCGGCGAGCGAAAATCAAGAATGTCCGGTGGTCCGGTTTATATACCCTAAACGTGTGTAATTTATTTTTGAACTAACTTTTAGGAATAACAATA
>NZ_WUUD01000033.1:348958-361510 GCF_009831705.1 Pseudomonas sp. PICF6 | reverse complement strand
CTCCAGAATGATCTGCGGCGGTACCCAGATGTTGATCGGCTGCCCAACCTCGCAGGGCTTGATGCGGGGCAGGTCCATGCGCACGTCGCCCCAGCGCAAGGTAATCGCATCGTCAGCAGCCATGTTCAGATAGGGCTCTATGGTCAGTGGTACACCGCGTTTGACCTGACTCGGGTTCACGCCCTTGCGGCGAATGGCATCAGGAATCCGCACTGGCGCCAGGCCTTGGTTTTCATCACCGCTCAGGGCCGACGGTTGGCCACCGGGACAATCGAGCTTGACCTGCACCCGTTGCGTTGCTGACAGCGCCGGGCCGCGCCCTACTTGCATCACGCGGTAATGGATGCGCGAGGTCCCGTTTACAACGAAGCTCTCGGGTACTCGCAACGTAACGCTAGTTTGCACGTCGGCCTGGGACAACAGGCGGGAGCCGACGTAGCAGTTGTCCCAGAACAGCTCGATCAGATCGCCCGCGTCCATGCCGGGGTAAGGGGCAATTGCCACTTGCAGGTGCGCAGCGCTGGTGATGTTGATGCGGGTACGCAGAGCGTTGACCAGGGTAGGCGCAGCCAGTTCAGGAATATTCGACGTACATGTCATGGTGTTCTCCTTGATGCTTTAAAACGAAGTCCGTTTCGGGAAGATCAAAAGCGCTTAATCATCGCGATATATTTTTATTGCGCAGCATGGACCCTGTCTGCGGTTCATCGCGCAGAACTAAAATAGTTCGCATCGCCTGTGGGTCACTAGATAAGGGTTCAGCAGTTTCAGTGTCAATAGAGGAACTTGCTTAATAATTAATTGTATAAGGCTTCAGAAATGTCCTACGCATCGAAGTTAAGAATACGTTGCGTTGTGCGCCATTTTCCTCGGGTTCATTGGTTTGGAAGGGAGGTGCGGCAGGAAGTCGGATAAATAGCGTAGCCCAAAGAGAAGTGTTGCCGGAGATATGTATATACCGCACGTCAACGGGGTGGCTGTGTTAAGTCAACTGGAAGTTTCAGTTTGTTACGCTGGGCTGTTAGTTGTTCCACTTCCATCCTTGGAAGTGGGGACAATATCAATAATTTACTGGTCGCCGTGTCCGGCCGAGAGGAACTTGCTGAGGAACTGTCGAGTGCGTTCCTCCCGGGGGGCTGCAAACAAGGCCTTGGCTTCGCCTTGCTCGACGATCACACCTTTGTCGAAAAACACCACGCGGTTCGCTACGTCCCGGGCGAAGCCCATTTCGTGAGTCACAATGACCATGGTGCGCTTTTCTTCGGCCAGGCCACGAATCGTCGCCAGCACCTCGCCCACCAGCTCCGGGTCCAGGGCCGACGTTGGCTCGTCGAACAGAATCACCTCGGGCTCCATCGCCAGCGCCCTGGCAATCGCCACGCGCTGTTGCTGTCCACCGGAAAGACGCCGCGGGTAGGCGTCCTCCTTGCCCGCCAGCCCGACCTTGGCCAACAGTTTACGGCCTAAAACCTCAGCGTCGGCACGGGGGATCTTCTTCACCACCAGTGGGCCTTCGATGACGTTCTCCAGCGCGGTGCGATGGGGGAACAGATTGAAGTTCTGGAACACAAAACCCACTTGCTGGCGCAAACGACGCACCAGGTTCTGTTGCTGGTTCAGCGGGCGACTGCCATCGATTTCGATGTCGCCGACCTTGATCCGGCCACTGCTGGGTTCTTCGAGGAAGTTCAGGCAGCGCAGGAAGGTGGTCTTGCCCGAACCGCTGGGGCCGATGATCGCCACCACTTCGCCTTCTTCGATCTCCAGGTCGATGCCATTGAGCACCACTTGACCCTTGAACTGCTTTGTCAGTTTTTCCACGACAATCATGGGTCAGGACTCCTGGTCATGCCGATTGACCCGGGCTTCCAGGACGTTCTGCAGGTGCGCCAGCACGCTGGCGAGAATCCAGTAGATCAGCGCGGCGGCAAGGTACATGGTGAAGATTTCGAAAGTGCGGGCAGTGATCAACTGCGCCTGACGGAACAGCTCCGGCACCTGGATGGTCGCCGCCAGTGCGGTGTCCTTGACCAGGGAAATGAAGCTGTTGCCCAGAGGAGGCAAGGCCGTTCGCGCCGCTTGCGGCAGGATGGCCCGGCGCAGGGTCTGGGCGCGGGTCATGCCGATACTGGCCGCGGCTTCCCACTGGCCGCGCTCGATGGAGCTGATGGCGGCCCGCAGGATTTCACACGCATAGGCCGCCATGTTCAGCGAGAAGCCGATCAGCGCCGCCGGCAATGGATCCAGCTCGATGCCCAGTTGGGGCAGCCCGTAATAGATCACGAACAACTGCACCAGCAGCGGCGTGCCGCGAAAAAACGATACGTAGATGCGGGCGATCCAGCTCACCAGTTTGAAGCGCGACAGGCGCATCAATGCCAGGCCGAAGCCCAGCAGCAAGCCGAAGAACATGCCGCCCAAACTGAGGATGACCGTGTAATACGCGCCCTTGAGCAAAAAGGGCGCGGAGTCCAGCGCGAGTTGAAAAGCCTCTTCCATTATTGGGTGACGTCAGCGTTGAAGTACTTCTGCGAAATTTTCGCCAGGGTGCCGTCGGCCCGCAGTTTGTCGATGGCCTTGTTGATTGCGTCCAGCAGCTCAGGCTCGCCTTTGCGCAGGGCGATACCGGCTTCCTGGCGGGAGAACGGCTCGCCGGCTACAGCGGTGTCCTTGGCCTTGGCGGTCAGCTCCAGAGCAGCCAGCCGGTCTACCAGAATGGCGTCGATGCGGCCTACACGCAGGTCCTGGTATTTGGTTGGGTCATCGTCGTAGGTGCGGATAATAGCCTTTGGCTGGTTTTCCTTGAGCCATTGCTCATAGTTGGTGCCCAAGCCAACGCCGACTTTCTTGCCGGCCAGGTCATCGGCGGTCTTGATGGCGTCTTTGTTCTTGGTCAGAACCAGCGCCTGGATGCCGGAAACAGTGTAGGGCTGGGAGAAGTCATACTTCTTCTTGCGCTCCTCGGAGATGGTGACCTGGTTGATCACCGCGTCCAGGCGCTTGGATTCCAGCGCTGCGAGAATGCCGTCCCATTTGGTCGGTTGCAGTTTGACCTTCACGCCCAGCTCCTTGGCCAGGGCTTCGGAAAACTCCACTTCGAAACCGGCCAGCTTGCCGTCGGCGTCCACGAAACTGAACGGTGGGTAAGTGCCTTCCAGGCCGACGTTGATCACGCCCGCGTCCTTGATCTTTTGCAGCTGCTCACCGGCAACGGCCTGGCCCAGCAGGCCGGCGCTCAATGCCAGGCCCAGCGAACCCACCAACAGGTTGCGACGTAATGCGGAAAAATTCATGACAAGCCCCTGTGTTTTCTTATGAAGAGGTTATTTTGGCTGAGATAAGGCGTAGCCGCGATCCGAAAAGATTGCCACATCCTGCCTTAAAGCAGCCTGGGCGTCTCGCGGCAAATGCGCCTGTGGCGAGACTATAGGGTGGTGTTTATAGATTGGAAAATAATATTAAATCATTCAAATATTCGAGTATGGAATGAAAAAAGTCCCCTGTGAGAGCGAGCCTGCTCGCGATAACCAGTCAATGTTGTTTTGGCTGACACGGCGCTATCGCGAGCAGGCTCGCTCCCACATTGAGAACTTCACTACGCCTGGAACGCCGCGTTATACGCAAACAACGCCGGTGCGCCGCCGGTATGCAGGAAGATGATCGGGCCCTCGTCGAAGCGGTCGCGACCCACCCCATCGAGCAGGCCGGCCATCGCCTTGCCGGTGTAGACCGGGTCCAGCAACAGGCCCTCCAGGCCAGCCAGCAATTTGACTGCCGCCAGCGTACCGGCATTGGGTTCGCCGTAGCGGGGGGCGAAGTATTCATCCCACAGGTTCACCTTGAAGGCCTCTGGAAGCGATACCTCGAGCAACTGGGCGGTGCGTTCGGCCAAGCCCTGGACCTTGGGGCGCTGGTCTTCTTCGCTGCGAGACACCGTTATGCCAATCACGGGAAGTTGCCCCAGCGTTTCACTGAGCGCCAGCGTCAGGCCGCTGTGCGTCCCGGCGCTGCCCGAAGCCAGCACCACGGCAGCGAAATTCAGGCCGGTGTCCTTGATTTGCTCGGCCAGCTCAAGCCCGGCGCGTACATACCCCAGCGCACCCAGAGCGTTTGAACCGCCAATCGGTACCAGATAGGGCTTCTTCCCATTGCTGCGCAGGCGTGCGGCGAGGGCTTGCAACTGCTCGTCGGCGTTATCCAGGTTTTCTACCAATTCGACCTTGGCGTCGAACAGCTCCAGCAGCAGCCGGTTGCCGTTGCTCAGGTAGTTGCTGTCTTCGGTGCCTATGGGATTTTCCAACAGGGCCACACAGCCCAGGCCCAGCTTTGCCGCCAGCGCGGCGGTCTGGCGCACATGATTGGACTGGATCGCCCCGGCGGTGATGAGGGTGTCGGCACCTTGAGCCAGGGCGTCGGCGGCCAGGTATTCGAGCTTGCGCAGCTTGTTGCCGCCCAGCGCTAGAGGCGTCAGGTCATCGCGCTTGATATAGATATCGCGACCGAGCCAGGAGGAAAGACGGTCGAGTTTTTCCAGGGGAGTTGGATGACCGAGCAGGTCGAGACGGTTAAAGCGCGCCAGCTGTTGTTTGATCATGGGGTCGTACTGGTTGCAGGAAATCCATGGACTATAGGCACGCCGATATTGATGGGCAACCGCCAATCGTTTGCCGGGGCGTAAATGGGGACGCATGAGAGGTGAGCAGCGAAAACCTGTGGGAGCGAGCCTGCTCGCGATGGCGGTGGTTCAGTGGGTACATCCATTCGCTGACACACCGCGATCGCGAGCAGGCTCGCTCCTACAGGGGCTGTGTTATGTCTGTTGAACACTGAACGAATGCTCTCCAGGCAACGTCATACCCTCCCGTAGGCTAGCGTAGGAAACATGCCATCCAGCCGTGCGATTAGTCCTGAGCTACCTATTCATGTTTAACTTGAACGTTCATTCAAGTTAAACCGTCGGTTTGCTGCCCGCTCACAACAGGAGGCTTGCCTTTGCCGAGTCCGTTTTCGATTTTCACGATTCCGCTTTGCGGGGTACATCGCTCATGAGTGCCTCGTCCCTTCCACCCAGCGGCCTGGTCCGCATGAATCCGCCGGTTTTTTACTTTGCCGCGACCTTCATTCTGCTGTTCGGCCTGGTGGTCATCGCCGTGCCGGAGCAGGCGGGGGCCTGGCTGCTGGCGGCGCAGAACTGGGCGGCCAATACGGTCGGCTGGTATTACATGTTGGCGATGACCCTGTATCTGGTCTTCGTGGTGGTCACCGCCTTGTCCGGCTACGGCAAGATCAAGCTCGGTGCCGACCACGACGAGCCCGAATTCAGTTACCTGTCCTGGGCTGGCATGCTGTTCGCTGCCGGTATCAGCATCACGCTGTTTTTTTTCTGTGTCTCCGAACCGCTGACCCATCTGGTTCAGCCACCGCAAGGCGAGGCCGGTACCGCAGATGCCGCGCGCCAGGCCATGCAGATCCTGTTTCTGCACTGGGGCCTGCACGGCTGGGGCGTGTTTGCTTTCGTCGGCATGGCCCTGGCGTACTTTGCCTACCGGCACAATTTGCCGCTGGCCCTGCGTTCAGCGCTGTACCCGCTGATCGGTAAACGTATTAACGGTCCCATCGGCTACGCGGTGGACGGCTTCGGCATCATCGCGACCGTGTTCGGCCTCGGCGCGGACATGGGGTTTGGGGTGCTGCATCTCAATTCCGGGCTCGATTACCTGTTCGGCATCGCCCATACCCAGTGGATTCAGGTCGGCCTGATCGTGCTGATGATGGGCGCGGCAATCATTGTGGCGGTGGCCGGTGTCGATAAAGGCGTGCGGGTCATGTCCGACATCAACATGCTGCTGGCCTGCGCATTGCTGCTGTTCGTGCTGTTTGCCGGACCTACCCAGCATTTGCTCAACACGTTGATCCAGAACATCGGCGATTATCTCGGCGCCCTGCCGATGAAGAGTTTTGACGTGTATGCCTACGACGAGCCCAGCGACTGGCTGGGCGGCTGGACGGTGTTCTACTGGGCCTGGTGGATTGCGTGGTCGCCGTTCGTGGGGTTGTTCATTGCGCGCATTTCCCGTGGGCGCACTATCCGTGAGTTCGTGTTTGGCGTGCTGCTGATTCCCCTTGGCTTCACCCTGGCGTGGATGTCGATCTTCGGTAACAGCGCCATTGACCAAGTGCTGAACCACGGCATGAGTGCCCTGGGTATGTCGGCCCTGGAAAACCCGTCGATGAGCCTTTATTTGCTGCTGGAAACCTATCCATGGAGCAAGACCGTCATCGCGGTCACCGTGTTTATCAGTTTTGTGTTCTTCGTCACGTCAGCCGACTCCGGCACCGTGGTGCTTTCCACGTTGTCGGCCAAGGGCGGCAACCCCGATGAAGACGGGCCCAAATGGCTGCGGGTGTTCTGGGGAGCGATGACTGCCCTGGTGACCAGCGCATTGCTGTTCTCCGGCAGTATCGATGCCTTGAAGTCGGCAGTGGTGCTGACGTCCTTGCCGTTCTCGCTGATTCTGCTGCTGATGATGTGGGGTCTGCACAAGGCGTTTTACCTCGAGTCCCAGAAGCAGATTGCGCAGTTGCATTCGCTGGCGCCGGTGTCGGCTTCTCGACGGGGTACGGGCGGCTGGCGACAGCGCTTGAGTCAGGCGGTGCATTTCCCGTCCCGCGATGAGGTGTACCGTTTTCTCGACACCACGGTGCGCCCGGCCATCGAAGAGGTGAAGGCGGTGTTCGCCGAGAAAGGTCTGACAGTGGTGACCCAGCCAGACCCGGCCAACGACAGCGTCAGCCTGGAGATCGGCCACGGCGAGCAGCATCCGTTCATCTACCAGGTGCAGATGCGCGGCTACTTCACGCCGTCCTTCGCCCGCGGCGGCATGGGCTCCAAGGAACTCAACAACCGCCGTTACTACCGCGCCGAAGTGCACCTGAGCGAAGGCAGCCAGGACTACGATCTGGTGGGTTATACCAAGGAGCAGGTCATCAACGACATCCTCGACCAATACGAGCGGCACATGCAGTTCCTGCACCTGGTGCGCTGATCAGGCGAAACCTCAGACCAGGCCGCCGTTGGCTCGCAGGATTTGCCCGTTCACCCAGCCGGCGGCCGGGCTGACCAGGAAGGATATGATGCTGGCGATGTCCTCCGGCTGGCCGAGGCGTTCCAGGGGCGGCATTTTGGCGAAGTTCTGGATCTGTTCTTCGCTCTTGCCATGCAGGAACAGTTCGGTAGCAACCGGGCCGGGCGCCACGGCGTTGACCGTGATCTGGCGGCCGCGCAGTTCCTTGGCAAACACCTGTGTCAGTGACTCGACGGCGGCCTTGCTGGCGATGTACACCGAATAACCGGGCAGGTTCAGGCCAACGGTGCTGCTGGAAAAATTCACGATCCGGCCACCGTCGTTCAAACGGGTTGCGGCTTCGCGCAGGGTGTTGAAGGTGCCGCGGGTGTTGATGGCGAACGTCTGGTCGAACAACTCGTCACTGTGCTGGGCCAAGGGCATCACTTGCAGGGTACCCGCGTTATTGATCAGCACATCCACCTTGCCCAGTTGCGCTTCGGTTTCATCGAACATCCGGCGGACGTCGACGGCAGAGGACACATCTGCCTTGATCGCTATGGCTTGGTGACCGGCCTGGCGCAATTGCACCACCAGCTTCGAGGCTTCGGCGGCGCTGTTGGCGTAGTTAATGGCGACGGCATAGCCATCGAGAGCCAATTGCTTGGCGATTTCGGCACCGATGCCGCGGGAGGCGCCGGTTACGATGGCAACTTTGGCGGTTGGAGAGGGCATAAGAGGGCTCCTTTTGAAGTGGATGACGCCAGATTCACATGTTTACCCTCAGCGATAAATGCCCGACGGCTGCCTTGACTGTTCAGTAATTACAAACAATAAGCGCGCTGCATGACGCCTCGTTGATTGGCCGATGCGTGGCCAATCTGCGGCAGATCACCTGCGCCGGCATCCAGCCCCCACACCTGATATGCGAACTTTCGGCCTGACGAATGCGTCTGTGAGGTGTTAGCTTGCCCCTTGTACCAGCCACCCGAACAGAGAGCCTTTCGATGACCTACACCGCTGCCGAAAACCGCTACGAGTCCATTCCTTACCGCCGTGTCGGTCGCAGCGGGCTGGTGCTGCCGGCGCTGTCGTTGGGGTTGTGGCACAACTTCGGCGACAGCACGCCGATCGACACGCAGCGTTCGCTGCTGCGTACGGCGTTTGATCTGGGTATCAATCACTTCGACCTGGCCAACAACTACGGCCCGCCCTACGGCAGCGCCGAGATCAATTTTGGTCGGTTGCTGCGCGAAGACTTCAAGCAGTATCGCGATGAGTTGATCATCTCCAGCAAGGCCGGTTGGGACATGTGGCCGGGTCCTTACGGCCAGGGTGGTGGTTCGCGCAAGTACGTGTTGGCCAGCCTGGACCAGAGCCTGCAACGCCTGGGCCTGGACTATGTGGATATCTTCTATTCCCACCGCTTCGACCCCGACACCCCGCTGGAAGAAACTGCCAGTGCGCTGGCCACGGCTGTGCAGCAGGGCAAGGCGTTGTACATTGGCATCTCTTCGTATTCCGGGGTGAAGACTCGGGAAATGGCTGCGCTACTCAAAGAGTGGAAGGTCCCACTGCTGATCCATCAACCGGCCTACAACCTGCTCAATCGCTGGGTGGAAAAGGACCTGCTGGACGCCACCGATGAACTGGGCACGGGTGTGATTGCCTTTACGCCGTTGGCCCAGGGCCTGCTGACCGACAAGTACCTCAAAGGCATTCCGGCCGATGCGCGGGTCAATCGCCCGGGTGGTGGTTCGTTGCAGGCTTCGCACCTGTCGCAGGAGAACATCGCCCATGTACGCGCCCTCAATGAAATTGCCCAGCGTCGCGGGCAAAGCCTGGCGCAAATGGCCCTGGCCTGGACCCTGCGCGACGCACGGGTAACCTCTGCGCTGATCGGCGCCAGTCGGCCGGAGCAGATTATCGAGAACGTCGGGGCGTTGAAGAACCTGAGTTTTAGCGCTGAAGAACTGGCGCAGATCGACCGGTTTGCCCAGGAGGGCGGGATCAATCTGTGGGAGAAGCCTTCGTCGGCGGAGTAGTGACTTGAGCCAATCAGCCGATCCGCCAGAAATGGCCGGCTGTACACAAAACCCTGTGGGAGGGAGCTTGCTCCCTCCCACAGGTGTTCGCTCGTCGGCGAGGTGTGCCTAGTTACTGATTGCCAGGATGCTCGCCTGGTACGCCCCTACAAACACATCGAAATCCCCCACTTCGTTCTGCTCAAGCTCGGCTTGCTGAGCCAGGGATTGACGAGCGTTTTCTTCGAATGCGCTCTGTTCCTGGGCAGGCAACGGCTCGGCGCGGAAGAATTCGGCGTGGGCCTTGCTCTGGCGCAGGGAGAACTGGGCGAAACTTTCCTGGTGTTCTGCCATGGCCGCCAGCACTTGGGCGGAAGGCGTCAGGGACGGGTCCCGCACCTTCGCCAATTGCGCGTCCAATGCCTGGCGGTGGGCGTCGCCCCCCTGGCTCTCGTCGAGCAGCGAGGCCAATGGCGCGATCTTTTCCAGAAGCTCGATAGCCCAGGCTTGCATGTCCACCGATTGCCCTTGGCGTTGCAATTGCAAACCTGGCCGACGGCCTTCCTTGACCACGGTCAGGAAGTTGTTCGTCGCATTGCTGCATTCGTTGTTTTCCAGGAGCGGACTGTCGTTCAGACCGCAATACAGCAGGAACGCATCGAGGAAGCGCGATTCGGTGAGGTCGATGCCCATCGGCAGGAAGGGGTTGATGTCCAGGCAACGGACTTCGACGTACTGGATGCCTCGAGCCATCAACGCCTGGATCGGGCGCTCGCCGGTATAGGTCACGCGTTTTGGGCGGATGTTGGAGTAGTACTCGTTTTCGATCTGCAAAATATTGGTGTTGAGCTGCACCCACTCACCATTCTTATGCGTGCCGACTTCGACGTAGGGCGCGTACGGTGTCGCCACCGCCTTGCGCAGGCTGTCGGTATAGCTTGCCAGGTCGTTGTAGCAGGGGGTCAGGCCGGCCTGGGCGTTGCTTTGGTAACCCAGGTCGCTCATGCGCAGGCTGGTGGCGTACGGCAGGTACAAGGTGTCCGGATCCAATTGTTCCAACTGGTGCGGACGGCCGCGCAGAAAGCCGGCATCCAGAGCCGGCGAGGCACCGAACAGGTACATCAGCAACCAGCTGTAGCGACGGAAATTACGGATCAGCGCGATGTAGGCCGATGACTGGAAATCACGATCGCTCGCTTCAACGGCTTCGGCCTGACGCAGCAGCGGCCAGAGTTTTTCCGGCAGGGAAAAGTTGTAGTGGATCCCGGCGATGCATTGCATGGTCTTGCCATAGCGCAGGGCCAGACCCTGGCGGTAGACATACTTGAGCCGACCAATGTTCGAGGTGCCGTAATACGCGATCGGGATGTCTTCCTCCGCTGGCAGCGGGCACGGCATCGAAGGGCTCCACAGGTACTCGTTGCCGAGTTTGCTGTAGGCAAACCGGTGGATCTTGTCGAGGCTGTGCAAGGTATCGGCCACGTCAGCCTGGGCCGGGGTGATGAACTCCAGCAGCGACTCGGAATAGTCGGTGGTGATCTGCTCGTTGGTCAGCGCCGAGCCTAGGGCCTCGGGGTGCGGGGTCTGCGCCAGATGCCCTGTGTCCGTGACGCGCAGGCATTCACGTTCGATGCCGTGCAGGCACTGCTCGAGCAGGGAGAGGTTGGCGCGCTCGCCGAGCAGAGCCAGGCGGCGGTTTAAAAGGTCGCTCAAGTTGAATTCCTTCACGCGTCAGTCGCCCCAATATGGGGGTGGTCACGACGGTCTACAAGGGTGAAGTTAAAACTGGCGTTTTCGCCTGGTTTTTGTGTGGCCAAAGACAATTCGTCGCGGCCCCTCTGTGGGAGCGAGCCTGCTCGCGATAGCGGTATGTCGGTCAACTTTACATTGACTGGTCCACCGCTATCGCGAGCAGGCTCGCTCCCACAGGGGATATCGATGCCGCATTCGCAGCGCCGAAATTAACCCAAATCGATGACAGGGAGCTATAGGACTGCGAACGTGCCTTGTGCTTTTGCGACCAGTTTGTCGCCTTGCATCACCTCGGCCTCAACCACCAGCGTGCGCCGACCCGGGTGGATGACCCGGGCCGTGCAGAGCACCTCACCGTCGGAGACGGCGCGGATGTAGTTGATCTTGCATTCGATGGTCGCACTCTGCTGGTCAAAACCGTGGACACTGGAACAAGCCAGGCCCATGGCGATGTCCACCAGGCTGAACAGCGCGCCGCCGTGCAGCTTGCCGCCACGGTTGCGTAGCGGTGGCTCAAGGCTCAGGGCGACTTGCGCCACCCCGTCCCCCAGGCTGTGCAGACGGCAGCCGAGCAGCTTGAAAAACGCGCTTTCCACCAACCCGGCTGGCGCGTCCATCAGCGTTTCTTCAACTGCTTGGCGTTGGCGAACAGCGAGGCCATGGCGTTGTTCGCCGGGGCCGCAGTGGCGGTTTCCTTGCGCGGCGCGGTGTTCTGCGACTGGCGCGGTGTCGAGCCCGGACGAGCGCCGCGGGCACCGTCGACCTTCTCGCCCGGTGTGTCACTCATGCGCATCGACAGACCGACGCGTTTGCGCGGGATGTCGACTTCCATGACCTTCACTTTCACCACATCACCGGCCTTTACCGCTTCGCGCGGGTCCTTGATGAACTTCTCCGACAAGGCGGAGATGTGCACCAGACCATCCTGATGCACGCCGATGTCGACGAAGGCCCCGAAATTGGTGACGTTGGTCACCACGCCTTCGAGGATCATGCCCGGCTGCAGGTCCTTGAGGTCTTCGACGCCGTCCTGGAACTCGGCGGTCTTGAACTCGGGGCGTGGGTCGCGGCCGGGTTTCTCCAGTTCCTGAAGAATGTCGGTCACGGTGGGCAGGCCGAAGGTTTCGTCGGTGAATTTTTTCGGGTCCAGGCGCTTGAGGAACGCGGCGTCACCGATCAACGAGCGGATGTCGCGGTCGGTCTGGGCGGCGATGCGTTGCACCAGCGGATAGGCCTCAGGGTGGACAGCCGACGAATCCAGCGGGTTGTCGCCGTTCATGACGCGCAGGAAACCGGCGGCCTGTTCGAAGGTTTTTTCACCCAGGCGCGGGACTTTCTTCAATGCGGCGCGGGTCTTGAACGCACCGTGTTCGTCGCGGTGGGTGACGATGTTCTGCGCCAGCGTGGCGTTGAGGCCGGAGATGCGCGCCAGCAGCGCTACCGAAGCGGTGTTCACGTCCACGCCCACGGCGTTCACGCAATCCTCCACGACGGCGTCCAGGCCCCGGGCCAGTTTCAACTGGGAAACGTCGTGCTGGTACTGGCCGACACCGATGGATTTCGGATCGATCTTCACCAGTTCCGCCAGCGGGTCCTGCAGGCGACGGGCGATGGACACCGCCCCGCGAATCGACACGTCCAGGTCCGGGAACTCCTTGGAGGCCAGTTCCGACGCCGAATAAACCGAAGCGCCGGCCTCGGAAACCATGACC
>NZ_WUUD01000033.1:337249-348948 GCF_009831705.1 Pseudomonas sp. PICF6 | reverse complement strand
AGTTCGGCGGCCAGTTTGTCGGTCTCCCGGCTGGCGGTGCCGTTGCCGATGGCGATCAGGTCCACCGAATGCTTGGCGCATAGCGCGGCGAGCACGGCGAGGGTCTGGTCCCACTTGTTATGCGGTACATGGGGGTAGACCGTGGCATGGTCCAGCAGCTTGCCGGTGGAGTCCACCACGGCCACTTTGCAACCGGTACGCAGGCCCGGGTCCAGGCCCAGGGTGGCGCGCGGCCCGGCCGGTGCGGCCAGCAGCAGGTCGTGCAGGTTGTGAGCGAAGACGTTGATCGCTTCTGTCTCAGCGTTGTCGCGCAGCTCGCCCAGCAGATCGGTTTCCAGGTGGGTGTAGAGTTTGACCTTCCAGGTCCAGCGCACCACTTCGGCCAGCCATTTGTCGGCGGCGCGGTTCTGGTTCTGGATGCCGAACTGCTGGCCGATCATGCCTTCGCACGGGTGCATGGTGCCGGGCAACTCATCGCCCACCTTCAGCGCGGAGCTGAGAATGCCTTCGTTGCGGCCGCGGAAAATTGCCAGGGCGCGGTGGGACGGCATGCTCTTGAGCGGTTCGTCGTGTTCGAAGTAGTCGCGGAACTTGGCGCCTTCCTCTTCCTTGCCGGCGATCACGCGGGCGCTGAGGGTAGCCTCCTGCTTGAGGTAATTGCGCAGTTTTTCCAGCAGGTTGGCGTCTTCGGCGAAGCGTTCCATAAGGATGTACTTGGCACCTTCCAGCGCGGCTTTCACGTCCGCCACACCTTTTTCGGCATCGACGAAACGCGCGGCTTCGGTTTCCGGGGACAGGGTCGGGTCGTTGAACAGGCCGTCGGCCAGCTCGCCGAGGCCTGCCTCCAGGGCGATCTGGCCCTTGGTGCGGCGTTTTTGCTTGTAGGGCAGGTACAGGTCTTCGAGACGGGTCTTGGTGTCGGCCAGCTTGATGTCACGCTCAAGTTGCGGGGTCAGCTTGCCCTGTTCCTGAATGCTGGCCAGGATGCTGACGCGCCGCTCGTCGAGTTCTCGCAAGTAGCGCAGACGCTCTTCCAGATGACGCAATTGAGTGTCATCGAGGCTGCCGGTCACTTCTTTGCGGTAACGGGCGATAAAGGGCACCGTGGAGCCCTCATCCAGTAGCGCGACGGCCGCTTCGACCTGTTGTGGGCGTACGCCGAGTTCCTCGGCGATGCGGCTGTTGATGCTGTCCATAAAACCACCTGAAAAATTGTGAAATCAGACTCGCCACTGCAGAAACCGGGCTCGGCGAGACTGGTTGAGCGGCCTGGCGTGCGCCGCTGCCTGGGTCAAGAGGCTGCCTGTTGACCCGCGAAATTCAGAAAGTGCTGCCAGGCAAGGGAAAAAACGATGGGTCGGGATCACGATCCGACATTCCCTGGCACAAAAGGCCGCGCATTATAACCAGCGTTGCGTTCTTAGGGGGCGTCGTGGTCTGTAGGCTCGATACCCGGATGACTGGAGATAGAGGAAAAATCTGCTAACAATGCACACGGTGCGTATAACGGCAGCTAGGCCATAATGCGCGCCGAGATCAAAGGAGCTTCCTATGAGCAGCACTGCACAAACTGCTGAAGGCGAAAAAATTCTTATTGTTGACGACGATCCGGGGCTGAGCAGCCTGCTGGAGCGCTTTTTCGTCAGCAAGGGCTACCGTGCCCGCACCGTACCGAACACCGAGCAAATGGATCGGCTGCTGGCCCGTGAGGTCTTCAACCTGGTGGTCCTCGACCTGATGCTGCCAGGTGAAGACGGTTTGACAGCCTGCCGTCGCCTGCGTGGCGCCAACAACCAGATCCCGATCATCATGCTCACGGCCAAGGGCGATGAGCTGAGCCGTATCAAGGGTCTGGAACTGGGCGCTGACGATTACCTGGCCAAGCCGTTCAACCCGGACGAGCTGATGGCCCGGGTCAAGGCGGTGTTGCGTCGTCAGTCGGCCCCGGTGCCTGGCGCCCCGGGCAGCGAAGATGAAAGCGTGACCTTCGGCGACTATGAACTGTCCCTGGCCACTCGCGAGCTCAAGCGCGGCGATGAAATACACATGCTCACCACCGGTGAGTTCGCCGTGCTCAAGGCCCTGGTGATGAACGCCCGTCAGCCGCTGACCCGCGACAAGCTGATGAACCTGGCCCGTGGCCGTGAATGGGATGCGCTGGAGCGATCCATCGACGTGCAGATTTCCCGTCTGCGCCGGATGATCGAGCCTGATCCTTCCAAGCCGCGATATATCCAGACTGTCTGGGGCGTGGGTTATGTATTCGTGCCGGATGGCGCCGCCAGCAAGTGATCGGTGATTTGTAGGAGCGGGTGGCCTGGCGGGTTGAATTTCTTCCTGCAGGCGACTCGCGGTCCGTTATTGTGCGAGCATCGCTCGCTCCTGCAAGTGTGTAGCGGCTATTCATGAAAACCCCCGTTTGGTTCCCCCAGAGCTTCTTCTCCCGCACCCTCTGGCTGGTGCTGATTGTCGTGCTCTTTTCCAAGGCACTGACGCTCGTCTACTTGCTGATGAACGAAGATGTACTGGTGGACCGGCAGTACAGCCATGGCGTTGCCTTGACCCTTCGAGCCTATTGGGCCGCCGACGAAGCCAACCGGGAGAAGATCGCCGAAGCGGCGACCCTGATCCGGGTGGTTGGCGCCGGCGTGCCGGAAGGCGAACAACACTGGCCTTACAGCGAGATCTATCAACGGCAGATGCAGGACGAACTCGGCGCCGATACCGAAGTGCGCTTGCGTATGCACTCGCCTCCGGCGCTGTGGGTCCGTGCGCCGAGCCTGGGGGATGGCTGGTTGAAGGTACCGTTGTACCCCCACCCGTTGCGCGGCCAGAAAATCTGGAACGTGCTTGGCTGGTTCCTGGCCATCGGCCTGTTGTCGACCGCTTCGGCGTGGATCTTCGTCAGCCAGCTCAATCAGCCGCTCAAGCGTCTGGTCTACGCTGCCCGACAATTGGGCCAGGGCCGTAGCGTGCGATTGCCCATCAGCGACACTCCCAGTGAAATGACCGAGGTGTACCGCGCTTTCAACCAGATGGCCGAGGACGTCGAGCAGGCCGGACGCGAGCGTGAACTGATGCTTGCAGGCGTCTCCCACGACCTGCGCACACCGTTGACCCGTTTACGGCTGTCGCTGGAGTTGATGGGCGAGCATACCGACCTGACCGATGAAATGGTCCGCGATATCGAAGACATGGACGCGATTCTCGATCAGTTCCTGGCGTTCATTCGCGACGGTCGGGACGAGTCCGTGGAAGAAGTCGATCTCAGCGAGCTGGTACGGGAAGTGGCCGCGCCCTATAACCAGAACTGCGAAAAAGTGCACCTGCGCCTGGAGCCGATCCAGCCGTTCCCGCTGCGCCGGGTGTCGATGAAGCGATTGCTGAACAACCTGATCGGCAATGCCTTGAATCACGCCGGCACGGGCGTCGAAGTGGCGGCTTATGTTTCCGGTGATACCAGCGCACCTTATGTGGTGCTCAGCGTCATGGACCGTGGTGCCGGGATCGATCCGTCGGAACTGGAAGCCATTTTCAACCCCTTCACCCGGGGCGACCGTGCCCGGGGCGGAAAAGGCACGGGATTGGGCCTGGCCATTGTCAAGCGCATCGCTTCGATGCACGGCGGCAATGTCGAATTGCGCAACCGCGCCGGTGGTGGTCTGGAAGCGCGGGTGAGGTTGCCGTTGGGGCTGTTGTTGCCTAGGGATGCGGTATAGGGATACACCCGTTTGCTCAAGAACTGATGTGGGAGCGAGCCTGCTCGCGATAGCAGTGGATCAGCAGCATTGATGTTGACTGACACGCCGCTATCGCGAGCAGGCTCGCTCCCACCTATGAGTTAACCCTTACCCTTGGTCCGGGTCATGTTCGGCCCGCCATTCTTTTCCAGATGCTCGATGATGATCCCCGCCACGTTCTTGCTCGTGGTGGTTTCGATCCCTTCCAGGCCCGGCGAGGAGTTGACCTCCATCACCAGCGGCCCGTGATTGGAACGCAGGATGTCTACACCCGCCACGGCCAGGCCCATGACTTTAGCGGCGCGCAGGGCAGTCATGCGCTCTTGCGGCGTGATCTTGATCAGGCTCGCGCTACCGCCGCGGTGCAGGTTGGAGCGAAATTCCCCGGGCTTGGCCTGGCGCTTCATCGAAGCGATCACCTTGTCGCCGACCACGAAGCAGCGAATGTCCGCGCCGCCGGCTTCCTTGATGTATTCCTGGACCATGATGTTCTGCTTCAGGCCCATGAACGCTTCGATCACCGACTCGGCGGCCGTCGCGGTTTCACACAGCACTACGCCGATACCCTGGGTGCCTTCCAGCACCTTGATGACCAGTGGCGCGCCGTTGACCATGGCAATCAGGTCGGGAATGTCGTCGGGAGAGTGGGCAAAACCGGTCACCGGCAAGCCGATCCCACGGCGCGACAACAATTGCAGCGAGCGCAACTTGTCCCGGGAGCGGGCGATGGCCACGGACTCGTTGAGGGGAAATACTCCCATCATTTCGAACTGGCGCAACACGGCGCAACCATAGAACGTTACCGACGCACCGATGCGCGGGATCACCGCATCGAACCCTTCCAGCGGCTTGCCACGGTAGTGGATCTGCGGCTTGTGGCTGGCAATGTTCATGTAGGCGCGCAGGGTATCGATCACCACCATTTCATGGCCACGTTCGGTCCCGGCTTCAACCAGGCGACGAGTGGAATACAGACGCGGATTACGCGACAGCACAGCGATCTTCATGCAACACCTGTGGCAGAGGTAGTGGACACCGGGAACACCGGCTTGTCTTGAACGTATTTGATGCCCGGATTGACCACCAACTGGCCGTCGATCAAGGCTTTGGAACCCAATAACAGGCGATATCGCATGGACTTGCGGCAGGCAAGCGTGAACTCGACTCGCCAGATCCGATCCCCCAGTGCCAGCGTCGTGCTGATCACGTAGCGAACCTGGGCGTGGCCGTTGGAGCTTTTTATCGTTTTGCGCGCCACCAATGGGGCTTCGCAGCGACGATGGCGCAACTGCACCACCGTTCCCAGATGCGCGGTGAAGCGCACCCATTTTTCACCGTCGCGCTCGAACGGCTCGATGTCGGTGGCGTGCAGGCTGGAGGTGCTGGCGCCGGTGTCGATTTTTGCCCGCAGGCCCGCGACACCCAGATCCGGGAGCGCCACCCACTCGCGTAGACCGACAACGGTCAGATGGTCAAAAGTCTTCAATAAAAAAACCTGCGATCAGTACATCGGATCGTGGAGCCCGCGAATCGCGGTATTCACGCAGAATAATCACAAAATGGCGACAGTTATCTACACACCTGTTTCCGCTCGTAACCGATACCGGCCCGCATCGTGCCGCAAGTCAGTTCGGCCGACATTCTATCTGTCGGACCGAATTCGTGCGCTCGACAAAAACGGTAGTACAGTTCTGACTATTGGCTGAAAGAGGAATTGCAGTGGCACAAAAAAAGGAAGAAGACGACAAGGTCCGTCTCGATAAATGGTTGTGGGCAGCGCGATTCTATAAAACCCGCGCCCTGGCCAAGACCGCCATCGAAAGCGGCAAGGTCCATCACCGGGGCGAACGTTGCAAGCCGGGCAAGGAGCCTCGCATCGGCGACGAATATGTCATTCGCACCGGGTTCGACGAAAAAACCGTGGTTGTCCAGGCCCTGTCGATCGTGCGCCGCGGCGCGCCGGAAGCGCAGGCGCTGTATCGCGAGACCGAAGCCAGTATCGCCCGGCGCGAAACCGCAGCCGCCCAGCGCAAGGCCGGCGCCTTGGGGGTCAGCACCGATGGCAAGCCCAGCAAGAAGCAGCGTCGGGATCTGTTCAAGTTTCATGGCAGCAATAGCGAATAAAAGATCGGCAATTTGAGGCCGCAGTGCCTTTGGCTCGGATGCGCAGTCAGCCCCATCCCGTCCGACAAACCCTGGCCTTGCTTGGAACCCACCCGGAATGTCCATAAAATGCCCTTCATCCTTTGTCATCACCTCAGATACCAGACCCTATGACTGATTTGCCGGATACCGACTACACCCAACGCTTCATCTTCGATGACAGCGACACTCGTGGCGAACTGGTGGCGTTGGAGCGTAGCTACGCCGAAGTTCTTGCCAAGCATCCCTATCCGGAACCGGTCGCCCAACTGCTCGGTGAACTGATGGCGGCTGCGGCGCTGCTGGTCGGCACCTTGAAATTCGATGGCTTGCTGATTCTCCAGGCCCGTTCCGAAGGCCCGGTGCCATTGTTGATGATCGAATGCTCCAGCGAACGCGAGATCCGTGGCCTGGCCCGTTATCACGCCGAGCAGATCGCCCCCGACGCGACCCTGGCCGACATGATGCCCGATGGCGTGCTGGCGCTGACGGTCGATCCAACCCACGGCAAGCGCTACCAGGGTATTGTCGATCTCGATGGCACGTCTCTGGCTGAATGCTTCACCAACTACTTCGTCATGTCGCAACAGACCAACACTCGCTTCTGGCTCTATGCCGACGGGCGGCGTGCCCGTGGTTTGCTGCTGCAGCAGTTGCCCGCCGATCGCCTTCGCGACCAGCAAGAACGTGACGCCAGCTGGCAGCACATCACCGCTCTGGCCAGCACCCTGAGCGCCGATGAGCTACTGAGCCTGGACAACGAAACCGTGTTGCATCGTCTCTACCATCAAGAGCAGGTCCGCCTGTTCGACGTTCAGCCGTTGCGCTTCCAATGCAGCTGCTCTCGTGAACGTTCCGGCAATGCGCTGGTCAGTCTGGGTCTGGAAGATGCGCAGCAATTGGTGATCGAGCATGGTGGCGCCATCGAGATCGATTGCCAGTTTTGCAACGAGCGCTACCTGTTCGACGCTGCGGACATCGCCCAATTGTTCGCCGGTGCGGGTGTCGACACACCGTCAGATACTCGTCACTAAAACGGTTCAGCGCAGGTAAATCTCCTGGCAAACGCCGGATTTACGCCGTACTGACGGGAGGGCCCTACTTTTTTTGGGCTTTTCTGGCATAATCCGGCCCACTTTTTTCGGGTAGTAGTGCGCGACTTCCTACTACAAAACGTTTGGAGCACTCGGCCACAGGCCGACGGGGAATCTCATGACGCAAGCCAATAACGCCGTGTACACCGATCTGAGTGTCGATGATCTGGTCAAAGAAGCCCTCAGTCGCGGTGAAGGCGAGCTTGCCGATACTGGCGCGCTGGTTGTTCGCACCGGTCATCGTACCGGTCGTTCACCGGTTGACCGTTTCATCGTTGAAGAGCCGACCACCCAGGACGCCATTGCCTGGGGCCCGATCAACCGCAAGTTCCCGGCCGACAAGTTCGACGCCCTGTGGGACCGCGTAGCAGCCTATCTGGGCGAGCGTGAGCGTTTTGTCTCCCATGTTCATGTAGGTTCCGACCCTGCGCACTACCTGCCGGTCAAGATGACCACCGAGACTGCCTGGCACAACCTGTTCGGCCGCTGCCTGTTCATCAACCCCGAGCAGTACAACGCCGGTGGCAAGGATGAATGGCAGATCCTCAACGCGCCGAACTTCGTCTGCGAGCCTGAGCGCGACGGCACCAATTCCGACGGCACCGTGATCATCAACTTCGCGGCCAGGAAAGTACTGATCGCCGGCATGCGTTACGCCGGTGAAATGAAGAAAGCGCTGTTCTCCGTCCAGAACTTCCTGCTGCCAGCGGTTGACGTACTGCCTATGCACTGCGCCGCCAACATGGGCGAAGAGGGCGATGTAACCCTGTTCTTCGGTCTGTCGGGCACGGGCAAAACCACGCTGTCCGCCGATGAAAGCCGTTACCTGATCGGTGATGACGAACACGGCTGGGGTGTTGGCGTGGTCTTCAACATTGAAGGCGGTTGCTATGCCAAGTGCATCGACCTGTCCGAGAAGAACGAGCCGGTTATCTGGAAAGCCATCCAGCACGGCGCCGTACTGGAAAACGTCGTTCTGGACCCGGTCACCAAGAAAGCCGATTACGCCGACGACAGCCTGACCCAGAACAGCCGCGCCGCGTACCCGCGTGAACTGATCGAAAAACGCGCACCGAAAAACCTCGGTGGCGAGCCAAACGCAGTGATCTTCCTGACTTGCGACCTGACCGGCGTACTGCCGCCGGTGTCGATCCTCAGTGAAGAACAAGCGGCCTACCACTTCCTGTCCGGTTACACCGCACTGGTGGGCTCGACTGAAATGGGTTCGGGCAGCGGCATCAAATCGACGTTCTCCACCTGCTTCGGCGCTCCATTCTTCCCACGTCCTGCTGGTGAATACGCTGAGCTGCTGATCAAGCGTATCCGCGGCTTCGGCTCCAAGGTCTACCTGGTCAACACCGGCTGGACCGGCGGTGGCTACGGCGTCGGCAAGCGCTTCAACATCCCGACCACCCGTGCGGTGATCGCGGCAATTCAGAGCGGCGCGCTGATCGGTGCTGAAACCGAGCACCTGGACATCATCAACCTGGACGTGCCGTTGGCTGTTCCGGGCGTTGAGACTGGCCTGTTGAACCCACGCAACACCTGGACCGACAAGGCTGCGTACGACGAAGCCGCCAAGGCATTGGCCGGCTTGTTCATCGAGAACTTCAAGAAGTTTGAAGTGAGCGACGCGATCAAGGCCGCTGGGCCGCAGCTGTAAGGCTTGGTTCGCGAATGAAAAAAACCGCCCTTTTCAGGGCGGTTTTTTTATGGACGGCTTTTGAGGGGGCGGATGCAATGCTGTGCTGCTCCCGGCTCGAAAGCAGCCATTATTCCACCTGGAATCACGGTAAACAGCCAGAATAATGCCACTTAATGCGTGCCGTTCGGCTACACCCCTTCCACTTCCTGCGTCTCCCAGCGCTGAGCCTTGATTGCCTTGTAGAGCATCCCAATGGTCAGTGGCACCTTGCTGCCACGGCCCTTGGCCCTGCGCTTTTGAAACACATCAAATCCTTCCGGCTGAAAGTAGCGGTACGCGTCGTAGTCAATGAGGTCGAGGGCGAACCGCTCCTCCAATGCTTCCATCAGATGCCGAGCGTCCGCGCCGTCACAGCCCAAGTCGAGATTGATGGCGGTGTCCAGACGGATTGTCTTGCGCTCCGGCAGGCCGATTTCTTCATGGAGCAGTTCCATGAGCTGGCGCATGGCGTGGTCGTCAGGAAAATCTGGGGCGAGGTACATGAAAAAATGTCCGGGCTGAGGGTGGCGTCTGTATAGGTGGAAAGTTTAGGGCGAAATCTTTGCCCGTTGGAAAAAGAAGAAATATCCCACGACCGTCTAGGAATTGTCCGGGAGGCTTCGACAGCCGCGAGCGGTAGCGGCTCCTGATTCAGTCAGCCAGCGTTCCTTGGGCGCGTCGTGAGGCCGCCTCAAGGTCCATCAACCCTCTGCCGTAGGCTTCGCTGTTGGCGTAGATGCCAGTGCGGTTGGCTGTCGCCAGCAGATGTTCGCGCACTTGCTGTGCGTTGAGCTGCGGGTAGAGGCTTTGCAGCGCGGCCAGTGCGCCACTGACCAACGCGGCGGCCGGGGATGTGCCGGCGGTTTGCACGTAACGGCCATCCTTGCCCACGGTAAGCAGGCCTGCCTGTGGACCTGCGTCGCCGCCGGGTACGGCGATGCACCAGGCGGCTGCGACGCCGCAATAGTTGGATTTTCCATTGATGGTGCTGCCATCGTTTTTCAACGCCACGACCGCGATCCAGCCTTTCTCCAGTTCCGGCAACGCTGCTGGTAACCCAGGTTCGGCCAAGGGCTCGCGCTTGAGCTCATTGCCGGTCGGGAAGACAAATACGGCGCCGTCTTTCACCAGTTTTCGGGCAGCGGCCAGGGAGTCGGGCATCACCTGGTTGTAACGTGCTTCAGTGATTTCGGTGGCGGGGATGGCGTTGGCCCACGAGTTATTGAACAGGCGCGCGCCCTTGTCGAAACCGCTTTGCCAGGACTGTGCGATTTCGCTGTCGAAAAAAAACGGTTCGTTGTCGTCGCCGAAACGGAAGGGGATCAACCTGGCCTCAAACGCGATGCCATGCATGCCCTGGTCGTCCTTGTTGGCGGCGAGGATGCCGGCCATTTGCGTGCCGTGACCGACCCGGTCAAGGGTACCGGGACGGTTTTCGACATGGTCGAATCCGGGGTCACCCAGCCTGCCCTCGAACTCCGTCAGCCTGCTGTTCAGTCCAGAGTCGATCAGCGCCACGGTCACGTTCCGGCCGGTGCCACCCCGGGCATACAGAGCTGAGGCTTTGACGATGGCCAGACCTTGCTGGGCGCGGTATTCCGGTGTTTCGAACACGGTGGTTCGCATGTCGGGTTGTGCTGGGATGGTCAAGCAACCGGCCAGGAGTGAGGCCGACGTTAGCGCCAGGGTGCGTAGCGCGGAAAATGGATGTGACATGGTTCAGTCCTTGAGCGGAGTCTTGAGCGCCGGGCTTCCAGGCCTGTAACGCATGAGTGGATGGCGCACCTTACCTTGCAAGCGAAACGGGAACGAGGCATCAAAGTGCCTGGATTTGTATCGCCTCATGGCAAAGCACAAAGGCGCTGAGGCTGTATCATCCGGTATCGTTTTCCCCCCAAACCTTTTCTCGACTCCCTGCGCCGTCCGGCTAGGCTTTTGGCATCGCAGCAGTCAAGGAGTGACCGCCTATGCACAGCACCCTGGAACAGGTTTTCGGTTATCCGCAGTTTCGCCCCGGTCAGGAAGCTGCCGTCAGCGCAGTACTTGCCGGTCGGTCGGCAGCGGCCATTTTTCCTACCGGCTCGGGCAAGTCCCTGTGCTATCAATTGCCGGCCCTGCTATTACCGCATCTGACCCTGGTGGTCTCGCCGCTGCTGGCACTGATGCAGGACCAACTGGCGTTCCTGCATCGCCATGGCATTGCGGCGGCGAGTATCGATTCAGTCCAGCGTCGTGACGAAGCCAGCGAGGTCATGGCACGGGCCCGTTCGGGCGAGTTGAAGATTCTGATGATTTCGGTGGAGCGGCTGAAGAACGAGCGCTTTCGCAATTTCCTGCAGCAGGTACCGATCTCGTTGCTGGTGGTAGATGAGGCCCACTGCATCTCCGAATGGGGGCATAACTTTCGTCCCGACTACCTCAAGCTCCCCGACTACCAGCGTCAGTTCGACATTCCCCAGGTGTTGCTGTTGACGGCCACCGCAACGCCCAAAGTCATCGCGGACATGCAGGCGAAGTTCGCCATCGCCCCCGACGATGTGGTCACCACCGGCTTCTATCGACCTAACCTCAACCTGCTGGTGGAACCGGTGCGCGGCGCGGATAAGCGGCGGCGACTGGTGCAATGGCTGGGCGAGCGAGCCGGACAGCCGAGCATCGTCTATGTCACCTTGCAGCGAACCGCCGAGCAGATTGCCGAGCACCTGAGCCAGCATGGGATTGAGGCCCAGGCTTATCACGCCGGCTTACCTCATGAACAACGCGAAGCCATTCAGCGACGGTTCATGGGCGGGCAGTGCAATTGCATCGTTGCGACCATCGCCTTCGGCATGGGTATCGACAAGAGTGATATCCGCAACGTGGCGCATTTCGACCTGCCTAAATCCATCGAGAACTACAGCCAGGAGATCGGCCGGGCGGGGCGTGACGGGTTGCCGTCCGATTGTCTGGTCCTGGCCAACCGTGACAGCCTCAACGTGCTGGAAAACTTTGTTTATGGTGATACGCCGGAGCTGGCGGGTATTCGGTGCGTGCTTGATG
>NZ_WUUD01000033.1:325204-337239 GCF_009831705.1 Pseudomonas sp. PICF6 | reverse complement strand
TTTGCTGGGGCCGCTGGCGGACAAGAGCAACATCCGGCAACTACCGCTCAAGACGCTGCTGGTGCAATTGGAACTGCGCCGGCTGATCGCGCCGCGTTATGCCTATTTCGCGGAGTATCGCTTCAAGTTTCTGATCGAGCCGCAGGCATTGCTCGAGCACTTCGAAGGGGAGCGTCAGGCGTTTGTCTCGGCCATCATCCAGACCTCCAGCCGTGCCCGTACCTGGGCCACGGTGGATTTCGACGGGGTGTACCAGCTGTATCACGCCGAGCGGAACCGTGTGGTCAAGGCGCTGGATTACTTTCAGGAGAAGGGCTGGATCGAGCTGGAAAGCAAACAGATGACCGAGGTGTATAACGTGCTTGAAGCAGGGTTCGACGTTCAGGCACTGAGCGCCGAGTTGCACGACTATTTCACCCGGCACGAGCGTGGGGAGATCGCGCGGATCCACGCGATGCTCGAACTGTTCGCCACCGATCATTGCCTCGGTTATCGGTTGGCCCAGTATTTCGGCGATGAAAGTGCACCGCAGCGTTGTGGTCATTGTTCGGTGTGCCATGGACACGTTGCCCGTCTACCGGAGCCACCACCATTACCAGTACTGGTGGACAGAGACTTCAACGCACTGTGTGGCGACTTTATCAACAGGCACGAGCAGCATACCGGCAGTGCACCCTCTGCGGAGCGGGTGACCCGGTTCCTCTGCGGCATCAGCGTGCCGTTGTTCACCAAACTGAAGGCACGGACGATTCCAGGATATGCGCAGCTGGAGGATTACCCGTACGCCGAAGTTCGCCGCTGGGTTCAAGCGGCTTTGTAATCCGCATCCATCCGATGAATGCCCGCCATCACACGAATAAATTTCAAAAATATTCTGCGGCTGACTAAGGTGAGGGCTGTCTTTGGATCGCCAACAAGAGAGCAAACATGAGCCAGACACCCTTCGATATTCAGCGCGCCGCCGTAGTCGGTGCAGGCACTATGGGGCGGGGCATCGTGATGTGCCTGGCCAACGCCGGCGTGACGGTGCAGTGGGTCGACAACAACCCGCAGATGCTGGAACAGGCGTTGGCTGCCGTGGCCGATACTTATGCCCATAACGTGCGCCAGGGCCGTATCGACCAGGGTGAAGCCGATGCCCGAATCGCCAGGGTGACGCGGGCAGATGACTACGCGGCGATCCGCAATGTGGATCTGGTCATCGAGGCGGTTTACGAGAACCTTGAGCTCAAGCAGAAGATCTTCCGCGAGCTGGACGGCTTGCTCAAGCCGCAAGCCATTCTGGCGAGCAACACCTCGGCGCTGGACATCGATGCGATTGCCGCCGTCACCCGCCGCCCCACCCAGGTGTTGGGTCTGCACTTCTTCAGCCCGGCGCACATCATGAAGTTGCTGGAAATCGTTCGTGGGGCGCAAACCTCCAAAGCGGTGCTGGACGCAGCCCTGGTATTGGGCAAGCGCATGGGCAAGGTCAGCGTGGTGTCGGGCAATTGCCACGGGTTCATCGGCAATCGGATGCTTCACCCCTATGTGCTGGAGGCGCGCAAGATGCTGCTGGAAGGGGCGTTTCCCCATCAGGTTGACGCGGCATTGCAGGGTTTCGGCTTCGCCATGGGGCCGTTTCGCATGTACGACGTCGTCGGTATCGACCTGGAGTGGCGCGCTCGGGAACTGGCGGGCAAAGGTCAGGATGCACCCGAGGTGCAAGTGGACAACCGTTTGTGCGAACTGGGTCGGTTCGGCCAGAAAAGCGGCGACGGGTACTATCACTACGAAGCCGGCAGTCGCCAGGCCGAGCATGATGTAGAGGTCGATGCGCTGGTGCAGCGAGTCAGTGAAACGTTGGGTTTTCAGCGTCGCGAGATCGGCCCCGAGGAAGTCCTCGAGCGTTGCTTGCTGGCGCTGGTCAATGAGGGCGCGAAAATCCTGCAGGAAGGTATTGCCGAGTCGGCTCATGACATCGACCTGGTGTATCTCAACGGCTACGGCTTCCCCGCGGACAAGGGCGGCCCGATGGCCTGGGCCGACCATCAGGGACTTGAAGACATCCATGCACGGCTGCTGGAACTCGAAACGAAGCAGGGGGACCACTGGAAGCCCGCGCGTCTGATCGGGGAGCTGGCGGCCCAGGGCAAGGGATTCGCACAACACCAGGCCTCAAAATCCTGAACAACGCATGAACCATTGAGCAACCGTAAAGGACACCTGATGCCCCAACGTAGCGAATACCCGCACCTGCAACCGATCACCACACGCTGGCACGATAACGACGTGTACGGTCACGTCAACAACGTGACTTATTACAGTTTTTTCGACACGGCGGTGAACACTTATCTGATCGAGGTCCGCGGCCTCGATATCCACGATGGGGAGGTGGTGGGGTTCGTGGTGAGTTCGGCTTGCGACTACTTTGCCTCGATCGCCTTTCCCGACCGGATTGAAATCGGTCTGCGGGTGGGGAAGCTGGGCAGCAGTTCAGTGCAGTATGAACTGGCGGTGTTCAAGGCGGGGGAGGAGGAGGCCTGCGCGGCGGGGCGCTTTGTGCATGTTTTTGTGGAGCGGTCTTCGAATCGGCCAGTGGCGATTCCGGATCGGTTGCGCGCCGCTTTGGAACGGCTGGTGATTTAAACGAAAAATCGCAGTCTCCTGTCAGACGCTTGAGAAGCGCTGACGAAGACTGCGATTTTCTATCGACTACTGGTTAGAGCCAGTGATCAATCGTCGTGATAGCGATGTTTGTGCTTGTGCTTGCGATGCCCGTAGGCATGGCCACGACCTGGATGGCCGTCACGGTAGTAGCGGCGATCACCCCGGCGACCGTCATAACGACGATCGTCGTCATCGTCCTTGCCCATATAGTTGCCCAGTGCACCGCCAGCGCCGCCGCCTGCTGCTGCACCGATCAGGCTGCCGGTGGTGCCGCCTACGCTACGGCCGACCACGTTACCGCCGGCTGCGCCCAGCGCACCGCCAATCGCTGCTTCGCCGCGGCTGCGTTTGTCCGCACCGACCGCACTGCCACCCGCGCCACCCAAGGCTGCGCCGATGGTGGACCCGGTGTTGCCGCCCAAGGACTGGCCGACCACAGAACCCAGAACCCCGCCCAATGCGCCGCCCACGCCTGCTTCGGTGGTGCCACCGGCAGAGGCTGCGCCACTGATCAGGCCAAGGGACAACAAGAGAATCGAGGAGAACTTCATAGAGGAGCCTCAAAGGGATGACGGCGCGATCCTGAGGCTGGCTTCGCTTGGTTACAATCGAAATCCGACGAGTAACACGACTTGTGCACAATTCGATAAGTTATTGTTTTTTGAGCGGAACTTAACAGATTTTCGCCGGTCTTTAGCTACTTCGGACAGGCCGTTTTCTATGGAAAACGGCCTTTTTTGTGGGCGATTGAAAAGCAGGATTGTGGGGAGCCAAGCCTTGCTCCCACACAACCTAATCGCCTGGCACGTTGTGTCAGGCCGACTTGGCCAGAATCAGCCCATTCTCGCTCGCCGCTTCCAGACGGATCGCCACGAATTTCGAAGTCGGGGTATGGCTGCCGTCGCCGGTGCTCTCCAACGGCACCAACGGATTCACTTCAGGGTAATAGGCGGCGGCCTGTCCGGCGGGAATGTCAAATGCCAACAGGGTAAAGCCTTTGACCCGTCGCTCGCGGCCGTCATCCCAGAGCGAGACGATGTCGGCCTTCTGCCCAGGTTTGAAGCCCAGTCGAATGATGTCCGCTTCGTTGACGAACAACACGTCACGCTGGCCCTTCACGCCGCGATAGCGGTCATCGAGGCCATAGATGGTGGTGTTGTACTGATCGTGGGAGCGCATGGACTGCATGATCAGGTCAGGCAACTGCCCGGTGGCGCGGGTGCGCTCATGCACCAGGTCGGTCGGCAACCGGTTGGGCTTGAAGTTGGCGCGGCCTGAGGCGGTGTTCCAGCGACGTGCACCGGCGCTGTTACCCAGATAGAAGCCGCCGGGGTTCTGGAGCTTTTCGTTGAAGTCTTTGAACCCCGGGATGGTATCGGCGATCAGGTCGCGGATGCGATTGTAGTCCGCCACCAGCCAGTTCCAGTCCACCGGGTGGTGGCCCAGTGTGGCGGCGGCGATGCCGGCAATGATCCAAGGCTCGGAACGCATCTGGTTCGACAGCGGCTGCAATTGGCCATTGGATGCATGGACCATGCTGAAGGAGTCCTCCACGGTCACCGCTTGTGCGCCTTCGACTTGCAGGTCGATATCGGTACGGCCCAGGCACGGTAGGATCAGCGCCTCTTTTCCATGAGCCAGATGGCTGCGGTTGAGCTTGGTGCTGATCTGCACAGTCAGGTCGCAATTGCCCAACGCCTGGAACGTCCGATCACTGTCCGGGGTGGCCTGGGCGAAGTTGCCGCCCAGAGCGATGAAGACCTTCGCCCGGCCGTCAGCCATGGCGTGGATCGCTTCGACCACGTTGTGGCCATTCTCGCGCGGCACCTTGAACTGGAAGCGACGCTCCAGCGAGTCAAGGAACGCCGCTGGCGGACGCTCGTTGATGCCCATGGTCCGGTCGCCCTGCACGTTACTGTGGCCGCGAACCGGGCACAGACCGGCGCCCGGCCGGCCGATGTTGCCGCGTAGCAGCATCAGGTTGGCGATTTCCTGGATGGTCGCCACCGAATGGCGATGTTGGGTGATGCCCATCGCCCAGCACATGATCACGTTCTTGCTGATGGCGTACATGCGCGCCGCTTGTTCGATCTCGACCAGGGTCAAGCCCGACTGCTCAACGATCTGCTCCCATGGCGTGTCATCGACCACGGCCAGGTAATCCAGTACGTCGATGCTGTGTTCGTTCAGGAACGCGTGGTCGAACACTGCAGCAGCGCCGGTGTTTTGCGCCTCACGTTCCCATTGCAGCAGGAACTTGGCCATGCCCCGCAGCACGGCCATGTCGCCACCCAGGGCCGGACGGAAATAGGCGGAGTTGGTCGGTTTGTCCCCGTTGGTAAGCATCTCGATCGGGTTTTGTGGGTGCTGGAAACGCTCCAGGCCACGCTCCTTGAGCGGGTTGATGCACACCACCTGGGCGCCGCGTTTCACTGCTTCGCGCAGCGGTTCGAGCATGCGTGGATGGTTGGTGCCCGGGTTCTGGCCCCAGACGAAAATCGCGTCGGCGTGTTCGAAATCGTCGAAAGTCACGGTGCCTTTGCCTACGCCGACACTCTGAGACAGCGCCACGCCACTGGCTTCATGGCACATGTTCGAGCAGTCGGGAAAGTTGTTGGTGCCGTAGGCGCGCACGAACAACTGATAGAGGTAGGCTGCTTCGTTGCTGGCCCGGCCCGAGGTATAGAACTCAGCCTGGTTCGGGCTGGAGAGCCCCTGCAAGTGTTTGCCGATCAGGGCAAATGCCGCTTCCCAACTGATGGGTTTGTAGCGGTCGGTTTCGGCGTCGTAGCTCAGTGGCTCGGTCAGGCGCCCCTGGTATTCCAGCCAATAGTCGCTCTGCTCCAGCAGCGACGTCACACTGTGTTTGGCGAAGAATGCGCCATCGACACGGCGCTTGGTCGCTTCCCAGTTCACCGCTTTGGCGCCGTTCTCGCAGAACTTGACCATGCCGCTTTCCGGTGAGTCGCCCCAGGCACAGCCTGGGCAGTCAAAGCCGCCGTTCTGGTTGGTCTTGAGCATCATGCGCAGGTTCTTCAGCGCATTGTCGCTGGTCAGCCAGGCCTGGGCGACGCTGATCAGCGCGCCCCAACCACCGGCCGGGCCCTTGTAGGGCTTGTAGCGCGGTACGGGTTTCTGATCGGCTTGTTGATGATTGCTCACGCTTGATTCTCCATCGCAGGGCTATAGACCCGCGGCGCACTTTTCTGCGGCAGGTGGATGAGATTGAGGTTGTGCTGGCGGGCCCACTGCACGGCAAGGCCGGTGGGTGACGACAGGCTGACCAGGGTCTGGATGCCGGCGCGCAACACTTTCTGGATCAATTCGAGGCTGCAACGACTGGTGACGATCGCCACGCCTCCGTTCACCGGGATCTGTTGCCGGATCAGCGCGCCGATCAGTTTGTCGAGCGCGTTGTGCCGGCCGATATCTTCGCGTCCCAGCAGCAATTGGCCTTGGGCGTTCATGAACAGCGCCGCGTGTACCGCGCCGCAATGCTGGCCCAGGGGCTGGAACTGGCCGATGCGTTGACGCAGGCCTTCGAGCCACTGGGCCGGTGGCAGTAGCGTGCCGGGCAGTGCCTTGAGGTTCGGTAATGCCTGCTCCACCGCTTCCACCCCGCAAAGCCCGCAGCCACTGGTGCCGGCCAGTTGTCGGCGTTGTTGCTTGAGGTTCCAGAAGGCGCGGTTGGCGATGGTTACCTGGGCGTATTGCGCAGAACCGTCGCCGCTCAGTTGCACGTCATAGATGTCCGCAGGGTCTTCAATGATGCCGCTGCCTAGGCTGAAGCCGACGATGAAGTCTTCAAGGTCAGACGGCGTGACCAGCATGACGGCCTGACTGATGCCGTTATAGGCGATCGCCAGCGCCACTTCCTCGGCCAGCGCGGTGCTGTCCGATTGGGAATGGTCCAGGTTGCAGTAGCGATAGCTCTGGCTGGCGGCTGGCGCGGGTATTTTCTCCGCAGGCGCAGAACGGACCGGAGGCTTGTCGTTCATAGGCATCACTGACAGTGGGAATAGTGATAAGACTAAATGCGGCAATCTGCCACGTCTAATCGCTATTACTGATCTATCAATAGATGACGTCGATCAAGATGTCGTTGATGATTTCTGGTAGAGGGCGAAGCAAGCCTCCGCCAAAGCCGAGCGCGGAGCGCCGCGGCGCATGATCAGACCCAGCGGGACCAGAGTTTGCGCGTCTTCGATGGGCTGGATGCGCAAGTCTCGGGTCAGCATACCCAGGCCACTGTTCAGCGGCATCACGGCGCAACACAGTCCGCCGTGTACGGCTTGTAACAATTGATGCACCGCGTCGGTTTGCAGCAGAGGGCGGGGTGTGAGGCCCCGACTGTGGAAGTTGTGGTCGATGGACTGACGAAAATGCATGCCGCTGGTGAGCATGCCCAGGGGCAACTCGATCAGCGCTTCCCAGCTCAGCGGCTGCTCGCCGAAATAGAAGTATCGCTGGTCAAATAGCAAGCCCATGCGCGTATGGTTGAAGGGCAGGGCGTCGAAGCGCTCGGTGTCCAGGCGCTCCAGATAGGAAATGCCCAGGTCGATGCGGTTGTTCGCCAGTTGTTCGAGGATGCGTTCGGAGCTTAAGGATGACAATTCGAAATGCAGGTTAGGGTGCTCGCTGTGCAGCCGCTGCATCATCGACAACGGATCGAAGTCCGACAATGGCACCACTCCCAGGCGCAGGGTACCCACCAGGTTGCCACGGCAGGCCGCCGCTTCGGCCTGTAGACCGTCATAGGCCGCCATGACCGTGCGTGCCCAGGCCAACACCCGCTCCCCCGGAGCGGTGAAACCTTCAAAGCGCTGGCCTCGATTGACCAGCGGCAGACCCAGCTCTTCCTCAAGGCTGCGCAGGCGCATTGACAGGGTCGGTTGGGTGATGTGGCAGCGCGCGGCCGCTTGGCCGAAGTGGCGGGTTTCGTCGAGCGCGATGAGAAATTTCAGCTGCTTGATGTCCATCTTCGTTCCAGGGCGCGGGAAGGTTGGGATTCTAGCGCTTTGTGCGCGGCAGGGTCATTGGTCGGCTGGGAACCGGGTTCGTTTGGCTTGGTCTAGGCTTTTGCGTCTGGACACTTAAACCCAAGGAGCGTGCACCATGAGTATTTTTAGTTTTGTGAAGGAGGCCGGCGAAAAACTGATCGATCTGCTGACTCCCGGTAATGCCAACGCCAGTGAGCAACTGAAAGAACACATCAGCAAGGTTGGTCTTGGTAACCCGAATGTTCAGGCGACCATTGAGGGCGATAAAGTTACTGTTATTGGTGAGGTGGGTAGTCAGGAGGAGAAGGAGAAAATCCTGCTGGCGGTAGGCAACATCGCAGGTGTGGGCAGTGTTGATGATCAGATCACGGTAACCGGGCCAGTCGCCCAGGCCGCTCGCTTTGTTACCGTAAAAAAGGGCGACACACTCAGCGCCATCTCCAAAGCCGAATATGGCGATGCGAACAAGTACAACAAGATTTTTGAAGCCAACAAACCGATGCTGTCGCATCCGGACAAGATCTATCCGGGGCAGGTGCTGCGCATTCCCGAATAAAGCTTGAGGACCGCATTGTCTTCATCGCGAGCAGGCTCGCTCCCACACTGGATCTGTGGCGAACAAGGAACCTTGTGAGAGCGAGCCTGCTCGCGATGCTAACGGCCGGCGATCAAAGCCCGGCAATCAAATCCCGATAATCCCCCAACGCCTCGAACTCCCCCGTATCCTTCGGCCCCTTGCGGCTGTCCGGTACGCTGACCGCCAGCAGGTGTGCCACGCCGAATTCCCGGGCGCTGCGCAGCACTGGCAAGGTGTCGTCGATAAACAGGCTGCGGGCCGGGTCGAAGTTCAGATCGGCTTGCAGGGCATCCCAGAACTGCGGGCTTTCCTTGGGAAAACCGTAGTCGTGAGAGCTGATCAAACGTTCGAAGTAAGGGGCCAGTTCGATGCGTTCCAGCTTCAGGGACAATGAGTCGCGATGGGCGTTGGTGATCATTACCACCCGTTTACCCGCCCGCTGGATCGCCGCCAGGAACGTGTCGGCGTCCGGGCGCAGGGCAATCAGGTGCGCGGTTTCCAGCTTCAGTTCGCGCACCGGCAGTTTCAGCTCGGTGCTCCAGAAGTCCAGGCAATACCACTGCAATTGGCCGGCGTTGCGCTCGAACAGCGGCTGCAGCTCCAGCTCCGCCATGGCCCGGCTCACGCCATGCAGTTCGGCGTAGCGTTGGGGCAAGTGTTCCATCCAGAAATGGTTGTCGTAATGCAGGTCCAGCAGGGTGCCGTCCATGTCCAGCAGCACCGTATCGATCTCGTGCCAGGGCAGCAAGGCCATAAAACTTCTCCAGCGGTAATCGGATATCCGACACAAACAATCAGAATAGGCCGGGTATAGTAGCCCGCTATCGCCCAGGGAGCCGTTTATGCGCCAGAAACCCACCATACTCGATCGACGGATCGTCGCCACCAGCCGCCTGTTTTGCGTGGAAGAACTGAAACTGCGGTTTTCCAACGGCGTGGAGCGCACCTATGAGCGTTTGGCGGGCAAGGGCGCGGGTTACGGCGCGGTAATGATCGTGGCGATGCTCGACGCCGATCACGCCGTGTTGGTGGAAGAATACTGCGGCGGCACCGATGCCTACGAATTGTCCCTGCCCAAGGGTTTGATTGAGCCGGGTGAAGACGTGTTGGCGGCTGCTGAGCGGGAGCTTAAAGAAGAGGCCGGTTTTGGTGCGCGTCAATTGGAGCACCTGACTGAACTGTCCCTGTCCCCCGGCTACATGAGCCAGAAGATCCAGGTGGTGCTGGCGACCGATCTCTATGAAGAGCGGCTGGAAGGCGACGAGCCTGAGCCGATGCGCGTGGACAAGGTCAACCTGCGTGAGTTGTCGGCCTTGGCGCAAAACCCTCAATTCACGGAGGGCCGGGCCTTGGCGGCGCTGTACCTGGCCCGTGACCTGCTGACCCAGCGCGGAGCGTTCCTGTCATGAATTTCCCCCATCCTCTAATGGCCCCTGTGGTCGAGCTGGCGCTCAAGGCCGGTGAGGCGATCCTGCCGTTCTGGCGAGCCAATGTGCAGGTCAACCATAAGGCCGACGCATCGCCGGTGACCGCCGCGGACATGGCCGCTCACGATGTGATCGTGGCCGGGCTGACCGCGTTGGCGCCGGATATTGCAATCCTCTCCGAAGAGGACGCCAATATTGCGCAAAGCGTGCGCGCCGGTTGGCAACGCTGGTGGCTGGTGGACCCGCTGGACGGCACCAAGGAGTTCATTTCCGGCAGCGAAGAGTTCACCGTCAATATCGCACTGATCGAGCAGGGGCGGGTGGTGTTTGGCGTAGTGTCGATGCCCACCAATGGTCGCTTTTACGTCGGTGGCGCGGGGCTTGGTGCCTGGCGTGGCGACAAGGGGGGCGAGCCGTTGCCGATCGAAGTGCGTAACGTGCCGGCGCCGGGTGATGCTTTTACGGTGGTCGCCAGCCGTCGCCATACCAGCCCGGAGCAAGAGCGTCTCTTGGGCGGCTTGAGCGAGAGCCTGGGTGAGTTGCAACTGACCAGCATCGGCAGTTCGTTGAAATTCTGCCTGCTGGCCGAGGGCGCGGCGGATTGCTATCCGCGACTGGCGCCGACGTCCCAGTGGGACACCGCCGCCGCCCAAGGCGTGCTGGAGGGTGCGGGCGGCGAGGTGCTGGACCTACGCGGCGAGCCGTTCTGCTATCCGCCGCGGGAGTCGCTGTTGAATGAATCCTTCCTGGCGTTGCCGGCAAAGGCGGCGTGGCGTGGGAAACTGCTGGAACTGGCCCGCTCCTGAATCGACTGCCCCTTGCTGGACCTGGGACAGTTGTTGTGGCGAGGGAGCTTGCTCCCCCTGGGCTGCGAAGCGGCCCCAATGCGTCTGCTGCGCAGCCGAGCGGGAGCAAGCTCCCTCGCCACAGGGGTTTTTGTGATGCTCGGGGGTCAGCGGTGCAACACGTACTGCCCCACAAATTGCACCGCTGGTGCTTCGCTCCCGGCATTTATCACCTGGGTCTGCAAGGTCAGTCGTGCGCGTCCGTAGCGCCGGTAGGTGGCCAGAAAGCGTTTCCAGACCTTTTCTTCGGGAGCCTGGCAAATGACTGTGGCGTCCCTCGTGACTGGCAGTGGATAGCTGATCTGCCCTTCCTGAATGACGATATGCCCGTCCTCAATGCCCTCTTCGCGCAGGGCCAGGTGCAGCCAGCCCCAGCCGCCCAGCACTGCGCCGCAGTACAGGCTGCCGCCGAACATGGTGCTCTTGTGGTTGACGTTGGCCTCCAGCGGTAAAAACAGGCGCAGTTGCCGGGCCTGCCAGTCGAGCACCTTCAGGCCCATGTCCCGCGTCAACGGGATGTCGTGGTGCAGGATCGATTCCAGGTAGCGGCTGTCGCGGTTCATGCAGGGCCTCTTTTGAAAGGGAAGATGGCAATCACTCAAGCAGACTCAGTCGGACTCATCGGCATGGCCCTGGCTGTCGCCGAAGTTCAGCCCATGCTTGCGTAACTTGTCGTGCAAGGTCTTGCGCGGAATGCCCAGGGCTTCGGCGAGGCTGCGCACCGAGCTGTGAGGGCGGGCCAGTTCGGCGGCGATCAGGGTTTTCTCGAAGTTCTCCACCTGCTCGCTCAAGCCGCCGCTGATCACTTCGACCGGGGCACCGGGGCTACCGTCGGGCGCGCTGTTGTCCAGGGCCAGTTCCAGACCCAGGGCAAAACGCTCGGCGGCGTTCTGCAATTCTCGCACGTTGCCCGGCCAGCTATGGCGCAGCAGCAATGCCCGTTGGGCCGGTTGCAACTCGTGGGGCGGCAGGCCGTGACGGGCGCTGGCTTCGTCGGCGAAATGCTGGAACAGCATCAGGGCATCCTCACCGCGTTCACGCAGCGGGGGGATACGCAACGGCGCGACGTTCAGGCGGTAATACAGGTCGGCGCGAAAACGACCCTGATCAGCGGCCTGACGCAGGTCTTCCTTGGTGGCGGCGATGACGCGGATGTCCAGCGGGATCTGTTGATTGCCCCCCAGTCGTTCCACTACTCGCTCTTGCAGCAGCCGCAGCAGTTTGACCTGAACGTCCAGGCTCATGCTTTCGATTTCATCGAGAAACAGCGTACCGCCGTTGGCGAACTCGAACTTGCCGATGCGGCGCTTCTGCGCGCCGGTGAAAGCGCCGGGCTCATGACCGATCTGCTCGCGCAGGCGCAGTATCGAGGGTGATTGGCCGACGAGCCGGGCGCTGAGTTCATGGCGGTCGCTCAGGGCCAGGCGCAGGCTGCGGTTGTCCAGTACCAGGCGCCGCAAGGCCAGGGCCCGGCGCACGCTGTCGAGCAGGTGATCGCTGGGGAAAGGTTTCTCAAGGAAGTCATAGGCTCCGGCGC
>NZ_WUUD01000033.1:324977-325194 GCF_009831705.1 Pseudomonas sp. PICF6 | reverse complement strand
ACAGCTCGCTCTCCACCACCGACTCGGCCAGGGCTCCGGCGTTGATCGCGACGAAGGGGCCGTTGCGCCGGCCCGACAGATCGTGCAGGGCTCGGGCGACTACCTCCTTGCCGGCCCCGGTTTCTCCGAGGATCAGCACATCGGCGCGGGTCGCCGCTAACGCACCGATCTGCTCGCGCAGGCGCAGTATCGAGGGTGATTGGCCGACGAGCCGGGC
>NZ_WUUD01000033.1:289895-324967 GCF_009831705.1 Pseudomonas sp. PICF6 | reverse complement strand
GCATGGCCTGGACTGCCAGCGGCACGTCGCCATGGCCGGTGATCAGCAACACCGGCAGCTCCGGGTCCTGGGCATGGAGTTCGCTCAGCAACTCAAGGCCGTCGATGCCCGGCATGCGAATGTCACTGACCACCACACCCGGCCAGTCGCGAGACAGTTGCCCGGCCACGCCTTTGGCCTCGGCCAGGGACAGGACCTTCAGGCCGGCCAGGTCGAGGGTCTGGCTCAAGGCCTGACGCAAGTGGGGATCGTCGTCGATCAATACCACCTCAATCCGGTTATCGATGGTCATACACTACGGTCCTCGGACGGTTGCAGGCTCACACCGGGCGCGCCAGCGCGCAACTTCAGGGTAATCAGGGCGCCGCCTTCCTTGTGATTGGCGAACGACAGTTCACCGCCGAAGGCGCGCATCAGGGTGTCGCAAATCGCCAGCCCCAGGCCAAGGCCCTGGGTGCGGGTCTTGGTGGTGTAGAAGGGCTCGCCCGCGCGACCAAGGGCTTCCATGCAAAACCCCGGGCCGTTATCGCGGATGTACAGGTTGACGCCGGTTTCGGTGGCTTCGGCACTGAGCCAGAGTTTGCGCGGCGGGCCTTTTTCAGTCAGGGCGTCGAGAGCGTTGGCCAGCAGGTTGCCGAGCACCTGGCGCAAGCGCGTTTCCCCGGCCTCGACCCACAACGTGGCGGCCGGCAGGTCGCGGATCAGTTCCACTTCCATGCTGCGCCGGCGCTTGGCGAGCAGTGCCAGGGCATCGTCCAGCGCCGGTTGCAGGGCGACACTTTCCGGGGCGTGACGGTCGCGGCGGGCGAAGGCGCGCAAGTGGGCAATGATCGAGGCCATGCGAGCGGTCAGCTCACTGATCAGCTTGAGGTTGCCTCGGGCGTCCTCGGTACGCTGGTGATCGAGCAATATTTCGGCGTTTTCGGCATAGCTGCGGATCGCCGCCAGCGGCTGGTTGAGTTCGTGGCTGATGCTGGCCGACATGGTGCCCAGGGCTGACAGCTTGCCGGCTTGCACCAGGTCATCCTGGGCGCGGACCAGTTCCTGCTGGGCCTGCTCGCGTTCCAGCACCTCTTGCTTGAGTCGCCGGTTCAGGCCTTCCAGGTCACTGGTGCGCTCGGCTACCCGGCCTTCCAGCTCCTGACGGGCCTTGCCTTCGAAGGCGATGCGGTCCAGGTAATGCCGCCGGCGCTGCATCATCAACCCGAGCAACAGCATCAGGACCAGCAAGGCCGCACCGCCGATGACCACCACGGTGCGCACCGGACGGTCGATCAGGGTACGCGGGGCGAGAATGCTCACGCTCCAGCGGGTCTCCTCAATGGACTGGGTCTGGATCAGCCAGGCGTTCGCGTCCAGGTTCAGCGGTTTGGGGTCGCGGGTCGGGTAGGGCTGTACGGCGCTGATGGACTGGCGCTCCTCGTCACTTAAGGGGCGGGTCGCGCGAAATCGCCATTCTTGTCGCGAAGTGAGGATCACCACGCCGTTGTGGTCGGTCACCAGCAGTTGTTCGGGGGTTTTGCCCCAGAGGCTTTCGGTGTGGTCCAGATCCACCTTGACCACCAGTACGCCGATCACTTTTTCCCGGTCGCGCACGGCAGCGGCGAAGAAGTAACCGCGCTTGGCCGAGGTGGTGCCCAAGCCGAAGAAGCGTCCCAGCCGCCCGGCCATCGCCTCGATGTAGTACGGCCGGAAGGCAAAATTGCGTCCGACGAAACTGTCGTGTTTATCCCAGTTCGATGCCGCGAGGGTCTTGCCGGTGGGGTCCATCAGGTACATGACTTCTGCGCCGGTCTGGGCGCTGATGTTTTTCAGCAGTCGATTGGCATTGCCTTGGATGATGCCGTCGTCCGGTGCCAGTAAAGTGGCGCGCAGGGCCGGCAGCTCACCGAGAATCTGTGGCAGCACTTCATAGCGATGCAGGGTGCCCAACAGGTTGGCGACGTAGAGATCGAGGGTCTGGCGGTTCTGCCCGGCCAGTTCACTGCGGTAGTAACGCTCGGCCAGATGTTCCAGCGGCCACAGCAACGGCGCCAGGCACAGCGCAAGCAAGGCCAGGCTGCGCCAGCGGGGTCTGCGGGGAAGAGTGGAATTCATGAGCATCAGGCGCCTGTGGGGACAGGCGCATTATGCCTAGTGTCCGGCGGCAAGGCACTGGTGCAGCGCGCTTTGCCAGTCTGGCTGACTTACACCCCATTGCTGAAGCAGGCGTGTGCAATCCAGACGCGAGTTCAGCGGGCGTGGGGCCGGGGTCGGGTAAGCACTGGAGGGGATGGGCTCAAGCACCGCGCAGGGTTTGTGCTGCTCGATCAGGTGCTCGCCGATGGCCTGGGCAAAGCCGAACCAGGACGTTTCACCCTGCGCCGTCAGGTGGTAAGTCCCCCAGGCGCCGCACCGGCCGGCCTGCCAACGTTCAATCAAGTGGGCGGTGCTGTCGGCGATAGTCCCGGCCCAGGTCGGTGCGCCGATCTGATCGTCCACCACCCGCAGGTGCGATTTTTCCTGCAGCAGGCGTTGCATGGTCAACAGGAAGTTGCGGCCTTCGTTGGAGTACACCCAACTGGTGCGCAAAATCAGGTGCTGCCCGGCGACGTGGCGAATGGCGTCCTCGCCGGCCAGCTTGCTGCGCCCGTAGACACTCAGCGGGTTGGGCGGGTCGGTCTCGGTGTAGGGCTCAGGCTTGCGACCATCGAAGACGTAATCGGTGGAGTAGTGGATCAGCGGGACACCCAACTCGACCGCCACTTGAGCCAGGACGCCCGGCGCCGTGGCATTGATGGCGAAGGCCCGTTCCGGTTCGCTCTCGGCCTGGTCGACGGCGGTGTGGGCGGCGGCGTTGATGATCAGGTCAGGCCGCAGGGCAGTGATGGGCGAACGAAGGTGATCGGGGCGCGCTAGGTCGAGTTGGTCGCTGCCGCGCACGATCAACTCAGCCATGCCGGCCAGGCGCGACTGAAGTGCTCGGGAGACCTGGCCGTTCTGGCCGATGATCAGGATGCGCAAGGAGGTACTCATGGGAACAGGTCGGCCTCGTGCAGAGCCTTGCCGGCCTGGTCCTTGGGTGAGAGGATCGGCGCACTCTCCAGTTCCCAGTCGATGGCCAGGTCCGGGTCGTCCCAGCGAATGCAGCGCTCGGCAGAGGGCGCGTAGTAGTCGGTGGTCTTGTAGAGGAAATCAGCGCAATCGCTGAGCACGACGAAGCCATGGGCGAAGCCTGGCGGGACCCACAGTTGCCGATGGTTCTGCGCTGACAGGCGTACGCCCACCCATTGCCCGAAAGTGGCCGAACTGCGACGAATGTCCACCGCCACGTCGAGCACTTCCCCGGCAATGACCCGCACCAGTTTTCCCTGGGCCTGTTCGATTTGATAATGCAGGCCGCGCAACACGCCCCTGGCCGAGCGCGAGTGGTTATCCTGGACGAACTGCAACGCGCAGCCGGTGGCCTCGGCGAACGCCCGAGCGTTGAAACTCTCGTAGAAAAAGCCGCGATCATCACCGAAAACCTTCGGTTCGATGATCAGGACTTCAGGCAGGCGGGTGGCGATGACGTTCAACGTGTCTCTCCAGCGATCTGGAACAGGTATTGGCCGTAGCCGGTCTTGCCAAAGTACTGGGCGCGCTCAAGGATGTGCTCGCGGCTGACCCAGCCCTGTTGGTAGGCAATTTCTTCCAGGCACGCGACTTTCAAACCTTGGCGGTGCTCGATGGTTTGCACATATTGCGAAGCCTCCAGCAGGCTGTCGTGGGTGCCGGTGTCCAGCCAGGCGAAACCACGGCCGAAACGCTCGACGTGCAGGTCGCCGCGGTGCAGGTAGGCGTTGTTGACGTCGGTGATTTCCAGTTCGCCTCGTTTGGAGGGTTTGATGGTCTTGGCGATCTGGATCACGTCGTTATCGTAGAAATACAGGCCGGTTACCGCGTAGCTGGATTTGGGCGCGGTAGGTTTTTCTTCAATGGAAATGGCCCGCCCTTGAGCATCGAAATCGATCACGCCAAAACGCTCAGGGTCTTTGACCCAGTAACCGAATACCGTCGCGCCCGTCTGCCGGGTGGCGGCCGTCTGCAGTTGTTCGCCGAAATGCTGCCCGTGAAAAATGTTGTCGCCCAGGATCAGGCACACCGGATCGTTGCCGATAAATTGCTCGCCGATCAGAAACGCCTGGGCCAGGCCATCGGGCGATGGCTGCTCGGCGTAGTGAAATTGCACGCCAAACTGACTGCCGTCGCCCAACAGATTGCGGTATTGCGGCAAGTCCTGAGGGGTGGAAATCACCAGGATGTCCTTGATGCCGGCGAGCATCAGCACCGAAATCGGGTAATAGATCATCGGCTTGTCGTAAACCGGTAGTAACTGCTTGGAAACCCCAAGGGTAATCGGGTGCAGTCGGGTGCCGGAGCCGCCGGCCAGAACAATGCCTTTCATCATGCAATCGCATCCTTGTTGTCGAGCGAGCCCAGGCGCTCGCCCTGATAGCTACCGTCCTGGACACGTCGGCACCACAGCAGGTTTTCGAGGTACCACTGCACGGTTTTACGCAGGCCGGTCTCGAAGGTTTCCCGGGGCGTCCAGCCCAGTTCACGCTCGATCTTGCCGGCATCGATGGCGTAGCGCAGGTCGTGACCGGGGCGGTCTTTGACGAAGGTGATCAGGTCGGCATAGTGCTCCACGCCGTCGGGCTTGTGGGGCGCCAGTTCTTCGAGCAGGGCGCAGATGCCGCGCACCACGTCGATGTTCTTCTGTTCATTGTGGCCGCCGATGTTGTAGGTCTCGCCCACGGCACCTTCGGTCACGACCTTGAGCAGCGCCCGGGCATGGTCTTCGACGTACAGCCAGTCGCGCACTTGTTGGCCGTCGCCGTATACCGGCAACGGCTTGCCGGCCAGGGCATTGAGGATCACCAGCGGAATCAGCTTCTCGGGAAAGTGAAACGGCCCATAGTTGTTGGAGCAGTTGGTCAGCAGCACGGGCAAGCCGTAAGTGCGTTGCCAGGCGCGTACCAGATGGTCGGAAGCCGCCTTGCTCGCCGAGTACGGCGAGCTGGGGGCGTAGGCGGTGGTTTCGGTGAACAAATCATCCACGCCGTGCAGGTCGCCATACACTTCGTCGGTGGAAATGTGATGGAAACGAAACGCGCGCTTCTGCGGCTCGGCCAGGGTCTGCCAATAGGCGCGGGTGGCTTCCAGCAGGCTGTAGGTGCCCACGATATTGGTCTGGATGAAGTCCGCCGGGCCGTCGATGGAGCGGTCGACGTGGGACTCGGCCGCCAGATGCATGATGGCCTCAGGTTTGAACCTTGCCAGTATCGCGCTGACCGTCGGTTGATCGACGATATCGGCCTGGAAGAACTCGTAGCGGTTGTCGTGCTCGATGCTGCTCAGCGATTCGAGATTGCCGGCATAGGTCAGCTTGTCGAGGTTCAGGACCTGATGTCCGGTATCCAGGATCAAGTGCCGTATAAGCGCCGAGCCGATAAAACCGGCACCGCCAGTGATGAGAATGCGCATCCGATCAAGCCTTTTTCCGTGGAACAACAAAGCATTGGAGCATAGCTTGTCGGCATGGCGAGGGCGGTGCAAGCAGGATATTTCCGGGCACGCTCACGCGCTTGGCAATTCACCTGCGGCAAAGGGGTTGCTTATCCCCCGACTCAATGGCGAGATAGACATCCGATAAAACCACCTCAGGGGTCGTTGTATGCCACTCGCTACGTTGGTTCACCGTGCCAGTTTGCCAAGCCCACAGATCAGTGCCGAACAGGCGCTGGTGCTGCTGCGCTCGAATTACGGACTCAGCGGTGACCTGCGACCCTTGGGCAGCCAGCAGGACCTCAACTATCGCGTCGACAGCGAGCGCGGACGGTTTGTGCTGAAGATTTGCCATGGTGACTACGCTGTCCAGGAACTCCAGGCCCAGCATGCCGCCCTCAAGCACCTGGCCGAGCACGGCGCGGTGAAAGTGCCGCGGGTGATCGCCGCCAATAATGGCCAGGATCTGTTGACCCTGGAGCTCGCAGGGCAAGCGGTTCATGTACGACTGCTGGAGTACATCGACGGCCAGTCGCTCACCCAGCTTAACCATTGGGGACCTGAACTGGTCACGGGGCTGGGGCGCTTGTGCGCACAAATCGACCTGGCGCTGGCCACGTTCGATCACCCTGGCCTGGAGCGCACCCTGCAATGGGACGCCCTCCACGCCAATGCGTTGGTCGGCCATCTGCTGCCCGTCATCGACGATGATCAAGAACGCAACCTGATCGCCGAGGCGGCGCAACAGGCCGAACGCCGCTTGCAGCCGCTCAAGGCCAGCCTGCCGGTGCAGGCGATCCACATGGACATCACCGATGACAACGTGGTCTGGCAGCGCGATGCCCAGCGCCAATGGCAATTGCAGGGCGTCATCGATTTCGGCGACCTGATCCGCACCTGGCGCGTTACCGATCTGTCGGTGACCTGTGCAGCCTTGTTGCACCATGCCGACGGCGATCCGTTTTTCATCCTGCCGGCGATCAAGGCTTACAACGCGCTCAACCCGCTGCAATATGAGGAGCTGCTGGCGCTTTGGCCGCTGATCGTTGCCCGCGCTGCCGTGCTGGTGCTCAGCGGGGAACAGCAGGTATCCATTGACCCGGAAAATCAATACAGCCGCGACAACCTGGACCATGAGTGGGAGATTTTCCGGATTGCTCAGTCGGTCCCGTTCGAACTGATGGAAGCGGCGATCCTCACGTCCGTGGGCCACCATCTGCCACCCGTTGCCAGTGAAGGCTTTGTGCCGCTGTTGCCGACCTTGGTGGGCCGCGAGTTCGCCCTGATCGACCTGGGTGTCCTGAGCCCGCATTTCGAAGCTGGTAACTGGGAGCAGGAGGGGATCGACCAGCGTCTGCTGAGTGAACCCGCCGCGGTCCATGGATTGGCCGCCAGCCGCTACGGGCAGTTCCGATTGTCTCGGACTCGGCCGGACAGCGCCGTTGAACCGGATACTTATCCATTACACGTAGAATTGCAGGTGCCGCGGGGCACGCCGCTGGAATCGCCGTTCGCCGGGGTGGTGCACAAGGCTGCCGACGGCATGTTGCAACTGGACAGCGTGCAACTGAGCATTCGGCTGTGGGGCGTGACATCGCCGCTGCATTCCGGGGCTGCGCTGGTCAAGGGCCAGGTCTTGGGCGAAGTCGATGGACCGTTGCGGGTGCAGTTGTGTCGTGGCGCTCAGCTCAATCCGCCGTTGTTCTGCACGCCATCCAGGGCGCCGGCCTGGCAGGCGCTCTGCCCCTCACCAGCGGTGCTGCTGGGACTGGCCTGTGATGCCGAGCCAGAGATCGACCCCCACCAGTTGCTGGCTCGTCGCGATGCGAGCTTTGCCCGTTCGCAGAAGCACTATTACGTTGATCCGCCGCGCATTGAGCGCGGCTGGCGCAATCACCTGATCGACATGCAGGGCCGCTCCTACCTGGACATGCTCAACAACGTCGCGGTACTGGGGCACGGGCATCCGCGCATGGCCGCGGTGGCCGCCCGGCAGTGGTCGCTGCTCAACACCAACTCCCGCTTTCACTATGCCGCGATTGCCGAATTTTCCGAGCGCTTGCTGGCGCTGGCGCCGCCCGGCATGGATCGGGTATTTCTGGTCAACAGTGGCACCGAGGCCAACGACCTGGCGATCCGCCTGGCCTGGGCCTACAGCGGCGGCCGGGACATGCTCAGTGTGCTGGAGGCCTATCACGGCTGGTCGGTAGCGGCCGATGCGGTCTCGACGTCCATTGCCGACAACCCTCAGGCCCTGAGCAGTCGCCCGGATTGGGTGCATCCGGTGACCGCGCCAAACACTTATCGCGGTGAATTCCGCGGCCCCAACAGCGCGCCGGACTACCTGCGCAGCGTCGAGCACAACCTGGCAAAAATCGCCGAACACAAGCGCCAGCTCGCCGGCTTCATCTGCGAACCGGTGTACGGCAATGCTGGCGGGATCGCACTGCCGCCGGGGTATCTGAAGCAGGTCTACGCGCTGGTGCGCGAGCGCGGCGGCGTCTGCATCGCTGACGAAGTGCAAGTCGGCTACGGGCGCATGGGAGAATTTTTCTGGGGCTTCGAAGAACAGGATGTAGTACCGGACATCATCACCATGGCCAAGGGCATGGGTAACGGCCAGCCGCTGGGAGCGGTCATCACCCGCCGGGAAATCGCCGAGGCGCTGGAAGCAGAAGGGTATTTTTTCTCGTCAGCCGGCGGCAGCCCGGTCAGTTGCCAGATCGGCATGGCCGTGCTGGACGTCATGGAAGAAGAAAAACTGTGGGAAAACGCCCGGGCAGTGGGTGGGCATTTCAAGGCCCGCCTGCAAGCTTTGATCGACCGATATCCGTTGGTCGGTGCGGTGCATGGCTCCGGTTTTTACCTGGGCGTGGAACTGATCCGCAACCGCGACACCCTTGAGCCGGCCACCGAAGAAACCACGGCGCTGTGCAATCGCCTGCGGGAGCTGGGTATTTTCATGCAACCGACCGGCGACTACCTGAACATCCTCAAGATCAAACCGCCGATGGTCACCACCCGCCAGAGCGTGGATTTCTTTGTCGATATGTTGGTGAAGGTGTTGGACGAGGGGCTTTGACTAACTGAGGCAAACGCTTTCCCTGTGGGAGCGGGCTTGCTCGCGATAGTGGTGAACCCGTCTGCAGCGATGTCAGATGGGGGATCGCATTGCGAGCAGGCTCGCTCCCACAAGGTTTTGCGTGGTTGATAGTTCGATTTTTGTCGGTATTTTTTGCGACTGGCGTGTGGTTTTAAATCTATATCGCTTCTAAAGTCGATTTTTATCGGTTATAAAGTCGGCACCACACATGCTCTGGAGCTTCCTTCATGAGTCGTATCGTCACCGTTGCCGCCACCCAGATGGCCTGTTCCTGGGACCTGGAGGCCAATATCGAGATCGCTGAACAGCAGGTTCGCGAGGCCGCTGCCAAAGGGGCGCAGATCATCCTGCTTCAGGAGTTGTTCGAGACGCCGTACTTTTGCCAGAAGCCCAACCCGGACTACCTGCAATTGGCGACTCCGGTCGAAGATAGCGTCGCCATCAGGCATTTTCAGAAAGTTGCCAGGGAGCTACAGGTCGTCTTGCCCATCAGCTTTTTTGAACGGGCCGGTCGTGCGCGTTTCAACAGTATTGCGATCATTGATGCCGACGGCCGTAACCTGGGGGTATACCGCAAGAGTCACATCCCGGACGGTCCTGGCTACCATGAGAAGTACTATTTCAACCCTGGCGATACCGGTTTCAAGGTCTGGAATACCCGCTACGCCAGGATCGGCGTGGGCATCTGCTGGGACCAGTGGTTTCCCGAGTGCGCCCGCAGCATGGCGCTGCAAGGTGCGGAAATCCTGTTTTACCCGACCGCCATTGGCAGCGAGCCGCACGACAAGAGCATTTCGTCCCGCGATCACTGGCAGCGCGTGCAACAAGGCCATGCCGGCGCGAACGTAATGCCGCTGGTGGCCAGCAACCGCATCGGCAACGAAGAGCAGGATGGCTACGACATCACGTTCTACGGCTCCTCGTTCATCGCCAATCAGTTCGGTGAAAAGGTCCAGGAATTGAACGAAACCGAAGAAGGCGTGCTGGTGCACAGCTTTGACCTGGACGAGCTGGAACACATTCGCAGTGCCTGGGGCACTTTCCGTGATCGTCGTGCGGACCTGTACGGCTCGATCAAAACCCTCGATGGCTCACTGGAGTCCTGATTTATGACAACGTTGCACAGCACTCCCCGCGCGGATGGTTTCCACATGCCTGCCGAGTGGGCACCCCAGACCCAGGTCTGGATGGTCTGGCCCGAGCGCCCGGACAACTGGCGCCTGGGCGGCAAGCCCGCGCAGGCCGCTCATGTGGCGGTCGCCAAAGCCATCGCCCGCTTCGAACCGGTAACCGTGGCGGTGTCCGCGAACCAATACGAAAATGCCCGGGCGCATCTCGACGTGCCGAATATCCGCGTGGTGGAAATGTCCAGCGACGATGCCTGGGTCCGGGACACCGGCCCGACGTTTGTCATCAATGATAGTGGCGAAGTGCGCGGCGTCGACTGGGATTTCAACGCCTGGGGTGGGTTTGACGGTGGCCTGTATGCGCCGTGGAACCGGGATTCGCAAGTGGCCAGCAAGATTCTCGAGATCGAACGTAGCCCGCGTTACCGCACCGAAGGCTTCGTGCTTGAGGGCGGCTCAATCCACGTCGATGGCGAGGGCACCCTGATCACCACCGAGGAATGCCTGCTCAACCGCAATCGCAACCCGCACTTGAGCCGCGAAGACATCGAGGCTGTGCTCAGCGCGCAGTTGGCGGTGGACAAGATCATCTGGCTGCCGGACGGCCTGTTCAACGACGAAACCGACGGGCATGTGGATAATTTCTGCTGCTACGTGCGCCCTGGCGAAGTATTGCTGGCCTGGACCGATGACCCGCAGGACCCGAACTACGCCCGCTGCCATGCCGCGATGGACGTCCTGCAAAACAGCACTGACGCCAAGGGACGCCCGTTCACAGTGCACAAAATGCCAATTCCGGGGCAGTTGTATGCCACTGAAGAGGAATGCGCCGGCGTGGACGCGGTGCAGGGTTCCCAGGAGCGCAATCCGGCCGTGCGGTTGGCCGGTTCCTACGTGAATTTCCTGATCGTCAACGGCGGCATCATCGCACCGAGTTTCGACGATCCACTGGATGGCCCGGCGAAGGCGCTTCTGCAAGGGCTTTTTCCAGAGCACGAAGTGGTCATGGTGCCGGGGCGCGAACTGTTACTGGGGGGCGGAAACATCCACTGCCTTACCCAACAACAGCCTGCGCCGCGCACAAAATGAGTGGTGATGTAACAGCCAGGTAATAGCGCTGGCGGCAGCTCTGCGCCGGGCTTTTTGGATCCATTTTGCTTTGGCCCGCGGCCTGATTGGGGATGCGGGCTTTTTTATGTCTGCAGATCGGCAGTGCAGGCACATTGGCATAGCTCTTGTATCTGTATCCCGGCAGTTCTGGGGAGCGGAGCTGAGTTGTTTTGTCATAAACCTTGGATAAATTGGCCGCTCATCAACCAGGAGAGGGCGCTGGAATGAATATGATAAGCGAGCGCACATACCATCCCTTGGCCGTTGTCAATGGTGAGTCGCTTAAAGCTTTGGCACAGTGGTTGAAGTCCAACGGAACGCGTCAGATCAGAGAACCCGACCCGCGTCGGATGATCATGGAACGCTACCCGGATGGCCTGTTCAGCGAGGCTGAGCTGGAAGCACTGTGGGACGTGATGCAAGGATAGAATTCGACGGATTGAGAAAAGGCGCTGGCCAGGATGGCAGCGCTTTTTTTGTGGCTGATGGTTCTGTGTTGAACACTGAGCCCATTTGAAGGTTGTTTTTAGAAGTTTTTCGCCTGATTACAGACGATTCACGAAATTGACACATCATTGAAGGCGGGACTAGGATTCGTCCACGCCTGTGGCTAACAGCCATGACTCTTAAATAATAAAAAGGCCCGCCACGATCATTCGTGGGCGGGCCTTTTCATTATTTTCAGGAGCAAGAGTCCGAAAAAGAGCGCAAAAGCGCCGTTTCGGCTGCCGTCGCAGTGCGTATCAACCCGTATAAGGAAAATAATCATGTTGAACAAGCGCATTGCTCTGATCGCACTGGGGATTTTAAACACGACATATGCCATGGCCAGCGACCAGGCTGAGTCCAAGGGGTTCGTTGAGGACAGCAGCCTGAACGTGCTGTTACGCAACGCCTATATCAATCGCGACTACAAAAACGGTAATGAAGACAAAGCCGAATGGGGGCAGGCCGCCATCGGAACGTTCTCGTCCGGCTTTACCCAAGGCACTGTCGGTGTAGGGGTGGACGCCTTCGGACTGTACGCGCTGCGTCTGGATGGCGGCAAAGGTCGCAGCGGTGCGGGCGGCATCGACTTCTTCAAGCAAGGCGACAGCGGCAACGCGGCCGATGACCTGTCCAAGTTTGGTGCGGCGGTCAAATTCCGTGTTTCCAATACCGTGTTGGCCTACGGTGACCAGATGCCGGCGTTGCCGGTGCTGAGCTACGACAACTCGCGCCTGCTGCCGGAAAGCTACACCGGCACGCTGATCACCTCCAAAGAGATCAAGGGCCTGGAGCTGAACGCTGGACGTTTCACCGCCGAGTCGCGCAAGAGCGCCGAGGGTCGTGACAGCGGTGGCCTGAAGTCGATCAACGTATTGGGCGGCAGCTATCAGTTCACCGAGCAGTTCAAGGCTTCGCTCTACGCCTCGGATGTCGAGGACGTGTTGAAGAAGCAGTACGTGAACGCCAACTACGTATTCCCGCTGGCCAAGGATCAATCCCTGACCCTGGACTTCAACGGCTATCGCACCAAGCTGGACAACAGCTATGTTCGCGAAAACAACGTCACCGGCGACGACAACAAGATCTGGAGCCTGGCCGCCACCTTCGCCACCGGCCCGCACAGTTTCACCCTCGCTCACCAGCGCAGCACTGGTGACAGCAACCTGGGCTACGCCTATGGCGGTTATCAGCGCGGGCAGAATCGTGTAGGGGACGGCGGCAATACGATCTACCTGGCCAACTCCTACTGGTCCGACTTCAATGCTGAAGACGAGCGCAGCTGGCAACTGGGTTATGGCCTGGATTTCACCACGTTCGGGGTTCCCGGTCTGACGTATAACGTGGCTTATGTGCGTGGCGATAACATCACCACCTCCACCAGCGAAGGTGGCACCGAGCGCGAGATCTTCAACCAGTTCAAGTACGTGGTCCAGAACGGTCCCGCCAAAGACCTGAGCGTGCGGTTGCGCAGTTCCTTCCTGCGTGTTTCGCAGAAATCCAGCGAGTACAACGTCAGCGGCAATGAGCTGCGGGTGTTCGTGGATTATCCGATCAGCGTCTTCTGATGCCTGATCACGTTACAAGCGTCTGATGAAAAACCCCGAGCGCAAACTCGGGGTTTTTTCTTTGGACGGCAAAAAAAACGTTGGAACAGTCTGTTTTCCCGAGAAAAAGTCGTACTAATGAAACATTGTCCACCGTTTCAAGCATGGCTTGAAATGCCTCAAATACTTTCTCATGGACGTAAATCCTGTACCTACTAGATTAGGCTGCTCAATGCAGTGGAGACCTATGAAAAATGATCGTTCTGAACAGGGAAGTAGGCGAAGCGCTGAGGCGTGACAAATACGTCAACGTCCGCGGTGGAGACTTCAATCTCTACGGTCATTTCGGCGACTTTGTCCGGCTGACCAAGAGCTGGGAAAACATGGAGCCCGACAGCTACTACGGCCAGGCCGAGTCAGGCATGCGTTTTCGCCGCTATAGCGACTTCGAATACAACCCCAGGACCCGCGACCTTACGCAGCTCGAGCATCGGGCCTACATTCAGTCCAAGGCCAACAACAGCTATGTCGGTGGACTGGAGCGGCACTTCCAGGACTTTTCCAACGAAGTGATCAACTCACCGGTGATGCGCAGTCTGATCGACACGGACTTTGAGGTGTACAAGAACGTCCTTCCCCAGGAGCTGCACGAGGAAATCTGGCAGTGCCAGATCCACCAGATCCGTATCGAGATCAAGCCGGGCAAGCAACTGGAAATCACCCCTGAAGGGATCCATTGCGACGGGTATCCGTTCAGCGGCGTGCACTTCTGGGGCCGTCATAATGTGGCCGGCGCAGAGAGTCGTCTGTACACCGCCCAGGAAGAACAACTGGCGGCGATTACCTACGAGGACATTCTCGACACCACGTTTTTCCTCGACCGCGACATGCGCCATTACGTCACCCCGGCCCGGAACGTCCACAGCCATGAAATGGCTTTCAGGCAGATCCTGGCGATTTCCTTCTCGCGGCCCGGGACCGCTTTCGACATTGTTCGCTGAACAGCTCGAACCCATGGACGATCTGGAGCAACAGGTTCTGTTGCGCCGGGCAATGGTCAGGGACGCCGAACGACTGGAGCAGTTTTTTCGCGGTTTCGACGAAGTGTCGTTCTGCGAGTGGCAGGATGCCCGATTCTTGCGCGGGGTATTGTTGCAGGACACCACCACCGCGTACCTGGCCGTCGATGTCAGCGGTGAAGTGGTGGGGGCGGTGATTGGCGGCATGCTCGGCACCCGTGGCACCATCAATCACTTGGCCGTCAGCCCGGGGCATAGAACCCGAGGCTTGGGCCAGCGTCTGGTGGAGGCTGCATCGGCCGACATGAAACGGGTCGGCGTACTGCGCATGTTCCTGTTCGTCGACGATGCTAATCTGGCCGGCAAGCGGTTTTGGGCAGCCCAAGGCTTTTGTGAGCCTCGGGGTGAAATCACTTTCGAGAGGGATCTATGAGCAAGACTTCCAGCCAGCCGCTGGTGGTCGAACCACAAGCCTCGCGTACCTTTGCTGAAGCCAGTCCGGTGGTAGCGGGTTATTTTACGGTTTCGTTTGTGTTCGGTCTGATGGCGGTCAACGCCGGGTTGCCCTTGTGGCTGCCGGTGGCGATGTGCCTGTTCGTTTATGCGGGCGCTTCGCAATTTGCGGCGCTGGCGTTGATTTCCAGTGGAGCATCGCTGACCACCATCGTGCTCACCACCTTCCTGATCAACGCGCGACACATGCTGATGTCGGTCTACATGGCCAAGGCATTGCGTGCGCTGGGGCTCAGTCGTTTCGAGCGCTGGTGCTACGCGGCGGGGCTCACGGACGAGTCGTTCGCTTTCCACAGCGTCAAGCTCGGCACCGGTGCGCCGGTCAGCGTGCGTTACCTGATCGGCTTCAACCTCTTTTGCCACACCTCCTGGGTGTTGGGTGGCCTGTTGGGAGCGGTGTGCGCGCAATACGCGGCGCACCTGATCAAATACCAGCTCGACTACGCCTTGACCGCGATGATGCTCTACGTGCTGGTTTCGCTGTGCAATACCCGTAACAAACTGATCGCTGCCCTGGCGGCGGTCGTCTGCATGGGCGGGCTGAGCCTGCTGGGCAGCTCGCCGTTCAATGTCTTCATTGCCACGTTCGTTGGCTGCGGGGTGGGCGTATGCCTGACCAAACGTTCCTGATCCTGGTCGTGGCCCTGATGATGGCGGTGACCTTTCTGCCACGGGCCCTGCCGCTGCAGGTCAATACTGAAAACTGGCCACCGTTCGTCGCCCGCGCCCTGGAATACCTGCCGGTGGCGATCGTCGCTGCCATCAGCCTCACCCCGTTGTTGATCAAGGATCAGCAGATACAACTCGACCGCCCGGAATTCTATGCCGCGATTCCGACGCTGTTATGTGCGTATTTCAGCCGCAACCTGTTTCTCAGTGTGGCGGTGGGCACGGCGGCGTACATCGCGCTCGGTTCGTTCCTTTAGCGTCAGGTCCACAACATCGTGCAGTGCCTGGCCGGACAACTCTGGATTATTCACCGCCAGGCGGACCTCGAGGAAATCCTCGAAGTCCGGGAAAATCGTCAAGTCGTTACGCAGCGCCGCTTCCCGGGACACCAGCCCCAGGCCATCGAGTTGGGTAATCAACGACAATGTCAGCGTTTCACTGCAGGAATACACCATCCGCTGACTCGAGCCGTACTCGCCCAGGCCGGCATCCAGGAAGCGAAGGAAACTGTGGGAATACGGACATTCCTCGGCCGGACGCACCTGAAACTTATCGCCGAGCAAACCGAGGGAGTCGTCCTCTTCGCCGCAATGGGCGCCGACCACCTGCACCTGGACGTCCGGCATTGTGATGCTGGAAAAGCCGCTCTGCTGCGGACCGATCAGGATCGCCAGGTCAAAATCTTCGTTCTTGAGCTTGCTCAGGTTCTCCATCGACTCGGCGTAGCTGAACTCCAACTGATACTGGGGAAACACGGCGATCAGCCGATCGATCATCCGCCGGTTGAACTCCGCCGGCAGCGTGGTATTGAGCGCCACTCTCAGCGTGCGCTGCCGAGGCGTCTTCAGCGCCGCGACCTTCTCTTCCAACTGCCGCGTGGCAACCAGCACCTGATCCATGAACGGCGTCAGTTCCGAGCCTTGGCTCGTCAACGTCAGGCCCTTGTTCGACCGCCGGAACAACCGGAAGCCGAACTGCTCCTCAACTTTGTTCAACTGTGCCGCCAATGCCTGCACCGTGAGGCACGAATGTTCCGCCGCCGCCGACAAGGAGCCGGTCTGCACGATGCGCATGAGGTTGCGTAAGGTTCTGCTATCCATGAGGTAATGCCCTCTGCTTAAGTGGGCTCGCTATTGTTGTGCACCTGGCCCGGTCAGGCAGTGCATGCCGGCTATCATCATGTACCTTGCCACGGTTGTCGCGGTTTTGTGGCGAAAAGCTCCGGCAGACGATGGTTGGAGCTTATGCGGGATTTGGGTTTTTTGCCTGATCAACGGTAATCGGGGCGGTCAGCGAGTCCGTAAGTGGCTGGAGCAGAGAAAATTCCTGCACACAGCTTGCTGAATGGTTCAGGTAGAGGGTGGTAAAAATCCGTTTGCGAATAAAAAATAATAATTTATCCGTATTTGTACTACTCTCTAGGTGTCACCCCCTAGCAATGGAGCCCAAATTTTATGGCAACCTCCTCCATCACCCTCAACGCGCAGCAACAATTGGACTCCCCGGACGCGGGTCGGGTCGCGTTGAAGTTTTTCTTCAATCTCATGGCGTTGTGGGGCTGCAGTGTCGAGCAGCAGCGCACATTGCTGGGCAAGGTAGGCAACACGACTTTCTATAAGTACAAGCAATTACCGGAAAACGTCAGGCTGCCTCACGACACACTGGAGCGCATTTCCTACCTCATGGGTATTCACAAGGCGCTGAGCATCATCTTCAGCAACAGCCGGGACCGCGCTTACCAGTGGGTCAACAGCCCTAATACCGCTGCGCCCTTCAACGGCCAGTCGGCACTGGCCTACATGCTTGCCGGGCGGGTGGTGGACATTGCCGACGTGCGGCGTTACCTCGACGGAGTGCGCGGTTGATGACGCCACCACTGGCGGACCCGCAATGGAAGCGTGCCTACCGGATCGTCAATAGCAGCTTCCCGCCGATTGCGCTGTTCGAAGACGTGCTCGATCCCGAGGACTTGCCCACCGCGTATGCCCTGGAAGCACTGACCAACGATCGGCTCATGGAAGAAGCCGGGGTGCTGTCCCGGGTACGCCCCGAGGACCGCATTTCCGGGCCCGGCTCCTCGCCGGTGATGGCCGCGTTTACTCATATCGGCAAAAGCAGCCGCTTCAGCGACGGCACCTTCGGTGTCTACTACGCCGCCAGCAGCCAGGAAGCCGCCATTGCCGAGACCTGCTACCACCAGGCGCGATTCCTCGGAGCGACCAACGAGCCGGATCTGGAATTGACCATGCGCACTTACGTCAACAAGGTCATCAAGCCGCTGCACGACATCCGCCAGGACTACCCGCACCTGCACGACCCGGACCCCACCGCCTACGGTCCGTCCCAGGTGTTCGCCCGGCAACTGCGCGAAACCTTGTCCTGGGGCTTGCTGTACAACAGCGTCCGCCTGCCCGGCCACGAATGCGTGGCGGCGTTTCGCCCACCGGCGGTTTCGATTCCGGTGCAGGGCAAGCATATCCGGTACGTCTGGAGCGCCCAGAAGCGGGAGATTTCGTTTGTGTTTGAGGTGAGCGAGGTGTGAGTCAGGTCTTTAGGGTGTTTTGGCTGGGCAATAATTATTGCCCAGCCAAAATTTTCAATAATTCGCGAGTATTGAAAGCACAGGCTGCTACACAGCCGAGCGAGAGCAAGCGGCCTCGCCACAAAAGTGGGTCCGGCCGATTGATCAAATCTTGAACTGCTGCACCGAAGACTGCATCGACCCCGCCGCATCGTTCAATTGATCCGCTGTTTGCGTCAGGTTGTGAATCGAGCGGGTGTTCTCGCGGGACTGCGCGGCAATCGACTCCACCCTCTGAGCCATTTCATCGCTGGCCTTCGATTGTTCGGCAATGGTCTGGGAAATTTCCTCCACCACTTCTGCCGCGTGCCGGGCGCCGGTGCGGATTTCGCTGATGGACACCCCGGCCTGCTGGGCCAGTGAGACGCCTTCGTCCACGCGGCTGACGCAAGCCTGCATGTTCGCCACCGCATCCCGGGCGCTGGTCTGGATGCGCTCGATCATTGCGGTGATTTCCTGAGTGGACTGGGTGGTGCGCGCTGCCAGGTTACGCACCTCATCGGCCACCACCGCAAAGCCCCGCCCCGCCTCACCGGCGCGGGCGGCTTCGATGGCGGCGTTGAGGGCCAGCAGGTTGGTTTGCTCGGCGATGCTCTTGATCACCTGAATGATGGAATGAATGTCTTCGGACGACGCATCCAGCGCGGTGATCTTGCTGGACGACTGATTGACCACCTCGGCGATCCGGCTCATGCCCTCTACCACCCCAAGAATCACTTGCCCGCCGCTGCTGGCCAGTTGTTCGGACTGCGCTGAAATCGTCCGGGCGCTGTCGGCGTGCTGATGGATCTGGCTGATGTTCGCCATCATCTGCTCCATGCTCGCCGCCATGCTGGTGGCGCTCTGAGCCTGCTGATCGGCGCTGGACACAATCTGCCGCGCCGTATCGCCCAATACGCGCGACGTGCCATGCAACTCGTCACTCTGGCTGCGGATCGTGGCGATCATTTGCCGCAGATTGACCTGCATCTGCTCGATCACACCCTGCAACTGACCCAGCTCATCCTTGCTTTGAGCCCCCATCGAGCGCTGCAAATCCCCTTGGGAAATAGCCTGGGTATTGAGGATGATCTTGTTCAGCGGCGTAAGCACCGCCTTGAGCAGGCTCCAGGACAACAGCGCCAACGCCACACAGGTGGCCAGCAATGTGAAAACCAACCAGCGCTCCGACGTTTGAATGCTGTGGTCCTGATGCTCGCGGGTGGCATGGGCCTGGCTCTCGATCAACTCACTCACCGCCTCGTTACGCTCCTCCAGCGCCGAAAACGCCCCGTCGAACTCCGTCCGCAGCGCCCGGCCATCCTGGGCACCCTCCAACGCCTTAGCGATCACCTGCTGAGCCGATGCAATATAGGTTTCCACTTGCGGCTTCAGCTCGGTAATAGCCTGAGCGATCGCTTGCGGCAACTGGGCCTCGGCATTCTCGGCGATGACTTTGCGCATCCGTTGCGCATGCTCATCGAGCGCCTCTCTCACCTCCTTGGCTCCCGCGGCATCCCCCGGCGCCACCAGCAAAGCGGCCAACACATCGCCACGAATGGCGTCGTGCATCATGTCCGCCTCCATGTGCTTGCGCATGGCCGAAATACTGGTCTCGCTACGCGCCAGGGCGCTGGTCATGCTGATATAGCCCCACAACCCGATACCGCCGAGCACGAGGGCAAAGAAAAGGCTGATCAACCCCGAGCCTATGATCTTGGTCCTGATCTTCATCGCCTACTACTCCAGAGGGGGCGGGATTTCAGGGAAAGTGTAGTTGAGGGCCGGCGGAGCGCTCGGAGGTTCGCTTTGATTGCTTCGGGCGCTCACGCCCGCTTGCCGATAACGCCAACGACCTGCGGGCCCGAAGACAAGCGATGGGAGCGATTGCACAATGGATGATCAATGCCAGCAGGTGTTTCTCGACGCCGGGCATCGAAATACCCCGTATGAATAAGGAGATCCTGATGGCCACTGCACATGTTTTCATCGCCACCAGCCTGGATGGCTTCATCGCCAGGCCCGACGGTGACATCGACTGGCTTTTACAGCGCGATGATCAAACCGAGGACCATGGCTACTCAGACTTCATCGCTGACAAGGACGTGATCGTGATGGGGCGCGGAACCTATGAGAAGGTCCGGACCTTCGACACCTGGTTCTACGAGCGCCCCGTGGTGGTGCTGTCTGAAAGCCTGTTGGATGCGCCAGTGCCCGAAGCGCTGAAGGGCAAGCTCCGGTTCTCTAGCCTCGCGCCCAAGGACGTGATGGAGGAACTGACGAGACAAGGCGTACGTCGGGTCTATGTCGATGGCGGACAGGTGGTGCAGTCATTCCTGCGCGATGGATTAATCACCGACATGGTGATTACCACTGTACCTGTGCTGATCGGCTCCGGAAGGCCATTGTTCGGGGCTCTTGAGCGGGACGTAGATCTGAAACTGGTATCCAGCCGCTGGTTTGCTTCGGGGTTGGTGCAGTCTACCTATCGCTTGGCGACATGATGCGCTTGCGTGGGTATTAGGCCTGCAGCGCCAGAGCGTTCTCGTAGGAAAACGGGGGACAGACCATGGTTGATTTAGTGTCCGCTTACTCATTGCAGCCGGTAATCGTGCTCTGTCCGTAGCCCCCGTGGCGAGGGAGCTTGCTCCCGCTGGGCTGCGAAGCTGCCCTTCTTTAATCCGCTCCTGCAAATAAAATTCAATGCTGCCCCCTCGGAGCAGCATTGCCCCTGCGGCTCTTAAGCAGAATGACTCCCCGGCGCCTCCAGCACCTTCACCACGTCATCGATGACGGCTTTGCTCATATCCTGCAAATAACACGACGCCCAGGCGTACCGATCCGTGCTGCGAATCATCGCCGCGTCCTCGGCCAAGAGCTTGGCAACGTGGAGCAGGTCGGAGGCGTGGGATAAGGCTTCGCCGATGGGAATGCCGCTGTTGACGCGGAAGAGGGGGCGGTCGGAGTGGTAGGAGAAGGGGGTTAGGCCTGGGGTTTTGAGGTCTCTGGGGTGGGTCATTGTGCGCCTCCGGTTGTCAGTTGGCGGCAAGTAGCGGCTGACCAAGCGCAACAGCAGAAAAGCGGCAAATCCATGGCATACATCGATAGAGCTCCCATATCAAGTGAGAGCTGCCACGTTCGTTCTCAGGCGAATGGGTGGCAGCTGTGCGCAGGCTGAGAAACCGGAGATACAGGAACCCGGCAGACCCGAAGGTCTCCCACGCACAGCCGCCATTGCACGAAATACGGACATAAAAAAGCGCCGCAAAACGTGGTAGGGCGCTGTAGCGCCTGCATCTTACTCGGGTTCTCAGGCCCGGTCGCTGAATTGGCAGCGACAGTTGGAAGGTAGCGGTCGATTGGATAGGGGACAATCGTGGCGCCATGCTGGCGGGGCTAGAAATTGTGTGTCTGGGATTAACGCATCTGGGGCGGACGGAGCGAGCTTGCGCATGTATGGCAGAGTGTCGGTGGCGGTGATGGCCTCATCGCGAGCAGGCTCGCTCCCACAGAGTTCAGTGTCTGGACAGAAAGTGGGCGTGCAGAAACAACAAAGCCCTCGCATTTCTGCGAGGGCTTCGTTTTGTATGGTGCCGGCACCAGGAGTCGAACCCGGGACCTACTGATTACAAGTCAGTTGCTCTACCAACTGAGCTATACCGGCGTGTGGGCGACGATTATAGCGATTGGGTGCGTTCTGTAAACCCCTGAATTCTGACTATTTTTGCAGAGCCTCGGCTCAGGCGCGGCGTACGAGGTTGCGCACTTTCTGCAAGGTTCGCCAGGTACGGCTGTTTTGCAGGGCATGGAGTTGGGCTTCGGCCCGTTCGGCGCGTTGCAGGGCGGCGGTGAGTTGCTGGTCGGGTTCGCTCAGGGGGTGGCTGAATTTGTGGCCTTTGCAGAATTGGAACCCGTCGAGGTTGCACGGGGGGATGTCGAAAGCGGGTTTGAGCGCCAGGTGTTCTTCGGCGAGGTAAAAGGTGTTGAGGCCGTCGAACAGGATGGAGTGATAGCCGGCTTCGGTGACGAGGGTTTCCCAGGTCTGGTCGCGGGCCCATGGGGTTTCGATGAGGATGATCCAGGGGCGCCAGCGGCTGAAGTCCATGCCGCGCAGCACGGTTTCTTCGTGGCCTTCGACGTCGATTTTCAGAAAGTGGATGGGGCGGTCCTGGGCGTATTGCTCGCAGATCGAAGTCAGGGTGCGGGACTGGACGGTCTGCTTGCTTACCTTCATGCCCGCGTCGCGGTGCTGTTGGGCGACGCTGGCTTCGACGGTGGACAGGCCCGTGTCGGCGATGGTGTAGAAGGTCAGGCTGTCGGCGTTTTCGCCGGCTACGCATTGCAGGTTGATGTCGTTTGGCCGTTCTTGGCAGAGAGCGTCGTAGTAGGCCTGCACCGGTTCGATGTTGATCCCGCGCCAGCCGTGATCGTAGAACGCCCGGGTCACGGAATCATCTGTTGGATGATTGGCGCCTATGTCCAGATAAAAGCCGTTTTCCACCGATTGAAGGGCGCGCCACAGGCGTATGTCTTCGAAGTTCTGTGCGTAGGAAATGAACGTCACGGCCAGTCCTTGTGTGTGTCGGCATTGTGTCAATCACGATACGAAAGGCTGTTGTACTGCACAGGCGCGATGGGCGCAATTGCTGGCGTGTGGGAGCACTGAGTTCGGCGGTTATGTCGTTTTGCTTGAACGCTTATGCACAACGGGCGGGGTGGGGCGACTGCCATCTTGCGATTTTGTGACAGCTTTCTCGTTTGCTCGCAAATGCCTGTTTTAATGGTTTTTTATCCATATGAACAAAAAATGACCAGCCTCGCTTTCAGCAGAAAATCGCGGATTAATTGGATCCAAGACAATTTCATCAACAGAGTTATCCACAGGCTGTTTCATGTCAGCGACGTTCGGCCAGCAGCATCAGATTTCGGGGCGTGAGGGGCGTTTCGCAGAAGGTGCCGAGGTGGACGTGGTAGTTTTTCTGGCTGAGGAAAAGCGCCCGATCCAGCACCAGCCACAGCTCAAGAGGCCGCCGGAAAAGGCCGCGGACCAATTCCAGGTTGCGCACTTGGGCCAGGCGTTGATGGCCGGCCGCTTCCAGTGCCGACCAGTCAGGCGAGCCGACTGTGGATAAGTCTTTCAGGGCTGCCAGATCGGTGCAGTACTCGATGAAGGATTTTTCCAGCCAGGCGCTGGGGAGCGAGGGGGTGGGCAGATAGTCGTCGCGGCCCCGGATCTGTCGTTGCAGCAGGTCAAAGCTCAGGCGCCGAGCCATGGAGTGGTCCCGTTGCCGCCGGATGCGGGCGCCGGCGGTGACCGTTTCGGTCAGTGGCAGGCTGAGATCATCGAGCGTTAGCTGTAGGACCGAACCCTTGGCGACGTCGGACAGCGGTTGATAACGTTCAGCACTGATGCGGTTGTAGCAGCACGGGGCGATTGCCAGTTGAGTGCAGCCAGCGGCGCTCGCCAATTGCATCAGGCGCACATGCAGGTCGCCGCAGGCGTGCAGGGCTACCGGTGTGTGTTCAGGGCGGATCGCCAGGCCTGCCTCTGCCGCCAGCACGTCTTGCTGCAAGTGCGTGGCGGGCAGACGGTGGCGTTGGCTTAGTTGCTGGCCGCTGGCGACCAGGGCTGGGTCGTATTCCAGGCAAGTCAGTTGTTGTTCAGCCTGCAGCAAGCGTCGGCCAAGATGACCTTTGCCGGCGCACCAATCGAGCCAGTGGGTCGGTTTGGTAGCGAAGTGCAGGCGACTTGCGAAAGCTCCGATTTGCTGCCATTTGCGCCCTGGCACGTCGACGCTGAGGCGATGGGCGGCGGTTTCGAGCTCTTTGCCCGGCAGTTCTGCGACGACGCTCAACGCATGGGAAATGCCCGCCAGTTCTGGAAATGGCGCGGGTGCATGTTGAATCAGCCAGGGTTGGTGATGGTCGTTTTCCGCGTCTTCCAGCGAACGCTGGCGTAGCCATTGGGCCAGCTCAGGGTAGGACCGTTCCCATGGCAGCTGCAGATGGGTGAACGGACGCGGTTTCCACAATGCCTGGTGCGTTGTGAGAAAAGCATCCAGCGCGGTGAAACGGGCGAGTAACGCCTCGCCCGTCAACACGCCGCTGTCAGCGTCCTTGGCAGGCATCGACGCGCAACCAGCGCTCCAGCTGTTTGAAGCCCTGCACCAGCACGAACGCCATCAGCAGGTAGAACATGCCGGCCGCGAAGAAGATTTCCACCGGCAGGTAGGTCCGAGCAATGATGGTCCGGGCCATACCGGTCAGCTCCAGCAGGGTCACGGTGCTCGCCAGGGCGCTGGCCTTGAGCATCAGGATCACTTCGTTGCTGTAGGCCGGCAGGCCGATGCGCGCGGCGCGAGGCAGGATGATGTAGAACAACGCCTTGGGTCGGGACATGCCCAGGGCTCGCGCGGCCTCGATTTCACCACGGGGGATGGCCTGGATCGCGCCGCGCAGGATCTCGGCGATGTAGGCGGCGGTGTGCAGGGTCATGGTGGCCGTGGCGCACCAGAACGGATCCCGCAGATAGGGCCACAGCGAACTGCTGCGCACGGCGTCGAACTGCGCCAGACCGTAGTAGACCAGGAACAGCTGAACCAATAACGGCGTGCCACGGAAAAAGAAAATGTAGGCGTAGGGTAACGCCCGCACGTACCACAGGCGTGAGGAGCGGGCGATGCCCAGCGGAATCGCCAGCAGCAGACCGGCGATCACGGCGATGGCGACCAGCTCCAGGGTCAGTGTCGCGCCTTGGGCCAGTTTCGGCAGCCACTTGATGATGACTTCCCAGTTCATTGGGTGCTCCTGGCAAAGCCGCGAGCGGCACGTCGTTCCAGAAAATGCATGCCGATCATGGCCAGCACGGTAAGGCCCAGGTACATGAACGCGGCCACCATATAGAAGGTGAACGGTTGCTTGGACACGGTCACGCCGATTTGCGCGTGCCGCATGATCTCTTCCAGGCCGATCACCGACACCAGCGCGGTGTCTTTCATCAGGATCATGAACAGGTTGCCCAGCCCGGGCAGGGCGATGCGCCACATCTGCGGCATGATCAGCCGAGTGAAGATCCGCCACTTGGACAACCCCAGCGCCACGCCAGCTTCGCGATGGCCCTTGGGAATGGCCAGGATCGCGCCGCGGAATACTTCCGTGGCGTAGGCGCCAAAGCACAGGCCCAGGGCGATGACGCCGGCGGCGAAGGCGTTGAGGGAAAGGTCCGGGTTACCGAAGTATTCGCCCAGGGCACGCATGAGATTGACGGTGCCGAAGTAGATCAGCAGCACCCAGAGCAATTCGGGGATGCCGCGAACCAGTGTCGAATAAGTGCCGCCCAGCCATTGCAGCGGCTTGTATGCGGAAGTCTTGGCCAAGGCGCCGAGCAAGCCGAGCACCAGCCCCAGGCAGAGGGCCGAGAGCGCCAGTTTGACGGTCATCAGCGCGCCAGCGGCGAGCGCCGGGCCGAATCCGTAGAGATCGATCATCATGGGTGTGTGTTCATATCGCGGCAGGCTTTGCTAAGGGCCGGTGCCGCAATGAAGCGGCGCCGGCCAGGCACGTCAGTATCAATAGATGCTGAACGGGAAGTACTTGTCGTTGATCTTTTTATAGGTGCCGTCGGCAACGATTTCCTTGAGCGCGGCGTTCAGCTTGTTGCGCAGTTCGTCGTCACCCTTGCGCACCGCGATACCGATCTTGTCGCTTTCCACCACCGGGTCGCCTTTGAATTCGAAGGCGGCGCCGTCTTTGCTCTTGAGCCATTCGTATTGCACGTATTTGTCCGCCAGGATGGCGTCAACGCGGCCCGAGAGCAGGTCCAGGTAAGCGTTTTCCTGGGTATCGTAGAGCGTGACCTTTACGTTGTAGTCATCTTCCATGTTGCGGTCTTCCAGCCAGGTGCCGGCCAGCGTGGCGCGTTGTGCGCCAATGGTCTTGCCGCTCAGGTAGGCCTTGTCGGTCTTGAAGTCTTCGGTGGCCTTCGGTGCGATGAATTGCAGCTTGTTGGAGTAGTACGGTTCGGTGAAGTCCACGGCCTGCTTGCGTTCCTCGGTAATCGACAGCGAGGAGATCAGGAAGTCGAACTTCTTGGCGTTCAGGGCCGGAATGATGCCGTCCCAGTCGGAGGTCACCACGCTGCATTCGACTTTCATCTTGGCGCACAGGGCGTCGCCAATGTCCTTGTCGAAGCCGACCACGTTGCCGCTGGCATCTTTGTTATTGAACGGCGGGTAGGCCGCTTCGATGCCCATCTTCAGTGTTTCCGCGGCCATGGCGCTGGCCGAGAAGACCAGACTGGCGGCAGCGGCCAGGAGAAATTTCTTGTAGGTCTGCATATGTACTGCTCCGTTAGCGGTTGCTGGACATGAATTGTTTGCAGCGCGCCGAAAGCGGGTTTTCGAAGACCTGCTGTGGCGATCCTTGCTCCTCGACCAAGCCTTGATGAAGGAACACCACTTCGCTGGAAACCTGACGGGCGAAGCCCATTTCGTGAGTCACCAGCAGCATGGTGCGGCCTTCTTCGGCCAGGGCGCGGATCACACTAAGTACTTCCTGGACCATTTCCGGGTCAAGGGCAGAGGTGGGTTCGTCGAACAGAATCACTTTAGGCTGCATCGCCAGAGTGCGGGCGATGGCGGCGCGCTGCTGCTGACCACCGGAAAGCTCGGCAGGGTAGGCATGACGCTTGTCGGCGATGCCGACCTTGGCCAGCAGGGCTTCAGCCACTTCCACGGCCTCGGCCTTGCTCTGGCCGAGCACCCGGCGCGGGGCTTCGATGATGTTGTCGAGCACGCTCATGTGCGGCCAGAGGTTAAAGTTTTGAAACACAAAACCGATTTCGCTGCGCATGCGGTTGATCTGTTTGCCATCGGCGGCCACCAGTTCACCGTTTTTCGCGGCCTTGAGCTTGAGTTCTTCGCCGGCCACCAGGATCTGGCCCTGGTTGGGATTTTCCAGCAGGTTGATGCAGCGCAGGAATGTGGACTTGCCGGAACCGGAGGAACCCAGGATCGAGATCACATCGCCGTCGCGGGCGGTCAGCGAGACGCCTTTGAGCACCTCCAGCTTTCCGTAGCGTTTGTGCAGGTTGCGGATTTCAAGCGCGGGCGTGGCCTGGGCCATGTGCGGTCCTCATGGTGTGTGCTCCCTTGCTGTTGGCGGCCTTCCTGGCGAGGCGGCCAAGCTAGCATAGCGTCCGAATGGCAGCCAACAGCGCTACGGGTGGTAAACCGCGAATGTGCGGCAGGTTGTCGCATCGGCGCAGCAGACTGTCGCGCCATCAACAACCGAACGGCCGTTCGAACTCTGTTTACCGGTAAAAATCCCGGGGAGTCGCGTAAAAAAAGGCGCGATGGTGCCAGCTTTGGCTGGGGGTTGGAAGGGTTAATCGGATGAGTGTTGCCGTTGTGCGTTTTTATCGTCCATAGGAAGTTTTAGCTGGCTGTCCTCTTCTCCGTGAGGCTGATCGCGTTCTATTCGCCGGCGGGCTCTTCCATCAACTGACGATAACGATCCAGCGCCTCGCTGAAGTCCTTGATGAACTCCGGGGTGCTGAGCCAGCGCTGGGCCGTCTCGCGATCCATGTCGTCGGCCCACATGCGGTAGTCGACCAGCATGTCCGCGGCCAGGTTGGTGGCGGCCATGCTTTCGTTCTCGGCGTTTTTCAGGTCCAGCAGGCCGGGGCGTTCGCTGATCATCACGCTCAGGGACGCGAGCAGCGTGTCGAGCATTTCGCTACGGCTGATGGCCTCGGCTTCGCGTAGCTTGGCGAACAGCTCGAGCACGTAGACCGGTGGCTGGGCGGTGGCGTGGGCCGGGTCGCCATACATGGGGATGGATTTACGCCCGCTCATGCGGATTTGCTTGGCTTTGTCTTTGGCACGCTTGGCGCGTTTTTGCTGTTTGTTCAGTGAGGCCATTGGGCTTCGGTTTCCAGTTTGTTAGGGGGCGATGCCCGGCTCAGTTGATTTTCGGCACGGTAAAGCTGAATTCGCTGCCCTTGCCTGGCTGGCTTTCGGCGTGCAGTTTACCGCCATGGGCCTGGACAATCCCCTTGGAAATATACAAACCCAGTCCGGTGCCGTTCGGGTTGCCTTCCTTGACTGTCCAGTAGCGGTCAAACACGTGAGGCAACTGCTCCGGTTTGATTCCTTCGCCGGTATCACGAACGCTGAACACGATCTCGTCACCCACCGACATCGCGCTGATGCCCACGCTGCCTTGCTGGGGGGTGAACTTGATGGCGTTTCCGATCAGGTTCGACAGCACCTGGAACAACCGCTCGGGGTCGGCATTGATCTTGAGATTGGGTTCGGCGTGGAACGAAATATCGATGGCCTTGGCGGTTGCCAGCGGCGTCAGCAGCGAGCAGGCGTCTTCGAATATCTGGCTGACGTCCAGCGGCTGGGGATGGATGGTGTAGCGCCCGGCGTCGATGCGCGAAGTGTCCAGCAGGTCTTCGAGCAGAACGTTCATGCGGCTGGCGGCCTGTTGCATGGTGTCGATGGCTGAAGCAATTCGCTTGGAGCTATGGGAGCCGTCGGAGCTGAAGGACTTTTGCATCATGCCGCAGAGCATGGATATGACCGTCATCGGGTTGCGCAGGTCATGGGACACCACCGCCACCAGTTCATCACGCGCCTGCACCGCCTGACGCTCCTTGTGGACTTGCCGGGCCAGATCGTTTTCCAGCGCTGAGCGGCGCAGGTCGTTGGCGGCAAACAGATCGCCGTGGGTCCATTTGGTACTGATGCCGGCCATTTCGACTTTCCAGATTTCGAAAGACGTTCGCGGTCGCAGGCGCAAACCTGTCTCGCTGCTTTCCAGGTCCAGAGGTTTTTGCGGGTCGCCACTCCACTGGATGGTTTGCTTCACCTCGGGGCGGAACCACAGCACGCCATTTTCCACAGGCTTGGGCAGGTGGATCGCCAGCACACCGCTCGCCACGTCCTGATAGGCCTGGGCTGGAGCGAAAACGCTGCTCAGGTTGTGGTGGGAGAAAACGGGCTGGTCGGTCTCCAGCATCCATTTATGCAGCTCGCGGATCTGCTCCGCTTCCGGGCACTGGCCATGGCGGTGCAGCTTGTTGTCCTCGAGGATCGCGACGCCGGTGGCGCCGGTCAGGTCCATCAGCCTTTGGGGTTCGCGGGACAAGCCGTCAAAGACATTGTCGCTGGACTCGGCCATGGCCGTGGCGAGAACCTTGAGGTCCTCAAGCTTGGCATCCCGTTGACGGGTCAGATCCAGTGCTTCCATGGCGCTGATCTGCAGCGACAGCACTTGGCCGATGGTCTGGCAGGCCATGCGCATTTCATGGGGCACGAGCAGGGGTTGACGGTTGCCGCAACTGATCAGGCCCCACAGTCGGTCGCCTTCCATCAGGGAAATGCTCATGGACGACAGCACACCCATGTTTTTCATGTATTGGCGGTGGATCGGCGAGACGCTACGCAGGGTGGAAAAGCTCAGGTCCAGGGGTGTCTGAGTGTCGGGACGCAACTGCGGGACCAGCGGTACCGGCGTGTAGTCAGCGTTGGGGATGATCCGCAGCCAGTTGGTGCGATACAGCTCCCGGGCCTGTTCAGGGATATCCGATGCCGGAAAAAACAGGCCTTTGTAGAGCTCCATCGACGGCGCGCTGGCCTCGGCGATCACCTGGCCATGGCCTTCTTCTTCGAAGCGATAGATCAGCACCCGGTCGTAACCGGTCATGGCCTGAATTTCCCGAACGCTGATTTCGTACAGAGCCTGGAGGCTTTTCGCGCTTTGCAGGCGTTGCAGCATGCGCCCCAGGTTGGCTTCGCCGCTGACACCTTCGGGACGGTAGTCGCTCAGGTGCTGTTCCAGTTCGACGATCAGGGCGCCTTGATGGCGGTGGACCAGGGCGTCAAAACGCAACTGGTTCACGACAATCTCCACGGGCGCGTTGTCCCCGTCCGCATCGGCGCGACAGGCCTTGAGGACGGCTTGGGCCTGCTGCTGCCCGAACAGTGCGTCCAGCGTCTGGCCGGGGAGACCGTGAGAATCGTGCCCCATCAATTGCAATACGTTGGCGCTGACCTGTCGGATGACGAAGTCGGGTTCGGACAGCATCAGTAGTACGCCATGAGGCTGGATGGCCCCGGGGAAGCGAATCGGTTCGTCTGCACAATTGGCCAGCAGTTCTTCGAAGGCTTCCTGGTTTTCCGGGGTCATAACAATACCTTTTGGCTGTCCAGCCAGTGTTCAAAATGAGTAAACGTCGCTTTGGCGGCACGTGTGACTTCGAGCGTTTGGGCGTCGCCAAGGTTCCTGTCGCCCAAATACTGAAGGAAGTCCTTCCAACGCCGACCGGTGAGTTCGCCATACACATTGAGAAACGCCGCGCCGCTGGAGGCATCAAGGCCGAGCTGTTCGGCGACTCTGCGCCGCAGGATCTGCCCCCCGAGAGTTGCACCTTCCAGCACATAGGAAACCCCCAGGGCGGCGGCACGGGAATCGATCTGCGGCAGGTCCCGGCAGGTGGGCAGTGCCTCGATAGCGTGGTCATCCAGGCCCAGTGCCGTGAGATCCGCCCGCAGTACGGGAAGCTTGATCCGCAGGGATTGGTCCAACCCCGTCGGTGTCAGCGTCAGGACATGAAGTCGCTGTTCCAGCGGTTTATAAAAACCGTAGTAGGCGGCCATCAGGCGCCGGTACAGGTCGAGGTCCAACTGTTCGGAGAAAAACGGCAAGCGTTTTTCCAGGGCGACGTGCAGCTCAGCGGTTTCGGTCCGCAATGCCTGAATCAGAGAAGGGGGAGGCGCGGCCGGTGACATGCGGGATAGAGCTCGTTGACTGGAGCGTTGCTGGAAAAAAAGCGCATCAATCTTACACAGATTTTTCGGCCAGAGCGGCCATCAGCTGTTGGCTTTCAGTTCGCCCGTCGTCAGGCTTGGTTGTCGAGCCTCAAGGCTTGTTCCAGGTCGGTCTCCAGCAAAGCGCCGGCATTGGGCATTCCGAGGAACTCCAAAACTACGGGATCCCTGACGATGTCCCTCGGGCTGAGATTGAGCCTTTCAATATGGCTGGTCGCTTCCTGTTTCACCGCCGGGCGGTCTTGGCTGGCCAGCGGACGTTCGTAGTAGAGGGTGCCGATCTGACGTTCCAGGGCGCGGGTGGACCAGTTTTGGATGGCTACCTCGTTCATGTACCAATGGCGGGCGTTTGGGGCTTCTACCCGCAGAAGTGTGCGGTAATGGGTCCAGCTCAATTCGGAACGCACTGCGTTCCAAATTGGAAACGATTGATAAAAGTCCCGCATGTGGCGCAGGTTGCGTTCATCAAAGCCTTTCCCAAACGGGAGGACCAAAAGGATGCTCTGGACGACGTTTCGATGATGCAGGGCGAGTCTGATTAGGTGGGAGGAAAGCCGTCCGATTCTTGCAGGACGGGTTTGACGCCGCCTGATCTTGGCTGACCCTGGCTTGTAGGAGCTATCCCGGGATGGCGTCATCCACTGCCGACGTCCTCATAATGAGGACGATCATCAGATCGGATCTTGGGCTAGCGCCTTGGACGCGGCGACATAATCGGCCTGGAACTGCTCACTCTCCACCCAATCCAGCGCGGTCTGCTCATCGACGCCTTTGGTCAGGCGACGGTATTCGATCAATGCAGTAATGATGAAGTCGGTTGCTTCGTCCTCACCTTCCTGTTCCAGCACCAGCGTCAACAATGGATAGGCCAGGAACGCTTCGCACATCGCCTTCTGGCTGACCTTTTCAGCTGAGCTCATGATTTGGAACAGCTCCGTCAGGTCCACGGATTCCAGATCGATGCGCTCATCGTTCGGGTCCAGGAAATCGTTCGGCGCAGCAGCACGCTGAATGCGGTTCTTCTTGGCTTTCGCCTTGGCGCGCTGGTTTCGTTTCTGCTGTTTGTTTGCCGATGACATGGGGGGGCAGACTCCTGGCATGAAAATAAGGCGATCTATCCTACAGCTTCAGGGCAACCACTTCGAATCTCAATCCACCACAAACAATGTGGCACCCAATGAGGTTGAAGAGCTCGACGCGCCGTCACAGCTCCCGTAAATCCCAGGCAATAAAAAACCCCGATCAATTTCTTGATCGGGGTTTTCGGTATTTGGTGCCCAGAGACGGAATCGAACCGCCGACACGGGGATTTTCAATCCCCTGCTCTACCGACTGAGCTATCTGGGCAACGGGGCGCATTAAACGGGTTTTTCAGGGGGTCGTCAAGCACGTTATCAAAAAATATTTAATTATTACCGTCGCTTACGATCCGCCCCGGTTCTGGGTGGCCTATTCGGACGGCGGCACGTAGCCTTCGGCCTTGGCGTATTCTTCGCCGGAAAAGAACTTTTCCATTTCGCCCTGAAGGTATTTGCGGTCTTCGGCGTTCATCATGTTCAGGCGTTTTTCGTTGATCAGCAGGGTCTGGTGTTTTTGCCAGTCCGCCCAGGCCTTGGCCGAGACATTGTCGTAGATGTCCTGGCCTTTGACGCCCGGGAACGGCGCGCGCTCCAGGCCTTCCAGTTGTTCTTTGTACTTGCGGCACATCACGGTGCGGATCATTGCAACTCTCCTGCGTTCAATACGGCGGCCGCGCGTTCGAGCAAGGTCTTGACCGGGGCGGCGAGGCCCAGGCGCGGCGGGGTGGCGAGGTTATACCAGAGCCAGTCGGCCTCGGCCACGTGATGGCCGGTTTCCCGGACCCGGACCAGCCAGGGTTCGATCGCCAACTGGAAGTGGCTGAAAGTGTGCACCAGGCTTGGCATCTGCTGATGATTGCCCAGCTCCAGCGAGTGTTGCAGGGCCAGGTGTTGCAGGTCGTCGAGGTCGTCGAGTTCCGGCAGGCTCCATAAACCGCCCCACAGGCCCGTGGAGGGGCGACGATAAAGCAGAATCGCGCCTTCGCGGTTAGCCAACATCGGCATCAAGGTGCGTTTTTTGGGCACATCCTTGCGTGGCTTGGGGATCGGGTAGCGGGTCTCGAGGCCGAGCATGTGGGCTTGGCAGCCTTTTTTAAGCGGGCAAAGCAGGCAGCTGGGTTTGCTGCGGGTACAGAGCGTGGCGCCCAGGTCCATCATCGCCTGGGTGTAGGCGTTGACCCGGTCTTGAGGCGTGAAGCGCTCGGCGGTCGCCCACAGTTGCTTCGCGACCTTCGGTTCGCCCGGGTAACCTTCCTGGGCGGTGAAGCGCGCCAGCACCCGCTTGACGTTGCCATCGAGGATCGGTGCCCGCAGGCCCATGCTGATGCTGGCGATGGCGCCGGCTGTGGACAGGCCGATCCCCGGTAATTCGGTGAGTTTTTCCACGTCGCGGGGGAATTCACCGCCATATTGGTCGACTACGATCTTCGCGGTTTTCTGCAGATTACGGGCGCGGGTGTAGTAGCCCAGGCCGGTCCACAGGTGCAGCACTTCGTCTTCCGGCGCGGCGGCCAGGGCTTGCACGGTGGGCAGCGAGGCCATGAACCGGTCGAAATAATTGAGCACGGTGCTGACCTGGGTCTGCTGCAGCATGATTTCCGAGACCCACACCCGATACGCAGTGATGTCTTGCTGCCAAGGCAAGTCGTGGCGCCCGTGGCGGTCGAACCAGTCCAGTACGGCGCTGGAAAACTGCTCGGCTGTCATCGCTTGAACAACCCCTTGAGCGCGTCCTTCAGCTCGGGGCTGACCTTGTCGCCGAGCTTCTCGTCGATCTTCTCATTGAGCTTGTCACCGAGGCGGTCGCCGGCCAGTTTCGCGGCGACTTTGCCCAATCCTTCGTTGTCCAGGCGGCATGCCTTCGCGCCCAGCTCCAGCGGACCGCGGCAGCGTAACGGCCATTCGACATCGACGTAACGTTCGTTGACCTGGCAAGCCGGGTCGGGCATGTCGCTCTTGTCGCCTTCGATGATGATGCCGACGCGGTAGTCCATGCCCAGCACACGCAGGTCGATATCGCCGTTGCCGTTGACGGTCATGCCAGGGATGCGGACCTTCAGGTCCGGGTTGCTGGCCACGCCGCTACGGAAGGTGAGATTGCCGTTGAGTTGCTCGAACGGGGTGTCCTTGCCCCGGGGCTCGCCACTGAGGGTTTTACGATTGAGGGTGGCGATGCCCCTGCACAACTGCTGCTCGAGGTTGGCATTGAGCAGGACGCCGTCGTTGATGACGAACCCGGCAGTACCGTTGAGGCTGTCGATCAGGGCCTTTTGGCTGTTGCCACTGGCGGTCACGGCGCTGTTGAGTGTCACCAGGCCTTTGACGGGCGGATTCTTGCCCTGGCTTTCGATGATTTTCTCGGCCGGTACCCGGTTGATGCGGGTTTGCAGGCTCAACTGCGGCGTGGGCTGGCGCACGTCCAGCGTGCCTTTGACTTCGAAGTTGCCGTTGTACAAATCGCCCCGCAGGTTTTCCAGGGTCAGCAGGCCGCCCTGGCCGGTGGCCTTGAGCGCGGCATTCTGGATCGGCAGTTTATCGAGGGTCAGTTGGCCGAAGGTCAGGTCGGCATCCAGGTCCAGTTTGCCCAGGCGTTCGACCGGAAACAGCCGGTCGTTGCTCCAGGCGCCCTGGGTGGGCGCGCTCGGCAACGGTGTGCTGCCGGCGCCCGCCATGGCACTGGCTTCGGTGTTGCTGACCTCCGCCTCTCGGGCCGCCTTGGAACTGTCGGCCTCGGCGGATTTTGGCGGCAGGTAGCGGTCAACGTTGAAGGTATCGGCCTTGAGCTGCGCACGCAGTGACTGCTTGGCAAAGTCTTCCACGGCGATACGACCGCTGAAGGTGCTGTCGTCGATTTTCAGATTGATACTATTGAATTCGGCGCTGGTCGGCGTGGCCGCAATACGGGTGACCAGTTCGACTTTGCTCAAGCTGCCTTCGGCCATGGCTGGCAGTTTCTGACCGACGCCGTCGACGAATTTCGCCAGGTCGAATTGGGCGATCGACATGCCGCCGCTCAGTTGCGGGGTCTTGTCCAGATCATTGACCTTCAGTTCGCCCAACGCCCGCAGTTGATTGATGGAAAGCTTGATGCCGGTCCATTCGGCGACGTTCGCCGCTTTATCCAGGAGTAGCTGCCCATGTGCCGCGAACGTCACGGTCTTGCCTTGCAAAGGGTCGCCCGTGGCTTCGCCGGACAGCTTCAGGTCTTCGAACTTGTAGCGCTGCAAGGCGCGCTCGAAGCGCAGCTCGCCCGTGACCTCGGTGCGCACCCGCACGGCTGGCTGGTTGCTGGCCAGGAATGCGGTGAGCGTGACCGGAATGTTGGTGGAATCATGGATCGGGCCAGTGCTCAGTTGGATGCTTTCGGCGGTGAACTGCCGGCCGGCCTGCTCGTCAGTGTATTCGACCCGGGCGTTGTTCACGGTCAGGCTGTCGATGTCCAGGCGGGTTGGCTGGGCCGGTTTCTGGGCCGGGGCGCTGTCCCCAGGGGCAGG
>NZ_WUUD01000033.1:272147-289885 GCF_009831705.1 Pseudomonas sp. PICF6 | reverse complement strand
TGGTTTTAGAGGCGGGTGCCTTGCCGATGTCTTCCCAATTGCCGTGGCCGTTCTTGTCACGGTTGAGTCGCAGGTTCAGGCCTTCGACGCGCACGTCGCTCATCTGCACTTCGCGGCGCAGCAGTGGAATCACGCGCACGGAAAGGCCGAGCATCTGCAGGTCGGCGAATGGTTGTGTCGGGTTTGCCAGGGTGGCGACACTGGCTTCGTGCAATTCCAGACCCAGCCACGGGAAAAGGCTCCAGCCGATGTCGCCATTGAGGGTCAGCTCAATGTGGGCCTTGTCGCGGGCTATCTGGCGGATCTCTTCTTTATAGTCGTTGGGATCGAAGAGGTGGGTCAGGGCAAAGCCCAAGGCCACAATGACCAGCAACAGCCCGAGAAGTACCAGACCCAGGATTTTGCCGAACGCTTTCATGGGCGAGTCCTTGTAGGTTGAGTTCAAAATTTAGCCTGGGAGTATAACGCCCTGACCTGATGGCGCGTTGGGTGATCGTTCTTTCTGACAGGCCTGTGGGCCATGGAGCCGTGGCGAGGGCTAAGCTGAGCTCCCGGATCTAGGCCTGCTCCAGTGCCAGTTTCAATTTGGCCGCCAGCGCCTGGGCTTCCAGATGACCGGATGGGGCCAAGAGCTTCAGTTCGGCACCGTGTTGCGTAGCCATTTTCCGTGCTTCGCTGACCAATCGTTCCGCCACCCCACGACGACGGGTGACGTTTCGCACGCACATTTGGGACAAATGCCAGACGTCCTGGTGCCGTTGCAGCCGTGCGGCACCGAGCAACCGGTCATTGAAGCGGGCTGCGATCAACGCGCCGTCCTCCAGGCATTTGTGTATCAATTGTGTGCCGTCAGTGAACGGCTCGAACAGCCAGGCCGGGGCATCCTGGTAGATTTTGTGCAGGTCCTGCCGGTCCCGACAGGTGGCGTCATTCAACTGCTCGACAACGATGGGCATATAAATTCCTGAAAAATAAACGATTCACGCCCTACAGAAAACGTGCAATGGCGCGATAAGACAGAAGATGTAAAAAAGGTGATAGCACTTTGGCTTTTCTGTCATAAGCAAATGGTAACCTTTACCCGTTCGCCCGTCCTTCTGCGACTCAATGTCGCACCAAAATGAAGCTTCACCAGAAAATACAGTCGCGCTTTGCGTGCAATAAGGCTGAGGGTGATGCATGGCTGGCGAGCCATACCAATAACTGGGGGATACATAATGAGCACGAGCATCACGGCGGACGGCTTTGCCGCCCAGCCTGCGTTCCTCTCCAAGGAACGCATTATCGCCAAGCCCGGATTCAACCGGTGGCTGGTTCCACCGGCCGCACTGGCCATCCACCTTTGCATCGGCATGGCCTACGGCTTTTCGGTGTTCTGGTTGCCGTTGTCCAAGGCACTGGGCGTCACCAAGCCTGTAGCCTGTGCACCGGACATGAGCTTCATCGCACAAGTCTTTTCATCCCAATGTGACTGGCCGATCTCGATGCTCGGCTGGATCTACACCCTGTTCTTCATCTTCCTGGGTTGCTCGGCAGCCATCTGGGGCGGCTGGCTGGAACACGCCGGGCCACGTAAGGCTGGCGTTGTATCGGCCTTGTGCTGGTGCGGCGGTCTGCTGATTTCCGCGCTGGGTATTTACACTCACCAGATATGGCTGATGTGGGTCGGCTCCGGGGTAATCGGTGGTATCGGCTTGGGGCTGGGCTACATCTCCCCGGTTTCGACGCTGATCAAGTGGTTCCCGGACAAGCGTGGCATGGCCACCGGCATGGCGATCATGGGCTTCGGCGGCGGCGCGATGGTAGGTGCACCGCTGGCTGCAGCGCTGATGAGCCATTTCTCTTCGCCGACTGAAGTGGGCGTATGGCAAAGCTTCCTGGTCATGGCCGCGATCTACTTCGTGTTCATGGTCGGTGGCGCCCTGTCGTACCGCGTCCCGCCGACCGGCTGGAAGCCTGAAGGCTGGACCCCGGCACCGAAGAAAGCTGCGAACGCGATGATCACCCATCGTCACGTTCACGTGAACGTGGCCTGGAAAACCCCGCAGTTCCGTCTGGTATGGCTGGTGCTGTGCCTGAACGTATCCGCCGGTATCGGCATCATCGGCATGGCATCGCCACTGTTGCAGGAAGTGTTCGGCGGCAAGTTGCTCGGCAATGACTTGCCTTTCGGTCAGTTGGATGCTGCGCAACTGGGTCAGATCGCGGCCATTGCGGCCGGTTTCACTGGTCTGCTGAGCCTGTTCAACATCGGTGGGCGGTTCTTCTGGGCATCCTGCTCGGATTACCTGGGTCGCAAGAACACCTACTTCGTGTTCTTCGCCCTGGGCTTTGCCCTGTACGCGCTGATCCCGAACCTGGGTCATCTGGGCAGCGTCGCGCTGTTCGTGGCGGCGTTCTGCATCATCCTGTCGATGTACGGCGGCGGTTTTGCCACCGTGCCGGCCTACCTGGCGGACCTGTTCGGTACGCAAATGGTCGGCGCGATCCACGGTCGGCTGTTGACCGCTTGGGCCGCAGCAGGCGTGCTGGGTCCGGTACTGGTGAACTACCTGCGTGAATATCAGCTGAGCATCGGCGTTGAACGCGCTGCGGCCTATGACATCACCTTGTACATCCTCGCCGGCCTGCTGGTACTGGGCTTCCTGTGCAACCTGATGGTCCGTCCGGTCGCCGACAAGTACTTCATGACCGACGCCGAACTGGCCGCCGAACAGGCACTGGGCCATGACAAGGGCGCTGACAGCACCACTTCGCTGGAGTGGAAAGCCGCGCCGGGCACCAAGCCTTTGGCGATCGCCGCCTGGTTGGTGGTGGGCATTCCGTTGGCGTGGGGTGTCTGGGTAACCCTGCAGAAGACGGCGGTGTTGTTCCAGTAATGCGCTAGCCCGAACCCGCTGGGGTGAGGGCGAATCTTGTGGGAGCGAGCCTGCTCGCGATGAGGGAGGGTCAGCCGGCATCATTGTCGGCTGATCCACCGCTATCGCGAGCAGGCTCGCTCCCACATTTGTTTTGGGTGATGGCCACAATTGCTTGTACGGACATGTCTATCGCCGACAACCCGTCAGGGATATCACCTCCCGTGTTTCTGTTTGCCGCTCGCGCCCCTATAATGGCTGCCTTTTTCGCCCAATGATTTTGCGGAGCTGGTGATGGCCGAACGTAAGGCGTCTGTCGAGCGCGACACTCTGGAAACCCAGATCAAAGCCTCGATCAACCTGGATGGCACCGGAAAGGCCCGGTTTGATATCGGCGTGCCTTTTCTTGAGCACATGCTGGACCAGATCGCCCGTCATGGGCTGATCGACCTGGATATCGTCAGCAAGGGCGACCTGCACATCGACGACCACCACACGGTGGAAGACGTCGGTATCACCCTGGGGCAGGCCTTCACCAAAGCCATCGGCGACAAGAAAGGCATCCGTCGCTACGGCCACGCCTACGTGCCGCTCGATGAGGCGCTGTCGCGTGTGGTCATCGACTTCTCCGGTCGTCCGGGCCTGCAAATGCATGTGCCGTACACCCGTGCCACCGTTGGCGGCTTCGACGTGGACCTGTTCCAGGAATTTTTCCAGGGCTTCGTCAACCACGCCAATGTGACCCTGCACATCGACAACCTGCGCGGGCACAACACCCACCACCAGATCGAAACCGTGTTCAAGGCTTTCGGCCGCGCGCTGCGCATGGCCGTGGAGCTCGATGACCGCATGGCCGGGCAAATGCCCTCCACCAAGGGCGTTCTGTAATGCAGACGGTCGCGGTTATCGATTACGGCATGGGCAACCTGCACTCGGTGGCCAAGGCCCTCGAGCACGTGGGCGCCGGCAAGGTACTGATCACCAGCGATGCTGACGTGATTCGCGAAGCCGACCGGGTGGTCTTTCCCGGTGTTGGTGCGATTCGTGACTGCATGGCCGAGATCCGTCGCCTGGGCTTCGATTCGCTGGTGCATGAAGTCAGTCAGGATCGTCCGTTCCTCGGCATTTGCGTGGGCATGCAGGCCTTGCTCGAGAGCAGCGAGGAGAACGACGGCGTCGATTGCATCGCGATGTTTCCAGGCCAGGTGAAGTTTTTCGGCAAGGATCTGCACGAAGACGGCGAGCACCTGAAAGTCCCGCACATGGGCTGGAACGAGGTGAAGCAGACGGTGGATCACCCGCTGTGGCACAACATTCCGGACCTGGCGCGCTTCTACTTCGTGCACAGCTACTACATCGCGGCCGCTAACGCCCGGCAGGTGGTGGGCGGCGGTCACTATGGCGTCGACTTCGCCGCGGCCCTGGCCGACGGTTCGCGCTTCGCCGTGCAGTTCCACCCGGAGAAGAGCCATACCCATGGCCTGCAGTTGCTGCAGAACTTCGCGGCGTGGGACGGGCGCTGGTAATGGCCCGCAAGAAACCGCCGATCCTCACTCTCACGCCCGAGCAGGAAAGTGAGGCGAACCTCAAGATCCAACGGTTCATGGAGGATCGTTTCGAACTGGACCTGGGTTCGTTCGAAGCGGCGGAAATTCTTGAGCTGTTTACCCGCGAAATTGCTCCGCACTATTACAACAGGGCGATTTTCGATGTGCAGACGCACCTTAAAGAAAGGTTCGAAAGTATCGAAAGCGACTTGTGGGCGCTCGAGAAAAACTGATTTCCGAGCCAAGCTGAACATTCGAATTTGAAGGTTTGCCAGATGCTGATTATCCCCGCTATCGATCTCAAGGACGGCGCTTGCGTACGTCTGCGTCAGGGCCGGATGGAAGACTCCACGGTGTTCTCCGATGACCCGGTGAGCATGGCCGCCAAGTGGGTGGAGGGCGGCTGCCGTCGCCTGCATCTGGTTGACCTGAACGGTGCCTTCGAAGGGCAGCCGGTGAACGGCGAAGTGGTCACGGCCATTGCCAAGCGCTACCCGAACCTGCCGATCCAGATCGGCGGCGGTATCCGCTCGCTGGAAACCATCGAACACTACGTCAAGGCTGGCGTGAGCTATGTGATCATCGGCACCAAGGCGGTGAAAGACCCGGCGTTTGTCGCTGAGGCTTGCCGCGCCTTCCCAGGCAAGGTCATCGTTGGCCTCGATGCCAAGGACGGTTTCGTCGCCACTGACGGTTGGGCTGAAGTCAGCACCGTGCAGGTGATTGACCTGGCCAAGCGTTTCGAGGCCGACGGGGTGTCTGCCATCGTCTACACCGACATCGCCAAAGACGGCATGATGCAGGGCTGCAACGTTCCGTTCACCGCCGCCCTGGCCGCCGCCACGAAGATTCCGGTGATCGCCTCCGGCGGCATCCATAACCTGGGCGACATCAAGGCGCTGCTCGACGCCAAGGCGCCAGGCATCATCGGCGCGATCACCGGTCGCGCGATCTACGAAGGCACGCTGGATGTCGCTGAGGCCCAGGCCTTCTGCGATTCCTACAAAGGCTGAGGACTGACCATGGCGCTGGCCAAACGCATCATCCCTTGCCTGGACGTGGACAACGGCCGGGTGGTCAAGGGCGTCAAGTTCGAGAACATCCGCGACGCCGGCGACCCGGTGGAAATCGCCCGTCGCTATGACGAGCAGGGCGCGGACGAGATTACCTTCCTCGACATCACGGCCAGCGTCGACGGCCGCGATACCACGCTGCATACCGTCGAGCGCATGGCCAGCCAGGTGTTCATCCCGCTGACCGTGGGCGGTGGCGTGCGCACCGTGCAGGACATCCGCAACCTGCTCAACGCCGGTGCGGACAAGGTGTCGATCAACACCGCCGCGGTGTTCAACCCGGAATTCGTCGGCGAAGCGGCCCAGCGTTTTGGTTCGCAGTGCATTGTCGTGGCCATCGATGCCAAGAAGGTGTCCGGCCCGGGCGAAACCCCGCGCTGGGAGATCTTCACCCACGGTGGGCGCAAACCCACCGGCCTGGACGCCGTGGAATGGGCGAAGAAGATGGAAGGCCTGGGGGCCGGTGAGATCTTGCTGACCAGCATGGACCAGGACGGCATGAAAAACGGTTTCGACCTGGGCGTCACCCGCGCCATCAGCGATGCCTTGGGCATTCCGGTCATCGCCTCCGGCGGCGTCGGCAACCTGCAGCACCTGGCCGATGGCATCCTTGAAGGCCATGCCAGTGCGGTACTGGCGGCGAGCATTTTCCACTTCGGCGAATACACCGTGCCGGAAGCCAAGGCTTACATGGCGCAGCGCGGAATCGTCATTCGATAAGCGGGCACAACCGAGCCCCGATGCTCACCTCAGGGGGCGACGGGGGGTGTGTTCTGCGCCCCTGTCGCAGGGCTCAGTACGTCAATCCTCGGCTCGGATGCCTGGCCTGATTTGTCGTAGGCGATTGTGCAGAATTTCAGCGGCAGTTCTGCATCCGGAAACCAGAAATCCATGTAGGTGTGGGTCAGATACTGCTCATCCCTTGAGCAATCTGTGGTGTCCAGCGGGCCAAATTTGACGGCGTAGGTCCGGTACTCGCTACCGCGTGCCAGCTCCACGCCGACTCCGCTGCTGATCGACAAATCGGGCTGCGCCGTTGGCGTGTCATCAAGGACTTCCACCACAAGGGACAGCCCATTCTTGATGAGTCCGACCTGCGCTCCTTGAGTCGCGGAATCAACGCCAAGAATGCAAAGGAAATAGAAACCGGGCTGGGCGCCGATCTCGCTGTTGATAAACGCGTCGTTAGAACTTATTGCGTCGCTGTAGTAATGGCCACTTTCGCAGTCCTTCGCAGTGCGCACGGTCTTGTGGCGATAAAAAGCGGTGCTGATGGAGAAATGGTAATCCCATGTCGGAATTTCCATCGTCCCGTCATCCCGTTTTTTGAGCCTCTTGTACCTTGCGGGCTCGTTGGCATCAGCACTCACTGTAAACGCTGGATAAAGCGGACAAGAGGAAGTTGCCTCATTGGCAATGTGGCCTTGTACAAAGCATCCGTTGAGAAAGATCGTCGGGTTCCCATAAACGTTTTTGGGAATGGCCTTATAGACATCCCCAACCCGCGTACAGGGTGCGTGTTCGTCGCATGGAGCGAAACCGGCCGCCAGGTTACCGGTGCCTATTACGCCTATTATCTCGTTGGAGTGACGATCAAGAATCGGCCCCCCTGAACTGCCGCCGGCTATATCCTGACAGCGCGTCATCACGTTGTTTCGCCACACCCATGGGCCTTCCACTATTTCCCGAGCAGGCTGCAAAGTGCAGGCAGCCATGCGCAATGTGGCTTTGTCGAAACCCTGCGGGGCACTCACGATCAGCACATCAGTCCCGTCGGCAGGCTTTTGTCGGGCCAGCTCCAGGGGCTGTATACCTTCCTCAATGAGTTTCTGAAGGCTGACGTCCAATTCTATGATCGCCAGATCAACGCCTTGCATACTGCGCCATGCCACCTTTTTCAGCGCGTAGGTTTTGAATAACTCGGTGTCGGCGAAGTAATCGAACTGCATGACCCCGCTGACCGGTTTATCCGTCACGATGTTGCCGTTGCCTTTTTCGATACAGTGTCCTGAAGTGAGTACATAGGCGGGTGTTGGTTGGGGTACCGATGCATCCTGAGTGTCGAGGAGCGTCGCGGTACAAGAGCCGTCGATAAACAGGCGTCCGACGCCCCGCCAGTGGTTGTGTGATCCATCCGCGTTTTCAAGAACCTTTGAGGCCGTAAAATTTTGCATGCCTTCGCCAAAGTCCTGGCTGTGGGCGATACCCTGCAAACTCAGCGAGCAGAGCAGGCCGGTCAGCAGAAAGGAGATCGATTTCATCGAGTAGTACCTTTGGTTAGTTGAATGAAAACCGGCAGTGGCCGGTGTTCTCCAATTAATCAGGTAGGGGCTGACGGTTGGCGGTAAATAGTTACCTCAACGGTGAGAGTGCTCTTTTATATTTTGAGTCGTTGAGCAGCCTGGGCAGCAAAGGGCTGTGGACATGCTCGCAGGCCCGAGGCACTCTTGGGCACGCCATGGATTCGGGTAGCAGACATGTTCAGACGCATTCTTTTGGTTATTGCCAGTGCCTCTTTGTTGTTCGTCAACGGGGCACAAGCTCAAGATCGCCGTGACGTCGGCCTGGTGTTGCTGACGGAAAACTTCCCGCCCTACAACATGGCCAAGAATGGCAAAAACTTCGCTCAGGACGAGAACATCAATGGCATCGCCGTGGACATTGTCCGCGAGATATTCAAGCGTGCCGATATCAGCTACAGCCTGACGCTACGTTTCCCGTGGGAGCGAATTTATAAACTGGCCCTGGATAATCCCGGGTACGGCGTGTTTGTCACGGCGCGATTGCCCGAGCGTGAAAAACTCTTCAAATGGGTCGGCCCGATTGGCCCGGACGACTGGATCATGCTCGCCAAGGCCGACAGCAAGATTTCTCTGGACTCGTTGGAGCAGGCGCGTCAATACAGGATCGGGGCTTACAAGGGTGACGCGATTGCCGAGACCTTGGCCAAGCAAGGGCTGAACCCGATTGTCGTGTTGCGCGATCAGGACAACGCCAGGAAGCTGGTCAATGGTCAAATCGATCTGTGGGCCACCGGGGATCCGGCCGGGCGCTATCTGGCGCGTGAGGAAGGGGTGAGCGATCTCAAGACCGTGCTACGGTTCAACAGTGCCGAGTTGTACCTGGCGTTGAACAAAAACGTGCCCGACGACGTGGTCGCCCGCCTTCAAGCGGCCCTGGATGAACTGCGCAAGGAAGGTGCGGTGGACGCGATCATGGCGCGGTATCTCTGAAGACTGCGCCACCGCCATCGCGAGCAGGCTCGCTCCCACACTGGATCTGCGGTGGGCACATGACTTGCGAACAACCCGAGACCCTGTGGGAGCGAGCCTGCTCGCGATAGCGGCGGCGCGGTTTAACCGCTACCGATAAACCCCATCTTTGCCATGCCCAGCCATCGCCCGATTGCTGCGCAAGCTGATCATCGACTTGATGTCGATCCATTCGATGCCCTGGGCCTTGAGCCTGGGCAGTTCGCGTTCGAGCACGGCCAGGGTCTGCGGATAGGGATGGCCAATCATCACCGCAGAGCCCTGCTGGCGAGCAAGCTCTATGGCGACCTGAAGCTGATGGGCGATGGCTGCTTCGGTGCGCTCATCGTCCAGGAACACATCACGTGACACGCTGGCGAGGCCGATTTTTTGCGCCTCGGCGGCGGCGACTGTCTGGGCGCTGGTGCGGCTGTCGACAAAGAACTTGTGTCGCTGCTGCAAGTTCGCCATCAACCACGCCATGGCCCGCGGCTGGGAAGTCATGCGGCTGCCCATGTGGTTATTGATCCCGCTGGTGAAGGGCACGGCGGCGAATGCGGCGTCGAGGCGTTTTCCCAACTCTTCAAGGGGCAGTTCCGGATGCCAGGCGAACGGCCCGGTGGCCGGGTCCATGGGCATGTGCAGCATGACGACCTTGCCGGCGCGATGGGCTTCGCGGGCGAGTTCGGCAGCGTGTGGCGTATCGGGCATGATCGCCGCAGTGACCGGGCCGGGCAGGGCCAGCACGCGGCGATCCCGAGGCAGGTTCTGCCCCAGGTCATCGATGATCAGGCTCAGGTAGGCCTTGTGCGGTGCCGGTGCCGGTGTGGCGGGCGCGGCAAAGGCCGCGCCAGCCAGGCAGCACACCAGGCCCAGGATGAAGCGCAGGCCCATCTCAGCGGCCGGAGGTGATGTTCAGTCCTTTGAGCAGGCTCAGGGCCTGAGCCAACTGATAGTCATCATCCTGCGGCATGGGCTTGGCCTTGGCGCCGGAACCGGTCGGTTTGTCGGCGCCGCCGTTGCCATTGCCCAAGTGACCCTGCAAGTCAGCTTCCTTGAAGTACTCGCTGTCCTGCTCGCTGGTGATCTTGGCCTTGCGCACCTCGATGTCCGGGACGATGCCCTGGGCCTGGATGGATCGGCCGTTAGGGGTGTAGTACAGCGCAGTAGTGATCTTCAGGGCGCGGTCATTGTTGAGCGGCAAGACGGTCTGCACCGAGCCTTTGCCAAAACTGGTGGTGCCCATGACGACACCGCGTTTCTGGTCTTGCAGGGCGCCGGCGACGATTTCCGATGCCGAAGCGCTGCCACCGTTGATCAGTACCACCAGCGGCACGGCTTCGCTCAGGTCGTTGCCGGTGGCCGAAAAGCGCAGCTCGGAATTGGCGATGCGGCCCTTGGTGTAGACGATCAGGCCCTTGGTGATGAAATGGTCCACCACCTCCACGGCCGATTGCAGCACGCCGCCGGGGTTGTTACGCAGGTCCAGGACCATGCCGTTGAGCTTCTTGCCGTTGTCCTTGCGCAGCTTGGCCAGGGCCTTGGCGACTTCTTCGCCGGTCTTGACCTGGAACTGGGTGATGCGGATGTAGCCGTAGCCCGACTCCAGCAACTGGCTCTTCACGCTTTTGACCTGGATGATCGCGCGGGTCAGGGTCACGTCGAACGGCGTGCCGCCATCGCGCACCAGGGTCAGGGTAATCTTCTGGCCGATCTTGCCGCGCATCTTGTCCACGGCTTCGGTCATGCTCTGGCCGCGAGTCGGCTGGCCGTTGATCTTGACGATGAAGTCACCGGCCTGGATGCCGGCCTTGGAAGCAGGCGTGTCGTCGATGGGCGAAACCACTTTGACGAAGCCGTCTTCGCTGCCGACCTCGATGCCCAGGCCGCCGAACTCGCCGCTGGTGCTTTCCTGCAGCTCGGCGAAATCTTCCGGCCCCAGGTAGGCCGAGTGGGGGTCAAGGTTGCTGAGCATGCCCTTGATGGCGTTCTCCAGCAGCAGCTTGTCGTCCACCGGTTCCACGTAGGCGGCCTTGATCCGGTCCATGACTTCGGCAAAGGTGCGCAGTTCGTCCAGCGGCAGCGGGGCCTTGGTGGTCGCGGCCGTAGCGGCGGTCGACGAGGGGGCCGGTTCAGCGGCGAACGCCAGGGGCGCACCGATCACCAGGGCGATCGTCAGGGCCAGCGAGGTGAGGCGGGACAAATGCAGCATGTCGAACGAACTCCTGAGTTGGATGGGCGCGCTTATCCTTGCGCACGACACCATTGGGTCGGGTCACTGGGGCGACCCTGCTGACGAATAGCGAAATACAGCGCTGGCGTATCCTGCCCGCCACTGTTACCAACCGTAGAGATGGACTCGCCGGCCTTGACTACATCGCCGGCCGCCTTGAGCAGCGTCTGGTTATGGCCGTACAGGCTCAAATAGCCGTTACCATGATCCAGGATCACCAGCAGGCCGGCGCCGCGAAGCCAGTCGGCGAACACCACACGACCGCCATGCACGGCATGCACCTGGCTGCCGGCAGTGGCGCTGATCATCACGCCGTCCCATTTGGTGCGGGTATCATCGCCGCGGGTTTGGCCGAAGCGTGCAAGCAATCGACCATTGACCGGCCATGGAAGTTTGCCCCGTGCCGAAGCAAAGGCGCCGCCGAAGGTTTCACCCCCTGCCGAAACCAGGGGGCCAGGGCTTGATCGGGCAGGTTTGCGCGGTGCATCGCTGGCGTCGGCCTGGGCCTCACGCAAGCGCTTTTTTTCGGCTTCCTGCTGGGCGATCAGCGCCTTCTGGCGCGCTTCTTCCGCCTCTCGAGCCTGGCGTGCCAGGGTTTCTTCGATGGTCTTCAAGACTTTTGCCAGTTGAGCCTGGTCCTGCTCGCGAGCCTTGAGCTTGCTGTCGCGGGCCTTCACGTCCTCATTGAGCTTGGCCAGGGCGACCTGACGCTCCTTGCGAACCTTCTCGAGTTCTTCGCGCTGGGTGTCGAGGCTGCTTTTCTGCACCAGCAACTGGGCCTGCTGCAATTCAATCTCTTTTTCGACATTGGCCAGCTGGCGCAGGGTTTCGTTAAAGCTCTTGAGTTGCTCCAGGCGTGCCTGGCTCAGGTAATCGTAGTACGTGAGTGTGCGAGCGAATTTCTCGGGGTTCTGCTGGTTGAGCAACAGCTTGAGGTACTCCTGACGGCCGTTCTGGTAGGCCGCGCGGGCCTGGATGGCGATCAGCTTTTGCTGTTCAGTGCGCGCGCTCTGGAGTTTTTTTTTCTCCGTATCGAGTCGCTGCAACTCGGATTCACTTTTCTTCAGCTCTTGTTGCAGGGCGTCGACCTGCTTTTCCAGCTTGCCCATCTCGGTCTCGGTACCGCGCAGATCTTTCTGCACGCCGGACTTCTCTTCCTGCAACTTGCCCAGCAGCTTTTTCAGCTCGGCAATGTCCTGACGCGTGGCGTCCAACTGCTGTTGGGTTTGTGCGCGCTCGTCAGCGAAGGCCGGTTGGAGCAGGCAGGTCAGAGCGAGGGCTATCAGAACGCGAAGCATAGAGGCGGGCGACACCAGGGAAAGGGACGGCCTAGTATGCCCGCCCCACGCTGCAAAAAAAACGCCCATTTGGGGCTGTGTGATAACTGGCCCAAAAAACACCTTGACCCTGTGGGAGCGAGCCTGCTCGCGATGAGGCCATAACATCCAACATAGATGTTGACTGTAATACCGCTATCGCGAGCAGGCTCGCTCCCACATTGGTAAGTGTTGGGTCAGACCAGGATCGACGTCCCGGTCATCTCCGCCGGCTTCTCCATCCCCAGCAACATCAGCATCGTCGGCGCCACGTCAGCCAGTACGCCGCCATCGCGGACCTTGAAGTCACGCTTGCCGACATAGATGAATGGCACCGGCTCGGTGGTGTGGGCGGTGTGGGCCTGGCCGGTGGACTCGTCGGACATCTGCTCGACATTCCCATGGTCGGCGGTGATCAGCGCTTCACCGCCGACTTTTTCCAGCGCTTCGACGATGCGCCCGACGCAGGTGTCCAGGCATTCCACGGCTTTGACCGCGGCGTCGAACACCCCGCTGTGGCCGACCATGTCGCCGTTGGCGTAGTTGACCACGATCACGTCGTAGCGCTGGTGCTCGATGGCATCGACGATGCGGTCGGTGACCTCCGGTGCGCTCATTTCCGGTTGCAGGTCATAGGTGGCGACTTTCGGCGACGGGATCAGGATGCGTTCTTCGCCGGGGAAGGGCTCTTCACGGCCGCCGGAGAAGAAGAACGTCACGTGGGCATACTTCTCGGTTTCAGCGATGCGCAGTTGGGTCTTGCCGTTCTTCGCCAGGTAATCGCCCAGCACGTTTTCCAGGCTGCCGGCGGCGAAGGCCGACGGTGCGGGGATGCTGGCGGCGTATTGGGTCAGCATGACGAAGCCGGCCAGTTTCGGCTGGCGGGCGCGTTCGAATTCCTTGAAATCGTCTTCGACAAACACGCGGGTCAGCTCGCGGGCACGGTCGGCGCGGAAGTTCATGAACACCACGGCATCGCCGTCCTCGACTTTGACCGGTTCACCGATGGTGGTGGCCTTGACGAATTCGTCGCTTTCACCCCGCTCGTAGGCGGCTTGCAGGCCTTCCTGGGCGGTGGCGGCGTTGAACTCGGCGTTGCCGTCGACGATCAGGTTGTAGGCCTGGGACACCCGGTCCCAACGGTTATCGCGGTCCATGGCGTAGTAACGGCCGACGATGCTGGCGATACGACCCTTGCCGAGAGCCTGGAAGGTGCTGTCGAGCAGTTCGATCGACGAAGTGGCGCTTTTTGGCGGAGTGTCGCGGCCATCGAGGAACGCGTGCAGGTAGATTTTTTCGGCACCGCGCTTGAAGGCCAGTTCGGCCATGGCGATCAGGTGGTCCTGATGGCTGTGCACGCCGCCATCGGACAGCAGACCCATGAAGTGCACGGCTTTGCCAGCAGCCACGGCTTTATCCACAGCAGCGCAGATGGTCGGGTTTTCAAAGAACTCGCCGTCGCGGATCGCTTTGGTCACGCGGGTGAAGTCCTGATACACCACGCGGCCCGCGCCGAGGTTCATGTGGCCGACTTCGGAGTTGCCCATCTGTCCGTCGGGCAGGCCGACGTCCATGCCGCTGCCGGAGATCAGGCCGTTCGGCACGGTGGCCCACAGACGGTCCAGCACAGGCTTGCGGGCCGCGTACACGGCATTGGATTCGTGGCTGTCACTGTGACCGAAGCCGTCGAGAATCATCAGGACCAAAGGTTTAGGCGTGGTAGTCATGGAATCCACTCGTGGCTGATTAAAAGAAGGCAATGGAAAAGGGACGGGCAGTTTAAAGGTAAGTTCCGGTGCCGTCACCGCCGGGCGGGGTTTGGCCGGCCTTGTGTGCTGTGTATACTGGCCGACATTTTAACGCCCTGGAACCTCCTTCGATGGTTGCTCACCTGATTGAATTTGCCACTAACCACTACCTTCTCGTCGGTATCTTCGTCGTACTGCTGGCGTTGCTGGTTGCCCATACGATGCAGGGCGGCGGTCGCAGCCTCAGTACTGGCGAGCTGACGGCACTGGTCAACAAGGACACCGGCGTGGTGGTAGACATACGCCCGAGCAAGGATTTCGCCGCTGGTCACATTGTCGGCGCGGTGAACATTCCCCAGGACAAACTGATCGCTCGTATCGGTGAACTGGAAAAACACAAGGCCAAGACGCTGATCCTGGTGGATGCTCAGGGCCAGCACGCAGGCACTCATGCCCGCGAGCTGATGAAGTCCGGCTTTACCGCCGCCAAACTGTCCGGTGGCGTTGCAAGCTGGAAAGCCGACAATCTGCCCCTGGTGAAGTGATATGACCCACGTTGTTGTCTATTCCAGCGATTACTGCCCCTATTGCTCCCGAGCCAAGTTCCTGCTCAAGAACAAAGGTGTGGCTTTCGAAGAGATCAAGGTCGACGGCAAGCCGCAACTGCGCGCCGAAATGACTCAAAAGGCCGGACGTACCTCCGTGCCGCAGATCTGGATCGGCAGCACCCACGTGGGCGGTTGCGATGATCTGTTTGCCCTGGATCGCGCCGGCAAGCTCGATGCGATGCTCAAGGCCTGAATTCCCCACTAAGAACCTGAAAGTAAGAAGGATCTGCGATGACTGACCAACAGAACACAGCTGCCAGCGAAGAAGAAACCGCACCGCAATTCTCCTTGCAGCGTATTTATGTGCGTGACCTGTCCTTCGAAGCCCCGAAAAGCCCGGCGATCTTTCGCCAGCAGTGGGAGCCGAGCGTAGGCCTGGACCTGAACACTCGCCAGAAAGCCCTGGAAGATGATTTCCACGAAGTGGTGCTGACCCTGTCGGTGACCGTGAAGAACGGTGACGAAGTCGCATTCATTGCCGAAGTGCAGCAAGCCGGGATCTTCCTGATCAAGAACCTGGATGCCGCTTCGATGAGCCACACCCTGGGTGCCTTCTGCCCCAACATCCTGTTCCCGTACGCCCGCGAAACCCTGGACAGCCTGGTGACCCGCGGTTCGTTCCCGGCCCTGATGCTGGCCCCGGTGAACTTCGATGCCCTGTACGCGCAAGAACTGCAGCGCATGCAGCAAGAAGGCGCCGCGACCGTTCAGTAAGCGGTATCGCGGCTGTAGCACAAGGTATAAACCTGTGGGAGCGAGCCTGCTCGCGATAGCGTCATGTCAGTCAGTATTGAGTTGACTGGTACAGCGCTATCGCGAGCAGGCTCGCTCCCACAGAAGTTTCTGGCCAGGGTTACCGGAAACCGTTCTGCCGCCAGGCCTCGTAAACGGCCACTGCCACGGTGTTGGACAGGTTCAGGCTGCGACAGCCTTCGCGCATCGGCAGGCGCAGACGCTGGTCGGCGGGCAGGGCGTCCAGTACCTCGGCCGGCAGGCCACGGCTTTCCGGGCCGAACAGGAACGCATCGCCCGCGACGAAGCTGGCATCATGGAATGGCCGCGAACCCTTGGTGGTGAAGGCAAACAAGCGCGGATGCCCCAGGCTCTCCAGACAGCTGGCGAGATCGGCGTGGCGTTGCAGGGTGGCATACTCGTGGTAGTCGAGACCGGCACGGCGCAGGCGCTTGTCGTCCATCTCGAAGCCCAGTGGTTCGATCAGATGCAGGTGGCAGCCGCTGTTGGCGCACAGCCTGATGACGTTGCCGGTGTTCGGCGGAATTTCCGGTTGAAAAAGGATGACGTGAAACATGCACGGCTCCGCAGATAAAGATGAGCGGCATTCTACGCCGCAAACCGATCAGCGTTCGAAGCTATTACCTCGAGTGATGGGGTCTTTGGCGATCTTCGGTTTGATGGTCGGCCTGATGATCGGTCGCCTGACCACGCCCGAGCCGAGCGTGCTGCAACAGGTCGAAGTGATCGACGGGACGCTGGTGGCCTGGTTCAACAACGAGCCCAAGCTGCACGGGGAAATCATCGACGGCTCAGTGGCGCTGTTGCTCCAGGCAGAGGGCCGTCCGCAGAAGGGCCAGCTCAAACTCAATGGCAAGGACGTGAACTGGCGGGTGCGTTTGAGTGACAAAGGGTTGTTGCTGACGCTGGTGGCGGCGCGTCCATTGGGGGGGGAGTGGGCCGGCAGCGAGGTCGATGACCGCTGGCGGCTGGAGATCCGTCTCCAAGAGCAATAAAAGAGGGAATCCCCGGCCTGCCTGTACCAAGGTCCCCGAAACTGGGTAGTGATTGAGTTATTGCAGGGGGCGTGCCAGTTTTAAATGGCTTGTCACAAAAAATCTGCTGATGATGCGCAAAGCCCCGTATTTCGGGGCTTTTGCTTTTGTTTGTGCGGTTTCTTCGAGTTGGGCTGATTGGTTTTGACGGGGGGCCGCATGTGCCATTGCGGTTCTCAGTGCATCGATGCGGTGCATCAAGCCTTCAAAAGCATCGCGAGCAGGCTCGCTCCCACAAGATAGTCGCGACACCGCAAACCTTTGTGGGAGCGAGCCTGCTCGCGATTGGCCTTCAAGATCAGTGAAGGGCTAAAGGCTGCTCAGCCCTCATCCCCCTCATCATCATCCCCGCCATCAACCTTCATCCCCAATTCCTTGATCTTGCGGGTCAAGGTATTGCGGCCCCAGCCCAGCAGCACCGCGGCGTCGCGACGGCGGCCGGCGGTGTGCTTGAGGGCGGTCTCGATCATGATGCGTTCGAAACTCGGTACGGCGCTGTCCAGCAGGTTCGATTGGCCGCGGGCCAGGGCCTGGTCGGCCCACTGGCGCAGGGCCTGTTCCCAGTTGGTCACCGGGGCCGAGTCCTGCGGCAGGCTGAGCAGCTCCGGTGGAAGATCGCTGATGTGCACTTCGCGACCGGACGCCATCACCGTGATCCAGCGGCAGGTGTTCTCCAGCTGGCGCACGTTGCCGGGCCACGGCAGGTTCTTGAGGTATTCCTCGGTTTCGCTCTTGAGCAGTTTGGGCTCTACCGCCAGCTCCTGGGCCGCGCGGCTGAGGAAGTGCCGGGCCAGGGTCGGGATGTCTTCGCGACGGTCCGCCAGGCGCGGGATATGAATGCGGATCACATTCAGGCGATGGAACAAGTCTTCGCGGAATTTGCCCGCGTGGACCAGGGTTTCCAGGTTCTGGTGGGTCGCGGCGATGATGCGTACATCGACCTTGACCGGTGTATGGCCGCCCACCCGATAGAACTCGCCGTCCGCCAGCACGCGCAACAGCCGGGTCTGGGTGTCAGCCGGCATGTCGCCGATTTCGTCGAGGAACAAGGTGCCGCCGTCGGCTTGTTCGAAGCGCCCGCGCCGCAGGTTGGCTGCGCCGGTGAACGCGCCTTTCTCGTGACCGAACAGCTCGGACTCCATCAGGTCCTTGGGGATCGCCGCCATGTTCAGCGCAATGAACGGTGAGGCCGCCCGTGGACTGTGGCGGTGCAGGGCATGGGCGACCAGTTCTTTACCGGTGCCCGATTCGCCGTTGATCAACACGGTGATGTTGGAGTGGCTCAAACGCCCAATGGCGCGAAACACTTCCTGCATT
>NZ_WUUD01000033.1:263784-272137 GCF_009831705.1 Pseudomonas sp. PICF6 | reverse complement strand
GCACCTCTTCCATGCCCTGTTGTTCCTGGGCGTGCTGGTTGGCGCGCTTGACCAGTGACACGGCCTCATCGACGTCGAAGGGCTTGGGCAGATACTCGAAAGCACCCCCCTGATAGGACGCCACAGCGCTGTCCAGGTCCGAATGGGCGGTCATGATGATCACCGGCAGCCGTGGGTGCTGCTCGCGAATCCGCGCCAGCAGGTCCAGACCGCTAGCGCCGGGCATGCGGATGTCGGAGATGATGACGTCCGGTTGCTGACGGGCCAGGCGGCTCATCACTCCGTCGGCGCTGTCGAAGCTCTGGGTGGTCATGCCTTCCTGTTGCAAGGCTTTTTCCAGGACCCAACGGATAGAACGGTCGTCATCGACGATCCACACGGTTTCACTACGGCTCATGTCGATGTGGCTCCTTGTTCCAGTGGCAGGAAGATCGAAAAGGTGGTGTGGCCGGGATGGCTCTCACATTCGATCAAGCCCTGATGCTGACTGATGATGTTTTGGGTAATGGACAGGCCCAGCCCGGTACCGTCAGGGCGGCCGCTGACCATGGGAAAGAAGATGGTTTCCTGCAACTCCGCGGGAATGCCCGGGCCGTTGTCGATGATTTCGATCTTGGTCACCAGGCGATGACGCACATGGCCGATGGTGAACTGGCGCATGGCGCGGGTGCGCAGGCTGATGCGGCCCAGGCGCAGCTCGTTCTGGCTGCTGATGGCCTGCATGGCGTTGCGCACGATGTTCAGCACCGCCTGGATCATCTGCTCGCGATCGATCAAAACATCGGGAATGCTCGGGTCGTAGTCGCGCACCAAGGTGATGCACCCCTGGCTCTCGGCTTCCACCAGGCTGCTGACGCGCTCCAGCACTTCGTGAACGTTGCACATCGCCAGGGACGGCAGCTTGTTGGAGCCGAGCATGCGATCCACCAGATTGCGCAAGCGGTCGGCTTCTTCAATGATGACGTTGGTGTAGTCCTTGAGACTTTCTTCGGGCAGCTCCCGGGCCAACAGTTGCGCCGCGCCGCGAATCCCGCCGAGGGGGTTCTTGATCTCATGGGCCAGGCCGCGCACCAGCATCTTGCTGGTTTCCTGCTTGGACAACTGAGCCTCTTCCTTGGTGATGCGCAGCAGGCGATCACGGGGGTGCACCTCCAGTAGCAACAGCGTGGCACCGTTGTTCAGGATCGGTGTTACCGCGTAATCCACGGTCAGGGTCTGGCCGGTCAGGGCGGTGAGCATCGCTTCGCGCTTGGTGAACGGGTGCGCCTGCTCCACTGCCTGGCGCAAGGAGTTGAGCGCCTCGGCCGATTCGGTGAACAGCTCGCTGATGAACTGCCCGTGGCTGCGCTGGCCGCTGACGGCCAGCAGCATCTCTGCCGCCGGGTTCATGTACTCGAGCCGCAGTTCGGCATCGAGCAGGATGGTTGCGGTGGTGAGGTTATCGAGTAGCAAGCGGTGTAGTGCGTCGCTAATGGTCATCAGGACCTCTTTTGGAGCGTAAGCAAGCACGCGTATGACGCGCCGATACAAGGAAAATGCAAAAACCAAACCAAGGCTCCGAAAAGAAGCGTTTAGAGCCTCAAACGAACCTTTTTCGCCCGATTGCGTGGCGTTCTGCCAGCTTTTTCGGGTACTTTCGAACCAAAATGGGCTGGAATTTGAGTAGGGTGCAGACACTTGCACCAATATAGTGCGCCATCGGGGCGGGTGTTAGAAGAACGGCAGGATGCTGCTTTGCTCTTCTGCGGGCTTGTCGGTGAGGGGGCATTCGGGACGCTGGCCGTAGTCGGCGGTGGCGCAGGGTTTGATGCGGCGTTTCTGCGCCAGGGAAATGCGCTGCATGTGGAAGGGCTGGTTGGCGGTACGTTCGACGATACGGCCCTGCTCATCGAGAATCTCTACCGCCAGATGATGGCTGCCCCGATCAATGTTGCTCAGCGCGAACACTGGGCTGGGTCCCGGTTCGCCTGTGGGGTTGCCATCCAGTAGCAGGCGGTAGCGGTGGCCTTTTTGCAAACCGGGTTCGCTGGTGACCGTGACGATCAGTTCCCCCGCTGTGCTGCGTATCGTGGCATCCGGTTCAGGGATCAACAGTCGCAGCATTTCGTAACGGAACATGGGATCGGGCTTTTTTTCAGGCGCCGACGCCGAGGCTGCGCCGGAGGGCGGTGTCGCCATCCGGTTGGCGGGTGGCAGTTGCACTTTCTGGGCGTTACCGGGACGCGGTTGATCGGTGAAGACGCGATTGCCCTGGGCGTCGATGTAGGTATAGACCTGCGCCGTCCCCACCCCCGGCAGCGCGACCAGGCACAGCACGAGCAGCCAGCGGATCATGGGCGGTGCACCCGTTGCACGGTAAAGATGACGGTTTCGCTCTGTTGCACAAGATGTTCGCCGTCGATGACCTGTACCGCCAGGCTGTGCTCGCCCCGGTCGATATTCACCAATTGCAGGCGCGGCACGTTGCTCGGCTGGCCATAGGGCTGGCCGTCCAGCAACAACCTGAACAGATGAGGGCTTTGCAGACGCGGCCGAGCCAGGACGCCAACGGTGAAGGTGCCGTTGTTGGCGCGCAGGGCCTCTTCGCTGGGGATGTCTGTCAGCTCCAGAGTTTCGTAGGCGTTGCCTGGCTCGTCCCGGTTCGCGGCGGGCGCAGCAGCGTTCGGGTTGGTCGGGGGCTGGGGTTCGACACTGTTGAGTGGCGGCAGCTCCACTGCCTGGGCCGGTATGCCATCGGGCGGCTGGTTGCTATAGGCGGTGTTACCGTCGGCGTCGGTGTATTTGTAGATCTGTGCGGCGGCTGGCAGCGCCAACAGCAACAACAGCATTCCTGGAAAGCCACGACCCATAAAATCAACCGAAAACCGAAAGTGTTGGATTGCAGCATAGGTCAGGGGAGGCGGTTGGCCCAAGTTGTTGCACGCCATCCCTTGTGGGGGCGGTGTTCACAGCCTCCAGGTTCGACACTGGACCCCTGTGGGAGCGAGCCGGCTCGCGATGACGGAGTGTCAGTCACACAAGTGGTAGATGGGCTGGCCTCATCGCGAGCAGGCTCGCTCCCACAGGGGAAAGATGTGTGGGCTCAGGATTTTGTGAGGACGCATAGCTCTGCGGTCGCCCGAACCAGCGCCATTTGCCGCAACGGGTCGTTACTGACGGTATGGGTGGCCTGGGCCAGCCATTGCGGGCATTGCGGGTCGGTGCGGTAGGGGCTGAAGTCGGCCAGTTGTTGCAGCAGGCGTTTTTGCAGTTGATCCAGTTGCGGGCGGATCTGCCCAACCAGGTCCGGGCGCGGTGCGTCCGGGGCTTTGCCTTGCAGTTGCCAGTCGGACAGATGCGCGTATTGCACCAGTTTGTTGGCTTCTATTTGTGCGGCGAAAAACGCCTCTACCGCTTCACTGCTCAGTTTGTAAGCCGGTGCCTGGGCGACGGCAGCGGCGATCACCTCGCGTTCGCGCTGGCGATCTTCCACCGGTTTGCGGCTGTCCCACTTGCTCAGGGCGACCTGATCGGCAATGGCCAGGCGCTCGCCTATGGTGCCGAGCAGTGGGGCGAGGGTGGTGGGTGCGGTGGCGGCCTGGGCGGCGGTGCCCAACAACGCGGCAGACAGAGCAAGGCAGAATGAAACGCGCGAAGTCATGGGTGATCTCGTCTTCGAATAGTGGAGGGCGCAGACAATCATGCACGTAACCTGCGCCCATAAAAAAGGCCTCCCGAAGGAGGCCTCTTTTTATTCACGCCGCGTGGGGCGACGCTACCGGATCAGCAGCTGTAGTACAGCTCATATTCCAGTGGGTGTACGAAGGTGCGAACCTTGATTTCTTCTTCGCTTTTCAGTGCGATGTAAGCGTCGATGAAGTCATCGCTGAATACGCCGCCCTTGGTCAGGAACGCACGGCCCTTGTCCAGCTCTTCCAGGGCTTCTTTCAGGCTGCCACAAACCTGTGGGATTTCCTTGGCCTCTTCAGGCGGCAGGTCATACAGGTTTTTGTCGGCGGCATCGCCAGGGTGGATCTTGTTCTGGATACCGTCCAGACCGGCCATCATCAGTGCAGCGAAGGCCAGGTACGGGTTGGCAGCCGGATCCGGGAAACGGGCTTCGATACGGCGAGCCTTAGGGCTGTTGACGTAAGGAATACGGATCGAGGCGGAACGGTTACGAGCCGAGTAGGCCAGCATGACCGGTGCTTCGAAGCCTGGTACCAGACGCTTGTAGGAGTTGGTCGACGGGTTGGTGAAGCCGTTCAGGGCCTTACCGTGCTTGATGATACCGCCGATGAAGTACAGAGCGGTGTCCGACAGGCCGGCATAACCTTCGCCAGCGAAGGTGTTCTTGCCGTCTTTGGAGATCGACATGTGCACGTGCATGCCCGAACCGTTGTCGCCGTACAGAGGCTTCGGCATGAAGGTCGCGGTGCGGCCGTATGCATCAGCAACGTTGTGTACGCAGTACTTCAGGGTCTGGACTTCGTCAGCTTTCTTGACCAGCGTGTTGAATTTCACGCCGATTTCGTTCTGGCCGGCAGTCGCCACTTCGTGGTGGTGAACTTCGACGGTCTGGCCCATCTCTTCCAGTGCGTTGCACATGGAGGTACGGATCTCGTGGTCGAAGTCGAACGGTGGAACCGGGAAGTAGCCGCCCTTGATACCAGGACGGTGGCCTTTGTTACCGCCTTCCACGTCCTGATCGGACATCCACGAACCTTGTTCGGAGAAGATCTTGAACATGGAGCCGGAGATGTCGGACTTGAACTTGACCGAGTCGAAGATGAAGAACTCAGGCTCAGGGCCGAAGAAAGCGGTGTCGCCGATACCGGTGGACTTCAGGTATTCCTCGGCACGGTGGGCGATGGCGCGTGGGTCGCGGTCATAGCCTTGCATGGTCGAAGGTTCGATGATGTCGCAGACCAGGATCAGGGTCGGCTCTTCGGTGAACGGGTCCAGGACGGCAGTTTCGTCGTCCGGCATCAGGATCATGTCGGAGGCTTCGATGCCTTTCCAGCCAGAGATGGAGGAACCGTCGAACATCTTTCCGATTTCAAAGAATTCGTCGTCCAGCGCATCACGGGCCGGCATGGTCACGTGATGTTGAGTGCCTTTGGTGTCAGTGAAGCGCAGATCAATCCACTTGACGTCATGATCTTTGATGAGTTGAACCGACTTCGACATATGTCCTCCGGGTGGCTTCGGGCGGGTAATGGTGTGCCCTTAGATATGGGTGATGCCGGCGCGAATACTCTGCCAAGGCAACCTGCCTCACAAGGGAGCAATTTGCATGCCAGTGCCCCAGCATGGGTTTTTTGCACCAAATCCACGCTTTTATAGCCTGTATTCGCGGATTGTCGAACAATTGCGCACTGCAATGTGGCGTAACTTGCGAGAGATGACCTGTTTTGGTGCGTTGAAAACCAAGTGCACATTAACTGGTTAAACCTTGAGCAATTTCCGCTATAATCCGCGCCCCCCTTTTTCGGCTGGCCGTTCGCGCGCTGTTTTCATGAAACTAATCGTAAAAGTCTTCCCCGAGATCACCATCAAGAGCCGCCCGGTACGGATGCGTTTCATCCGCCAGTTGGCCAAGAACATCCGTGCCGTGCTCCGCGATCTGGACCCGGCTGTGGTGGTGAACGGCGTGTGGGACAACCTCGAGCTGGAAACCCGCGTCAGCGAACCCAAGATTCTCAAGGAAATGACCGAGCGCCTGAGCTGCATGCCGGGCATCGCGCATTTCCTGCAGGTCGACGAATACCCGCTGGGGGATTTCGACGACATCCTCGCCAAGTGCAAGCTGCATTATGGTGATGCCCTGGCCGGCAAGATTTTCTCGGTGCGCTGCAAGCGCGCCGGCAAACACCCGTTCAGCTCGATGGACGTGGAGAGATACGTCGGCAGCCAGTTGCGCAAGCAGTGTGGCGCCGCCGGAATTTCATTGAAAGACCCGCAAATTGAAGTACGCATCGAAATTCGCGACCAGCGGTTGTTCGTGATCCACAGTCAGCACGACAGCATTGGCGGGTATCCGCTGGGTTCGCTGGAACAGACCCTGGTGCTGATGTCCGGCGGTTTCGATTCCACGGTCGCGGCCTACCAGATCATGCGTCGCGGGCTGATGAGCCATTTCTGCTTCTTCAATCTTGGCGGGCGCGCCCATGAACTGGGCGTGATGGAAGTGGCGCACTTCATCTGGAAGAAGTATGGCAGCTCCCAACGCGTGTTATTTGTGAGCGTACCGTTCGAGGAAGTCCTGGGCGAGATTCTCGGCAAAGTCGATAACAGTCATATGGGCGTCATTTTGAAGCGTATGATGTTGCGTGCCGCGTCGAGCATCGCCGATCGGCTGCACATCGATGCGCTGGTCACCGGCGAGGCGATCTCCCAGGTGTCGAGCCAGACGCTGCCGAACCTGTCAGTGATCGACTGCGTCACCGAAAAGCTGGTGCTGCGCCCGCTGATCGCCAGCCACAAGCAGGACATCATCGACACGGCCAACGAGATCGGCACCGCCGATTTTGCCCGGCACATGCCGGAATACTGCGGGGTCATCTCGGTCAATCCGAAGACTGCGGCCAAGCGCGGGCGTGTGGAGCATGAAGAGAAAGAATTCGACATGGCGGTGCTCGAGCGTGCGCTCGAAAACGCCAGGCTGGTGCCAATCGATCGGGTGATCGATGAATTGGGCCAGGACATACAGATTGAAGAAGTCGGCGAAGCGCTGGCCGGTCAGATCATCATCGACATCCGTCACCCGGACGACGCTGAAGACGACCCGCTGAGTATCGCCGGTATCGAGGTACAAACGATGCCGTTCTATGCAGTGAACGCGCGTTTCAAGGAACTGGACCCTACTCGCCAGTACCTGTTGTATTGCGACAAAGGCGTGATGAGTCGCCTGCATGCCCACCATTTGCTCAGTGAGGGGCATGCCAATGTGCGCGTTTATCGACCGAGCTAAGTGCCCGGGGCTGTTTGCCTGTGGCCTGCGTCACCGGCCCCCCGACGCCGCCGACAGGCTGTAACGGCTTTGTCGGACTCAACGTAAATCGCTGCCACGACCTGTCAGCACACCGAATCCTCTGATCGAGATACACAAGTGATCGAAAATCTACGCAACATCGCCATCATTGCTCACGTTGACCATGGTAAGACCACCCTGGTAGACAAACTCTTGCGTCAATCCGGCACTCTGGAGCGCAACGAGCTCAACGACGAGCGCGTGATGGACTCCAACGACCAGGAAAAAGAGCGCGGTATTACTATTCTGGCGAAAAACACCGCCATCAACTGGAATGGCTACCACATCAACATCGTGGACACCCCGGGCCACGCCGACTTCGGTGGTGAAGTAGAGCGCGTAATGTCGATGGTCGACTCCGTGCTGCTGCTGGTCGATGCCCAGGACGGCCCTATGCCGCAAACCCGTTTCGTGACCAAGAAGGCTTTCGAAGCCGGCCTGCGTCCGATCGTGGTCATCAACAAGGTTGACCGTCCAGGCGCGCGTCCGGACTGGGTTCTGGACCAGATTTTCGACCTGTTCGACAACCTGGGCGCCACCGAAGAACAGCTGGACTTCAAAGTCGTCTACGCCTCGGCCCTGAACGGTATTGCCGGTCTGGACCACACCAACATGGCCGAAGACATGACCCCGCTGTACCAGTCGATCGTCGACGACGTACCTGCGCCGAAAGTCGACCGTGACGGTCCGTTCCAGATGCAAATCTCGGCCCTGGACTACAACAGCTTCCTGGGTGTTATCGGTGTTGGCCGTATCGCCCGTGGTCGCATCAAGCCGAACACGCCGGTCGTGGCTATCGACGCCGACGGCAAGAAGCGCAACGGTCGTATTCTCAAGCTGATGGGTCACCACGGCCTGCACCGTATCGACGTTGAAGAAGCAGCTGCCGGCGACATCGTCTGCATCAGCGGCTTCGAGCAACTGTTCATCTCCGACACTCTGTGCGACCCACTGAACGTCGAAGCGATGAAGCCGTTGACCGTCGATGAGCCAACCGTTTCCATGACCTTCCAGGTCAACGACTCGCCATTCTGCGGTAAAGAAGGCAAGTTCGTGACCAGCCGTAACATCAAGGAGCGTCTGGACAAGGAGCTGCTCTACAACGTGGCACTGCGCGTTGAAGAAGGCGACTCGGCCGACAAGTTCAAGGTTTCCGGCCGTGGTGAGCTGCACCTCTCGGTTCTGATCGAAACCATGCGTCGCGAAGGCTTCGAAATGGGCGTAGGTCGTCCTGAAGTGATCATCCGTATGGTTGATGGCGTCAAGCACGAACCGTACGAAAACGTGACCATCGACCTGCCGGAAGAATCCCAGGGCGCGATCATGGAACAAATGGGCCTG
>NZ_WUUD01000033.1:203146-263774 GCF_009831705.1 Pseudomonas sp. PICF6 | reverse complement strand
TACTCGCTGGAAACCCTGCAAGCGCGCGGCAAGCTGTTCGTCGAGCACGGCCAGGACATCTACGAAGGTCAAATCGTCGGCCTCAACAGCCGTGACAACGACCTGGGCGTGAACCCGACCAAAGGCAAGAAGCTCGACAACATGCGTGCTTCGGGCAAAGACGAAACCATCGCATTGGTTCCGCCGGTCAAGTTCACCCTGGAGCAAGCGCTGGAGTTCGTGCAGGAAGACGAACTGTGCGAAGTGACGCCTAAGTCGATTCGCCTGCGTAAGAAGATCCTTGGCGAAAGCGAGCGTACCCGCGCTGCCAAGAAAAGCGGTAACTGAGTTTCGACTTAGTTAATGGCTGAAAAAAACGCCCCTGATTGTGAGATCAGGGGCGTTTTTTTATGCCTGGAGTTTGTGCGTCGCTTCTTAGGGCTCTATCGCGAGCAGGCTCGCTCCCACAGTGGATTTTCAGCGGATACAGATGTTGTGTCCGGCATCAATCCAGTGTGGGAGCGAGCCTGCTCGCGATGACAATGGTTCAGGCCCCGCTGAACCATCTGTAGATCAGAATTTGTCCAACGTCCGCGGATTACGCTCGCGCTCCACTTCCTTGGGCTTGTAGGCGCAATACCCCGGGCGCGGCCCGACCCGCGGATGGTTGCGGCAGGTATCCGGGCGCTTCTCATAAATGGTGCACAACCGGCTCTTGCGATCCAGATAAAGGCAATCGTTGTTGCTCATGCGCTGGAGCGTGAAGATTTCGGATTTCTGGTTATAGCGCTCGACGATCCCTTCCTTTTGCAGGCGCTTGGCGATGTTTTTCGGCGGGTCGCCCAGTTCGAATTCATCGACGATACCGATTCGGATCAGGTCCTTGATCTTGACCTCCACCGGCAGTGTGCAGCAGCTCGACACGCAGGAACCGCACATTGGCGCGGAGTACTTGGCCCAGGTATCGATTCGGTCGATCTCCGCGGCGGCGATCAGGTTGGGCTTCATCATCAAGGTTTACCAGCATGCATCAGGGCGCGCGATCATACCGGGACTGGTGAAATTTTGAACGACCATCTGCCGGTTTTTTTTCGAGCCCGGTAAAACTCTCCCAGGACCGGCACGGCCCCTGCATTCATTCGCCCATACGGCAATTCCCTGGCGGCGATTCTCCGTCGCCATGGAAAAACCAACGAACCTGCGCCTGTAGTGCCTGTCAGACCGTCTAGGCTCAGACAATTTCATGCTCGTTCGAGGTCTCATCAATGACTCAAGAACCACTTGTTCGCGAAGCCGAAGTGGCTGCATTTCGCGATGCCGTGTTGACCAAACTCACTTACGCCGTCGGCAAGGACCCGGATCATGCGTTTGATCACGACTGGTTCGAAGCCATTGCCCTGGCCGCCCGCGACCATATGGTCGAGCACTGGATGGACCACACGCGGCAGATTTACCGCAAGGGCCAGAAGCGCGTTTATTACCTCTCCCTGGAATTTCTCATCGGCCGCTTGCTCTATGACAGCCTGAGCAACCTCGGCCTGCTGGACACTGCGCGCGAAGCCTTGACCGAACTGGGCGTGGATCTGGAGCGCATTCGCCTGCTCGAACCCGATGCGGCGTTGGGCAACGGCGGCCTCGGCCGGTTGGCGGCATGTTTCATGGAAAGCATGTCCACCTTGGGCATTGCCGGCCATGGCTACGGCATTCGTTACGAGCACGGCCTGTTTCGCCAGGCCATCGTTGATGGCTGGCAGCAGGAGCAAACCGAACACTGGCTGGATTTCGGCAACCCCTGGGAGTTCGAGCGGCCGGAAGTGGTTTACCCGATCGGCTTCGGCGGCAGCGTCGAGACCGTGACCGACGCCTCCGGCAATACCAAGCAAGTCTGGTCTCCGGGCGAAACCGTGCGAGCCATCGCCTATGACACCCCCGTGGTGGGTTGGCGCGGTGCCAGCGTCAACACCCTGCGTCTGTGGCGCGCCCGTGCCATGGAAGAGCTGCACCTGGAACGCTTCAACGCCGGCGACCATTTGGGTGCCGTGGCGGAAGTGGCCCGGGCCGAGAGTATCTCCCGCGTGCTGTACCCGGCCGACAGCACCGAGGCGGGCCAGGAATTGCGCCTGCGCCAGGAGTATTTCTTCGTCGCCGCCTCGCTGCAGGATTTGTTGCGCCGTCATCGCAACATGCACACCTCGGTATTGACCTTGGGCGATCACGCGGCGATCCAGCTCAACGACACTCACCCGTCGATCGCCGTGGCCGAGTTGATGCGCCAATTGGTGGACGTCTACGACGTGGCCTGGGACGCCGCCTGGCAGATCACCCAGGACACGCTCTCCTACACCAACCACACGCTGCTGCCCGAAGCCCTGGAAACCTGGCCAGTGGGGCTGATGGAGCGCATGTTGCCCCGGCACATGCAGATCATTTACCTGATCAACGCCCAGCACATCGATGCTCTGCGGTCCAAGGGGGTGCACGATTTCGACGTGCTGCGCGCGGTGTCGCTGATCGAAGAAGACAATGGCCGCCGGGTGCGCATGGGCAACCTCGCCTTTCTCGGTTCCCACAGCGTCAACGGTGTGTCCGGGTTGCACACGCAACTGATGCGCAGCACGGTGTTCTCCGAGCTGCACAAGCTCTATCCCGAGCGGATCAACAACAAAACCAACGGCATCACGTTCCGCCGCTGGCTGTTTCAGGCCAACGCTGAACTGACCTCGATGATGGTCGATGCCCTGGGCCCGAGCGTGCTCGACAACCCCGAGGAACGCCTGATCGAGCTGGAGCCGTTCGCGGATCAGCCGGCGTTCCGCAAACAGTTCGCCGAACAGCGCCTGCACAGCAAAAAGGCCTTGGCGCATCTGATTCACGAGCGTTTGGGGGTTGCCGTGAACCCGGCGGCGATGTTCGACGTGCAGGTCAAACGGATCCATGAATACAAGCGCCAGTTGCTCAACCTGATGCACACGGTGGCGCTGTACCAGGCGATCCGCGCCGAACCGGAAGTGGACTGGGTGCCACGGGTGAAAATCTTCGCTGGCAAGGCCGCCGCCAGTTATCACCAGGCCAAGTTGATCATCAAGCTGACCAACGATATCGCCCGTGTGGTGAACAACGACCCGACCGTGCGTGGCCTGCTCAAAGTGGTGTTCCTGCCCAACTACAACGTCAGCCTGGCCGAGAGCATCATCCCGGCGGCGGACCTTTCCGAGCAGATATCCACGGCCGGTTTTGAAGCGTCAGGCACCAGTAACATGAAGTTCGGTCTTAACGGTGCGCTGACTATCGGCACCATGGACGGCGCCAACGTGGAGATGCATGAGCGCGTGGGCGGTGAGCACATGTTCATTTTCGGCCTGACGGCCGAGCAGGTGGAGGCCCGCAAGCAGAACGGCGAGTTCAGTGCCGCGCCGGACATTGCCGCGTCCCATCGCCTCAACGATGTGTTGCAGGCTATTCGCGGCGGGGTGTTTTCGCCGGACGATCCGATGCGCTACACCGGGCTTGTCGATTCGCTGGTGGATTACGATCGCTTTCTGGTCTGCGCCGACTTCGACTCTTACTGGGATGCCCAGGCCAGGGTCGAAGAACGTTGGCACGACGCCCAGCACTGGTGGCGTTCGGCGGTGCTCAACACCGCGCGCATGGGCTGGTTTTCCTCCGACCGGACCATTCGGGAATACGCCACCGACATCTGGAAAGCCCTGGAGTAGCAGTTGCAGGAAATGTGAGCGAAGCCCAACGGTGGTTGGGCTTGGTCGATATACTACGCGCCAGTTTCGCCGGGCTGTGTGGCCGGTTTAGTGCTTGAGGCGCCAGCAATCCATTGTGGGAGCGAGCCTGCTCGCGATAACGGTGTGTCAGCCAACCTGTTTGGTAACTGACGGACCGCTATCGCGAGCAGGCTCGCTCCCACAAGGTTTGTGTGGTTCCACTAGACTGAACCAGGCACCGCTTCACCCCGGTTACGCCCGCAAAGGGCCGCTTAGGGATATCGACCATGCAATGGATTTTGATGCTGTTGGGCCTGGCATTTGGCTGGGTGGTGGATGAGTCGTTCGCCGATGCGCTGATAGGCGCGTTGCTGGGCCTTGGCATCGTTCAGGGGATTGGTCTGCGTCGCCTCGGTGTCCACGCCGCCGAACAGCAGAACCAGTTGCAAACGGCCCAGCGCACCTTGAGCGCACTGGAGCAGCGGCTGATCGCGCTTGAGCGCAGCACGGTCGCAGCCTCCGAACCGCCGCCATCGCCCGAGATCGTCGTGGCCCAGGCACCGGAATCCGAAATTCCACCTGAACCGGAGCTGGTCTGGGAACTGCCGCCTGACCTTGAAGCCCTTCCGGCGATGACCACACAAGCCAGCCAGCCGTTGCCCGACGACGTATGGAAGTCTGCGCCGGCCGCCCCCAAACCGGTCCAGCCGGAACCGGCTGCCCCTCGTGGTCCGAATCTGTTCGAGCGTGCCGTCGCGGGGGCGCGTAACTGGCTGTTTGGCGGTAATACCGTATTGCGGGTCGGGGTGGTGCTGTTGTTCCTCGGCCTGGCGTTTCTGCTGCGCTATGCCACTGAAGGCATGGTCGTGCCCATCGAGTTGCGTTATGCCGGCGTCGCGGCCAGTGCGTTGGGCCTGTTAGGCCTGGGCTGGTGGCTGCGCCAGCGCAACAGCAACTACGCGCTGATGTTGCAGGGCACCGGGATCGCCGTGCTGTACCTGACCGTGTTCGCCGCCATGCGCCTGCATCCGCTGCTCGACTCGAAAGCGGCCTTGGGCTTGCTGGTGGCGGTCACGGTGTTCTCGGCGATTCTGGCGGTCACCCAAAATGCCCTCGGCCTGGCTGCGGTGGCAGCGTTGGGCGGGTTTGCCGCGCCGATCCTGACGTCCACCGGCAGCGGTAACCATGTCGCGCTGTTCAGCTACTTCATCCTGCTCAATGCCGGCATTCTGGCGATTGCCTGGTTCAAGGCCTGGCGCCTGCTCAACCTGATTGGTTTTGTCGGCACCTTCGGCATCGGTTTCGCCTGGGGCTTGCGCTCTTATGGGCCGGAAGTGCTCTGGAGCACCGAGCCGTTCCTGATTGTTTTCTTCCTGATGTACCTGGCGATCGGCTTGTTGTTTACCCGACGCAAGCTGCTGGAAATGGGCGACGGGCCCGAGGACGAAGGCCGCGATGCGCTATTGCGCTGGTCGGCCCGCAAGGGCGACTACGTGGACGGCACCCTGTTGTTCGGCCCGCCCCTGGTGGGGTTCGGTCTGCAGTTCGCGCTGGTGCAGCATCTGGAGTTCGCCGCAGCGTTCAGCGCCCTGGCCCTGGGCATCATCTACATGGGGCTGGCGCGGGTATTGATGGGGGGGCGCGCCGTCCTGTTGGCCGAAACCTGCCTGGCCTTGGGGGTGATTTTTGCCAGCCTGGCGATTCCCCTGGGCCTCGATGCTCGGTGGACCGCGGCGGCATGGGCCGTGGAAGGGGCGGGGATTTTCTGGCTGGGCCTGCGTCAGCAGCGGCCTTTGGCTCGGGCTTTTGCCTTGCTGCTGCAACTGGGCTCGGCGTTGGCTTTTGTCAGCGAGTTGCGTCAGGGCGACAGCAGCCTGATCGATGGCGCCCCGCTGGGGGCGTTGATGCTGGGTGGCGCCTTGCTGTTCAGTTTCTACCAGTTGCGCAAGACCGCGCCTGAGCACGCCACACGCTGGGAGCGCCAAGGCCTGCCGGTGCTGGCAGTGCTGGGCTTGAGTTTTCTCTATCTGCTGGCGCCGTTGTTCTTCTTCACTCACGGCACTGCCATCGCTTGGGCCTTGGCCGGTCTGGCGACGCTGTTCGCGGGCCTGCGCCTGCAATCGCGCAGCTTCCTGTTTACGGCGTTCGCAGTACAACTGCTGGGTGGCGCGTTGTTTCTGTTGCGTTTGCAGGGGGCCGAAGGGGATTCGACCGCCGTGTTCAGCGCTGGCTGGAGCGGTTTGCTCAGCGCCTCCCTGATCGGCCTGGCGCTGATTGGCGGCATGCTGTTGGCGGCACGCGATGACATGGTGCGCAACGATGTCCGATTGCTGCGCGGGCTGTCGGTGGTGCTGCTGGCTGGGTTGGTGCTGATCAACCTTGCCGTGCTCTTCGTCCTGCCCTGGCAAACGGCGAGCGGTGTATGGGCGGCCAGCGGCCTGCTGATCATCTGGCTGAGCCTGTACCTGAAGCAGCGCGTGAGTTTCGTGTTTGGCCTGTTGTTGCAGTTGATCGGCGGCGCGGCGTTTCTTGCCGCCGGGTCGGCGCTGCTCGGGCCGCTGAGTGCCGAGGATCTGCGGCCCCTGGCCCACAGCGGGTTCTGGACGCCGCTGGTGCTGGGACTGGCGGCACTGGTGGGCGCATGGCGATTGCAGCGCGGCCATCCGTCGGCGGTGTTCCAGGCCTTGAGCTTGCAGCGGTTGTCCGAGTTGCTGCTGGTCTGGGGCGCAGGCTGGTGGGCACTGGCGTGGGGCAGCGAAGTGCTGCGCTTTGCACCGCAGCACCTGCAAGGTCATTTGATGCTGATCGTCGCGGCAATCAGTGTGGCGCTGTGGGCATTGCTGGCCCTGCGTTTGAAATGGCCGGCGATGGGGTTGCTATGCACCTTGCTGATACCTGTGGCCGGCTGTGTGCTGGTCGCGACCGGGCACAGCCGTTATCACCCGGCGGCGGATTTCGGCTGGCTGGCCTGGTTGGCCGTGTTCGCCGTGCATTTGCTTTCCCTGAAACGTCTGGCACCGCTGCTACCGACCCGGGCGCGCAGCACCGCCCATGTGCTCGGTTGCTGGCTGCTGATCGGTGTGCTGGCGCTGGAGGTGCGCTACGGCCTGCTGCTGTTGTCCGAGCAGTACAACGCCTGGCGCTGGCTGGGTTGGGCGATTCTGCCGAGCCTGTACCTGGTGCTGATGGCCGCGCCGCGGGCCTGGCCGTGGCCGGTCTCGGCCCATTCGCGCGAATATCGTGTGTACGCGGCGGCACCCCTGGCCCTGTTGATGCTGGGCTGGTTCTGGCTGGCCAACACCTTCAGCGACGGCAGCGCCGAGCCGTTGCCCTATGTGCCGCTGCTCAACCCGTTGGAGCTGGGCTTGCTGTTCGCCTTGTTTGGCGTCTACGCGTGGGCCCGCAGCGCGGTGGCGCAACTGGCAATCCGGTGGGGTCATGCCGGACACGTCGCCCAGTTGATCGCTGGCGTGTCGCTGTTCGCGTTCTTCACCGCCGTGGTGATGCGCAGTGCCCACCATTGGATCGGCGTGCCGTTCGAGCTGGATGCGTTGCTCGAATCCATGTTCGTGCAGGCCGGGCTGTCCATCGTCTGGACCCTGATTGCCCTGGGCCTGATGATCGGCGGGCATTTGCGCCATCGTCGTGAGGTCTGGCTGATCGGTGCGGCGTTGATCGCCGTGGTGGTGGCCAAGCTGTTCTTTGTCGAATTGAGTAACCGTGGCGGTCTGGCACGGATCGTGTCGTTTATCGGCGTGGGTGTATTGCTGTTGGTGGTGGGCTACTTCGCGCCGCTGCCGCCAAAACGCCCGGAAGGGGGCTCGCGGACCGAGCCGCCAATACCTGTCAGTGAGGGAGTGTCGTCTTGAGTCACAAGTTGAGTCGCATCGGGTTGGGCGTGGTGGGGTTGTGGGTGGCCTTGTCGGTGACGGCCCAGGAACAGCCGGCGGACTTTGCCCATCAGGTGCCATTGGCCTTGAGCGGCGAGGGGCCTTGGTATCGCCTGGCGTTGCCCCTGGAGATTCAGTTGCAAGCGCGCCAGACCGATCTGAGCGACCTGCGGGTGTTCAACGCCGCCGGGCAGGCCCAGGCCTACGCATTGGTTCGCGAGACGGCCCGGAGCCGGGAAAACAGCACCACCGACGTGAAGTGGTTCCCGTTGTACAACGCCGCCGATGACAACGAGCGCGCGCCCAGCGTACGGGTGCAATCGAGCGCCAACGGCACGCTGGTGCAGGTGCAACCGTCCAGCCGGCTCGAGGCGGGGGAGGAGGAACTGCGCGGCTGGCTGCTGGATGCCAGTGCGATCAAGGCGCCCTTGCAGCAGCTGATCCTCGACTGGACCAGCGAGCGCGACGGCTTCCAGCGCTTCACCATCGAAGCCAGTGACGACCTGCAACACTGGCAGGCGTGGGGCGAAGGCCAGGTGGCGCGGCTGACCTTTGCTGATGAGCGGGTGGAGCAGCATGAGGTCAGCTTGCCAGGACAGCCGGCGCGTTATCTGCGGTTGTTGTGGGAATCGCCGTCATCGGCGCCGGTGTTGACCTCGGCCCAGTTGCAGAGCGGCAGTCGCGAAAGCCTGCCGTTGCCGTTGGTCTGGTCGCAGCCTTTGGCCGGTAGCACCACGAAGGCTGGGCAATACACTTGGCAGTTGCCCATGGGGTTGAATGTCGAACAGGTGCAGGTCGAACTGAGCCAGGCCAACAGCCTGGCACCGGTGACCCTGGCCGGACGGCGTGAAAGCAGCCAGCCGTGGCAATCGCTGGGCAGCGGCTTGCTGTATCGCCTGACCCAGAACGGCCAGGATGTGCTGCAAAACCAACTGCAGCTGTCGGGGCAGACCGTGCAGCAATTGAAGCTGACGGTGGACGAGCGAGGCGGCGGCCTCGGTGCCCAAGCGCCAGCCTTGCGTTTTGCCGTGCGCCCGACCCAGGTGGTGTTCCTGGCGCGTGGCGAGGGGCCCTACAGCCTGGCGCTGGGCAATGCGACGGCGAAAGCGGCCAGCCTGCCACTGGCCACGCTGGTGCCCGATTACAAACCGTCACGCCTGGCGACGCTGGGTACGGCGAAGACCGATGGTGTGGCGACCTCGGCATCGGCTGCCGCAACGCCCTCTGCGACCGTCGAGACCAACTGGAAGAAGATCGGCTTGTGGGCGGTGTTGCTGATCAGCGTACTGGTCCTCGCGGGGATGGCATTGAGCTTGCTGCGCAAGCCGCCGGTCAAAAACTGAGGTGCTGCACACCCATCGCGAGCAGGCTCGCTCCCACACTGGATTTATGTCGTATACAAAAACTGTGTCCGCAGAAGATCAAATGTGGGAGCGAGCCTGCTCGCGATAGCGTCCTATCGACAACAGAAATACCCAAGCGAGGCGCGACCCCGTGAACTCAATCCTCCATTCCCCGTCTCATAGGAGGAATTAAGTCCCGACTCGCGCTAAACTGCGCAGGTTTTTCCGCCCCCTATTCTTCGGAGCCGTCCATGTCCCGCGTTACCTTGAGTCGCTATTTGATTGAGCAGACCCGCAGCAACAACACCCCTGCCGATCTGCGCTTTTTGATCGAAGTGGTGGCGCGTGCATGCAAGGAGATCAGCCACGCCGTATCCAAAGGCGCCCTGGGTGGTGTCCTGGGCAGCATGGGCACCGAAAACGTGCAGGGCGAAGTGCAGAAGAAGCTCGACGTGCTCTCTAACGAAATTCTGCTCGAAGCCAACGAATGGGGCGGCCACCTGGCCGGCATGGCGTCCGAGGAAATGGACAACGCCTACCAGATCCCAGGCAAATACCCCAAGGGTGCTTACCTGCTGGTGTTCGACCCACTGGACGGTTCGTCGAACATCGATATCAACGCGCCAGTGGGCACCATCTTCTCGGTATTGCGTTGCCCGAACGAATACCTGAGCCAGAATGAAGCCTTGAATGAAAAGGCGTTCCTGCAGCCAGGCACCGAACAGGTCGCCGCCGGTTATGCCATCTATGGCCCGCAGACCATGCTGGTGCTGACCCTGGGCGACGGCGTCAAAGGCTTCACGCTGGACCGTGAGATGGGCAGCTTCGTTCTGACCCACGAAGACATCACCATTCCTGAAACCACCCAGGAATTCGCCATCAACATGTCCAATCAGCGTCACTGGGAAGCCCCGGTACAACGCTACGTGGGCGAATTGCTGGCCGGTGAAGAAGGTCCGCTGAAAAAGAACTACAACATGCGCTGGGTCGCCGCGATGGTCGCGGACGTACACCGCATCCTGACCCGTGGCGGTCTGTTCATGTACCCGCGCGACAGCCGCGAGCCGTCCAAGCCGGGCAAACTGCGTCTGATGTACGAAGCCAACCCGATGTCGTTCCTGGTGGAACAGGCTGGCGGTGCGTCCACTGACGGTCACCAGCGTATTCTCGACATCCAGCCCGAAGGCCTGCACCAGCGTGTGGCGGTGTTCCTTGGCTCGAAGGAAGAAGTCGCCCGCGCCACGGCCTACCACAAGGAATAAATCATGGCCCAGCCCTGGCAGCCGTTGCTCGATTGGTGGTTTGGCTCAGCCAAATCGCCGGACGAAATAGCCGCTGACAAGGGCAAGCTGTGGTTCGGCAAACGGCATGATCGCCAAGCGCACGAGCGCTTCGGCGATCAGGTCGAGCAGGCACTGGCCGGCGGATTGACCGACTGGGCGCAACGCCCCGAAGGCTGGCTGGCTCTGGTGCTGCTGCTTGATCAGCTCCCGCGGATGATCTTTCGCGATTCCCCCAAGGCTTTTTCCGGTGACCTGCGTGCCCAAGCGCTGGTGGCCCAAGGCATGGCGGCGGGTTTCGACCGGCAACTCGAACCTATCCAGCGGGTGTTCATCTACCTGGTGCTCGAACATTGCGAAAACCTGGCGGTGCAGAATGAAGCGGTGTCCCGTTTCATCGAACTGACCCGCGAGCAGCCCGAGGCGGATCGGGCGGTGTTCGAAGACAACCTGGATTACGCCGAGCGGCATCAGAAGATCATTGCGCAGTTTGGACGTTTCCCCCATCGCAATGCGGTGTTGGGGCGTGAGTCCACGGCTGATGAAATCGAGTTTTTGAACAGGCCTGGGTCCAGGTTCTAGATTGCGTTGCGGCTACTATCGCCATCGCGAGCAGGCTCGCTCCCACAGTTGATCTTTGGTGATCGCGGATTTTGTGTCCGGCAGAGATCGGTGTGGGAGCGAGCCTGCTCGCGATGGGCCCGCCCGGGCACTAGATTCGGAAACTACCCACCAACTGCTTCAACCGCGCCGCTTGCTGTTCAAGGTCGGCACAGGCCCGCAATGTCGCTTGCAGGTTTTCCACGCCTTCCTGGTTCAGCGTGTTGATTTCGGTGATGTCGACGTTGATCGATTCCACCACGGCGGTCTGCTCTTCTGTGGCGGTGGCCACGGACTGGTTCATGCCGTCGATTTCACCGATGCGCTGGGTCACGCTGCCCAGGCGTTCGCCGGCCTGGTTGGCGATGCCGACGCTGCTTTCGCTCTGGCGCTGGCTGTCGGTCATGGTCAGGACCGCTTCCCGGGCGCCGACTTGCAGCTCCTCGATCATCTTCTGCACCTGCTGCGCCGAATCCTGGGTGCGATGAGCCAGGTTGCGCACTTCATCGGCCACCACCGCGAAGCCGCGACCGGCTTCACCGGCCCGGGCGGCTTCGATGGCGGCGTTCAGGGCGAGCAGGTTGGTCTGCTGGGAAATGCTGGTAATCACCTCAAGGATCTGGCCGATGTTCACCGTATTGTTGTTCAGGGTTTCGATGTTGCCGCACGAATCGCTGATCTTGGCGGACAACTGCTGCATGGCGGTGATGGTTTTATCCACCACGTGTTGACCGTCTTCGGCCAGGCTGCGGGCATCGCTGGAATGTTGCGAGGCGAGGGCGGCGTTCTGGGCGATTTCCTGGGCGGCGGCACCGAGCTGGTTGATCGCCGCGGCCACGCTGCTGGTGCGTGAAGCCTGCTGATCGGAATTGACCATCGACGAGTTTGACGCGCTGACCACACGCAGTGCGACTTCGTTGACCAGACCGGTGGCCGAGGCCACTTCGCGGATCGACGTGTGAATACGCTCCACGAAACGGTTGAACGACGTGCCCAGAGCGCCGAATTCGTCCTGGCCGTGGATGGTCAGACGGCGTGTCAGGTCGCCTTCGCCTTCGGCGATGTCATGCATGGCGCGGCCCATGGTCAGCAGCGGTTGCATCAGCACGCGGATCAGCATGCCCAGCAGGGCGATGATGAATACCACGGCAATCACCATGGCGATCAGCGCCGAAGTACGGAACTCGCTGAGCATCGCCAGGGCAGTGTTCTTGTCGAGCACCAGCGCCACGTACCAGTCGGCCCCCGGTACGCCGTTGACCCGCGTGAAGGAGAGGTATTGAGTCTTGCCGTCGAGCTCGACTTCTTTCATGCCTGGGCTGACGTGCAGTGCGCCGTCAGGGTAGGCCTCGGCCAGGGTCTTGAGCACGCGCTTGCTGTCGGGGTGGATGAGGATCTTGCCGTCGGCGCTGACGATGAACGCATGGCCGTGGCCGCCAAAATTCAGCGAGTTGATGATGGCGCTGACGCTGGACAGGTCGATGTCCGCACCGGCCACGCCGATCATCTGGTTCTGATGTTGTACCGGGGTGGCGACGGTTATTACCAGTTTGCCCGACGAGGCGGCGATGTAGGGTTCGGTGACGATGGTTTGTTGGGCGCTGTTGGCGGCCTTGTACCAGCCACGGGCGCGGGGATCGTAGTCGGCCGCACGATTGCCGGCCGGTACCGAGAACATCACGCCGTCGGTGCCACCGAAATAGCTGAGCTGGAAGTTGCCGGTGTAGGCCGGTAGGCCCACGGCGCGCTTGAGACTATCGGCACTGCTGCCGTCCACGGCAATCTGCTGGGCCAACGATTGCAGCAATTGGGTGCGGCCTTCGACCCAGGTTTGAATGTTGCGGCTGGTCAGGCTGCCGAGCTCCTGCATGGAGGTCTCGGTGCTGGCTTGCAAGCCCTGGCGCTGACGGTAGTCGTTGAACAGGATGAAGCAGGCGAATGCAACGGCTACCACGAGCGCAGCAGCCAGCAGGATTTTGTGGCTGAATTTCATGTTTCTGGTCATTAAGAACGCTACCGCAGAGGAGCTGGTCAGGAAGGGGCGTCAATTTGCCATAACACCTGGCATCGCGCTGCTCTTTTTATCGGCTCCAAAGCGCTTTGAATCAGGCGCGTGCAGGCTAATCCCGACGAAATACACGACGGCGTCACAAACGGGTTGATTCATCCATGAAACACCGGCCCAAAGCCCAACAAATACTGGGTCTGTCGGGGAACCAGATAGGGGTTTTCTCTTCTAAGGTTCTGGTTGGCACCCTGCCACCCCCTTCCGTTCCAGGAGTTACACCATGTCGCTGCGATCTATCGCCCTGTTGTCCTTGTGCGTCTTGTTGACGGCATGCAGCAAGGTCAACCAGGAAAACTATTCGAAACTGTCTGCCGGCATGCCCAAGGCCGAAGTCGAAGCGTTGTTGGGGAAACCGACCGATTGTTCGGGCGCGCTCGGCATGTCCAGTTGCACCTGGGGCGACCAGAAGAGCTTTATCAGCGTGCAGTACGCCGGTGACAAAGTGTTGATGTTTTCCGGCCAAGGCCTGAAGTAAACCGGGGCCACCGGCCCGCGGGAGAAAAATAATGATGCGGTTATTGTTAGTGCTTTTTGCCGGCCTGGTATTGGCTGGCTGTGCCACTTCTGGCGAAGACCCGTTGGCGCCAAAGACTGTCAACAGCGTCGACCTCAAGCGTTACCAAGGGACCTGGTACGAGTTGGCCCGTCTACCGATGTACTTCCAGCGCAACTGCGCGCAATCGGAAGCCCACTACACCCTCAAGCCTGACGGCAATGTGGATGTGTTCAACCGCTGCCTGACCTCGGACTGGCAGTGGGAAGAAGCCAGGGGCACTGCAACGCCTCAAGTGCCGGGCAAGACCGACAAGCTCTGGGTCGAGTTTGATAACTGGTTTTCGCGGATCGTGCCGGGTGTGGCGAAGGGGCAATACTGGGTCCTGTATGTCAGCGATGATTACAAGACCGCCATCGTCGGTGACCCGAGTCGTCGCTACATGTGGTTGCTGTCCCGAACCCCGACGGTCAATGGCGTTGTGCGCGAAGAACTGCTGAGTAAGGCGCGCCAGCAGGGTTACGACACAACACGGTTGATCTGGCGTGCCTCGGATCGGCAGATGGCCAAGACTTCGGATTGATAGTCACCGATCAAATGTGGGAGCGAGCCTGCTCGCGATGAGGTCGTCACATTCAACACAGATGTTGACTGATAGACCGCCATCGCGAGCAGGCTCGCTCCCACAGTTTTGTGGTCAACCCAACAGTTCGCGCAAGACTTGAGTAAACGCCCGCGCACTGTCCTCCTCCCCGGCATGATGCCCGTCACGCACGACCCATTGCCCGCCAACCATCACATCCCGCACCTGACGATCTGCGCCGGCAAACAGCCAGCGATTGAGAATCCCATCGCCGTTGGCGCTGGCCAGGTACGGATCGTTGCCATCGAGCACCAGCCAGTCGGCGCGCTTGCCAACTTCGAGGGCGCCGACCGGTTGTCCCAACGCCTGGGCACCCCCTTGCAGCGCGGCATCGAACAAGGTGCGCCCGACCATCGGTTGATCGGCCCGATACAAGCGGTTGCGCCGTTGATCTCGCAGGCGCTGGCCGTATTCCAGCCAACGCAGCTCTTCCACCACGCTCAACGACACATGGCTGTCGGAACCGATCCCAAGACGTCCGCCCTGGGCGAGGAAATCCACGGCCGGGAAAATCCCGTCACCCAGGTTGGCTTCGGTGGTCAGGCACAGGCCGGCAATCGCCTGGCTCCTGGCCATGAGGCTGACTTCGTGAGCATTGGCGTGGGTGGCGTGGACCAGGCACCAGCGCTGATCCACCTCGGTGTTTTCGTACAGCCATTGCAGCGGTCGGGCGCCACTCCAGCTCAGGCAGTCGTCGACTTCCTTTTGCTGCTCGGCAATGTGGATGTGCACCGGGCAATGGCGGTCGCTGGCGGCCAGCACTTCCTGGATTTGCCCGGGGGTCACGGCGCGCAGCGAGTGGAAACACAAACCCAGCGCCTGGGCTGGTTGCCCGGCCAGGATCGGCTGCAAGCGTGACTGAAGTTTCAAGTAGTTTTCGGTGCTGTTGATGAATCGACGTTGCCCGTCATTGGGGGCCTGGCCACCGAAACCGGAATGGCTGTAGAGCACCGGCAGCAGGGTCAGGCCGATGCCGGCGGCGCTGGCGGCCTGGCTGATGCGCAGGGCCAGTTCCGCCGGGTCGGCGTAAGGCGTGCCGTCGGTGTCGTGGTGTACATAATGGAATTCGGCGACCGAGGTGTAACCGGCCTTGAGCATTTCGATGTACAGCTGTCGGGCGATGATGCCGAGCTGATCGGGGCTGATTTTTCCGACGAGGCGGTACATCAGGTCGCGCCAGGTCCAGAAACTGTCGTTGGGGTTGCCCGCCACTTCCGCCAGCCCGGCCATGGCCCGCTGGAAGGCGTGGGAGTGCAGGTTCGGCATGCCAGGCAACAGTGGCCCGCCCAGCCGTTCGGCGCCGTTTGCCTGGGAATCGGCCTGGATATGAGTCAAGACGCCGCTGGCGTCGACTTCAAAACGTACATCATGGGCCCATCCACTAGGCAGCAGCGCGCGTTCGGCAAAGAAGGCGGACATGGTTCAACCTCATCGTGCGTAATTTGTATATACATATACAGACGTTTGCCTGCCCGGTAAACTCCGGCAAGCTAGCACCCTTCTTTTGCAGAACAAGGAACCGCCGTGCCGACTCCGCCTGCCAAACCGCCGCTGGCCGCAAACATGGGCGACAGTCCGGCGCCCTTGTACGCCCGCGTCAAACTGATGATCACCCAGCAGATCGACAGTGGAAACTGGCCGCCGCATTACCGCGTGCCATCGGAAAGCGAACTGGTCAGCCAACTGGGTTTCAGCCGCATGACCATCAACCGTGCCCTGCGTGAGATGACCGCCGACGGCCTGTTGGTGCGCATGCAGGGCGTCGGCACCTTCGTGGCCGAGCCCAAGAGCCAGTCGGCGTTGTTCGAAGTGCATAACATTGCCGACGAGATCGCCTCCCGAGGCCATCGCCATACGTGCAAGGTCATCACACTGGAGGAAGAGGCCGCCGGTTCCGAGCGCGCCCTGGCCCTGGACATGCGCGAAGGCCAGAAGGTATTCCATTCGCTGATCGTTCATTTCGAAAACGACATCCCCGTGCAAATCGAGGACCGTTTCGTCAATGCCCTGGTGGCCCCGGACTACCTCAAGCAGGACTTCACCCTGCAAACGCCCTACGCCTACCTCAATCAGGTTGCGCCGCTGACCGAAGGCGAGCACGTGGTTGAAGCGATTCTCGCTGAGGCGAGCGAGTGCAAGCTGCTGCAGATCGAACGGGGCGAGCCATGCCTGTTGATTCGCCGCCGCACCTGGTCGGGGCGTCAGCCGGTAACCGCCGCGCGCCTGATTCACCCCGGTTCCCGTCATCGTCTGGAAGGACGCTTTCATAAATGATCAAGCAGATGAAAGTTCTGCGCGCCGCCGATTATCCACGCATGCCATGGAAAAACGGCGGCGGCAGCACCGAAGAAATTACCCGTGATGCGGGTACCGGCCTGGACGGTTTCGGCTGGCGCCTGTCGATTGCCGATATTGCTGAGTCGGGTGGCTTTTCCAGCTTCGCCGGTTACGAGCGGGTCATCAGTGTCTTGCAGGGTGACGGCATGACGCTGAACGTCGATGGTCAGGTTACGCGGGCTTTGCATCCGCTGGACCCTTTTGCATTCAACGGCGAGAGCCATGTGCACTGTACGTTGCTGGGCGGGCCGATTCGTGATTTCAACCTGATCTACGCGCCACTGCGTTACCGCGCGCGGTTGCAGTGGATGGGCGGCCAGCAGCGGTTTTTCAGTGAGGCGGGGACGGTGTTGGTGTTCAGTGCGGCTCCGACGCTGAGGGTCAAGATTGATACGGCTGTCGAGGCACTGGGGCTTTACGACTGCCTGCAACTGAGCGGTAACACCGGATTGCTGGAGATATCAACTGCTGGCCAGTGCTGTGTGATCGAGCTGACTGCTCACTGACCTCAGACGTGTAGGCCATTGTGGCGAGGGAGCTTGCTCCCGCTCGACTGCGCAGCAGTCGCAAAAAATATAGGGCTGCTTCGCACCCCAGCGGGAGCAAGCCCCCTCGCCACAAAAAGCCTGATCGTTGTTCCTTCTACTCGCACCAACTTGTTACCGAATGCCCCAGCGTGGCGCAACGCCACGCTTTATTGGCCCTTCCTTCCAGTACCAAAAATCCCCTTCAGAAATTTCATTTTCCGCTAGAGCCCTTTAATTACGGGACTCACAACCATGCTCGTCGTTTTCCTTGGGCACGCATTCATCAAGTTGGCCGCCTGATTGCATATGCTTGTACATACAAGTAAAGACGTATGCGTATGAGTCACCATTGCTCAACGTAACGTGCCTGGAAATCGCGCCCATTGCCTGGGCTGGTCTGGATTGATCGCTGAGGAGTTCTTGCTGTGACCGACGCTACCCGCAAACCCGAAAAATACCGTGACGTTGAAATCCGTGCCCCACGCGGTAACACCCTGACCGCCAAGAGCTGGCTGACCGAAGCGCCGCTGCGCATGTTGATGAACAACCTCGACCCCGAAGTGGCCGAGAACCCTAAGGAACTGGTGGTTTACGGTGGCATCGGCCGTGCGGCGCGTAACTGGGAGTGCTACGACAAGATCGTCGAAAGCCTGACCAACCTCAACGACGACGAAACCCTGCTGGTGCAATCCGGCAAGCCGGTGGGCGTGTTCAAAACCCACAGCAACGCTCCTCGCGTGTTGATCGCCAACTCCAACCTGGTGCCGCACTGGGCCAGTTGGGAACACTTCAACGAACTGGACGCCAAGGGCCTGGCCATGTACGGCCAGATGACCGCCGGCAGCTGGATCTACATCGGCAGCCAGGGCATTGTCCAAGGCACCTACGAGACCTTCGTCGAGGCCGGTCGCCAGCATTACGACGCCAACCTCAAGGGGCGCTGGGTCCTCACGGCCGGCCTGGGCGGCATGGGCGGTGCGCAGCCGTTGGCCGCGACCCTGGCCGGCGCTTGCTCGCTGAACATCGAATGCCAGCAGGTGAGCATCGATTTCCGCCTCAAGACTCGTTATGTCGACGAACAGGCCACTGATCTGGACGACGCGCTGGCCCGTATCGAGAAATACACCGCAGAAGGCAAGGCGATCTCCATCGCGCTCTGTGGCAACGCCGCCGAAATCCTGCCGGAAATGGTCCGTCGCGGTGTGCGCCCGGACATGGTTACCGACCAGACCAGCGCCCACGACCCGCTCAACGGTTACCTGCCGGCCGGCTGGACCTGGGACGAGTACCGCGCCCGCGCCAAGACTGAGCCTGCTGCCGTGGTCAAAGCGGCCAAACAATCGATGGCCGTCCACGTCAAAGCCATGCTGGCCTTCCAGAAAATGGGCGTGCCGACCTTCGACTACGGCAACAACATCCGTCAGATGGCCCAGGAAGAGGGCGTCGAAAATGCCTTCGATTTCCCAGGGTTCGTACCGGCGTATATCCGTCCGCTGTTCTGCCGTGGCATCGGCCCGTTCCGCTGGGCTGCGCTGTCGGGCGACCCGCAGGACATTTACAAGACCGACGCCAAGGTCAAGGAACTGATCCCCGACGACGCCCATCTGCACAACTGGCTGGACATGGCCCGCGAGCGCATCAGCTTCCAGGGTCTGCCGGCGCGTATCTGCTGGGTCGGCCTGGGCCAGCGTGCCAAGCTGGGCCTGGCGTTCAACGAAATGGTGCGCAGCGGCGAATTGTCGGCCCCTATCGTGATCGGTCGCGACCACCTGGACTCCGGTTCCGTGGCCAGCCCCAACCGCGAAACCGAAGCCATGCAGGACGGTTCCGATGCCGTGTCCGATTGGCCGTTGCTCAACGCTTTGCTCAACACCGCCAGCGGCGCGACCTGGGTGTCGCTGCACCATGGCGGCGGCGTCGGCATGGGCTTCTCCCAGCATTCGGGCATGGTCATTGTCTGCGACGGCACCGACGAAGCGGCCGAGCGAATTGCCCGCGTGCTGCACAACGATCCGGGTACTGGGGTGATGCGTCATGCTGATGCTGGCTATCAGATCGCGATTGATTGCGCCAAGGAACAGGGGCTGAACCTGCCGATGATCACCGGCAAGTAACCCCGGAGCCCATGTGGGAGCGAGCTTGCTCGCGATGTGGCCGGCACATTCAACACTTGTGTTGGCTGATAGGCCGCCATCGCGAGCAGGCTCGCTCCCACAAAAAAGCAACGCTCGAACTAGGACAATCCACAGAGGTTGAACCATGGCCGTCACCCGCACACGCGCAAGCAGCAAGCCGTTGATCGAGAGGCGTTCGATCGACTACATACCGGAAGCGGAGAGACACGGCCGATTGTTGAGCCAGTTCACCCTCTGGATGGGTGCCAACCTGCAAATCACTGCCATTGTCACCGGCGCATTGGCGGTGGTGCTGGGTGGTGATGTGTTCTGGTCGTTGATCGGTTTGCTGATCGGCCAACTGCTCGGCGGTGGCGTCATGGCGTTGCATGCCGCGCAAGGGCCCAAGCTTGGCCTGCCGCAGATGATCTCCAGCCGGGTGCAGTTCGGTGTGTACGGCGCGGCCATCCCGATCGTGCTGGTGTGCCTGATGTACCTGGGTTTCACCGCAACCGGAACCGTGCTTTCCGGCCAGGCGCTGGGCCAGTTGTTTGGTGTCAGCGACAGTGTCGGCATCCTCATTTTCGCCAGTACCATCGTGCTGGTCACGGTGCTCGGTTATCGGGTGATTCACTTCATTGGCCGTGTCGCCAGCGTCATTGGTGTGATCGCCTTTGTTTACCTGTTCGCTCGCCTGATGAGCCAGACGGACGTTGGCGCACTCCTGCAAATCCGCCATTTCAGCTGGAGCAGTTTCCTGCTTGCGGTGTCGCTCGCGGCTTCCTGGCAGATCGCCTTCGGCCCCTACGTGGCGGACTATTCGCGTTACCTGCCGAGCAAGACTTCCTCGGTGAAAACCTTTTTTGCCGCAGGCGCAGGTTCAGTCATCGGCGCGCAGGTGGCGATGATCCTTGGCGTGTTTGCCGCCGCCTCGGCCAATGGGCAGTTCGCGGGTCACGAAGTGGCCTACATCGTTGGCCTGGGTGGTACCGGTGCCACCGCTGCGCTGCTGTACTTCAGCATCGCTTTTGGCAAGGTCACTATCTCCACGCTGAACTCCTACGGCAGCTTCATGTGCATTGCGACCATCATCAGTGGTTTTCGGGGTCACCTGAACGTCACGCGCTTGCAGCGTCTAGGCTTCGTGCTGGTCATCGTCGGCGCGGCGACCCTGATCGCGCTGCTCGGTCAGCACTCGTTCCTCGGTGCGTTCAAGTCTTTCATCCTGTTCTTGCTGGCGTTCTTTACGCCTTGGAGCGCGATCAATCTGGTGGACTACTACTGCATCACTCGCGAGCGCTATGACGTGCCGGCGCTGGCCGACCCGAACGGTCGCTACGGTCGTTGGAATGCCCTTGGTATCAGCGTCTATGTCTTCGGTGTACTGGTTCAACTGCCGTTCATCGCCACCAAGTTCTATACCGGTCCGCTGGTGGAAGCCATGGGTGGTGTGGATATTTCCTGGATCATCGGCCTGGTGGTTCCGGCGGTGCTGTATTACCTCGCCGCCAGGAAGTGGCACAGCGCTGTACCCGATCAATTGATCCTGCCGGTCGAGCAGGACGCGGTTGACGCACAACCGAGCAGGGCGGGTCGCATCCAAGCGGCCTGATGGGATGTTGACAGGGCTGGATGCCTCTTGACTGCCGTAAGCCAATTCACTGATTAGGAGCGTCACATAATGAAATCGAACAAGACCCTGCTGACCACATTGCTTTGCATGGGCCTGCTGGCCAGTGCCGGCGCCACGCAAGCGGCGGGTTGGTGCGAGTCGGGCAAGCCGGTGAAATTCGCCGGTCTGAACTGGGAAAGCGGCATGTTGCTGACCGACGTCATGCAAGTGGTGCTGGAAAAAGGCTACGGCTGCAAGACCGACAGTCTGCCAGGCAACTCCATCACCATGGAGAACGCCTTGAGCAGCAACGATATTCAGGTGTTCGCCGAAGAATGGGTCGGTCGCAGTGAAGTCTGGAACAAGGCCGAGAAGGCCGGCAAGGTTGTCGGCGTCGGCGCCCCGGTGGTGGGTGCCATCGAAGGCTGGTACGTGCCGCGCTATGTGATCGAGGGTGACGCCAAGCGTAAGCTTGAAGCCAAGGCGCCGGGCCTGAAGAACATCGCCGACCTGGGCCAGTACGCCGCTGTGTTCAAGGACCAGGAAGAGCCATCCAAGGGCCGCTTCTATAACTGCCCGGCCGGCTGGACCTGTGAGCTGGACAACAGCGAAATGCTGAAAAGCTATGGCCTGGAAAAAACCTACACCAACTTCCGCCCCGGCACCGGTCCGGCCCTGGATGCGGCGGTGCTGTCGAGCTACAAGCGCGGCGAGCCGATCCTGTTCTACTACTGGTCGCCAACCCCGCTCATGGGTCAGGTGGACCTGGTGAAACTGGAAGAAAAACCGGGCGTGGACAAAAGCGTGACCATCAAGGTCGGCCTGTCCAAGACCTTCCACGACGAAGCGCCTGAACTGGTGGCGGTGCTGGAAAAGGTCAATCTGCCCATCGATATCCTGAACCAGAACCTCGGGCGCATGGCCAAGGAGCGGATCGAGTCGCCGAAACTGGCGAAGATCTTCCTGAAGGAACATCCTGAAGTCTGGCACGCCTGGGTCAGTGAAGACGCGGCCAAGAAAATCGACGCGGCTCTGTAGGTCGAATACACCCGGCCAACCCTAGGGCTGGCCGGGACGTTCACTGCATCCACTTGATCGAGAGTCTCTTATGTTTCCCGAAAGCTTTACCTTCTCCATCGCCGACTGGGTCAACAGTTGGGTCGACTCCCTGGTGACCAACTACGGCGATGTGTTCCGGCACATTTCCGACACCTTGCTGTGGGCCATCGTCAACCTCGAAGGCCTGCTGCGCATGGCACCCTGGTGGTTGATGCTGGCCATCGTCGGCGGCATTGCCTGGCACGCCACCCGCAAGGTCGCGACTACGGCGGTGATTGTCGGCCTGCTGTTCCTGGTGGGCGCGGTGGGCCTGTGGGACAAACTGATGCAGACCCTCGCCCTGATGCTGGTGGCGACATTTATTTCGGTGTTGATCGGCATTCCGCTGGGCATCCTCTCGGCCCGCAGCAATCGCCTGCGTTCGGTGTTGATGCCGTTGTTGGACATCATGCAAACCATGCCGAGCTTCGTGTACCTGATTCCGGTATTGATGCTGTTTGGCCTGGGCAAGGTCCCGGCGATTTTCGCCACGGTGATCTACGCCGCGCCGCCATTGATTCGCCTGACCGACCTGGGCATTCGCCAGGTGGACGGCGAAGTGATGGAAGCCATCAATGCGTTCGGCGCCAACCGTTGGCAACAGCTGTTCGGCGTGCAACTGCCCCTGGCCCTGCCAAGCATCATGGCCGGGATCAACCAGACCACCATGATGGCCCTGTCGATGGTCGTAATCGCTTCGATGATCGGCGCCCGTGGCCTGGGCGAAGATGTCCTGGTGGGCATCCAGACCCTCAACGTCGGACGCGGCCTGGAAGCCGGGCTGGCGATCGTGATTCTCGCCGTGGTCATCGACCGCATTACCCAGGCCTATGGTCGTCCTCGGCATGAGGTGAGCAAATGAACAACGCAGCCATCAGCAAGATCGAAGTCAAGAACGTCTTCAAGATTTTCGGCAATCGCTCCAAGGAGGCTTTGGAGCTGATCCGCCAGAACAAGACCAAGGACCAGGTGCTGGCCGAAACCGGTTGCGTGGTCGGTGTGAACGACTTGTCGTTGAGCATTGGCACCGGTGAGATCTTCGTGATCATGGGGCTTTCCGGCTCCGGCAAGTCCACTTTAGTGCGCCACTTCAACCGGCTGATCGATCCTACCAGCGGCGCGATCCTGGTGGACGGCGAAGACATTCTGCAACTGGACATGGAAGCCCTGCGCGAATTTCGCCGGCACAAGATCAGCATGGTGTTCCAGAGCTTCGGCCTGTTGCCCCACAAGAGCGTGCTGGACAACGTCGCCTATGGCTTGAAAGTGCGTGGCGAGAGCAAGCAGGTCTGCACTGAGCGTGCGCTGCACTGGATCAACACCGTGGGCCTGAAGGGCTACGAGAACAAATATCCGCACCAGCTCTCCGGCGGCATGCGCCAGCGCGTGGGCCTGGCCCGTGCCTTGGCGGCGGATACCGACATCATCCTGATGGACGAAGCGTTCAGCGCCCTCGACCCGCTGATCCGCGCGGAAATGCAGGACCAGTTGCTGGAACTGCAAAAGACCCTGCACAAGACCATCGTGTTCATCACCCACGACCTCGACGAAGCCGTGCGCATCGGCAACCGCATCGCGATTCTCAAGGATGGCAAGCTGATCCAGGTCGGCACACCCCGAGAGATCCTGCACTCGCCGGCGGATGAGTATGTTGATCGGTTTGTGCAGCGCAGGGCTGCGGTGGTTTGAGGGATTTGTGGTGGCTGGGCTGCTCCCATCGCGAGCAGGCTCGCTCCCACAATGGGGTCTTTTTTGTTCACCCCATTTTGTGTCCAAAGCAAATCCCTGTGGGAGCGAGCCTGCTCGCGATGGCGCCGGTAAAGCTGCATCAATGTTCAGGTTATAGGCATGAGGTTGAAGATGTCCCAGGCTGAAAAAATCGTAATCGCCGACGCGCCGTTGCGTTGGCAGGATGTGGTCGCCGTCGCCCGCTTCGGTGCCGAGCTTGAGCTGTCGGCCCAGGCCTGGGCGCGGATCGACAATGCCCAGGCCATCGTCCAGCGCATCGTCGAAAGCGGCGAGCGCGCTTATGGCGTCAACACCGGCCTGGGTGCCCTGTGCAATGTCTCGCTCAAGGACGAACAGCTCAGCCAATTGTCGCGCAACACACTGCTCAGCCATGCCTGTGGCGTTGGCGCGCCGCTGGCCGATGAACAGACCCGGGCGATTGTCTGCGCGGCCATCCTCAACTACAGCCAGGGCAAGTCCGGCATTCATCGCCGGGTGGTCGAAGCCCTGCTGGCGCTGCTCAATCGCGGCATCACCCCGCAAGTGCCGTCCCAGGGTTCGGTGGGCTACCTGACCCACATGGCCCATATCAGCATCGCGTTGTTGGGCGTTGGCAATGTCAGCTATCGCGGGCAAATCGTCTCGGCGCAACAGGCTCTGGCCGCAGAGGGCTTGCAACCGGTGCAACTGGGGGCCAAGGACGGTTTGTGCCTGGTCAACGGCACGCCGTGCATGACCGGCTTCAGTTGCCTGGCCCTGGCCGATGCGACGCGGCTGCTGCAATGGGCCGACGTGATCGGCGCCATGAGCTTCGAGGCCCAGCGCGGGCAGATCGCGGCGTTCGATGCCCAGATCATCGCCCTCAAGCCGCACCCTGGCATGCAACAGGTCGGCGTCAACTTGCGAGCACTGTTGGACGGCAGCGAAGTCATCGCTTCGAGCCTGGGCATTCGCACCCAGGATGCGTTGAGCATCCGCTCGATTCCTCAGGTCCACGGTGCCGCTCGCGACCAACTGGCCCATGCCCGGCAACAGATCGAAACCGAACTCAACGCCAGCACCGATAACCCGCTGTTGTTGGGCACGCCCGAGAGCTTCCGGGTCATGTCCCAGGCCAACCCCCACGGTCAGTCGGTGGCTTTGGCGGCGGATCTGCTGGCGATTGCCATGGCCGAAATCGGCTCCATCGCCGAACGTCGTCTCGACCGTTTGATCAACCCCCACGTCAGCGGCCTGCCGGCCTTTCTGGTGGCCAACCCCGGGGTAAATTCGGGGATGATGATCGTGCAATACGTCGCCGCGTCGCTGTGTGCGGAAAATCGCCAGCTGGCCCAGCCGGCGGTGCTCGACAACTTTGTCACCTCGGGCTTGCAGGAAGATCACCTGAGCATGGGCACCAACGCCGCCCTGAAGCTGCACCGGGCGTTGGAAAACTGCACGCAGATCCTCGCCATCGAATACCTGCTGGCCGCCCAGGCTTTTGAGTTTCTCAAGACGCAACGCTTCGGTGCCGGCACTGACGTTGCCTGGAAACTGCTGCGTGAGCATGTGCCGGCCTACGACCAGGACCGCTGGCTGGCGCCGGACATCGCCAGCGCTGCCGCGCTGCTTAAAGATCCAGCCGTGTTGCACAACGCTTTACCGAATTTGAATTGATCAAAAAACCGCCAGCGTGCCAAGGCATCCACCGTCCAAAAGGCGAGGGTGACGGATAACGGAACATTCCGGAGCGACTGGCGGGTGAAAACAAAACTCTCAAAAGGAGCAATACATGACTGCCTTAAACCTGATTCCCGGCCAATTGAGCCTGGCTCAATTGCGTGACATCTATCAGCAACCCGTGACCCTGAGCCTCGACGCCAGCGCGTCGGCGCAGATCGAAGCCAGCGTCGCCTGCGTGGAGCAGATTCTCGCCGAGAATCGCACGGCCTACGGCATCAACACCGGATTTGGTCTGCTGGCCTCGACCCGCATCGCCAGTGAAGACCTGGAAAACCTGCAACGCTCTCTGGTGCTGTCCCATGCCGCTGGCGTGGGCGAGCCGATCAGCGATGCGCTGGTGCGGTTGGTCATGGTGCTCAAGGTCAATAGTCTGAGCCGGGGTTTTTCCGGCATCCGTCGGCAGGTGATCGATGCGCTGATTGCGCTGATCAATGCCGAGGTCTATCCACACATTCCGTTGAAAGGCTCGGTCGGCGCTTCGGGTGATCTGGCGCCGCTGGCCCACATGTCCCTGGTGCTGTTGGGCGAAGGCAAGGCCCGTTACAAAGGTGAATGGTTGCCGGCTGTCGAAGCGCTGAAAGTGGCCGGCCTTGCGCCGCTGACCCTGGCTGCCAAAGAAGGACTGGCGCTGCTCAACGGCACCCAGGTGTCCACGGCGTTTGCCTTGCGTGGCCTGTTCGAAGGCGAAGACCTGTTCGCCGGCGCCCTGGCTCTGGGCAGCTTGACGGTAGAAGCGGTGCTCGGTTCGCGTTCGCCATTCGATGCGCGTATTCACGCCGCGCGCGGCCAGAAAGGCCAGATCGATGCCGCCGCTGCTTATCGCGATCTGCTGGGCGAGCGCAGCGAAGTCTCCGCTTCCCACCAGAATTGCGACAAGGTCCAGGACCCGTATTCCCTGCGCTGCCAGCCACAAGTGATGGGCGCCTGTCTGACCCAGTTCCGCCAGGCCGCTGAGGTGCTGGTGATCGAAGCCAACGCCGTATCGGATAACCCGCTGGTGTTCGCCGCCGAGGGCGACGTGATTTCCGGTGGCAACTTCCACGCCGAGCCGGTGGCAATGGCCGCTGACAACATGGCCCTGGCAATCGCCGAAATCGGTTCGCTGAGTGAGCGGCGTATTTCGCTGATGATGGACAAGCACATGTCGCAACTGCCGCCGTTTCTGGTGGCCAATGGCGGGGTGAACTCCGGCTTCATGATCGCCCAGGTCACCGCTGCTGCCCTGGCCAGCGAAAACAAGGCGTTGTCCCATCCCCATTCGGTGGACAGCCTGCCGACTTCGGCCAACCAGGAAGACCACGTGTCCATGGCCCCCGCCGCCGGTAAGCGGCTGTGGGAAATGGCCGAGAACACCCGGGGGATTCTGGCGGTGGAATGGCTGGCGGCGTGCCAGGGGCTGGATCTGCGCGGCGGTTTGAAGACCTCTGCCAAGCTGGAGCAGGCCCGCGCCCTCTTGCGCGCAGAAGTGCCGTTCTATGAGAAAGACCGGTTCTTCGCGCCGGACATCAATGCGGCGAGCGAGTTGTTGGCCAGTCGTTGCCTGAATGAACTGGTCACGGCGCAGTTGTTGCCGAGCCTGTAAGGACCTCATCGCGAGCAAGCTCGCTCCCACAGGGGGTGGTGTAGAGCCCCGGTACACCAGAAGTCCTTGTGGGAGCGAGCCTGCTCGCGATTCGATCTTCAATAATTCGAGGAAACCGGGATGAAAACCCTCTGGCAAAACTGCCACGCCGCCACCATGGCCCAGGGCGTCTACTCGATCATCGAAGACGCCGCCATCGTCACCCACGGCGAGCTGATTCAATGGATCGGCCCGCGCGCCGAGCTGCCGGCCGGTGACTATCCGGCCGTCAACGACCTCAAGGGCGCCTGGGTCACTCCTGGGCTGATCGACTGTCACACCCACACGGTGTTCGGCGGCAACCGCAGCGGTGAATTCGAACAGCGCCTGCAGGGCGTCAGCTACGCCGAGATCGCAGCGGCCGGCGGGGGCATCGCCAGCACCGTGCGCGCTACCCGGGCCGCCAGCGAAGATGAACTGTTCAACAGCGCCGCCAAACGCCTGAAAAGCCTGATGCGCGATGGCGTGACCACGGTGGAAATCAAATCCGGCTACGGCCTGGACCTGGCCAGCGAACGCAAGATCCTGCGGGTCATCCGTCGCCTGGGTGAACAGCTGCCGGTCAGCGTGCGCAGCACGTGCCTGGCGGCCCACGCCTTGCCACCGGAATACGCTGATCGCGCCGATGACTACATCGAGCACATTTGCACCGAAATGCTCCCGGCCCTCGCCGCCGAAGGGTTGGTGGATGCGGTGGATGCATTTTGCGAGTACCTGGCGTTTTCCCCGGCGCAGGTCGAACGGGTGTTTATCACCGCCCAACAACTGGGCCTGCCGGTGAAGCTGCACGCTGAACAATTGTCGTCGCTGCACGGTTCAAGCCTGGCGGCCCGTTATCAGGCGCTGTCGGCCGATCATCTGGAATTCATGACCGAGGACGACGCCAGGGCCATGGCCGAATCCGGCACGGTGGCGGTGCTGCTGCCGGGGGCATTTTATTTCCTGCGCGAAACCCAGCTGCCGCCCATGGATGCCCTGCGCAAGCACGGCGTGAAGATCGCCGTGGCCAGCGACCTCAACCCCGGCACCTCGCCGGCGCTGTCGTTGCGCTTGATGTTGAACATGGCCTGCACCTGCTTTCGCATGACCCCTGAGGAGGCTCTGGCGGGGGCGACGATTCATGCGGCCCAGGCCTTGGGCATGGCTGCCACTCACGGTTCGCTGGAAGTCGGCAAAGTCGCGGACTTTGTCGCCTGGCACATCGACCGCCCGGCCGACCTGTCGTACTGGCTGGGTGGCGATCTGGATAAACGCGTCGTGCGTCACGGCGTGGAAATCGATTAAGGAGAACGGTTGTGGAGAAGGTCCTGAATTTCAAGCAAGGGCGCGTGCCGCTGTTGATCAGCATGCCCCACGCCGGCCTGCGCCTGACCCCGGCGGTGAAGGCTGGTTTGATCCCTGAGGCCCAGAGCTTGCCGGACACCGACTGGCATATTCCCAAGCTTTACGAGTTCGCCACCGAACTGGGCGCCAGCACCCTGGCCGCTGAATATTCACGGTTTGTGATCGATCTGAACCGCCCCGACGATGACAAGCCGATGTACGTCGGTGCCACCACCGGTTTGTATCCTTCGATCCTGTTCGATGGCGTACCGTTGTTTCGCCAGGGGCTGGAGCCGTCCGCCGCGGAGCGGGCGACTTATCTGCAACAGATCTGGGTGCCTTACCACCAGACCCTGCGGCAGGAACTGGCGCGGCTCAAGGCCGAATTCGGCTATGCCTTGCTGTTCGACGCCCACTCGATCCGTTCGGTGATCCCACACCTGTTCGACGGCAAGTTGCCGGACTTCAACCTCGGCACCTTCAACGGCGCCAGTTGCGCCCCGGCGCTGGCCAGCCAGCTCGAAGCCATCTGCGCCCGCCACGGCGAATTTACCCACGTGCTCAACGGACGTTTCAAGGGCGGACATATCACGCGGCACTACGGCAACCCGGCTGAGGACATCCACGCGGTGCAACTGGAACTGTGCCAGAGCACCTACATGGAAGAGTTCGAGCCGTTCAACTACCGTGCGGATCTGGCGGAACCGACCCAGGTGGTGCTCAGGGAATTGCTGGAAGGCTTGCTGGCGTGGGGGCAGCAGGCCTACAAGAAATAATGCCTGTTTCCTGGGGCTAGGGGGGTGTGGGAGCAAGCCTTGCTCCCACAGATAGATGTGGCCTTGAGCCTCGCAGGGGAACGGTCGCCACCGTGCAAAACCGGGTCGCCACAGTTCATCTTCAGCCCCTCGACGCTGCGTAATGTTCCGGTCACGGTGCACCAAGACACCGACCTACAATAATCGCTGCCGCACGAGACCTTCCCGATGAAAAGACTGTTCAAACGCTGTCTGTCGATCCTCTGCGGTACCGTCATCCTGAGCAGCGGGGCAATGGCCGCCGAGCCGGCGTCCTGCCAGACCGTGCGCATGGGCGTGGTCAACTGGACCGACGTGATCGCCACCAGTGGCATGGCTGATGTGTTGCTCACGGGGCTGGGTTATGAAAGCAAACAGACCAGTGCCGTGCAGCAGATCATCTTCGCCGGCATCCGTGACAAGCGTCTCGATATCTTCCTGGGCTACTGGAAACCGGCGATGGACAACAACATCGCTCCGTTCCTGGCGGCCGACCAGGTGAGAGTCCTGGACCAGCCAAGCCTTGCCGATGCCCAAGCCACGCTGGCGGTGCCGGACTACGTGGCCGCAGCGGGCCTCAAGACTTTCGCCGACATCGCCCGGTTCAAGGAGCAGCTCGGCGGAAAAATCTACGGCATCGAGCCGGGCAGCGGCGCCAACACCACCATCAAGACCATGATTGAAACCAATCACTTTGGCCTCAAGGACTTCAAGCTGATCGAGTCCGGTGAGGCCGGGATGCTGGCGGCGGTGCAGCGGGCGGTGAATCGCAAGGAGTTCGTGGTGTTCGTCGGCTGGACCCCGCACCCGATGAACATCAATATGAACATCACCTACCTGACGGGCAGCGAAGACGTCTACGGCCCGAACGAAGGCGCCGCGACGGTCTCCACCGTCACCGCGCCGGACTACGCCCAGCGTTGTCCGAACGTGAACCGCTTGCTGGAAAACCTCACTTTCACCGCCGCCCAGGAAAGTCAGTTGATGGTGCCGATCATGGCGCGCAAGACACCCCAGGACGTCGCCCGGCAATGGCTGCGTGAGCACCCCGAGGATCTTCAGCGCTGGCTCACCGGGGTGACCAGTTTTGACGGCAAGGATGGCGTGGCGGCGGTGCAGGCCAGTCTCAAGAATTGACGATTAGATGATCGTGGCGAGGGGATTTATCTGTAGGAGCAAGGCTTGCCCGCGACGGCGATATGTCAGTCGACACTGATGTTGAATGTACCGCCGTCATCGCGGGCAAGCCTTGCTCCCACTTAGATCCCCTCGTCTCATAATCAGCGCCCATCCCGATCCTCTATGTTGGCGTCGTTCCATGGCTACTTATCCACTCTCCCAGGCAATGTCCGCCTTCATCGACCAAACCCTGAGCTTCAACGCCCCGGACAACAGCCTCCCTGGTCTGCGCCAGGCCTACAGCCAGATGTGCCGGGCCTTCACCCCGCCATGCCCGCAAGCGCTGGCAGTCGAGGATTTCGAGCTGGCCGGGGTAGCCGTGCGGGCTTACTGTCCTCGAAGCGCGCCGCCGTCCGAAGGGTGGCCATGCATCCTTTATCTGCACGGTGGCGGCTGGGTGGTGGGTGATCTGGACTCCCACGACTTCATCTGCATGGAACTGGCCGCGACCCTTGGCGTGCTGGTGCTGGCGGTGGATTATCGACTGGCGCCGGAGCATCCGTTCCCCGCCGGCTTTGAAGACTGCCTCGCCGTGTGGCATCACCTGGCGGCCACCCCCTTTGCCATCGACCCTCGCCGTCGGCTGGTGGCCGGTGACAGCGCCGGAGGCAATCTCGCCGCCGCGTTATGCCTGGCCTTGCGCGATGCCGGGCAAGCGCTGCCACGGGGTCAGGTGCTGATTTATCCCGCCCTCGGTGGCCCGGCCCATCTGCCCTCGCGGCGCGAATGTGCCGATGCGCCACTGTTGAGCAGCAGCGATCTGGACAGTTATCACGCCCTCTATCTGAGCGACGCTCAACCGTCTTCCCTCGCCATGCCGTTGCTCGCCGATGACCTGAGCGGCCTGCCGCCAGCGCTGGTCGTCGTGGCGCAATGGGACCCGTTGCGCGACGACGGCGTCCTTTATAGCGAGCGGCTGAACAGCGCAGGTGTGGATGCTGTGTTGTATGTCGGGGGAAGATTGGTTCACGGCTGTTTACGTGGCCGGGGCCAAGTGCCGGAGGTCGATCAGATGTATCGCACACTGCTGGCGTATCTGGCTGACACGCTTTGACTGCGCAGGGGACATGCTCATTCGGGTAATTCGGGTTTATGATGCCGGACGGCAGATTAAATAGAAGTCCCCCCAGGGATGACTCGACCCCTTACGGAGCGCGCAATGCAGACTTTGTACCCGCAGATCAAACCTCATGCCCGGCACGATCTGGCTGTCGATGACACCCACACGCTCTATGTCGATGAAAGCGGTTCCCCGGAAGGCCTGCCTGTGGTGTTCATTCACGGTGGCCCGGGTGCCGGTTGCGATGCCCAGAGCCGTCGCTACTTCGATCCGAACCTGTACCGCATCGTTACCTTCGACCAGCGCGGCTGTGGCCGCTCCACCCCTCATGCCAGCCTTGAAAACAACACCACTTGGGATCTGGTCGAAGATCTGGAGCGCATCCGCAAACATTTGGGCATCGAAAAATGGGTGCTGTTTGGCGGCTCCTGGGGCTCGACCCTGGCCTTGGCTTACGCCCAGACCCATCCCGAGCGGGTACACGGCCTGATTCTGCGTGGGATCTTTCTCTGCCGTCCGCAGGAAATCGAGTGGTTCTACCAGGCCGGCGCCAGTCGCCTGTTCCCCGATTACTGGCAGGATTACATCGCACCGATCCCCCTGGACGAGCGCGACGACCTGCTCGCTGCTTTCCACAAACGCCTGACAGGCAATGACCAGATCGCCCAGATGCACGCGGCCAAGGCCTGGTCGACCTGGGAAGGCCGTACGGCGACCCTGCGCCCGAACCCGCTGGTGGTCGATCGCTTCTCCGAGCCGCAGCGCGCGCTGTCGATTGCCCGGATCGAGTGCCACTACTTCACCAATAACGCATTCCTTGAACCCAACCAGTTGATCCGAGACATGGGCAAGATCGCCCATCTACCGGGCGTCATCGTGCACGGGCGCTACGATGTGATCTGCCCGCTGGACAATGCCTGGGAACTGCATCAGAACTGGCCCAACAGCGAACTGCAGGTGATCCGCGACGCCGGTCACGCCGCTTCGGAGCCGGGTATTACCGATGCGTTGGTGCGCGCCGCCGCCCAAATGGCCCGGCGCCTGCTCGACCTGCCGCCCGAAGAAGCATGAAGGGGCTGTTGCAACGGGTCCGCGGCGCTCGGGTCGAGGTCGCAGGGGAAGTCGTTGGCGCGGTGGACCAGGGCCTGCTGGTGCTGGTGGCGGTCGAGCCCGAGGACACCCGGGCCAGCGCCGACAAGTTGCTGCACAAGCTACTGAACTACAGGGTGTTCAGCGACGCTGATGGCAAGATGAACCTGTCCCTGGCAGATGTCGGCGGTGGCTTGCTGTTGGTGTCGCAGTTCACCCTGGCGGCGGACACCAAAAGCGGATTACGCCCGAGCTTTTCGACGGCCGCACCTCCGGCCTTGGGCGAGGAACTCTTTGACTATCTGCTCACCCACGCGAAACAGGTGCATGGCACTGTGGCATCAGGTAGATTCGGCGCCGACATGCAGGTGCATCTGGTTAACGACGGCCCGGTAACCTTCCTGTTACAGGTCTGAAAGTGTTTGAAACATCTTTTCGGTCCTGTTTCGAGGCAAAACAGGGAGTTTTCTCGATAAATACTTTGTTACCCCTGATGCGTTGTCACGCGGGCTACTAGATAATCGCGCGCTACGGGGGACCAGCGTTCGCTGGTCCATTTGACTTAGGTAGAGACTTGTCCTGGGCCGTTTGGGGAATCATTTTGTCCCATCGGAGTCGGAACAATGCTCGCCAACTTGGCAAGAGTGGCCTGCAGGTGCGGATTTCAATGCCGATACCTTGCAGATACTTTATCTGGCCGTTGGTTTTTTGATCTGTTTTCGGCGAGGGTTGCTCGTGATTGTTAGTCCCTGTAATGCACCAAAAATGACTGCCAAACGGTTTAGAAACGCTCTGGTAGCGGGCTCGGCCCTGCTGTGCCTGTTTGGCGCGGGCCAACTGTGGGCATTCAGCCTGGATGATGTATCGGCGAAGGCTCAAGAACTGGCCGGGCAAAAATTCGAAGCCCCGCGCAGCAATCTGCCGAACGAATTCCGCGAAATGAAATTCGCTGACTATCAAAAAATCCGTTTCCGCACCGAAAAAGCCGAGTGGGCAGATCAGAAGACGCCGTTCAGGCTGTCCTTCTATCACCAAGGCATGCATTTCGACACGCCGGTGAAGATCAACGAGATCACCGCGACCACCGTCGATGAAATCAAGTATGACCCGACGCGCTTCGATTTCGGTGACGTCAAGTTCGATCCCAAGTCCACGGAGAAACTGGGCTACGCGGGTTTTCGCGTGCTGTACCCGATCAACAAGGCTGACAAGCAAGACGAAATCATGACCATGCTGGGCGCGAGCTACTTCCGCGTCATCGGCAAGGGCCAGGTTTATGGTTTGTCCGCCCGTGGCCTGGCCATCGATACCGCCCTGCCATCGGGTGAAGAATTCCCGCGCTTTCGCGAGTTCTGGATCCAGCGTCCGAAGCCGACCGATAAGCACCTGGTGATCTTCGCCCTGCTGGATTCGCCACGGGCTACCGGTGCCTATCGCATGATCCTGCGTCCGGGCACCGACACCGTCGTCGACGTGAAGTCGCGCGTGTTCCTGCGAGATCGCGTCACCAAGCTGGGCATTGCTCCGTTGACCAGCATGTTCCTGTTCGGCGCCAACCAGCCGTCCAAGATCCTGAACTACCGTCGAGAGCTGCACGACTCCAGCGGCTTGTCGATCCATGCCGGCAACGGCGAGTGGATCTGGCGCCCGTTGAACAACCCGAAACACCTGGCCGTGAGCAATTTCTCGGTAGAAAACCCGCGTGGTTTCGGCCTGCTGCAACGCGGTCGTGACTTCAGCCACTACGAAGACCTCGATGACCGCTACGACAAGCGTCCAAGTGCCTGGATCGAACCGAAAGGCGATTGGGGCAAGGGCTCCGTCGATCTGGTTGAAATTCCGACCGCTGACGAAACCAACGACAACATCGTGGCGTTCTGGAGCCCGGAAAAGCTGCCTGAGCCAGGTCAGCCGCTGGACTTCGCCTATCGCCTGCACTGGACCCTCGACGAAGCCAACCTGCATTCGCCGGACAGCGCCTGGGTCAAGCAGACCCTGCGTTCGACCGGTGACGTGAAGCAGTCCAACCTGATCCGTCAGCCGGACGGCAGCGTGGCTTATCTGGTGGACTTCGAAGGTCCTTCCCTGCAAGCCCTGCCGGAAGACGCCGAAGTGCGTAGTCAGGTGAGCGTCGGCGAAAACGGCGAGATCGTCGAGAATAACGTGCGCTACAACCCTGAAACCAAGGGCTGGCGCCTGACCCTGCGACTGAAGATCAAAGACCCGAAACAGTCCACTGAATTGCGCGCCGCGCTGGTCCGTCCGTTGGTTCCGGTTGAAGCGCCGGCCGCGTCCCATGCGGTGACCACGACCCTTGCCAAGGCTGACAAGGTCGCCAGGCAGCAGAGCGATAAGGAAACCGCGCAAGAAAAAGAGCAGGAAAAAGAAGCCAAGGCCGACAACGCGTCCACTGCCGCTGAATCGACCCCAACCCCGCAGGAACCGGAACCGACTGAACAAGTCCTGACCGAGACCTGGAGCTATCAGTTGCCAGCCGATGAGTAATACTCCAGTACAGCCAGAGACGCTCAGCGAGTATCTGGCCCATTTGCCCATGACCGATGCGCAGCGTGCCGAGCTGGCGGGCTGCAAGTCTTTCAGCGAGTTGCACGAGCGCCTTTCGTCGTCGACTTTCGATGCACCCACCGAAGCGGCGCAAGCCTCGGTGGGCCGTCGGCTGACCCTGAGCACCGCCGAAGAACTCGAAGACGCCGAAATGCTGGCGCTCGACGCCAGCGGGCGTGTCTGTCTCAAAGCCACGCCGCCGATTCGTCGGACCAAGGTGGTACCGGAGCCGTGGCGCACCAATATCCTGGTGCGCGCCTGGCGTCGCCTGACAGGTCGCACCAACCCGCCGAAGCCACCCAAGGACGAGCGCGTGCTGCCGCACGCACGCTGGCGCACAGTGGGTTCGATCCGTCGCTATATCCTGCTGATCCTGATGCTCGGCCAGACCATCGTCGCCGGCTGGTACATGAAGGGCATCATGCCGTACCAGGGCTGGTCGTTGGTGGACTTGGACGAAGTCCTGCACCAGCCGCTGTTGCAGACCGCTACTCAGGTGCTGCCCTATGCATTGCAGACCAGCATCCTGATTCTGTTCGGGATCCTGTTCTGCTGGGTATCGGCCGGTTTCTGGACGGCGCTGATGGGTTTTCTCGAGTTGCTGACCGGTCACGACAAGTACCGCATCTCCGGTGCCAGTGCTGGCAACGAGCCAATTCCCAAGGACGCCCGCACCGCGCTGGTGATGCCGATCTGCAACGAGGATGTGCCGCGAGTGTTCGCCGGTTTGCGCGCCACGTTCGAGTCGGTTGCGGCCACCGGGGACCTGGATCGTTTCGACTTCTTCGTACTCAGTGACAGTAACGAAACCGATATCTGTGTCGCCGAGCAGCAAGCCTGGCTGGACGTCTGCCGTGAAGCCGGGGGCTTTGGCAAGATTTTCTATCGCCGCCGTCGTCGTCGCGTCAAGCGCAAGAGCGGTAACCTCGACGACTTCTGCCGTCGCTGGGGCAGTGACTACAAGTACATGGTCGTGCTCGACGCCGACAGCGTGATGAGCGGCGAGTGCCTGACCAGCCTGGTGCGCCTGATGGAAGCCACGCCGGATGCTGGCATCATCCAGACCGCGCCACGCGCCTCGGGCATGGACACGCTGTATGCGCGCATGCAGCAATTCGCCACTCGGGTGTACGGTCCGTTGTTCACCGCCGGCCTGCACTTCTGGCAGTTGGGGGAATCCCACTACTGGGGTCACAACGCGATCATCCGCATGAAGCCGTTCATCGAGCACTGCGCCCTGGCGCCGTTGCCTGGTAAAGGGGCGTTCGCCGGGGCCATCCTGTCCCACGACTTCGTTGAAGCAGCGCTGATGCGCCGTGCCGGCTGGGGCGTCTGGATTGCCTATGACTTGCCGGGCAGCTATGAAGAGTTGCCGCCGAACCTGCTGGACGAACTCAAGCGTGACCGTCGCTGGTGCCACGGTAACCTGATGAACTTCCGGCTGTTTCTGGTCAAGGGCATGCACCCGGTGCATCGCGCGGTATTCCTGACCGGCGTGATGTCCTATCTGTCCGCACCGCTGTGGTTCTTCTTCCTGGTGCTATCCACCGCGCTGCTGGCGGTGAACACGCTGATGGAGCCGCAATACTTCCTCGAGCCACGCCAGTTGTACCCGTTGTGGCCGCAGTGGCATCCGGAAAAAGCCATCGCGCTGTTCTCCACCACCATCGTGTTGCTGTTCCTGCCCAAGCTGCTGAGCATCATCCTGATCTGGGCCAAGGGCGCGAAAGAGTTTGGTGGCAAGTTCAAGGTAACGATGTCGATGCTGCTGGAGATGTTGTTCTCCATGCTGCTGGCGCCGGTGCGGATGATTTTCCACACCCGCTTCGTGCTCGCCGCCTTCCTGGGTTGGGCCGCTACCTGGAACTCGCCCAAACGTGACGACGACTCCACGCCCTGGAGCGAAGCCGTCAAACGCCACGGCCCGCAAACCCTGCTGGGCTTCTTCTGGGCCTTGCTGGTGATCTGGCTGAACCCGAGCTTTTTGTGGTGGTTGGTGCCGATCGTCGGTTCGCTGATGCTGTCGATTCCGGTGTCGGTGATCTCCAGCCGAGTGGGCCTTGGCTTGAAGTCCCGTGATGAAAGCCTGTTCCTGATCCCCGAGGAATACGCACCGCCACAGGAACTGCTGTCGACTGACCAGTACACTCATGAAAACCGTTGGCATGCGCTGAACGATGGTTTCATCCGCGCAGTGGTCGATCCGCAACAGAACGCCCTGGCCTTTGCGCTGGCCACCTCGCGTCACGGCCAGGCCGAGCCGATCGAATGGCTGCGGATCGAACGGGTTCGTCATGCCCTCAAGGTTGGCCCGGCGGGCCTGAACAACAGCGAGCGACTGGCGCTGCTGAGCGACCCGGTGGCCCTGTCCCGCCTGCATGAGCAGGTCTGGAGCGAGGGGCATACCGAATGGCTGTCGGCGTGGCGTGCATCGGTCAAGGCCGATCCCCACGCTCCGTTACTGCCGCTTCAGCCCATGAGCGCACAGCCTCAACTGGCCTGATACGCAAAAAGCCCCGCTTCTGAAAGGAAGCGGGGCTTTTGTTGGGGGCTGTTTGAGTATGTGAATACCGCCCGAATGGACCCTATGCGCAGACCATTACCCTAACCGTAACAGTTCGCCACTTAGCTTGATTGATGCCCTCGCCACAACACTCCTAATGTGGCCTCCACGACAGCGAACCCGTGGAGTGGTCATGACAACAACAATATCCCCCGACTCGCGCTGGACGCGGCGGCGTTGCGAAAAACAGCGGCGTCTCGAGCTGGTGAAGGGGCTTGCCGACGGTGTGGTGTTGCCCACCGACAAGATCGTTGCGGCGCTGGAGGCGTTGATCCTTCCGGGCGATCGCGTGGTGCTGGAAGGCAATAACCAGAAGCAGGCGGATTTCCTGTCACGCTCTCTGGCCAAAGTCGACCCGGCGAAGCTGCACGACCTGCACATGATCATGCCCAGCGTCGGTCGCTCCGAACACCTGGACCTGTTCGAACGCGGCATTGCCCGCAAGCTGGATTTTTCCTTCGCCGGAACCCAGAGCCTGCGCATCAGCCAGTTGCTCGAAGACGGTCTGCTGGAAGTCGGCGCGATCCACACCTACATCGAGCTCTATGCCCGGTTGGTGGTGGACCTGATTCCCAACGTGGTGCTCTCGGCCGGGTTCATGGCCGACCGTGCCGGCAATATCTACACCGGCCCCAGCACCGAAGATACTCCCGCGCTGATCGAGCCGGCGGCCTTCAGCGATGGCATCGTCATCGTCCAGGTCAACCAATTGGTGGACGATGTCAGCGACCTGCCACGGGTTGATATCCCGGCGTCCTGGGTCGATTTCGTGGTGGTGGCCGACAAGCCGTTCTACATCGAACCGTTGTTCACTCGCGACCCGCGCCACATCAAGCCGGTGCATGTGTTGATGGCGATGATGGCCATCCGCGGGATCTACGAAAAACACAATGTCCAGTCCCTCAATCACGGCATCGGGTTCAACACCGCCGCCATCGAGCTGATCCTGCCGACCTACGGCGAGTCCCTCGGCCTGAAGGGCAAGATCTGCCGTAACTGGACCCTCAATCCCCATCCAACCCTGATTCCGGCCATCGAAAGCGGCTGGGTCGAAAGCGTGCATTGCTTTGGCACCGAACTGGGCATGGAAAACTACATCGCCGCGCGGCCGGACGTGTTCTTCACCGGTCATGACGGCTCGCTGCGCTCCAACCGCATGGTCTGCCAACTGGCCGGGCAATACGCGGTGGACCTGTTCATCGGCGCCACTTTGCAGGTGGACGGTGACGGACATTCTTCGACGGTGACCCGTGGCCGACTGGCCGGTTTCGGCGGTGCGCCGAACATGGGCCACGACCCGCGGGGGCGCCGTCACGGCACGCCGGCCTGGCTCGACATGCGCCACGGCGATGGTGAGGCGCCGCTGCTTGAGCGCGGCAAAAAACTGGTGGTGCAGATGGTCGAGACCTTCCAGGAGGGCGGCAAACCCACCTTCGTCGAAACCCTCGACGCGGTGGAGGTGGCGAAAAAAGCCGGCATGCCCCTGGCACCGATCATGATCTACGGCGACGACGTCACCCATTTGCTCACCGAAGAAGGCATCGCCTACCTGTACAAGGCCCGCTCGCTGGAAGAGCGTCAGGCAATGATCGCGGCCGTGGCCGGGGTCACTGCCATCGGTTTGCGCCATAACCCGAAAGACACTGCCCGTATGCGCCGCGAAGGCTTGATTGCCCTGCCTGAAGACCTCGGCATTCGTCGCACCGATGCCACCCGCGAGTTGCTCGCCGCCAAGAGCGTGGCCGATCTGGTGGAGTGGTCCGGTGGTCTCTACAACCCGCCCGCCAAGTTCAGGAGTTGGTAAATGCACGCCTTCAACCTGCAACCGAAAAAATTGTCCTTGGCCGAGCGCTTGGCGGATATGGCCGTGGACGCGCTGATCGACGAAGCCGACCTGTCACCCAAACCGGCCCTGGTGGATCGGCGCGGCAATGGCGCCCACACTGATCTGCACTTGGGGCTGATGCACGCTTCGGCGCTGTCGCTGTGGCCGGCATTCAAGGAAATGGCCGACGCCGCCCTTGAATGCGGCGAGATCGGCCTGCCGTTGCGCGAAGCCCTTGGGCGGATCGGCCGTGAGGGGGAAGCGGCGATGCTCGCCACCACCGATGGTGTGAACACCCACCGCGGCGCGATCTGGGCGTTGGGGTTGTTGGTGGCTGCGGCCGCACTGGAACCTGAATCCAGCGTCGCCAGCGCCGTCACCTTACGTGCCGCCCGCCTGGCCTTGCTCAACGATCGCTACGCCCCCAAACCTTTCAGCCATGGCGCTCAAGTGGCCCAACGCTACGGCGTGCGCGGTGCCCGGGAAGAAGCGCAACTGGCATTCCCGGCCGTCACCGGCCTGGGCCTGCCACAACTCAAGCGCAGTCGCGCGGCGGGGGCGGGAGAACAGAACGCCCGGCTCGATGCCTTGTTGGCGATCATGACGACGTTGGCCGACACCTGCGTGCTCTACCGCGCCGGTGAGCCAGGTTTGCAGGCCATGCAGCACGGTGCCAGAGCGGTGCTCGACGCCGGTGGCAGTGCCAGCCTGGGCGGTCGTCGCCAGTTGCATGCGCTGGACCAACAACTGATTGCCATGAACGCCTCGCCCGGCGGCGCTGCTGACTTGCTCGCCGCCTGCCTGTTCCTCGACCGTATCGAGCGCGGCGATGGCCTCTTCCCAGGAGTGTGCTGATGCAAACCTTATCCTTTGAATTTCCCGCCGGGCAGCCGCCACGGGGCCGGGCGCTGGTGGGCTGTGTCGGCTCGGGCGACCTGGAAGTGCTGATCGAGCCGGGCCTGGCGGGCAAGTTGACCATTCAGGTGCAGACCTCGGTCAACGGCAGTGAACAACGCTGGCAACACCTGTTCGCCCGCATGTTCGACGGCCAGATGCCGCCGGCCCTGGCGATCGACATCCACGATTTCGGCGCCACCCCCGGGGTGGTGCGTTTGCGCCTGGAACAGGGCTTCGAGGAGATCGGCCATGACTGACAGCGCCGCGTTGCTCAACAAACACAGCTTCGTCGAGCTGGGTGCCCGGCAACGGGCCAAGGCCTTGCTGGATAACGGTTCATTCCGTGAACTGCTCGACCCCTTTCAGCGAGTCATGTCGCCGTGGCTGCTGCGCCAGGGCGTGGTGCCGCAAAGCGACGACGGTGTGGTGATCGCCAAGGGTTTGCTGGATGGCCTGCCGGTGGTGATCGCGGCCATCGAAGGCGCGTTCCAGGGCGGCAGCCTTGGCGAAGTCGGCGGGGCGAAGATCGCCGGCGCGCTGGAGCTGGCCGCTGAAGACAACCGCAAGGGCATCCCGACCCGCGCCGTGTTACTGCTGGAAACCGGCGGCGTGCGTCTGCAAGAGGCCAATCTGGGGCTGGCGGCGATTGCCGAGATTCATTCTGCGATTGTCGACTTGCGCCAGTACCAGCCCGTCATCGGCGTGGTGGCCGGCAGCGTCGGTTGTTTTGGCGGCATGTCCATCGCCGCTGGGCTGTGCAGCTATCTGCTGGTGACCCAGGAAGCGCGACTGGGCCTGAACGGTCCGCAAGTGATCGAGCAGGAAGCCGGGATCGACGAATACGATTCCCGTGATCGGCCGTTCATCTGGAGCCTGACCGGCGGTGAGCAACGCTTCGCCACCGGGTTGGTGGACCGCTATGTGGCTGATGACGTGGCGCAGATCCGCGAGCAAGTCAGCCAGTTGTTGCAGTTGGGTGTACCCGCCGAGCACCGCAGCGGTCAGGCCGAGGTGTTCCTGCAACGTTTGGCCCGACTGGACACTGAAGTGCAAATCGAACCGGCCGCGGTTCGCCAGCTGTATCAGGGAGAACGCCCATGAATTCGTATTCGTTGAGAGGCTTGCGCTGGTTCGCGGCTCTGAGCGACGGCGCCACGCCGTTGGCAGGATTGCCCGCTTCTCTGAAAGTGGCCGACGTCACGCTGGGCGAGCAGAACGTGCGGCTGTTGGCCGTCGTGGCCGATCCCGATAGCCGTTTCCCTCGTGCCCGCAACGGCGAAGTCGGTTTGCTGGAAGGCTGGGGCTTGGCCAAAGCCGTGGATGAGGCTATTGACGCCGACCGTGATGCGTCCAGCAAGCGCGCGCTGATTGCCATCGTCGATGTGCCGAGCCAGGCCTACGGTCGTCGCGAAGAAGCCCTCGGCATTCATCAGGCCCTGGCCGGTGCCGCAGACAGTTATGCCCGAGCGCGGCTGGCCGGGCATCCGGTGATCGGTTTGCTGGTGGGCAAGGCGATGTCCGGGGCGTTCCTGGCCCACGGTTATCAGGCCAACCGGTTGATCGCCTTGCGTGATCCGGGCGTGATGGTCCACGCCATGGGCAAGGCCTCGGCGGCGCGGGTGACCCTGCGCAGTGTCGAAGAGCTTGAGGCCCTGGCCGCCAGCGTGCCGCCGATGGCCTACGACATCGACAGTTTCGCCAGCCTCGGTTTGCTCTGGGAAACCCTGTCGGTGGTGGTGCGGCGAGCGATCACCGCGCCGGGACAAATTGCCGTAGGCGTGCGAGGCGTCTCGCGGGAACAGCGTTACGCCACGTCGATGCCGGTGGCGGCGATCCAGCGCCGGGTGCGCCCGGAGGACCTTTGCCATGTCGCATTGCGCCGTGACTTGCCGGCGTTGCAGGCGCTCGCTCAAGTTCGGCCAATGCTGGATGCCAGCGGCTGGATCTGGGGCGTCAGCGGCAGCGCCGGATTTGAACTGGCCAGTGGCATCGAGGTGCTGCATGCACGCAGCGATCTGGACTTGATCCTGCGCACACCGGATCCGCTGGATCGTATTCAGGCCAGGGATTTGTTGGCGCAACTGGACGGTTCGACGTGCGCCGTAGACATGCAACTGCAAACCCCCTTCGGCGCTGTCGCCCTGCGCGAGTGGGCAGGCTCGGCGCGGCGGGTGTTGCTCAAGGATAATCTTCAGGCGCGTCTGGTGACCGATCCATGGCAACCGGCGCTGGAGCAAGTGGCGTGAGCAGCCTTTTGGTATTCCCCGGCCAGGGTGCGCAGCGAGCGGGCATGCTCCAGGGCGTGTCGCCGCAACTGCTGGAACTGGCCTGTGAAGTGCTGGGCGAAAACGTACGACAGCTGGACAGCACCGAGGCGTTGCAATCGACCCGAGCCGTACAACTGTGTCTGTTGATCGCGGGTGTCGCGGCGGCCCGGCAATTGTTGGAACAAGCACCTGTGCCGGATTACGTCGCGGGCCTGTCCATCGGCGCGTACCCGGCGGCGGTGGTGGCTGGTGCGCTGGGGTTCGATGATGCATTGCGCCTGGTCAGCCTGCGTGGCGAACTGATGCAGCAGGCGTATCCGCGAGGCTACGGCATGACGGCGATCATCGGCCTTGATCTGGCGACAGTGGAGGAGTTGCTCGCGCAGGTACACAGCGCCATGACGCCGGTTTACCTGGCCAACATCAATGCCGATAACCAGGTGGTCATCGCTGGCAGTGACGAGGCCATGGCCAGCGTTGCCGAGAGAGCACGCCGCCAGGGCGCCGCGAAAGCGTGTCGGCTGGCGGTGAGCGTACCGTCCCACTGCCCGTTGCTGGAGGTCCCGGCCCGGGCGTTGGCCCAGGTGTTTGCCGACGTGTCGTTGAAAGCGCCCGCTTTGGGTTATCTGAGCGGCAGTCGTGCCCGGCCCGTGGTGAACACCGACGCCTTGCGTGAGGACCTGGCCTTCAACATGTGCCGCGTGGTGGATTGGCGCGGCACCGTGCAAAGCGCCTACGAGCGAGGCGTGCGGTTACAGATCGAACTGCCACCCGGTGCGGTTTTGACGGGACTGGCGCGTCGGGTGTTCGAGCAGGGCACCGTCATTGCCTTCGACGGTGCGCGCCTGGACACCTTGCAGACGCTGCTCAGAGAGGAGGGACGCCGCCGACCCTAAACCACCGACTCAAGCTGGCGAAGCACAAAAACAACAACTTCGACGATGCACTTTGAGGACTACAACAATGATTATTTACGGTGTGGCGTTTTTGGCCTTTTGTACCCTGGCGGGTATTTTCATCGGTGAGCTGCTGGGCAAACTGATCGGCGTGCCGGCCAACGTCGGCGGTGTCGGCATTGCGATGCTGCTGTTGATCGGCCTGGGCAGTTACCTGAGCAAACGCGGCCTGTTCAAGGGCAAATCCGAAGCCGGCGTGGAATTCTGGAGTGCGATCTACATTCCTATCGTGGTCGCGATGGCGGCCCAGCAAAACGTCTATGGCGCGCTCAAGGGCGGGCCAATGGCGATTCTGGCTGGGACCCTGGCGGTGGTGATTGCCTTTGCGATGGTGCCGGTGCTGGTGCGCATCGGCAACAAAGGGCCTGAAACCGATGTTTCCGCCAAGACAGTCGGGTGATTGCCATGTACGAATCAATGATGAAAGTGATCACCGGCTACGGTCTGCTCAGTGGCTTTGCGATTGTCGGCATCACCATGTGGGTGTCGTACTGGATCAGCGACACGTTCACCAAGGGCCGCCTGCACGGTTCGGCCATCGCGATTCTCCTGGGGTTGGTGCTGTCGTACATCGGCGGTGCGATGACCGGCGGGCAGAAGGGTGTAGTAGACATTCCGCTGCTCTCGGGCATCGGCCTGCTGGGCGGCGCCATGCTGCGTGACTTCGCCATTGTCGCCACGGCGTTTGGGGTGAGTGTCGAGGAGCTCAAGCGCGCTGGTTTCGTCGGGGTGCTGGCGTTGTTCGTCGGGGTGGCCACCTCGTTCATCGCCGGTGTCGGAGTGGCGATGGCCTTCGGTTACACCGACGCGGTGAGCCTGACCACCATCGGCGCCGGAGCGGTGACCTACATCGTCGGGCCGGTCACTGGCGCGGCGATCGGTGCCAGTTCCGAGGTGATGGCGCTGTCCATCGCCGCCGGTTTGATCAAGGCGATCCTGGTGATGGTGGCGACGCCGTTCGTGGCACCCTTTATTGGCCTTAACAATCCGCGCAGTGCGGTGATCTTTGGCGGGTTGATGGGCACTTCCAGCGGCGTGGCCGGCGGCCTGGCGGCCACCGATCCGAAACTGGTGCCGTATGGTTGCCTGACGGCGGCGTTCTACACGGCGCTCGGGTGCTTGCTCGGGCCTTCGCTGTTGTATCTGATCATGCGGGGGTTGTTGGGCTAAGGCTTTGAATTTTCGCTGAGCGGGCTGTCCTCATCGCGAGCAGGCTCGCTCCCACATTGGATCGGTGTTCACCATCCTGTGTGGGAGCGAGGCTGCTCGCGATGAAGGTGACTGGGTCTCAAGTCTGGCGATTGGCATACATACGGCACTCCGCCAGCAACGCCAGCAAATTCGGATCGCGCTCCTTGGCCTTCAGGAATACCACGCCGATGTGCTGCTGCAGCCGATACTTTTCCTGCAACGGGATCAGTTTCACCCGGTTTTCATACACCGCCGCAATCCGTCCCGGCAGCAAGGCATAACCGACCCCGGAGCTGACCATGCTCAGCAGGGTGAAGATGTCGTTGACCTGCATCGCCACCTTCGGCTCGAACCCCGCCTGCTTGAACACTCGATTACCATCCTGATGGGTGGCGAAGCCCTGGGTGAGGGTGATGAAGGTTTCGTTGCACACTTCGGCCAGGTCCACTTCACTGCGTTGGGCGAAGGCGGAATCGGCTGGCGTGGCGAGAAAAATGTCGTCTGAAAACAGCTCGATATGCTCGCAGTCCGGATCGTTCACGCTGTCGTCCAGGGAGATCAGGATGGCGTCCACCTCCATGTTCTTGAGCTTGTACAGCAGGTCGATGTTCGAGCCCAGGATCAGGTCGATGTTCAGTTCGCTGCGGCGAATTTTCAGGCCCATGATCAACTGCGGCACGGTCTTGACCGTCAGTGAATACAGCGAGCCGAGCTTGAACCGCTCCGCGGAAAACCCGGCGGCTTCACGGGTCAGGCGCACGCTTTCGATCACGTCCTGAATCAGCTTCTGTGTGCGTTCTTCCAGCACGTAAGCGCTTTCCAGGGGGGTTAGGTTGCGGCCCTCGTGCTTGAACAACGGGCAACGCAAGGCGCTTTCCAACGAGTGAATGGCCCGGTGTACGCTGACGTTGCTGGTCTGCAACTCGGCCGCCGCCCGCGCAAGATTGCCGGTGCGCATGAACGCCAGGAACACCTCGAGTTTTTTCAGGGTCAATTCTTCGTCGATCAGCATGGGGTGGACTCTTATTCGTATCGCCCGATTGTGCCCCAATCGGTAGGAGGATGTTGATCTGTGGGAGCAAAGCTTGCTCGCGATGCAGGCGACTAGGCTCCTGAGGCACCGCGTTATCTTCATCGCGGGCAAGCCTTGCTCCCACAGAGAGCTAAACATTGCACTTTGTAGCGCCAAGCCTGAGCCTTGGCGTCTGTTTTGGAATGTGAGGTGGGACTGGATGTATCACGGAGAGCGACTCAACGCCTGGACCCACCTGGTCGGGGCGGTGGCGGCTTTTATCGGGGCGGTGTGGTTGCTGGTAATTGCCGGGATGACGGGCGATGCGTGGAAAATCGTCAGCGTGGCGATCTACGGTTTCACCTTGCTGGTGCTGTACAGCGCTTCGACGGTTTACCACAGTGTGCGCGGGCGCAAGAAAGCAATCATGCAGAAGGTCGATCACTTTTCGATCTATCTGCTGATCGCCGGCAGCTATACGCCGTTCTGCCTGGTCACCCTGCGCGGGCCGTGGGGCTGGACCTTGTTCGGGATTGTCTGGGGGCTGGCGCTGATCGGGATCTTGCAGGAGATCAAGCCGCGCTCTGAAGCACGAATCCTGTCGATCGTGATCTACGCGGTGATGGGCTGGATCGTGCTGGTGGCGGTCAAACCGTTATTGGCCGCCTTGGGCAGCGCCGGCTTTGCCTGGCTGGCTTCGGGTGGTGTGTTGTACACCGTCGGCATTGTCTTTTTCGCGCTGGACCATCGGTTGCGGCACGCCCATGGCATCTGGCATCTGTTCGTGATCGCCGGCAGTTTGCTGCATTTTGTGGCGATCTTGTTCTATGTGCTCTAGCTCATAACCACCGCTGGTCCTGTGGGAGGGAGCAGGCTCGCTCCCACACGGCTTCTTCATTCGACTTTAGAAATCCCCCCACAGCTGCTGTGCCACGGCCAGTGCCACCACCGGTGCGGTTTCAGTGCGCAGCACGCGCGGGCCGAGGCGGGCGGCGTGGTAGCCGGCGGTCCCGGCTTGTGCCACTTCGGCATCCGACAAACCGCCTTCGGGGCCGATCAGGAAGGCCAGGCTCGACGGTCTGGCATGGCTGACCAGCGGCTCGGCCACCGGGTGCAGCACCAGTTTCAGTTCGGCGTCGGTTTGCTTCAGCCAGTCGGCCAGTAGCAGCGGCGGGTGGATCACCGGCACGGTGGAGCGCCCGCACTGCTCGCAAGCGCTGATCGCCACCTGGCGCCAGTGCAACAGGCGTTTGTCGGCGCGTTCGTCCTTGAGGCGCACTTCGCAGCGCTCGCTGAAAATCGGCGTGATCTCGTTGACGCCCAGTTCGGTAGCTTTCTGGATCGCCCAGTCCATGCGCTCGCCCCGGGACAGGCCCTGACCGAGGTGGATGCGCAAGGGCGATTCAACCTGCCCGGCGAATTGTTCGTTCAACTGCACAAGCACGCGTTTTTTGCCGACTTCGGCCAGGGTGCCGCGAAACTCCTGGCCAGAGCCGTCGAACACCTGCACCGCATCGCCCTCGGCCATGCGCAGCACCCGACCGATGTAGTGGGCCTGGGCTTCGGGCAGTTCGTGAGCGCCGAGGCTGAGGGGGGCGTCGATGAAGAAGCGGGACAGTCTCATTTCGAATCTCTGAAAAAGTTAAACCTGTGGCGAGGGGATTTAGCGAAACGTCGCACCGCCCCGCTGGGCTGCGAAGCAACCCCAAATGCTTACAACGCGATTTGCCTGAAGTATCGGAGTGTCCGGTTTTAGGGCTGCTGCGCAGCCCAGCGGGGATAAATCCCCTCGCCACAACAGTATTCCAACAAGAACACCGGGGTTTAACCCGGATCACGGAATCCTGGATGAAAATCCTTCGGCACCGCCACGCTGACCTTGTCCCGGGTGGCGATGTCGATGCCCTCGCTGGCCACTTCAGCCAGGAAGTCGATTTGCTCGGGGGTGATGACATACGGCGGCAGGAAATACACCACGCTGCCCAGCGGCCGCAGCAATGCGCCGCGCTCCAGAGCATGCTGGAACACCGTCAGGCCGCGACGTTCCTGCCATGGGTAAGCGGTCTTGCTCGCCTTGTCCTTGACCATCTCGATGGCCAGGACCATGCCGGTCTGGCGCACTTCGGCCACATTCGGGTGATCGGCCAGGTGCGCGGTGGCGCTTGCCATGCGTTGGGCCAGGGCCTTGTTGTTTTCGATGACGTTGTCTTCTTCGAAGATATCCAGCGTCGCCAGGGCCGCCGCGCAGGCCAACGGGTTGCCCGTGTAGCTGTGGGAATGCAGGAAGGCGCGCAGGGTCGGGTAGTCGTCGTAGAACGCGCTGTAGACCTCATCGGTCGTCACGCACGCCGCCAGCGGCAGGTAGCCGCCGGTCAGGGCCTTGGATAGGCAGAGGAAGTCCGGGGTGATACCGGCCTGTTCACAGGCGAACATCGTGCCGGTGCGGCCGAAGCCGACGGCGATTTCGTCATGGATCAGGTGCACGCCATAGCGATCACACGCCTCGCGCAGCAGCTTCAGGTACACCGGGTGATACATGCGCATGCCGCCGGCGCCCTGGATCAGCGGCTCGACGATTACGGCGGCCACGGTGTCGTGGTGTTCGGCCAAGGTCTGTTCCATGGCCGCGAACAGATTGCGCGAATGCTCTTCCCAGCTCATGCCTTCGGGGCGGAGGTAGCAATCGGGGCTCGGCACTTTGATCGTGTCCAGCAGCAACGCCTTGTAGGTTTCGGTGAACAGCGGCACGTCGCCCACCGACATCGCTGCGATGGTTTCGCCGTGGTAGCTGTTGCTCAGGGTGACGAAGCGCTTCTTGGCCGGCTGGCCACGATTGATCCAGTAGTGAAAGCTCATCTTCATCGCCACTTCGATGCAGGACGAGCCGTTATCGGCGTAGAAACACCGGGTCAGGCCTTCAGGTGTCATCTTCACCAGGCGCTCGGACAGTTCGATCACCGGCTGGTGACTGAAGCCGGCGAGGATCACATGCTCCAGTTGATCGACCTGGTCCTTGATGCGCTGGTTGATCCGCGGGTTGGCATGGCCGAACACGTTGACCCACCAGGAACTGACGGCATCGAGGTAGCGCTTGCCTTCGAAGTCTTCCAGCCACACGCCTTCACCGCGCTTGATCGGGATCAGCGGCAGCTTTTCGTGGTCTTTCATCTGGGTGCAGGGATGCCATAGCACCGCGAGGTCGCGTTGCATCCACTGGTTATTCAGGCCCATATACAGTCTCCTCGAGGCGGCTCGCGGCGGGCGCGGGCAAAACAATCGGGCAAGCCTATGCAATGGCAGCCCCGGGGACAACCCATTGTGTCATTCCTGCTACCTTGAGTAAGGCGATAGACGCCGCTGGCGGCGCTGGGGTGGCTGACGTATTCTTCGCCGTTCTCTGAGCCGTCTGGCTCGAAAAACTGATCGTTCCTGCGTTTTATTCCGGAGTTCGCTGAATGTCTGCTGGTTGGCTGCGCGCCTGTGCGCTGGTGGTGATAGGGCTGTTCAGCGTGTGTGCGCTGGCCAAGGACAAGCAACCGACGGTGATCGTCATCGGCGGCGGCCTGGCGGGGCTCACGGCGGCCTACGAGCTGCAGAACAAAGGCTGGCAGGTAACCCTGCTGGAAGCCAAGCCAAGCCTGGGCGGTCGTTCGGGCATGGCCACCAGTGAATGGATCGGCAACGAAAAAACTCAGCCGGTACTGAACAAGTACATCTCGACCTTCAAGTTGAGCACCACACCGGCCCCGGAGTTCGTGCGCACCCCCAGCTATTTGATCGACGGCACCTACCTCACCGCCGCTGACCTGGCGACCAAGCAACCGGCCACGGCTGAGGCCCTCAAACGTTACGAAACCACCCTGGACGACCTGGCCCGTTCCATTGAAGACCCACAGAACCCGTCGGCCAACAACACGTTGCACGCACTGGACCAGATCAGTGTCTCCAACTGGCTCGACCGTCTGCAATTGCCGACCACCGCGCGGCAGTTGGTGAACCAGCAGATCCGCACCCGCTATGACGAGCCGTCGCGACTGTCGTTGCTGTATTTTGCCCAGCAGACCCGGGTCTACCGTGGTGTGTCCGACCGTGACCTGCGCGCCGCGCGCCTGCTGGGTGGCAGCCCTGTGTTGGCCCAGGCCTTCGTCAAGCAACTGAAAACCATCAAGACCAGCTCGCCCGTCTCGGCCATCTCCCAGGACAAGGACGGCGTTACCGTCAAGGTTGGCAGCGTCGGCTATCAAGCTGACTACGTAGTGCTGGCGGTGCCGTTGCGAGCCCTGAACAAAATCCAGCTGACCCCGGCCCTGGACGCCCGGCATCAGGGCGCGATCAAGGGCACCAACTACGGCTGGCGCGACCAGATCATGCTCAAGTTCAAGACCCCGGTCTGGGACAGCAAGGCGCGCATGTCGGGTGAGATCTACAGCAACACCGGTCTGGGCATGATGTGGATCGAGCCGGCCATGAAGGGCGGCGCCAATGTGGTCATCAATCTGTCCGGCGACAACGCCCGGGTGATGCAGGCCTTTGGTGACAAGCAGATGGCCGATCAGGTGCTGATTCGCTTGCACGCGTTTTACCCGCAGGCCCGGGGTGCTTTCACCGGTTATGAAATTCGCCGCTACAGCACCGACCCGTCCATGGGCGGCGCGTACTTGGCCTTTGGGCCGGGCCAGATCAGCAAGTACTGGCGCCTGTGGGAAATGCCGTTGCAGCGCGTAGCCTTTGCCGGCGAACACACCGATACCTTGTATCCGGGCACCCTGGAGGGCGCGTTGCGTAGCGGTCAGCGGGCAGCCAGCCAGGTTGAAGACCTGGCGGCGGGCAAATCGTTTGAACCGGCCAAGGTCGTGCCGGTGGCAGCGGCAGCAGCTGCCGGTGCGGTGGCGGCGAAGAAGGGTAATTTTTTCTCCAACCTGTTTGGTGGCTCGGATGACGACAAGAAGCCGGAGCCGGTCAAGGCTCCGGAGCCGGTAGCGCCTGCTCCAGTGCCGGCACCCGCCCCAGCGCCTGCACCGGTGGCACCATCCGCGCCAGCCCCGGCGAAAGTTGAGCCCGCCAAGAAAGCAACCACCAAACCAGCGGTGAAAAAACCAGCCGCCAAGACCCCGGCCAAAAAAGCCCCGGCCAAGGCTCCGGTGAAAAAGGCCCCGCCGGCGAAGAAGCCGGCAGTCAAACCGACGACGACTACTGAAACCAAGGCTCAGTAACGATCAGGTGGAAAGAACGCGGCTCAAGGGCCGCGTTTTTTATCCAGTATCAAGCGTACCGGCGGCGCCACTCAAAGCCCGGCGTCGCTTAATAAGCGCTACGTCCTACACGCCTTGGCGATATATCGGAAACTTCCCACCCTTTAACCAGAAGCAGGCTATAGCGCTTACCAAGCCATAAGTCTAGGCTCCTCGAAAAACAGGAGCGCGTATGAAAATACTAATGGCAGTGGTTGTATTGGTTTCGATATATGGATGTGTGTATGGCGAATGCCGGGATCCTTTGACAATTCCGATGATTCCAAAAAGAGATCCGCAGTTAGCACACAAATGCTCCATCGATCCATATAAGCCTGAGTGTTCGGTAAACTAATTCTTCAAGTTTCAGGCTCGTAAACTGGAGCGACCATGAAACCGATAGAAGCTTTGATGTTCTTTATAATGCTCGCCAGTAGAGGCTTTACTGACGGTCGTATGACGCTTAAAAAATACGACCCTCAATTGGCGTACAGATGCGATATGGATCCACAGGTCCGAGTACCCCATTAAGTAACATTACCTAAGAGAATTTTTAGAGGGGGGGTAACGAAAATGACCACGTATGAATTGGCACGTCCTCAAACAGGATCCTGACCCGCTTCGGCTTCGACATACGTCCCGGAACGAAGCCAAAGCGGGCCCAGCAGAGGTTGCCTGTTCGCATGTCAAAAATGACTAGGTTTCCATCGTCCTGCATGGTCATACAAGTGTTATACCAAAGTGACTTATCAGTACTGTGGGTGCTTTCGGCGATCCACAATCGCCGTCTGGACGGATCATAAAGAAAGCCGCTGTTGCTGACGACGAATTGTAGAGGTTCACGCATTCTCCTTGGATACAACGTGACGCTGTGAGGTTGTTTATCACCAGCGGTCCAGATAATTGCCTCGCGGTCCTTGATTACCAAGTTTCCATCGGCCTGCAATATCAATCGGAACCGCCCATTACTGGATTTTAGGTATTGCCCCGGGGACATCGTTTGATTAGGGGGTAATTGCGGCGAGCCGTTAGCTTTAAAATGGGTATAACGAACAGCCATTTTGTTCACCTTGTTCAATGAGTTGTGGAGCGCTCATTTGATCAAGGGTGAAAGTGAAAATGGCGATAGATATATATTGAATGGAACAAATAGTTGGACGGCGGTGACGGCTCCGGTGCGGTCCCCTGTGGGAGCGAACCTGCTCGTGATGAGGTCCATACAGGCCCCAAAGGCTGCCTGATCGCCTCGCCATCACCCGCCGTTTCCCCTTTAATCTTTCCTTAACCCACCCCCTCCAGACTGATGATCGTATTTCTCGATATTTCAAAGCAAAATTTTCCGCTTTAAATCGATAGATAACTCGCTAGTCTTGGTCGCAGTTTTCACAGGATATGAGCAATGCAGCTACGCAACTCTTCTTCTCGCTATGGCTGGGTCAGCATCGTTTTGCACTGGGGCATTGCACTGGTGGTGTACGGGCTGTTCGCGCTGGGGCTGTGGATGGTCGGCTTGGATTACTACAGCACTTGGCGTAAAGACGCGCCGGACCTGCACAAGAGCATTGGCTTGGTGCTGCTGGCGGTCATGTTGCTGCGGGTGATCTGGCGGGTTGTCAGTCCGCCACCACCGACCTTGTCAACCTATGGCCGCCTGACCCGCGTCGGCGCCAAGCTTGGCCATAGCGCACTGTATCTCGGGTTGTTCGCCGTGATGATTGCCGGTTACCTGATTTCCACCGCAGACGGTGTCGGGATTCCGGTGTTTGGTCTGTTTGAAGTACCCGCGCTGGTGTCCGGACTGCCCGATCAGGCAGACGTTGCCGGCCAGATTCACTTCTACCTGGCATGGGCGCTGGTAATTTTCTCCGGCCTCCATGCGTTGGCAGCATTGAAACACCACTTTATCGATCGTGACGCGACCCTCAAGCGCATGCTGGGACGCCAAGCCTGATGTTCAACCTCGACTCCAAAGGAATAGAAAGCATGTTGAAAAAAACGCTCGCCGCCCTGGCAATCGGTTCTGCCCTGCTGTCGGCCGGTCAGGCCATGGCTGCCGACTACGTGGTCGACAAGGAAGGCCAACACGCCTTCGTCGACTTCAAGATCAGCCACCTGGGCTATAGCTACATCACCGGTACCTTCAAGGACATCGACGGCAAGTTCAGCTTCGACGCCGCCAAGCCTGAAGACAGCAAGATCGAGTTCAACGTGAACACCGCCAGCGTGTTCACCAACCACGCCGAGCGCGACAAGCACATCGCCAGTGCTGACTTCCTGAACGCGAGCAAATTTGCCAAGGCCACCTTCGTGTCCACCAGCGTCAAATCCACCGGCAAGAACGCTGATGGCAAGGAAACCGCCGACGTGGCTGGTGACCTGACCCTGCTGGGCGTGACCAAGCCTGTCGTGGTCAAAGCCACCTTCCTGGGTGAAGGCAAGGACCCGTGGGGCGGCTACCGTGCCGGCTTCGAAGGGACCACCAGCATCAAGCGTTCCGATTTCGGCAAGCAGAAAGACCTGGGCCCAACGTCCGACGTGGTCGAGCTGTACGTTTCGTTTGAAGGTGTCAAAGCGAAATAACATTCGCGCCTGACAAAAAACGCCCCTGATCTTGGATCAGGGGCGTTTTTTATTGCCGCATGGAATCTTGTGAACCGCACATGACCCCTTGTGGGAGCGAGCCTGCTCGCGATTGCCATGGGTCAGTCAACCTCTGTACTGGCTGAACCACCGCAATCGCGAGCAGGCTCGCTCCCACGGGGTGAAGTTGGCGTTACTCAAAAAAAATGCCCCTGATCGCGAGATCAGGGGCATTTTTACGGCTTGGAGAAACTCAGCGATTGCGGGTCAGCAGTGCCGGCTTCTCGCCCCGTGGACGGCTTGGCAGTTGATCCAGCTGTTCAGGCGTCGGGAATCGATCGATCTTCGACTCCTTGTGCATGATCTTCGGCTGGTTACCACGAGGGGCTTGCACGGCAGGTTCCTGACGAGGCTGCTCGTCACGTGCCGGGGTACCTTCGCGAGGCTTGTGCTCGCGAGCCGGGCGTTCGCCGCGACTGGTGCTGGCCGATTTTTCCTTGCCCTTGTCCTTGCCTTTGTCTTTACGGCCGCCGCCACCACCGCCGCCGCCATTTGGACCGTCACCGCGAGGGCCACGGGCATTGCGTGGGTTGCGCACGTCCGGACGTTCACGCACTTCAGGCTTCTCGGCCTCGATGGTGCTGGCATCGAAGCCCATCAGGTCGCCATCGGCGATTTTCTGCTTGGTCATGCGCTCGATGCTTTTGAGCAGTTTCTCTTCGTCCGGCGCGACCAGCGAGATCGCTTCGCCCGAACGGCCGGCCCGGCCAGTACGACCGATACGGTGTACGTAGTCTTCATCGACGTTCGGCAACTCGAAGTTGACCACGTGGGGCAACTGGTCGATGTCCAGACCGCGAGCGGCGATGTCGGTGGCAACCAGAATGCGCACTTCGCCGGCCTTGAAGTCGGCCAAGGCCTTGGTGCGGGCGTTCTGGCTCTTGTTACCGTGGATCGCCACGGCCGGCAGGCCATGTTTGTCCAGGTACTCGGCCAGACGGTTGGCGCCGTGCTTGGTGCGGGTGAACACCAGGACCTGTTCCCAGGCGCCGGCGGTAATCAGGTGCGCCAACAGGGCACGCTTGTGGCTGGCCGCCAGGCGGAACACACGTTGTTCGATGCGCTCGACCGTGGTGTTTGGCGGTGTGACTTCAATGCGTTCCGGGTTGTGCAACAGCTTGCCGGCCAGGTCGGTGATGTCCTTGGAGAACGTCGCCGAGAACAGCAGGTTCTGACGCTTGGCGGGCAGGCGGGCCAGCACTTTCTTCACGTCATGGACAAAGCCCATGTCGAGCATGCGGTCGGCTTCGTCCAGCACGAGGATTTCCACGTGGGACAGATCGACGCTGCCCTGGCCGGCCAGGTCGAGCAAACGACCCGGACAGGCCACCAGCACGTCGACGCCACGGGCCATGGCCTGGACCTGAGGGTTCATGCCAACGCCGCCGAAAATGCAGGCACTGACGAATTTCAGGTCGCGAGCATAGATCTTGAAGCTCTCGTGTACCTGGGCCGCCAGTTCGCGGGTAGGGGTCAGGACCAGGACGCGCGGTTGGCGCGGGCCGTGACGCTGGGATTTGTCTGGGTGACCGTTGGGGAAAAGCCGCTCCAGGATAGGGAGGGCAAAACCACCGGTTTTACCAGTGCCTGTCTGCGCCGCGACCATCAGATCGCGACCTTGCAACACGGCGGGGATGGCCCGCTGTTGCACCGGGGTAGGCTGGGTGTAGCCGGCAGCCTCGATGGCGCGGACTAAAGCCTCGGAGAGACCGAGGGAAGCAAAGGACATGAGTAATCCTGTTTTAGTGAGGGCCTGGCCCAATGGGATAGTCTTGCCGGGCGCGAATGACGTTCAACAAAAAGACGTCATCCCGTCCGGTCCTGCCGAGTCTGGAAGGCAGGTCCGGACAGGGCTCGCGCGGGCTGGAAGCTGCGCTGTAGCGGTGTCGGGATGCCTTTTGCAAGACCGGGCGTCCGGGCGTGAGCCTGGCGGGAAGGCCGGAGTATAACAGAGCAAACGCCGTGCGCCGCTTTCCTGCTGCTCAACGGTTTATTTCAACGCTGCACCGGGCTGGACGGTTTGGTCCTGGCAGACGGAACGGCGCCATAGCGGGCGATCAGCTCGGCATAGGCCGGTTCGCGCTTGAAGCGCTTGAGCTCGGCGCTGAAGCGCTGCACCAGCAGATCCATCCCGGCGTTGCGCCGCACCGCCAGGTATTGGCTTTGACGGCTCACAACCACGGGGTTTTCGGTGATCTGGTCGCCCAGTTGCATTTGCTTGAGTACGTGCCGACCCACCCGGCGGTCGGTGATGAGCAGGTCAATCCGGCCCAGTTGCAACTTGCCAAAGTTGGCTTCATGGGTGGGTGCCGTCTCACGTTTGAACAGGGGCGATTCTCTGAAGGCCTGGCTGTACAGATAACCGGGCGAGGTGCCCACGGTCAGGCCGACCAAGTCATCGAGCGTGCGAAAGGGATGGGGGCGGGCGTTGGCGTAGAACATCACGAACTCCACGTCCGAGAGCGGTTCGCTGGGGTAAAGCAGCATGGCGTCGCGTTCGTTGCTGTGGAAAATGTCCAGCGCACCGTCCGCCAGGCCCTGCTCAAGCATCGCCAGGCAACGTTTCCACGGCAGCAGTTGCCATTGCACATCAATGCCCAGGCGCTTGAACACAATGGCGGTGGTTTCGTAGTCGAGTCCCAGGACCTGGCCGTTCTCTTCGTAGACATAAGGCGCCCAGGGTTCGGTGACAATGCGCAACTTCTCGGCCCGGGCATCCATGCTCAGGTACAGGAGGACAAAGGTGGTCAGTAACCGGGTGATGAAGGGCATGGCCTGAGGTTACGACGAGAGCTCATCAAATAGCTAGAGCCCTCTGGCCCGCGGCTTAATTGCCTTTTGCCTGCATTAGGTGCCGATAGATGGCTTCGCGGCGCTCGCCCAGCACCCAGCGAATCAGTGGGTGGTTGAGCCATCGTTTGAGTTCATGGTCTTTCAATGGCTCTTTCAGGCGATTTTCAACGTTCTCCCTGGCCTTTTCCCACCAGACCGGCGCGCAGGCCTGGTCGAACGGGTTGGTGTGACGGTAGCAGCCGTAGAGAATTTCGCGCATGAATTGCCGTTTATGGCTGGGTAACGCCACGGTAATCAATTTATAAGCCAGACGTTGCAATGTGGGCGGTCGGGGTAACGTCGCGGTGACTTGTCGGGTTTCATCCAGGGCCGATTGGCACATGGGCGCGGCATGATGTTTGTCGAGCCAAGCCTTGGTTTTGGCGCGGAACAGCTGTTTGCGGCTCCAGTAATGGTGAATCAGGTCCGGACATTCGCGCACGTGTACCGAACGATAGGCCGCCACCGAAAGGCAAAACTCTTCCAGCGTGTAGGCTCCGTTCGCCATGGGATAAAACTCGTCCATCAGGGCAATCGAGCGATCCAGAACTGATGCGTCGGTCCAATGAAGACCAATCACGCCCGAGTTCAACTGCGGCATGTTGTCATCCGCCAGTTGCCGTCGTTGCAGGGCTTGCGCCAGCGTTACGTAAAGTACGGCATCCTTGTTGGCGCCATAGTTCAGATCTACCGCGTTGCAGAGCAACGTGCCGGGCTGAATGCGCCGAAACAGCTCCAGAGGAGAGCAGTGGAAGAAGGTGTCGGTGTCGATCAGCAGTGCCAGCTCGACTTCCTCAAGCACCTTTTGCATGACTACATGCTTTGCGCGAAAGTGATAGCCATGCGGCTCGATCCAGGTCTGACGGGTTTCGTTGTCGAGGTGGCGTACGCGCACCGGGAGTCCAGCGTAGGGCATGGGATTGTCGGTAAATACTTGGATGTCCAATGCCTCACCCGGGCTCTCGCGCAGTCCGGCCAAGGCGCTGGCAATGCTGAACACGGCTTCTTGATGATAGGTCTCGGCCCCGTAGACCAGATAAATGAGTTGTGGGGTCGTTAACCTTTGACCAATAGGCATCTACTGCATCCCTCCAGATATTTCGGGTAGAAAAAAGGCCTTGGGTTTTCGCCAAGGCCTCTTTGTACCGCCCAATTAAGACATTAACGCGGCAGCTTGAGGTTATTCCATACTGCGAGGCTGGGCTCGGCCTGGTTCAGGGTATAGAAATGCAGCCCCGGTGCCCCGCCCTGTAACAAACGTTCACACATTTGTGTGATGACTTGCTCTCCGAAGCTTTGGATGCTGGATGTGTCGTCGCCGTAGGCTTCCAGCTGCTTGCGGATCCAGCGTGGGATTTCTGCCCCGCAGGCGTCGGAAAAACGCGCGAGTTTGCTGTAGTTGGTGATCGGCATGATCCCCGGCACGACAGGAATGTCGACGCCCATCTTGCGTACGCGGTCGACAAAGTAGAAGTAGCTGTCAGCGTTGAAGAAGTACTGGGTGATCGCGCTGTTGGCGCCGGCGTTGGCCTTGCGTACGAAGTTGAGCAGGTCGTCTTCGAAATTGCGTGCCTGGGGGTGCATCTCTGGGTAGGCCGCCACTTCGATATGGAAGTGCTCACCGGTTTCTTCACGAATGAATTCAACCAGGTCGTTGGCGTGGCGCAGTTCACCGCTCGCCATGCCCATACCCGAGGGCAGGTCACCGCGCAGGGCCACGATACGGGTGATGCCGGCAGCCTTGTACTGGCTCAATAGGCTGCGCAGATCGGCTTTGCTGTCACCCACGCAGGACAGGTGCGGGGCGGCGGGGATTTTGACTTCACTTTCGAGCTGCAACACGGTGTTGATCGTGCGGTCACGGGTCGAACCGCCAGCGCCATAGGTGCAGGAGAAGAAGTCGGGGTTGTAGCTCGCCAACTGACGGGCAGTGGCGATCAGTTTTTCATGCCCAGCATCGGTCTTCGTCGGGAAGAACTCGAAGCTGTAGCGACGGTCTTGGGACATGGTCATATCCTTGGAAACTCGTAGGCCGGTGAGGCTTGCATATCCCTTGCGGGAGCGGACTCATGTGGGAGCGAGCCTGCTCGCGATTGGCATCACCTCGGTCTGACAGTCAGATCGAGGTGCCTGCATCGCGAGCAGGCTCGCTCCCACAGGTCCGCTCCACCAAGGAGGCAGCGCCGATCAGTACCGGTAGGCGTGCGGCTTGAACGGGCCTTCGACGGTCACGCCGATGTAGTCAGCCTGTTGCTTGGTCAGTTTGGTGACCACGCCGCCGAAACCGCGGACCATTTCCAGGGCCACTTCTTCGTCGAGTTTCTTGGGCAGCACTTCCACGGTCAGGCGCTCGGCTTTCTGGGCTGGCGACAGGTCGGCGTATTTCTGGCCGAACAGGAAAATCTGCGCCAGGACCTGGTTGGCAAACGAGCCGTCCATGATGCGGCTTGGGTGGCCGGTGGCGTTGCCCAGGTTCACCAGGCGGCCTTCGGCCAGCAGGATCAGGTAGTCATCGTTCTGTGGGTCAAAGCTGCCGGCGCCGGTGCGATGCACCTTGTGGACCTGTGGCTTCACTTCTTCCCATGCCCAGTTCTTGCGCATGAAAGCGGTGTCGATTTCATTGTCGAAGTGGCCGATGTTGCAGACCACGGCGCGCTTTTTCAGGGCTTTGAGCATGTTCGCGTCGCAGACATTGACGTTACCGGTGGTGGTCACGATCAAGTCGATCTTGCCCAGCAGCGCTTTGTCGATGCTTGCTTCGGTGCCATCGTTGTTACCGTCGATGAACGGCGAAACCAGCTCGAAGCCGTCCATGCAGGCCTGCATGGCGCAGATCGGGTCAACTTCGGACACTTTGACGATCATGCCTTCCTGGCGCAGGGACTGAGCCGAGCCCTTGCCCACGTCACCGTAGCCGATCACCAGCGCCTGCTTGCCCGACAGCAGGTGGTCGGTACCGCGCTTGATGGCGTCGTTGAGGCTGTGACGGCAGCCGTACTTGTTGTCGTTCTTGCTCTTGGTCACCGAGTCGTTGACGTTGATGGCCGGGATTTTCAGTTCGCCCTTGGCCAGCATGTCCAGCAGGCGGTGTACGCCGGTGGTGGTCTCTTCGGTCACGCCGTGGACGTTGTCCAGTACGGCTGGGTATTTCTTGTGCAGCAGTTCGGTCAGGTCGCCGCCGTCGTCAAGAATCATGTTGGTGGCCCATGGCTGGCCATCCTTGAGGATGGTCTGCTCCAGGCACCATTCGTATTCCTCTTCGGTCTCGCCCTTCCAGGCAAATACCGGGATACCGGCAGCGGCAATGGCGGCAGCGGCCTGGTCCTGGGTCGAGAAGATGTTGCAGGACGACCAGCGCACTTCCGCACCCAGGGCAACCAGGGTTTCGATCAGCACGGCGGTCTGAATGGTCATGTGGATGCAGCCGAGGATCTTCGCGCCCTTGAGCGGTTGCTCGCCGGCGTATTTGCGACGCAGACCCATCAGGGCTGGCATTTCGGATTCGGCGATGATGATTTCGCGACGACCCCAGGCAGCCAGGGACATGTCAGCGACTTTGTAATCGGTAAAATCTGCAGGCGTGATAACAGCGCTCATGAAGAGCCTCCATTCGTAATGTATGCGAATGGGCGCCGTTGTGCGTTTAGTGTCCGTGCGGGGAGCCCCGTACAAACAACGCCCCATCCGAGCCTGACAGGTCGAACCTGCTGCAGCGCCCCTCGGACAGGTGGCGGGAACGGTCCAAAGCGAGGACCGAGGTAAAGCGGTGGCGATTATAACGGGCTAATCGGATCTTCCAAAGGGTTTCTGTCGGCAAATCAAAATTGCCGATGATCGTTATTGGGACCCCGACATAGAGCCACGCTGCCCGGTCTGCCATGATGCAGGCATCCATCGGCCAGACGCTCAGGAGTGAACATGAATTTCCACACCCGCAAGTGGGTCAAGCCCGAAGACCTCAACCCCAACGGCACGCTGTTTGGCGGCAGTCTGTTGCGCTGGATCGACGAGGAAGCGGCGATCTATGCCATTGTCCAGCTCGGCAACCAGCGTGTGGTTACCAAATACATCTCCGAAATCAACTTCGTCAGCGCTTCGCGCCAGGGCGACATCATCGAACTGGGCATCACCGCCACCGAATTCGGCCGCACCTCGATCACCCTGACCTGCGAAGTGCGCAACAAGATCACCCGTAAAAGCATCCTCACCGTGGAGAAGATGGTCTTCGTCAATCTTGGGGAAGATGGCCTGCCGGCGCCGCACGGCCGGACCGAGATCAAGTACGTCAAGGATCAGTTCCAGGACGATATTGCCAGTGCATGAGATCGGCGGCGTCGCCAATCGCGCGCAGGCTCGCTCTCACATGGACTTGCGGTCGGTCGCAGCATTGTTGTCTACCACCCATCCCTTGTGAGAGCGAGCCTGCTCGCGAC